>CAJODK010000049.1 GCA_905233245.1 uncultured Prevotella sp. | reverse complement strand
TCGATACCCTCCAAGGAAAGTACCGAATATTTTTCTTGTAAAGTTACATTTTGTTAAATCTTTGCCAATGCCTGCTTGATATCGTCAAGAATATCCTCCACATCTTCGATACCTACAGAGAGGCGAATCAGGTCAGGAGCGACACCTGCCTCACGCAACTGCTCATCGCTTAACTGGCGGTGAGTATGGCTGGCGGGATGAAGCACACAAGTACGAGCATCGGCTACATGAGTCACGATATTGATCATCTCAAGCGAGTCCATCCATTTGATGGCAGTCTCTCGTGTACCCTTTAATCCGAAGGCGATCACACCACAGCTTCCGTTAGGCAGATATTTCTGTCCCAGGGCATAGGCCCTGTCACCGGGCAGTCCACAATAGTGAACCCATGCCACTTTCTCGTTCGTATTTAAGAACTCTGCCACCTTCTGGGCATTCTTGCAATGCTGGGCCATACGAAGGTGTAGCGTCTGCAAACCGAGGTGAAGCAGGAATGAATTCTGAGGTGCTGGGATACTGCCAAGGTCGCGCATTAACTGAGCCACAAGTTTCGTGGTATAGCCCATTTTGCCGAAAGCCTTTACGTAGGTCAGTCCGTGATAACTTTCATCTGGTGTGCAAAGACCAGGGAACTTATCGGCATTTCCGAGCCAGTCGAAGTTGCCGCTGTCAACTACCACACCGCCCACTTGAGTAGCCATACCATCCATATATTTAGTGGTAGAGTGGGTGACGATGTCGGCTCCCCACTCAAAGGGCCGGCAGTTAATTGGCGTTGCAAACGTGTTGTCCACAATCAGTGGTACACCGTTCTTATGTGCAATCTTGGCAAATTTCTCGATGTCGAGTACAGCACAACCAGGATTCGAAATAGTCTCTCCGAAGAGTGCCTTGGTGTTCGGACGGAAGGCAGCCTGTATCTCCTCCTCGCTAGCCTCGGGGGATACAAAGGTACTCTCGATGCCCAGTTTCTTCAGCGTCACACCGAAGAGGTTGTAGGTGCCTCCGTAGATTTCATTAGATGTCACGATATGGTCGCCAGCTTCACAGATGTTGAAAACTGCATAGAAATTAGCAGCCTGACCGCTTGATGTCAGTACAGCGCCCACGCCACCTTCCAATGCGGCAATCTTTGCTGCAACAGCATCGTTAGTAGGGTTTTGCAGACGGGTATAGAAATAGCCCTCCTTTTCGAGGTCAAACAACTTTGCCATTTCGTCAGAGTCGTCATATTTGAAGGTCGTGCTCTGAATGATAGGTAACTCGATCGGTTCTCCGTTCTTGGCCTTGTAGCCAGCCTGTACACAAAGCGTACCTTGTCTCAGTTTCTTGTCCATTGAATGATGATTTTAGAATTTTGAATGCAAAAGTACAAAATTATTCTTAAATACCTTGTTGTTTGTGATTATTTTTAATTTTTTGCTGCAAATATTCTTACTGGTAGATGATGTAGTCGCGGAGTCTTACCCATGAAGGCGTATCCGTATAGGTCGACTGGTAGGCACCGATGCTGAGGGTGTCAACAGTAATCTCTACGGGTGAGCCTGGCATGTTTTCCCAAGTTTTGCCGTCAGGGCTGGTGCGGGCAAAGAGTTGGTTGCCGCGACACGGTCCAGCTCATAGCCCTTGTAATTGGGATACTGCGGACGATCTTCTGCACTAAGGATGGTGAACATATTACCGCAATTAAAGAGTGGGAAAGCACCTAACTGATAATAGGTGCCATTCTCATCCGTGACGAGGATACCACCATCGTTGTAACTTGTAATCTTATGGTCCTTCAGGCCTTCCACGTCGTCGATAGTTGCCATCACAACAAAGTCGCCCTTTACCTGACGATACACCTCGCCGCCGTTATTCAGTGGGTCCTCATTAAAATGGCCTGTCTTGGCTGAGAGTGTAAACGGCTTCTTTTTATTAAAGATAGGTTTCATATTGGGCGATTGTGTGAACTTGCTGTTGGGGTCAATCTCCTCGAAGTCGTCATCGCCAAGCGAAGGCACGTCAAACTGACTCGTCATCTCGTAGTAGGCAGTGACATCTTCCTGCGTCATAGAC
>CAJODK010000048.1 GCA_905233245.1 uncultured Prevotella sp. | reverse complement strand
ATTCTCGGCAAGATTGTTGTCAAGCAGCAGTCGTCCGTCATCGAGATATCGCATCATGTTGTCCCATCGGGTATAGGCATAGGTGATGGCCTTGCCGATGAGTGAGCTCTCGCTGTACTTCAGCCCTTCAGTCTCCATCCACAGTTTCATGGCCTCCATGATGGGCTTGGAGAGTTCCTGCCTCTTTGCCTTGCGCTCGTCAAAGGACATCTGGGCATCGTCGCACATGTGCTCTATCTTATAGAGGTGCTGTATCTCCTTCAATCCATGCTCCGCCACCGGGCGGTTCTCATCCAGCGCCTGCTCGAAGTGACGGCGTATATGTACCATACAGTTGACCAGGAGCACGTCGGGATTTGTCTTGAAGGCCGTCTCATAGCCCGCAAAACCGTCACATTGTAGGTAGCCCTTAAAGTTGTATCTGTTTGCCAGCGACTCTATCACCGCTCCCGCCCTGGAGCCCTGGTCGTAATGGAAAAGCACCAGACGCTCCATTACTGCCCTCACCATCCATAGGTATTCCTTCGCAGCCTTGTGGGTCTCCTTGTCGATGACAGGCGTGGTGGTCTCATCTGCCTGTACGTAGTCGGCTTTCATGACCTCTGCCTTGAGCACTTCGTAAAGTGGCTTCAAGAGTTCCATAGTCTGTTTGAACCAGCCGTCCACGGTGCTCTCGGTCAGACCCTTCATGCCAAGGTGGCTGTACTGCTTGATCTGACGGTAGTAAGGCATGTGGTACTCATATTTCTGGAGCAGGATCTCTGCCAACAGGCTGGCACCGGCGATTCCCTTGTAGATAGGCAGCAGGGGCATGGGGGCAATCAGTACACCGCTCATTCCCTTCTTCAGCCCCCACTTCTCGCGGATGATCTCCTTGATATAAAGCTGGCCGGGCTTGTGCTCCACGATGCGGGTCACCTCCTGGCCAATCTTCTTATAGAGGTTCGTGTCGAGATTGTCGGGAGTGAGAATCACCTGCTCCAATACTGGCAGGTCCTCCATCATGATACGGTTCTTCTTCTCCCGACGGCGTTCTTCCTTGGTCTTCACGATTTCCTCCACTGCCTTGTCATGGGCATCAGCTATCTGCTGCGCATTATCAGGAAGCATGCCGGCAAAGAGGTCGGGATAGTTGGGGTCGATAATGGGGAGCTTTTCTGACTTGCGGCCAAAGAGCCGGCGGTTCAGCCATGCGACCTGGGCCGTCAGCTCCTTGATACGAGCGTTCAGGGACTCTACTTCTTTCTTGTGGTTCTCGGACAATGTCCGGATAGAGGCGTTGAGCGACTCTATCGTTTGTAAAAGCATGTCTCTTTCTTCCATTGTCCGTACCTTTTAAATATAGTGCAAAGGTACAGAAAATATCTGAGAACAAAGAGTATTTCGTGTTATAGAACACTAATAATCAGTAATATATGTATAATAGAATTCGTCCTAGACGACATACTCCCTCCGTTGTGCCCTAAGGCGCCTGAGTCGCTGGTCTGGAGACTCCTGTATACCCTCTACCATTACTACAAGATCCCGCCATTCCATCTGATAGCTCTGCGTGTTCTCGTCATACTCGGGCAGTTTGAAGCGTCCTGCCTCCAGGCGCTTCACATACATCACCATACCACCGTCCATGAAGATAAACACGTCACCATTGCGTACGTCGCTTCTCATCTTCTCATGCACCACGCCGCAGAGAGAGCTGATTCCTTTCCGCATGTCAGTCCTCCCGGGGCACAGATAATACCGCATTGTGTCATTCAGGCAGAACATGGCTCACAAGGCTTTTGTCCAACAAATCGCGAAGTACATCCTCCGTGCCACTGCCAAAGTGGGCACGGAGGCCGTTGGGAAACAGAAGTGTTGCGCCAGAGGGTACAGCACCAGTAAACACAGGATCTGAAGGTGGTCGTTTAAAACTGATGGGAGCGAGTCCTGGCTTAGATGACTCTTTCCCGGTCATCTTCTTACGCCAGTAATTATAGGTGGAATAGTTTACGCCAGCATCATGCAGGTAATCCTTGACAGACTTGCCGCTCTGCTGCAAGTCCAGTTGTAATACTTCAAACTCTTCTTTGGTCATAAAACAATAACAGTTGTAGTTCTGTGCACTATTGCGACTGCAAAGGTACAACGAAACTACAACTGCTACAACGTGTATTTCAACGGATGCTTACGGTGTATTTGGTAGTTTTCTTTTGAAAGCTGCTTTAAATGGATAATGTTATGGATATCGATATGGGGGAAGATAAAGGGATTTTGCTGGGTGCTATCGCTGGTGATGTGATAGGTAGCGTATATGAGTTTTGGCCTGTTAAGAGTACAGACTTTGATCTCTTCACAACTTCATCCAAACATACAGATGATACAGTAATGACTGTGGCTAATGCTGATTGGTTGCTGACTGGGGATAGCATACAAGGGGTGATGTTGGATTATGGGAATCGATATGCTGGCGCTGGCTATGGAGGTATGTTTTGTGAATGGCTGTTTTATATGGATGAACCAAAACCTTACAATAGTTGGGGCAATGGTTCTGCTATGCGTGTTAGTCCAGTTGGATGGGCATTTGACTCATTAGAAGAGACGTTGGAAGCTGCCAAGAGGAGCGCAGAGGTGACGCATAACCATCCAGAGGGGATTAAAGGTGCGCAAGCCACGGCTGCCTGTATCTTCTTAGCCAGAACTGGAAAGTCAAAGCAGGAGATAAAGGAGTATGTGGAGCAGACTTTTGGATATGACCTCAATCGCACTTGTGATGAGATTCGTCCCAAGTACACATTTGAGGAAAGTTGTCAGAAAACAGTGCCAGAGTCAATTATCGCTTTCCTAGAGAGTACGGATTATGAAAGTGCCATTCGTTTGACTGTATCACTGGGTGGTGATGCTGATACGATGGGTGCCATCACTGGTGGCATTGCAGAGGCTTACTACGGTGGAGTGCCTGAGGCGATTAAGACTGAGGTCGTGAAACGTCTCCCTGATGAGTTTATAGAGGTGATGACCAAGTTTTACGAGAAGTTTGTTCAAAGTAAAGTGCCTCCATACATAGGATATTATTAATCTTTTAATGCTGTGGGCAACAAGGTACTAATCATATCTAACGCTAACGAACTGGTGAGGGTGAAGCCGGAGAGGGTGGTTTATGTCCTCTCTGACGGCAATTACTCCACTATGGTGCTGCATGACAAGTCGGAACATGTGTTCACCATGAATCTGGCTCACTGCCAACAGCTGATAGAGGATCAGTTGGGCAAGGAGGCCGAGACATTTATCCGTATTGGCAAGCAGCTTATTATCAACCGTGAGTATATTTTCAAAATCAATGTGAACAAACAGACACTGATAATGGCGGATATGGCATTGCATCATGCCTTTATGCTGACTGCTTCAAAGGAGGCTCTGCGACAACTGAAAACATATATGGAATCAAGGACGGGAAAGGAGGTAAACTATGAGGGATGA
>CAJODK010000047.1 GCA_905233245.1 uncultured Prevotella sp. | reverse complement strand
CTTATATATAATAAGGTGTCCGTCTTCTATCACCTTGTGGGGTATAAAGTTAAGGTTAGTGTCAGCGTTGAGGTTATCTATACCTGTAGGCTCAAGTTGCTCATCGTTGCCGCGAGTGGCAAGCAGGTCATCATCGAGTGTCGCGCCAGCACCTGTCTCGGCATCCTCAACGAAGGCTTTTACGAGGGTTTTGTCGTATGCCTTTACGCCAACGGCACTGCCGTCATCGTAGGGATTGTAGAAGGGTTGGCTGCCGGAACTCTTTTTTACATCCTGTCCGCCAAGTACATCAGTGATGGTAATGTTGAAGTCTTTGTAGTTCTTCTCCGTAGCATAGTTCTTCCATTCGAGGGTCTTTGAGCCGTCTTGAGTGTTCTTGGTATAGTCTGAGTTATTAGGCAGGTTGAGGTCAATAGAGGTCATATCACACTTCTCTTCATAGATGTTGGCGAGATAGCCAGGACCTACGAGATAGTGGGCACCTACGTTGGTATAGTCGCAGTTGACTACGTGAATCTTACCTTTCCTGACGCGGGGTGTACGCTCCATGCAACCCTCGTCAAACCAGCAGTAGGCTATCGTGGTGTTAAGATGTCCGATATCTTCGGTATTCTTGTCACCACTACCTATGAGCAGAGGGAAACGGTGGTCGTTGGCTCCACCCTTGCCGTCGGGCCAGAAGGGTAGGAGATAGCGGAAACGGCACCATGTGATGCTGATATTGTCTGAGCCAGTCTTAATGTCAAGACAGCCGTCAACACCATCGAGGAAATCGCAATGGTCAACCCATACATTCTTGCAGGTTACCAACTGCATATTGTCAGCTGAACTGTTGTCGAATGCGCCTGCACACTCCATTACAATGTTGCGTATAATGATGTTCTTACACTCCTTGAAATAGAAGATGCCAGAAGAATCCTGGTCTGCGGTATGCTTGCGATTGTATAGGCATGTGCCTGGTTTTCCATAAAGAGTAAGGTTTTCAGCCTGTCCCACAAAGAATTTCTCAGGCACATAGATATCGTTATCAAAATATATGGTACGATTCTTAATCACTCCGTCAATCTTCTTGAAGGCATTCTTCATCTCGTCATATGTGGTGACGTGATAGACGTTATTGGTTTCATCGCCAGTGATACCATCGCCGAGCGTGCACCAGCCTATCGGTTCGTTGGCATCATACTGTGACAACTGAGCCAGAATGGTCAGAGGGAATGATATTATGAGTGCTATTATATATAATGTGCGCGTCATCTTTATATACTAGATCATTTATTTATTTTGTTCACCACCTTAGTACCGTCGCTCATCTGGAACTCCATGATGTTGATGCCCTTCTGTGGAGCGTCAAGCAGAGCACCATTTGCATTGTAGTAGCGTATGCCCACTACCTGAGCCTCGCTATTGTCAGCTACACCTTTTATGGCTGTAGGGGTGTATTCGCCCCAGTGCTCATTACCACGAGTAGCAAGAAGGTCCTCGTCAAGAGTAGCACCGGCACCAGTTTCTGGATTTCTTACGATGTCAGCTACATATTCTGCGGTATATGTACGGAGTTTGTAGTTTGTATCACTATAAGGATTATATGGTGTACCTGTATAGCCTTTGCCTATCTCTACGCGGTCTTCTTCGCCTATGCAACCTGTCATAGTGAAGTGATATTTCTTATCATCTTGCAGGTAATACTTGTTATGACCAGTCATCTTCTCCTGACCGGGCTTGATAACGGTTTTAGAGAAGTCACCATTCTCGATATACATCTTAGAACTGTGTCCAACGCCGATGCAATACTGTGCTTGGTCATCCTCCGTGCCATTCTCCCACAGACAGTTGACGATGTGCACCTTGCCAAAACGTATACGAGGGCAACGCTGTCCGCAACCATGATACCACCAGCAGTTTGTGAAAGTAGCATTGAGATAGCCTTCGTCATCACCACGGTTGTCGCTACTGCCCCACATAGAAGAGCAGCGGTGGTCATCGCTTTCGCCATCTTTTGGCCATGGGGCTATGAGGTATGAGAATTTGCACCAACTAATGGTTAGATTGTCAGACTTGGTCTTTGCGTCAAGATTTCCATCAACTCCATCCTGTATGTCGCAGTGGTCAATCCAAATGTTCTTGGACTCTACCAACTGGATATTATCACATGCTGAGATGTCATATGCACCAGCACCTAAAAGAGTTAGATTACGGAATATGCAGTTTTCCCAGTTTTGACAGAAGAAGAAACCGGCATTATCAGCATTGTCGTTATGGTCACGATTATAGAGCGAAGAGCCAGGCAGACCATAGAAAGTGCAGTTGGCTACCTTGTCGTAACGTAGTTTTTCCTTCACCTCTATATTACCACTGATGTATATAGTCTTTGATGCCTTGCCACCCTTGCAGTCCTTAAGTGCATCACGCAGTTCTTCCTCTGATTTCACGACAACAGGGTTCTGATTGTTGCTACCAGTACATCCTCCTTCCAATCCAATAGAAGCCCAACCCACGGGAGCGTTCTCATCGAATGGTGAAAGTTGTGCATAACTCTGACAAAAGCAAGAGAATGCTGCAATGATTGTAAATA
>CAJODK010000046.1 GCA_905233245.1 uncultured Prevotella sp. | reverse complement strand
GCCCGCAGAACACTTTTTTGCGGAAAAAGATTGCATATATGCAACATTTTTTGTACCTTTGCAATCGCTTTCAGGCAATCGGGATGTAGCGCAGTTGGTTAGCGTACACGTCTGGGGGGCGTGTGGTCGCCAGTTCGAGTCTGGTCATCCCGACAAAAAAAAGCAAAAAAGAGCCGTCTCACATGAGACGGCTCTTTGTATATCCTGTGATAGTGGTTACTCGCCGGATTCTACCTTCAACCAACTAAGTTTCTGATCGGCATCAGCCAAGACATAGAGATATTCTGGTGCTATGGTGATGATGATATCATTCATCACGCCAGCCTGACCTGATGTGTATGTCTCGAAGTTGGTGCTATTGAGTTCTATCGAGGCTGTGAGATTGCGACGTGTCTTGGTGAAAGTACCTGGCATATCGATATCTGCAACCTCTACGTCGTAGGTAATCTCTATCGTTGGGGTGAATGTTGCCGATGGAATGGCGTAGAAGTCCGCACCCCACTGACTTCTCTGAGAATTACTATAGCCTATACGCAGAGAGTCCTTCACGCCATCGCTACCATATATCGTACCCACACCGTCATAATCCACAAATGGCACCTTGTAGTTTAAGGCTGAAGCATTGGTGGTGAGTGAACTCCATGTTATGTCGCCTGCTGACCACGCACCTGCCGACCATGTATAGGTACGGCTCACGGTACCACTGACGGGCAGTGTCTCTACAGCGCCCTTTACATGAACCTCTTTTATCACGAAGTCACGTATATTGGCCATCTTGTCGCCCAAAGGCACTTCTGCCATCACGAATTTCAGTCTGAAGCCTGCCAGCGTCTGGTCCATCTGGTAACTGATAGTCTGTCCCGTCACCGTCTTGTGTATAGGCTTATTACAGATGAGAGGCACATTGGCCACTGTGTTAATGACAGAGTTAGTCAGCGACACTGGGTATGACAGGGTGAAAGTGTTAGCGCTTGGATTGGTCAACGTAACGTCTTCTTCCACATACGGCATGTACCCAAAGAAGTCAAAACTCTGGCACCACGTATAGTCAGCCCAGTACTTCAGCGGGGTGTATTCCCACTTGCTCTCGCCTGCATTCCACGTCACCTGCTGGTTGTCAAAGAACTTAGCCATTGACGCCAACTGCTGGTTGTATATGGCATGCACGCCGATAGAAGTCGGATCACCATCCTTCCATGCACGGTAGCCCTTGCTCTCTATGAAGTCATTGCCGAAACTGAACGTCACCTGCTTAGTCTCGTCAGAGGCTGTCGTAAGGAAGTCCTCGTTACTGCATGAGAACAACGATACGCAGGCGATGCCTACTACGATACGCTGCGCTACGATACGTAGCCTGCGGCTACTACGATAACTGTTTTTCATATTTCGCTCTTTTTTCATTGTCATACCTTTATTTACCACTCAGAGGTACCATTACCACCATTGTTATAGCCAGCGCCCTCTTCCCACTCTTGGATAGTAATCTCCTCAAAGGTGATAGGGTCGTCATTGGCTTCCTCAGTAACATTCCACTGATAGTGCTTGCCTGCCTCGAAGTTCAGCTTAGAAAGCGTTGCAACATAGAATTTTCTTGTAGCATCCTTCAGTTTGAATCCCAATGTCTTGGCATTATATTCCTCAGGAGTACCATCAAAATCGGGGTCATGATCTGCATTGTATGCAGCCTTGGTTTCATAGATTTTTATCTTCTTATGCTTTGCAAGTGCATCATAAGCCGTTGCATCCAAAGACGTGCCTTTTGCCGCATTATACTCCTCAAGGGTGTAGTATGCAGGTTCTCTGCCTAAGAGATAGAGTTTGCTGTTATCAACATCTGTCAGGTCTGTGGGAGCAATCATCATATATGCCATGATGTAACTGTAAATCTGATTTGTTGAATTAGTTTTTCGCCAATAACGGTATGACGCCGAATCGGGGTCGCTATAGTTTGCCATATCAATAGCAGGGTCAAACTTCAGTGAAATCGCATTTGACTCCTTCGTGGGTGAATGCAACTGTTTAGAGTTTATATTCATCTTACCTTCTACGAAGAACTTTTTCGAATTGTTCACCACCTGTATGGAGTCAACAAATAGTTCGGTTGGTGTAGCAGGATATGCTGATGGTGTACCTGGTGCATACATATAGAAACGCACCATTGCTCCCAAGTGTTGGTAGTGGAAGTGTACATGGGCACCTTCAGTTGATGTCACGTTAGACGCCAAAAAGCAATACGGAGCGAGATGCGCTGCCGCAGCTTTCTCTGTCTCAAGGAATTTGGCTGCATTATCATCTACTGTTCTGTTGTAGTAGTACCACATCTGCTCATTTGCCGTCTGAACCTGACCAGCATAGGATACCGGCACCTGATTATATGTGAACACATCTGCGTTATACGGGAAGTAGGAATAGTACATCACAGTCTTCTCAATAGGATATGGTCCTTCCTCATCTACAGGTTTGAAGATGCCAGAAGACGTTGAACCGCTTTCTGTGATATTCTTATCATCTACCTCGAAAGCATATTGCACATCATCGTCTTTCTCTGAGAATATACCTATCTTGTCTCCCGACACCCATGTTGTCTTCTGTAAGTTTGCCACACGGTCATAATACATCTGTGATTTCGACTGCAGAGACTGCGTTGACTCAGGGGCTTCATCACCTGGTCCATATATCAGGTCAGCCACGCTGGACATGGTGCCTATCACCACGGGGTTATCTTCCCCCTGAGATGTTCCAGAAACACCAGCAACACTCTCTATGTCACTGTCCGAGCAAGCAACTAAGGTCGTTGCTGCCATAAGTAGTAGTATGTTCCTAAGATTCTTCATATCTCTATCTTATTATTTTCTTTCCGTC
>CAJODK010000045.1 GCA_905233245.1 uncultured Prevotella sp. | reverse complement strand
TTAGGTAACGGAACAGGCTCAACATTCTTTCCAATTCGAAAGAATCTCAAAAGTGCAAATGACAGCAAACAGGCGCAATATCAATGATTTACGCTATCTTACCCGTAATAACCTCATCATTCCCAACAACCTTGATATTCGTAAAAATAGAACGCTTAGCTTATCGGTTACTGCAAAGGTACTACATTGTGATTGCGGTCTACGAATGTTTTGGTGATTTATTTTCATAAAAATGAAAAAAAATGCTATTGCTAAGCAAGGGGCGGCGGTTGCTTAGCTAGGGTAGGCTGTAGCTATGCTTCTGCGTGGACGGGTGGTGGTCATTTTGGTCAAGGTCATTTTGGTCAAAATCGAAAATGACCAAATGACCATGACCACTTTGATCGTGTGATTTCCCTCAGATTGTGTTTTTTTCGATTTCGGTTAATAGTTCTTCTGAAAGCAATGTTATTAACGAAAAATTCCGATGAAATGGGCAAAAATAAGCTCTTTATGGGGCGTGTCATGTGCGCACACGTAAAGACAATGTGAAAAAAGTTGTGAAAAAATTTGGAGGAACAGAGAAATATGCTTAAATTTGTCCACAGTTATTAACCTATTAATGTAAATGTTATGAGAAAAAATCTATTGAAACTAACCGTTGGCGTATTCCTGTTGTGCAGTACACAGACCATTTCGGCTCAGATTACGAAGGAGCAGTTGCAGGAGCGTAAGGAAATGAAGAAGATGACTAAGGCTGAACTAAACGAGAAGGCTTCTAAGGCTGCTCGCAAGGAGGCTAAGAATCTGAAGAAAGAGGGCTGGCAGGTGGCTCCTGGTGCTCTGCCTATCGATAAGCAGCTCGACAAGGTCTATACGATGAAGTATGAGATAGACGATGACATGTTCCCAAAGTGGGTGATGGGCGAGGCTATGTCCATTGGTCAGAATTATGATGCTGCAAAGATACAGGCTATTGCTCTTGCAAAGCAGAATCTGGCCGGCGAGATACAGACCGAGATTACTGCCCTGATAGAGAACAATGTGGACAACAAACAGTTGGAGCCCGAAGAAGCAGTATCTGTAGCTAAGACTGTATCAGCCAGCAAGCAGCTGATATCACAGAACATAGGTCGTACACTAACCGTTATCGAGATGTATCGCACTCTGCCTAACAAGAATAAGGAAGTGCGTGTGCAGATAGCCTACAGTGCCAAGATGGCCAAGAGTGCTGCAAAGAAGGCTATTCGTGATGACCTTGAGAAGCAAGGTGACGAACTTGGCAAGAAACTTGACCAACTCCTCGGCTGGTGATGCGTATTCTGTTAACCATATTTGCAATCTTATTCTCCCTTGCCGCCTCAGCACAGAAGATTGAGACGGTGGAGGGGGAATATACTTATTATGCCCCAGAGAATGTCACTTTGGAGCAGGCTCGTCGTACGGCTCTTACGCGCGCGCAAACGCAGGCCATAGCCGATGCTTTTGGCACTAACGTTACTCAGTCGGATATCACAAGAATAGAGAACAAAGACGGTAAGTCATCCGTTGACATGCTCTCGCTTGGTGGCGTAGAAGTGAAAGGCGAATGGCTTGAGACCATTGGTGAACCGGAGTATGGCATTCGCTATGAGGGCAATATGCTTGTAGTAACCTGTCGTGTGAAGGGTAAGGCGCGCGAGATAGTCTCTTCGGACATTGACTTCACCGCCCGCATTCTGCGCAATGGCAGGGAGGCGAAATATGAGAGTGACCAGTTTCGCAGTGGTGACGACCTCTATCTGCTCTTCCAAAGCCCTGTCAGCGGTTATCTCGCCGTCTATCTTGTAGATGCTGAAGACCAGGCATTCTGCCTGCTGCCTTATCGCAACCAGTACGATGGTATCTATCAGGTGAAGGCCAATCAACGCTATCTGTTCTTTGATGAGAAGTCAGCACCAGCTCAGGAGAAGATGCTCGTTGATGAATATGTCATGACTACAGAGCGCTCATCGGAGCACAATCAGATATACGTCATATTCTCCCCCAATCAGTTTGCTAAGGCAACGGACAGCAGCATTGACGAGGGACTGCCTCGCGAACTCCATGCTAAGGACTTCCAGCGATGGCTCGCCAAGTGTCGCAAGCGCGATAATGACATGAACCTGCGGATGACTCCGATAACGATAGAGAAATAGCGAAAACTTTGTACTAAGACATCAATTAGTTATGAAGAAACTGTCATTTTTACTCCTGATTGTCATGTTGCCATTGGCTGTCTGTGCACAGAAACCTCTCAAGGTAAAGGTGGACGGTATGAAGTTTGAACTGAATACGTTGACCAAGGAGGCAGAACTGGAACGTAATATGAGCAATCCCTACAGAGGACATTTTATTGTTCCAGGGAAAATCACGTATGAGGGACAGGAATATGTCGTTACTAGTATCGGAAAGGGCGCGTTCTATATGAGTGACGTTGCATACGTCGAGATTCCCAATACGGTAAAAAACATCGGACCAGGAGCGTTCTTCGGTTGTAAATTACTTAGTTCCATTACCATACCTGAGAGCGTGGAAACCATCGGTGACAATGCCTTCCGCTACAGCAAGAACCTGACACTGGCCTATGTGCCGAAACATCTGGAAGGCAGGGCAAGGGAATTGATGAAATATGCGAGAATCATCACCGACAAGCCTGCAAATCAAACTCCGATGATGGTACAGGCAACGCCGCAAACTACAGCGCCGCAGGTGACAGTAGCCCCACGCATCGTCTCGGATGTTGATAAGGATATCCCCCTCATAACAGGTTCGGAGGACGAAAATACCTTTGCCGTGATTATCGGCAATGAGAACTATACGATGGTAAGAAAGGTGGACTACGCCAAGAACGATGCCCGGATTTTTGCGGAATACTGTCAGAAGACGTTAGGACTGCCTGAGAAGAATGTCCGCATCTATGAGGATGCCACCTATGCCATGATGCTGAGTGCCGTCAGGGATATACAGGATATCGCCAAAGCATACAGTGGGGATATCAATGTAGTGTTCTATTATGCTGGGCACGGCATTCCTGACGAGAAGGATAAAGACGCCTATCTGTTGCCTATCGATGTGGATGGGCGTCAGACCCATTTCTGCTACCCTGTCAGCAAACTTTATAATGAACTGGGAGCCATGAATGCCAAAAGTGTCGTCGTACTGATGGATGCCTGCTTCAGTGGCGCTGTCAGAGGCGATGGTATGCTGATGGCCGCCCGTGGCGTAGCTATCAAGGCGAAGCCTATGGAGCCTCATGGCAAGATGGTGGTGATGACTGCCGCCAGTGGTGATGAGACGGCGTTTCCCTATGCAGAGAAGGAGCACGGCATGTTTACGTATTTCCTCCTGAAGAAGTTGCGCGATACGAAGGGTAACTGTACGCTGGGTGAACTGAGCAGCTATATCAAGACAAAAGTGCAGCAGCAGTCAGTAGTCGTCAATCGTAAACCACAGACTCCTACCATCAGTGTCGCAACATCGCTGGAAGGTAATTGGAAGGAGATGAAACTGAAATAGCCCCCCAAAGATGAAGTCCTATCTGCTCATATTCCTAATGATGCTGTTGCCCACGATGGCAACGGCTCAGGATTTCAATCCCGACAGCCTGTACAAGGATTATATTACGGAGGACGTGAGGAAGCAGTTGGATGAGTTCAAGCAACTGGAGATACAATTGCAACAACAGGAGCAGGAGCGTGAGCGCAAGAAGATGGTGTGGTATCTGGTCTTGGCAGGATGTGCTGTCAGTTCCCTGATTGTCACAGGGGGCATTTTTCGCGCTGTCTTCAAGGGACAGGAGGGCGCGCCACTCCGTAATAAGATCTCTGCAGGAGCCATCTGCCTGTGTGGTGGTCTCGCCATCTTCCTTCTTGATGTCGTCTGGTTTTACATGTCCTTTGAGGCTAACCAGAAATTACAGAAGCTGTTCCTCTTTGCCCTCCTCCTCATCCTCGGCATCGCCCTATGGATATATACCAAGAATCTGAATAAAAGAAATACTGACGACGCATGAAGAAAAGAATTCTTTTATCAATAGTTCTGTTGGCCCTATCCACCATGGTAAGGGGTCAAGGTCTTTATCAAAAAAGCATTGACAAGGCACTGGCTGGTGATGCTGGAGCCCAAGTGGATGTTGGTTATGCCTATGAGACGGGTGATGGTGTAGCCAAAGACATGAACCAGGCAATCTATTGGTATCGTAAAGGGGCAGAAAATGGCAATATGTATGGTCAGGCCAACTTGGGGTGGTGCTATGAGAACGGAAAGGGAGTAGAGAGAAATCCCGCTCAAGCGTTCTATTGGTATAAAAAATCAGCCGACCAAGGATTAGCTCGTGGTGAGAAT
>CAJODK010000044.1 GCA_905233245.1 uncultured Prevotella sp. | reverse complement strand
CCGTATCACCCTTCACGCGGAAGTTGCCTCGCTGCAGGTCAATGTCGTTTCGGATGTAAAGACTCTGTACGAGTTTTCTTAACAAGGCGTTACGATCCAACTTCTGACCAACGTGGAGTTCTATCACATTCTCCTGCAAAGCCACAGGACTACCCATACCATAGATGCATGAAACCGATGATACAACAATCACGTCGTTTCTTCCTGATAATAAGTTAGATACGGCTGAAAGTCTTAATCGGTCTATCTCGTCGTTGATGGAGAGGTCCTTCTCTATATATAGATCAGTAGCAGGCAGATAAGCCTCTGGTTGGTAGTAGTCATAATAGCTTACATAATACTCCACGGCGTTTTGCGGAAAGAAACCCTTCATCTCCTCATAGAGTTGGGCTGCCAGCGTCTTGTTATGACTCAGAATCAGGGTGGGGCGATTGCGGTTGGCAATGACATTTGCCATCGTAAACGTCTTTCCCGAACCTGTGACACCCAACAGCACCTGAGCCTTGTCGCCACGCTCCAGTCCCTCTGTGAGTTGTCGGATAGCCTCGGGCTGATCACCCGTCGGCTTATAGTCTGATGTAAGTATGAATTTTCCCATTTAAACGAAGTTTGAACTGCAAAGGTAATGAAAAAAGTCTCAAATAGGTCAATTTTCTCCTATTTATTATTAATTTTTTCAAAAAATCCGTGTAATCCGTGTATTCCGTGGCAAAAATTGTGTAACTTTGCACCCCGAAATGAAGAAAGGTATCATTATACTCTCATGTGTGGCCCTGCTGATGGCCAGTTGCGCTTCGGAATTCAATAGCGTTTATAAGTACGGCGATGCTGAAGCCAGGTACGAATATGCTAAGGAAGCCTTTGCGCGTGGCAAGTTCCAGCAGGCAGTAACACTGTTGGAAGAACTCGTCACCATCAAGAAGGGTAGTGATGAGGCTCAGGAGGCTCTCTATATGCTTGGTATGGCCCAGTACTGCAACCTCGATTACGAGGCTGCCTCTGAGACTTTCAAGAAGTATGGCTCCAGCTATCCACGTGGAATCTATGCCGAGCCTGCTGCCTTCTATGTAGGTCAGTCGCTCTTCCAGAGTTCACCAGAGCCCCGATTGGATCAGAGTCCCACGAATGGCGCCATCAATGCCTATCAGCAGTTCATCGACCTCTATCCTGACTCAAAGCTGCGTCCTGCGGCTCAGGAGCGTCTCTATGAGTTGCATGGCAAACTTATTCAGAAGGAGTTGCTCTCTGCCGAGCTCTATTACAACCTCGGAGGTTATTTTGGTAACATCAACTCAAACGAGGAGAGTAACTATACCTCATGCATCGTGACGGCTCAGAACGCCCTGAAGAACTATCCTTACTGCGATCAGCGCGAGGAATTCATGCTGCTCATTATGAAGAGCAAGTTCCAGTTGGCTGAGAACAGTTCGGAGGAGAAGCGCTTAGAGCGTTATCGTGATGCCGAGGATGAGTGCTACGGCTTTATCAATGAGTTCCCCGAGTCGAAGAACGCAGAGATAGCCGAGAAGTACATCGCCAAATGCAAGAAAGTCATCAAAGACTAGAATCGTCTAATAGCAAAATAGTCAAATAGTAAATAGTCAAATAAAACAATGGATTACAAGAAGTCAAAAGCACCCGTAAACACCGTTACACGCAACATCATGGATCTTTGCGCCGATACTGGCAATATCTATGAGAGTGTTGTTATTATTTCAAAGCGTGCCAACCAGATCAGTATGCAGATCAAGGAAGACCTGTCGAAGAAACTGGCAGAGTTTGCTTCCTATAGCGATTCACTGGAGGAGGTATTCGAGAACCGTGAGCAGATTGAGATCTCACGCTACTACGAGAAGCTGCCGAAGCCCACACTGCTCGCTACTCAGGAGTTTGTAGAGGACAAGGTATACTGGCGTGATCCCTCTCGTGAGAATCAGGAGAACTAAGACGTTATGATTCAGCGTAAGCAAACACTTTATCTCTTGGCGGCCATTATTATGACCGTCATTTGTCTTTGTATGCAGATAGGTTCCTTTAAGGCTGCAGGTCTGGAGGTAGCACGTGTGTATAACCTCTGGTATACTGATCCACTGGGTAAGCACCATTTCGACACATGGCCACTCATGGCCATTCTGCTGCCTACAGCTGTGCTGGGCACCTACGCCATCTTCCTCTATCACAATCGTAAGGTACAGGCGCTGTTCTGCCTCTTCAATGCCTTACTCATCGTGGGATGGTATGCATGCTACTTTGTGGTTGGTCAGACTGTTGGCGACAAGACTTGGGGTACGGTTTCCTTCCGTCCCACATGGCCTGCAGTGCTCCCCATCATCGCATTCATCCTCTACGTGATGGCTCGTCGCGCTATCAATGCCGACGAGAAACTCGTCCGATCCATGGACAGGATACGATAATTACACATTATTATATTATAAAGAGAAATCCCCTTTCCAATCGGAAGGGGATTTTTGGACTAATATCCCTCATTAGCATCCCATTGTATAAAGCTTTTTTTGAGCAAAGTCAACAAAAGAAAAATCAATAAAGTATGCATAAAAAGAAATAAACCTCAAATAATTTTGTGGTTTCAAATAAATTGCCTACCTTTGCATTGTGGCACTCAGCTATACCATGTAGGTGGTGAAGGCGGGGGCTGCAAATTTTTGTGGAATAGTGTCATGTGACGCTTGTTTTTGGTATCTTGAACCTAGGAAATTCAACGACTCCAATCAAGAACATTGCAGAACTGATACTACGGGTGTGGAATACATTCCCGTTGGCGTGCGGAGGCCTTATCAGCCTCAGGCACGCTTTACGGGCAATTTATATTCCAACGGCGTGAGTGTCATTCTGTCTGTTTATTGGAGAGGTTTTCCTAGGACCTAAGATACAGACGGGCAGAGACAGACTCACGCTTTTTTCGTTTCTTTATGTCCTTGCTGACATGTTGATTCGGATGGCGGCTATTCCGATCATTCGAATCATAGCCGACACTGGATGTCAGTAAGGATTGTGAGGAGAACTACTATATCGAATAACCTAATTTGGTCGCTGCCTTTTGTCATTTTGGCGGTGTCCCCCTCCTTTTGCTTACAATTATATTGAACAGGTACATATGAAGAAGTTATTATTTGTTGCCTTTCTGTCATTATGCAGTATGACGGAATCCTATGCTCAGAGCATGAGTGATGCCGAGGTGGTGAAGTATGCTCTGCAGGAGAAGAAGTCCGGCACCCCCGATGCCGATATCGCCAAGGCCCTTCTGCAACGAGGTGCCACGATGGCACAGATCCAGCGTCTGCGTCAGCAGTACAACAAGCAGGAAGACGATAGAAGCCTTACAACATCTCCTGAAGGCAGAATAGGTGAGTCCACTCGCATGCGTGTCAACAATGCGACTCCCGAGGTCGAGTTCTCCGATTCGTTACAGGTTGAGACGGCACATAATGGTAAGCGCGTCTTTGGCCGTGACATTTTTAATAATAAGAACCTCTCCTTCGAACCCCAGATGAACATCGCCACCCCGCAGAACTATGTGCTGGGCCCCGGCGACCAGGTGATTGTCGACGTCTATGGCGCCTCTCAGGAGAGCATGACGCTGACGGTCAGTCCCGATGGCGACATCACCATCCCTGAATACGGTCCCGTGCATGTCAGCGGTCTCACGATGGCGGCTGCACAGAAGCGCATCCGCAGTAAGCTTGGTAGCTACTTCGAGAGCTCCGACATCAAGGCCACGCTGGGCCAGACACGTACCATCATGGTCAACGTGATGGGCGAGGTGAAGGTCCCCGGCACGTACACCCTCTCTGCCTTTGCCACCGTGTTCCATGCGCTCTATATGGCAGGTGGCATCAGCGACCTGGGTACACTGCGAAACATCAAGGTGTTCCGTCAGGGTCGCCAGATCTCTGTGGTCGATATCTATGAGTTCATCCTCAATGGGCGCCTGGCAGGCAACGTCCGTCTGCAGGACAACGATGTCATTCAGGTTGGCACCTACGACTGTATTGTAGACATCACCGGCCGCGTGAAGCGCCCGATGGCTTATGAGATGCGCCACTCGGAGAGTCTTGCCACCTTATTGAAGTATAGCGGTGGCTTCACGGGCGACGCCTATAAGAAGCTGCTTCGTGTGCTGCGTAAGAGCGAAGAGATGAAGAGCGTCTATAATGTCGAGGAGTTCGACCTGGCCAGCTTTAAGGTGGAGGACGGCGACTCCGTGATGGTCGACTCCATCATCAATCGCTATAAGAACATGGTCGAGGTAAAGGGTGCTGTGTTCCGTCCCGGCATGTACCAGTTGGGCGACAAGGTCACGAGTGTCCGCTCCCTCATCGAGATGGCCTCGGGCCTGACAGAGGAGGCGATGACCTCACGGGCCGTGATGCGGCGCATGAAGCCCAACCGCACTCAGGAGGTGATTTCCGTGGATATTGAGGCCATCATGAACGGCACTGCTGCCGACGTTCCTTTGCAGAATGAGGACGTCCTGTTTATCCCCACCTTGGCTGCCCACCAGAATCTGCGTACGCTGACTATCGATGGCGAGGTAATTTTCCCTGGCACGTATGAGTATGCCGAGAACATGACCATCGAAGACCTGATCCTTCAGGCAGGTGGTCTGACGGACGCTGCCTCCAC
>CAJODK010000043.1 GCA_905233245.1 uncultured Prevotella sp. | reverse complement strand
ACCAACTGCGCTACATCCCGATTGCCTGAAAGCGATTGCAAAGGTACAAAAAATGTTGCATATATGCAATCTTTTTCCGCAAAAAAGTGTTCTGCGGGCACTCCTTACTCCCAATCATCACCACCAGGGTTGCCTGGATCAACTGGGTCGTCATCGTATATTACGACCTGGTCGTCATTGGTGAGGGAAGGGTCCTGTGCAAAGTTAGTGGTAGTGGTATGAGAAGGGCTGATGAGCAGTTCCTCCTCTATCCACTCGAATGTAGCTACTGGGCTTATATATCTCTTTTTCATTTTACTTTACGTATTTTTTACCATTAATTATATATATGCCCTTTGCAGCTGTGTTAAAGCCCATAGGGTTATCACTCAATTTCTGTCCGCTGATAGTATATACGCCAGCATCGGTAGGTACGTCGCTTATCTCTCCGTCAGCACTGATGGTGAAGATGCCAGTTGGCTCATCACCCACTTTCTCAGCACGGTTGGTGAGGTCGGTGACGAAGTATGCCTTCAGCGTATTCTGTGCTACGGCAGGTGAAGTAGGTTCGAAGAATGCGCGGTATCCACCTATTGCTCCAGCGTTGCTGGTAGGATGCAGACCATTGTTGTCTCCTGTGCCTGCTATCATATATGCATTCTGAGAGATAGGAGTCTTTTTATATACGCCCTTGAAGGTGTACTCGCCATTGACATCTACCTTGAAGCGTGCCGTGTCGTTCATGTGCAGGCTTCCATCGTTTACCAGAGCACTGCCATCCCACTTCTTGATATTGGTAGCACCCTCGATAGTGACATTGCGGAATGCCATAGTACCACTCTTAGATGGTTTGATGAGATATGGACGTCCAGCCTCGATGTACTGGTTGGCGTGGCGTATGAAGTGCAGACGGTCGTCAGTGCCAGTCACACCGTCGCAAGTCACAAGGATGTAGTTGTCGCCGAAGACGCGCTTCATCTCGGGCTCGCTCACAGAGAAAGGCAGACAGATGCTCTCCCAGTCACCGCTGGTGAAGGTGCGTGTTGCAGCGTTTGTAGAGCGCTTGCTATATACAATATCATTGATAGTCAAGACAAGGTTCTCCTTATTTGTGGTGAATCGAGAACTTACATTATCCCAAGCGAAATCCTTGCATCTGGTAGTAGCGAAGTCACGGTCTGATATCAGTGCCTGTGGGTCAGGATTGCTCGCTGTGGTATAGGCACTGTTTGCAGTGTAGCTAACCTCCGTTGCATTGGCTGCACCGTCAGCAATATTCTTCTCCTGATTGTTGGTGTTAAACTTATATGATGTGGTGTCACTGTCAAGAGTATATTTACACTGGTCAGGGAAGCCCGTTGGCACGAATGAGAAACCGCCAAACTCAGGTTTACTACCTGGCTGGAATACGAAGTAAGTCTTACCGGCCTTCACGTTGAAGGAGTAGCGCACGTAAGCCTTGTGAGGCAGTACAAAGCCACCATTGTCAAGTCGGATGATACTCTGACGCTCACCCTTGGCAGGCCATGCTTTAAGCAGATCCTCGCGGTCACCAGCAGTTCCCTTGAAGAGACTCCAGTCAAAGGCACAGCCATCTTCTTTATTGGCACCATCAGCTCCGGCGTAGTCCCATGCATCCCTTACTGCGTCAGGATTCTTGCCGCAACGTGATATGCCGAGAGTATATGAGCCCTGATGCGTGGCATCGCTACCAGTAGGCACAAACTGACCTACGTCACCGAAACTATTTACCATCTCTACTGGCAGACCTGTCTCATCGGTGATATAGAGTGGTCGCCACTTGAGTTGATATGATTTGCCCACCTCGGTGAGACCCTCGTGGTAGTCGCACGAACCGTTCTGCACAAGATATACCAGCAGGATACCACTCTCGCGGGGTTCGAACTTGAGGAACGAACCACGACAAGGCAGTCTATAGGTGGTGTTGTAGTATTGCTCGTCGTTGATTTCGTAGTTACGGCCAGAAGCATAGGTATATACACCATTATTAAATGGTCGGTCGTTTGGAGTTACACCATCACTTTTATATTCGTTCTGCAGAGAACCCTTGTTCAGTTCATCGACAGGGTTGTTCTTGCCGGCAGAGAAGTACTCGAAGCCGTCGATGGTCTTGTTGTAAGTCAGGTCATCATCAGACAGTTCACTACCGATACGGCTGTGAGCACCAGCCTTACTCTTGTATTCCCACTTGTCAGCATAATCCTTGTCATTGTAGTGATACTGGTCGTCAGTACCGTCTTCTGTCTCATCCCAACCACCGAATGTCATAACAATGTCGGTCTTGATATTCTCAGTAGAAACTTTGGTGCCAGGAGCAAATTCCGCATACTTAGTAGCATCGGCGCCGATGGCGTAAGTAGGAATATCCACAATGGAGATATGATAGTATGTGCTCTTAGTAACGCAAGAGCCAAGAGAAGCATCAGTGGAAGCCACTTCAGCCTTCACGCGCAGTTTGAAGATGCTGCCATTCTTCAGCGTCATGGCTTTTGGTGATATCACTCCCGTGTGCTCGCCTACGGTAATATAGTTGCTTGGAGTCTCGCCTGTGCTTTGGGCCTCGTCGGTGACGGTGAACGTCACTTTCTCGTTAGAGGCATTGGCATCAAGCAGGGTAGGGATGTCGCTTGCTAGACCATTCATGAATGTTGTAGCGTTCAGCGGTGTCACAGACTCAGCCTTGGTAGTGTTGCGGTCGATGATGAATGCTGGCTGATAGCTGAAACCGTGCAGATTGAGAGAGTCTCCTCTGGTGACATCATAGAGGTAGTACTCGTGACCAGCCATGAGGGGTTTCTTGAAGGTGTAGTCGCCCAGCAGGTTGCCAGTAACATCGAATGTCGTAGTACCGGCATCGATAAGAGCATTCTTCTCCTCCGTAGTGAGTTCTGATACCTTGAGTATCTCGTCTATCTCGTTGTCCTTGTCGCTGGCGCCGTCGATGAGCACTATGGTGTGTGTCTTGTACAACTTAGCATCGACGGTGAGGAAACCATTGACCGTAGGAGAGAACTTATAGAATGTACCATCCATAGGTATTACGTCATTGTCTTCGTCGAATGTCAGTATGGCCTTTGACCTTACGATGACGGAGCGTGTCTCGTGGCTACAGCACTTTGGTGTGCCCTCGCCTGTGGCAACAGCCTCCCAGTCTGCTGTTGCGCCTCCATCTACCTGTGGTGCACCTACTGTGAGGGTGATGCCAGGCACACCGTCTATGATAGTTCCACCATAAATGTCACCTGCATCAGTACCTTCGATGTAAGAACTCTTGGTGAGGAAGTGCATGCGGCCGTTAGCGTCAGTGATGTCGGCAAAGCGTGGTTTACTATCATGCTCATCACAGGCTTCAGATTTACATGATGATATTACCTCCCACTGAGCCAAACCAGCAGGGTCAACAATCTTTATGGTATATGTGACAGGAGCAGGATCACGATATACTGTAGTGTTGGTGCCTGTAGCGCTGACACTTACGGTAAACTGTCCGGTATTGCCACCTATAGTGATTGCACCGGTTGTAGTGTTCAGTGTACTGCCGGTGGTCTTGTGAGTCTGCACACCGTCAGAGACGGTGTAGTCGGTATCCAGTGTGCCAGTGAAGGTATAGCTGAAGTGATTGTATGGAGGCTCTGCACCGAGGTCACGGAAGCCACCTTCTACGGTCACATCGTAGTTGTTCCATGCAGGCACTACCACTTTGTCAGATGGTGCAGTGACCGCGGTATCGCTGGTCTTTGCTACTCTGTAATAATATGACAAGAGAATCTTAGTATCAATTGGTGATACCTTAACGTCGAAACTCATGGTCTTGGCATCTGATATGTCCCAACGGGTGTGGTTCCATGGACGTGCTGTGTAAGGTATCTTGTAGATACCAGTGGCGTTGAATGTGATAGTCCAGTTCTCATTGCCGTAGCCTTTCATGGAGATATATGTCGTACCATGTTCGTAGTCGCCGTCAATGAGGTAAGGGTGTCCTTCCTCCAGTCCTTCCTTGTTTTCTGCGGTTACCAGTGCATACCTGTCAATAGTAACAGTCTCACCCTTCTTGATCAGCGAAAGTTTGCCGATATTGCCTGGAGAGACAACGACGTTAATGCCGTTGATATTCACGGTCTCACCAATGATGGTACCCTTCTCTGGAGTAACACTGGCTATCTTGAAGTCAGCATCGGCAGGAGCTGTTACGTTGATAGTACCTATCTTGATGAGGTCGCCCACCTGTATTGGCTGAGCGTCACCATCGGTATAACCAGTCTTGAACCAGTCAATATAAGAGAATTGGTCGCCTTCCTTATCATTCCAGTCACCAGCCTTATCCCATTCCAGTTTGATAACTCTTTCGTTCATGCGGTCGGAGATAAAGAAGGAATATGCGAAGTGGTCTGTCTCTCCACCAGTGTTGGCACCAAACTTCAGGTCGCCTTCGATACCGTTGCTATCATCATCCATGTGAGCAGCAATGTCGAAACGGCTGTTCATCGTAATCTTATCGCCAGCCACGAAGGTGATATCGTCAGGATTAGGTGTCATGACAATATTGGGCTGGCGCTTCATCACGTCAATATAGAAATACTGTGGAGCAGCATAGGCGGTGTATGTGGCACCATTGTCAGTGATTGTTACGGGCACGTCATTCACTTTGTAGGGTTCATACAGTTGCTTCAGGGTTGCTCCATAACCATTATCGTTCCAGGTTCCGTCGAGTACGGGATACACGGCAACCTTGACAAGACCAGGCTTAGCCACCTGATACATGTATTCGCCGATGCTGAGGTCAGTCTTTTCTCCTGCCACCTGTATTGAACCTTGTCTGTTGAAGTAATTGTATTCGCAGTCATCGTAGTATGTGCTGTCGCCTACTATCTTGTAGATGAAACGAAAATCTCCCCACATGCCATCCTGTCCTCTGCCATTGATGGGCAGTTTTGTGCCGTTGGCGAGGAGCGATGGTGTTGGGGTTTTATATTGGTAATGGTTGTTGGTGCCGAGGTCGCTCTGACCATATTTATATACGTGTATAGTGTATGCGCCATCGGCAGAGGTGACATTCTCCTGCTTGAAGTGGTCACGGGTGAGAGACATGGTGAGTGTGCCTTTCTCCTCGTCACCCAATACGTTGAAACGAACGTCGATAACTTTATTAGCGATGGAAGCATAACTGTTTTCGTAACCCGTCTTTGGAGTGAATGTATAGGTCACGGTCCCCTCAAGATCAGCGGGGCTGTCGGTCTCGGAGTTGTTATTGCTGTAGGTCAGTTTGTTGCTGCTGAAGGTAATCTTGTTGGTACCTGTATATTCTGCTGTTATAGTGAAATTGTCGGTTATATCGTAGGTTTTGCCATTAGAGGTATATGTGATACGACATGCAGGCAGAGTGGTAGTGGCCTTTACATACATATAAGAGCCCCATTGTTCGATTCTTTTTGTAGTGAGAGTCAGTGTACCAAAGTGACCTCCTTCGGTAGGAGCGGAATACACTGGGGTGAATGTCACGGTAGGTGTAGGAGCAGAGATGACCACCTTGTAGTTCTGCGTCAGTGGGGCACCACCAGCCTTCGGCGTAGCTATAATCTTGACATACACCGTACCGGCGTTGCCCATTACTACGTCGCCATAGTACTTCTCTACGTAAGTGCCAGTAGTGGCATCGGTGACGATGGTGACACCACGTGCGTCCACTGTCTCCGCACCTTCGGTGCTCTCGTCGCTTGCCAGGATGGTGTAGGTGATGTTGTAGCGGTTGGTGTGGTTGTCTGAACCATCCATCACCGTTACGGTAGGTTCGTTGAATTTAGAGAATTTAGTTGCCACCTCATACTGCGAAGTGCTCTCGTTCCATGAATCATCATTACGGGTGACGGTGAGTACATCAGCACCCCACGCCACTGTGCTCACCATAGACAGGACGAGCATGAAATACATGGCTTTTAGCCTTGACATAACGTTTCCAAACATAATACTTAGCTTAGTTTTTATCTTTGTTTCACTATCTTTGCAACTTTT
>CAJODK010000042.1 GCA_905233245.1 uncultured Prevotella sp. | reverse complement strand
GACGAGCATGAAATACATGGCTTTTAGCCTTGACATAACGTTTCCAAACATAATACTTAGCTTAGTTTTTATCTTTGTTTCACTATCTTTGCAACTTTTTGCGAAAAGCCTTACAAAAGCCGTTGTGTGCGCACACAAATTGCGCAAATTTCCTGCAAAGTTATTCTTTTTTCTAATGTAGAACAATTGTAAAAGGTAAAAAATGCAAAGATTTTCCGAATTCTTGCCATAAATCAATTGAAGGAGTAATTTTTTTTTATTACCTTTGTGCATTAAATGACAGAAGATTTTGATATACATACAGAACAGGTAGGCAATTCGGAGAAAGATTTCGAGAAGGCGCTCAGACCTCTGCAGTTTGATGACTTCAGCGGACAGCAGAAGGTGGTGGAGAATCTGCAGGTCTTCGTAGAGGCTGCGAAGTATCGTGGCGAACCGCTTGACCATACTCTCCTGCACGGACCTCCGGGACTGGGAAAGACAACGCTGAGCAATATCATAGCCAACGAACTGGGCGTGGGATTCAAGGTGACGTCGGGACCGGTACTGGACAAGCCTGGTGACCTGGCAGGTCTGCTGACATCGCTGGAGACTAATGATGTACTGTTTATCGACGAGATACACCGTCTGTCACCCATCGTGGAGGAATACCTCTACTCAGCGATGGAGGACTATCGCATAGACATCATGATAGATAAGGGACCGTCGGCGCGTTCGATACAGATAGACCTCAATCCCTTCACGCTGATAGGCGCCACGACGCGTTCGGGACTCCTGACGGCTCCGCTCAGGGCACGCTTTGGCATCAATATGCATCTGGAGTACTACGACCCTAAGACGCTGGCGAAGATAATACGACGCTCAGCACGACTCTTGCAGGTGCCTATAAGCGATGCTGCATGTGACGAGATAGCACGACGCTCGCGTGGAACGCCTCGTATAGCCAACGGACTCCTGCGCAGAGTAAGGGACTTCGCACAGGTGAAGGGTGACGGCAGCATAAATCTGGAGATAGCAAAAATGGCGCTCGGTGCCCTCAATATCGACGGTTACGGTCTGGACGAGATAGACAATAAGATACTGCTCACGATAATCGACAAGTTCGGAGGCGGACCTGTAGGCATCACCACTATAGCTACGGCAGTGGGTGAGGATGCTGGCACGGTGGAGGATGTATATGAGCCATATCTCATCATGGAGGGATTCCTCAAGCGCACTCCTCGCGGACGAGTAGTCACCGACCTGGCATATCGTCACTTAGGCAAGAATGCCTATACATCAAATAATCAGAACCCATCACTATTCGACTAATGAAAACAGCTATTTTCCCTGGCACGTTCAATCCCTTCACTATAGGTCATGCTGACATAGTGGAGAGGGCATTGACTATCTTTGACAAGGTGGTGATAGGTGTAGGGTACAACCCCGAGAAGGGTGACTCGAACATCTACCCACGAGTGGCTCACATCAAGGAGATATACGAAGGCAACCCCAAAGTGACTGTTGAGGCATACACCGACCTCACGGTAGAACTGGCACAGCGTCATGGCGCTACTGCGATAGTCAAGGGGGTACGCTCCGTCAAGGACTACGAGTATGAGCGCGACCAGGCAGAGTTCAACAGAATTCTGGGTGAGGGACTGGAGACTGTACTCCTCTGTGCCCGTGCAGAGCATTCCACTCTGTCAAGCAGCATACTAAGGACATTGCAGCACTTTGGACGGGACGTCAGTGAGTTCTTGCCATGATTACCTACAACAGCGAAAATATACAGATGCCCAAGATACGCAGACGAGAGACGTCGGCGTGGATCAGGAGGGTGGCAGCCACATACGGACGCAAGGTGGGAGAGGTGGGCTACCTCTTCTGTGACGATGAGAAGATACTGGAGGTGAATCGCGAGTACCTGCAGCATGACTACTATACGGATATCATTACCTTCGACTACTCTGAGGGCGACGTCATCAATGGTGACCTGGTCATCAGCCTGGACACGGTGAAGAGCAATGCGGAACTTCTCCACAAAGACTACGGAGAGGAACTGCACCGAGTAATCATACATGGCATACTGCACCTCTGTGGCATCAATGACAAAGGGCCTGGAGAGAGAAAAATAATGGAACAGGCGGAGAATAAAGCTTTAAAAATAAGATATGCAAAAAACTGACAAACTGGACAGAAAGATTCTGTCTATCCTTTCGGGCAACGCACGCATAGCATTCAAGGACGTTGCTGAGATGTGTGGTGTATCACGCGCTGCGGTACATCAGCGAGTAGAGCGACTCAAGGAGGGTGGCACCATCACGGGTAGCGGATTCTCCATCAACCCTAAGGCGGTGGGCTACGGTACGTGCACCTATGTGGGCATCACGCTGGAGAGGGGCTCTATGTACAAGGATGTGGTGAAGAAACTCATCGATATTCCTGAAATAGTGGAGTGCCATTTCACTACTGGCCCCTACACCATGATGGTGAAGGCCTACGTGAAGGACAACGAACAGCTCATGCGCCTGCTCAATGACACCCTGCAGTCTATAGACGGTGTGGTATCTACCGAGACTCTCATATCACTGGACCAGAGTATCAAGCGTGACGTTCCCATACATTTCGAAGAAGAATAAATGAAACAGTACTCTCTCAATGCTCTCACCGAGGAGGCCTACAAGGGTTTCCCTGAGGCAAGGAAGAAACCCGTCATTGGTATGACGGCGAATCACAGCGACATCGACGCCACTATCCGAGAGGCTTACTATAAGCAGGTGGTGGCAGCAGGTGGTGTGCCTGTCATCATACCGCCTGTGACGGACGTCAGCGTGGTGGTCAACACGCTGGAGCATCTTGATGCGCTGATACTGACGGGTGGGGGCGACTACAATCCACTGTGGTGCGGAGAGGAACCGTCCAGCAAACTGCACAACATCAATGCTGTGCGCGACAGTGCCGAACTGCTCATCACACGTCTTGCCTACAATCGCCAGATACCCCTGTTGGGCATCTGCCGTGGTATGCAGACACTGGCGATGGCACTGGGAGGGCATGTGGAACAGGACCATGTATCGGGACTCAAGCACAGTCAGGATGCTGAGCGCAGCGAGGTGACGCATAGCATCAGTCTGGATAAAGATTCTGTGCTCTACGACATGTATCAGCGTGAGGAACTGATGGTCAACTCCTTCCATCATCAGGTGGTGGACAATACAGGAGACCGATTTCGTACCGTGGCAACAGCTCCCGACGGAGCGATAGAGGCGATGGAGAGCACGGAGTACAAGAGTATCATGGGTGTGCAGTGGCATCCAGAATGGCTTGGAGAGTACGGGCTGCCTATATTCCAGTGGCTCGTGGAGAGGGCGGAGGAATTTCAGCAGGCAAAGATGCTACACGAACGTATCATAACGCTCGACACGCACTGCGATACACCGATGTTCTTCCCGCAGAGAGTGGACTTCCTCTCGCGTGACCCGCGTATCAAGGTGGATCTGCACAAGATGACCGAGGGACGTCAGGATGCAGTGACGATGGTGTGCTATCTGCCACAACCCACGGACAATCCTAAGCAGTATGCTGACAATATATTCGATGAAATCGCGGATTTCGTGGGCAGGGCTCCTGACTATCTCGCCTTCGCGCGTACTACGGAAGAGATACTGCGCAATAAGCAGCAGGGCAAGAAGAGCATAGTGCTGGGTATAGAGAATGGCATAGCGCTGGATGGTGACATCAGCAATGTGGAGCACTTCGCTAAGCGTGGCATCACGTACATCACCCTCTGTCATAATGGAGACAACGACATCTGCGACTCTGCACGAAAGACTGACAATACTCATGGCGGCGTCTCAGAGTACGGTGCGAAGGTAATCGCAGAGATGAACCGCCTCGGCATACTCGTTGACCTCAGTCATGCTGGCGAGAAGAGTTTCTATGATGCTCTTGAGATTAGCAAGACACCTATAGTGTGCTCGCACTCCAACTGCCGTGCGCTCTGTGACCATCCGCGTAATCTGACCGACGACCAACTGCGTGCCCTCGCCAAGGCTGGCGGTGTAGCGCATACCACCTTCTACCCTGGTTTCCTCAAGACAGTGGGTGAGGCTGACATTATGGATGGCATCAGGCATCTGGAGCATGCCATAGACATCATGGGCATAGACCATGTAGGCATAGGCACCGACTTCGACGGCGATGGCGGAGTGCTTGGTATGAATGACTCATCGGAGATGATACAGTTCACTATCCAACTCCTCCGACGCCGCTACAGCGAGGAGGATATACGCAAGATATGGGGTGGTAACTGGCTCCGCCTCCTTACACAAGTTCAAAATTGTAAATAGAAATGTCCCTATCACTCCCCTTTCACTCCCTTATCACTCCCTTATCACTCCTCTTAATACTGCTCTCCTGCCAAAGCAAGAAGCAGACGACTCAGGAGAGTGAACCACAACTCGTTGGGCCTACGTTCTGCGAGGATAGCGCCATGGTATATTGTGCTGAGCAGTGTGCCTTCGGTCCGCGTACCATGAATAGTGAGGCGCATGAGCGCTGTGCAGAGTGGATTGTGAGTAAGTTTCGTCAGTATGGGTGTGAGGTCTCTGAGCAGAAGGCATCCGTGAAGGCATGGGATGGCAATACACTGCATTTCACTAATATCATAGCAAGGCTTAATCCTGAGGCGAAACAGCGCATCATGATAACAGCACATTGGGACAGCCGCCCATGGGCTGACAACGACCCTGATGAGGCCAACCATCACACTCCCGTCATGGCAGCTAACGATGGTGCATCAGGCATCGCCGTGATGCTCGAACTCGCCAGGACAGTTAATGTTAACGTTCCCGTTCCCGTTAACGTCGGCATTGACTTCGTCTGTTTCGATGCAGAGGACTATGGCACTCCGCAGTGGCACTCCCAGCAGGATGAGTCTTCATGGGCGCTCGGAGCACAGTACTTCGCCAAAAAGATAGGCTCCTCCCCTGCGGGGGGAGGCTGGATAGGGGCCATAAACCTCGACATGGTCGGCGGACAGGGCGCAAAGTTCTATCAGGAGCGTTTCTCTAAGGACTATGCCCAGAGTATTATTGATGAGGTGTGGCAGGCTGCCAACGATGCTGGCTACGGTAGTTACTTCCCTTACTCTGCAGGAGGGTATATCACCGATGACCACAAACCACTCAACGAGGCAGGTATCCCTGCCATCGACATCGTGCCTTACTATCCCGACTGCGAGGAGAGTGCTTTTGGACCTACGTGGCATACAGTCAGTGATGATATGCAGCATATTGACAAAAACACCCTTAAAGCCGTCGGTCAAACCCTAATCCAGTACCTCTGTGAACTCTGAACTCACCCTCGCTCACCTTGCCCTTACCCAATACGGGTTGGCACAGATAAAGACCCTTTATGACGAAGAAGGGTCTGCAGAGGCTGCGCTGAGTAGGCTGGGCAGGAGATTCCCCAGTGAGGAAGCGATAGTTCAGGAGGAGATAGAGTGGTGCGAGAAGAATAATGTGCGCATCCTCACTATCAGCGATGCCGACTACCCCGACCGCCTGCGTCACTGTCCCGATGCCCCAATGGTGCTCTTCACGCGTGGCAAAGCAGACCTCAATGCGCAGCACATCATAAGTATTATAGGTACGCGCAAGTGTACGCAGTATGGCAGACAGGTCATCAATGACATAGTGAAGGACCTTGCACAGCAGCGTCCTGATATTCTCGTAGTCAGCGGACTGGCATACGGAGTGGATATCAATGCGCATCGCGCAGCACTCGACCGGGGACTCTCTACCGTCGGCGTCGTGGCGCATGGACAGGATACGCTATACCCTTCGCTGCATCGCAATGAGGCCAACCGTATGTGTCTTGGCAATGGCGGGGTGCTGACGGAGTTCTTCCACGGCACACGATCGCTGGCGCCTTACTTTCTGCAGCGCAATCGTATAATCGCTGGCATGAGTGATGCCACGCTGGTCATCGAGAGTGCTTCGCATGGCGGTGGACTCGCCACTGCACGTATGGCTCAGGAGTACAATCGTGAGGTGCTCGCTGTACCAGGTCCTGTCAATGCGGAGTATAGTCAGGGGTGCAACAATCTCATACGTGACAACAGAGCAGCACTCGTCACATCGGCAGAGGATATCATGCATCTACTGCAGTGGCAGGATGCTTCTGTGGTCAGTGCAAAGCGCAGTCATGGAGTGGAACGACAACTCTTCCCTTCTCTCTCTCCCGATGAACAACGGGTGGTGGATGCCCTGCAGCAGGGAGACCTTCAGACTAATGCTCTCGCCATACAGACCGCCATACCAATAGGGGCACTCACCGCTCTGCTCTTCTCACTCGAAATGAAAGGGATGGTAAAACCCCTTTCTGGCAATGTTTATCACTTGATATAGTCAAGAATCAAGAGTTAAGAGTTAAAAAAATATAAAGGAGAGTACAACTTTCAACCTTCAACTTTCAACTTTCAACTTTTCTTAGTGCACTCGCTAAATTCTATAGCAGGACTTGTAGCTCAGTTGGTTAGAGCAACAGACTCATAATCTGGAGGTCCCAGGTTCAAGCCCTGGCTGGTCCACGCTGAAAATCAAGGAGTTACATTAAAAATGCAGCTCCTTTTTCTTTGTTTTGCGAACAATTTGCGAACAAAATTGCATTTCGCGAACACCAATATAATCTTTCTGCAATAATAGATTCTCTCATTTTGTTCGCAAATCCCATTATTTTTGTTCGCAAACCATTTTTCGCCATATTATTCAGTAATATCAGTAATACCAGTAAGCACCTTTTTTATCAAGGTTTTTTCTGATGGAACTCCTTATTACTCTTTCTCTCTAATAACAACCCAATGACCTGCACTTGTATTGCCTTCACGTACTAATACACCCATCTTCTGCATAGCTGCAACGTCACGTTTGATAGTCCTTTCCGTTAGTGACAAAACTAGTGACATTTCTTTAACGGAAATACGCGGATTGTTTAGCATCATTTTGCTGATTTCCTTTTGTCTGTCAGTAAGTTGGACTGGTGACAAACTAGTGACATTACTGGTGACATCTTTGGTGATACCACCACCGACATTTGTCATTTGTACAAACTTAGTGCGCTCGATGGTTACTTGTACACCTCCACAGAAATTCTCTACTTTAGGCATGGGCATACCAGCTCCCTCA
>CAJODK010000041.1 GCA_905233245.1 uncultured Prevotella sp. | reverse complement strand
TCGGGGCTTTCTGCCCCTTGCCGACGGCGTTCCCCGAGTGTTTTCATAGTCTTAGGCTTATGCCTGAAAACTATTCGCACTTCTTATTGGAACTTTTGCACTCAAGCGAGGATGCATTTTTTTTTGTTTTTTCTTGGTTATATGAAATAAAATTAGTACCTTTGCACCCAAATTTCAAAACCAACTATTATTTTTACTAACTAACCAATTTTTACAACTTTATGAAGCGTGGCTTTATTGTGGGACTGTTGTGTCTCGTTATGAGCGTAGTCTCGTTGTCAGCATTTGCTGGCTCAAGTGCGTACAAGTCGTCAGCATTCGGTTTCGCTGCTGGCGTGACAGGTGGTGGTTCTGCTACCCCAACTCTCGTTACTTCTGCATCAGATCTTGAGAGCGCTCTCAAGGCTTCTGGCTCTAAGGTGATTATCATCACCAAGGACATCACTGTGACTAATCACATCTCTGTTCAGGCTACCAACAAGACTCTGATGGCTGTGAAGGGCATAAAGCTCATCTCTAACCAGCAGAACTCTTCCAACTCTGGTATCCTGTATTTCAAGAAAGGCTCTAACAATATCATCCTGCGCAACCTCACCTTCGTAGGCCCTGGCGCATACGACTGCGACGGTTGGGATAACCTCTGCTTCGACGGCGTAACCAAGGCATGGGTGGACCACTGCGACTTCCAGGATGGTTGCGACGGTAACTTCGACAGCAAGGGCCTGACCGACAATATCACCGTTTCATGGTGTCGTTTCCGCTACCTCAAGTCACCTAAGGCAGGCGGCTCTGGCGGTACTGACGACCACCGTTTCTCTAACCTCATCGGCTCCTCTTCTTCAGACAAGCCATCTGACGGTCAGTTCTCTATGACATGGGCATACTGCTGGTGGGATTCTGGTTGTGTAGAGCGTCAGGCACGTTGCCGTAACGCATACCTCCACTTCCTCAACTGTGCATGGACCTCTGACGATTCTCACTACTTCGTTGGCCCACAGAATGCTACTGCTCTCTTCGACGGTTGCTACTTCATCACTCCTTCTAAGCGCGTTTCTTCAAGCAAGAACTTCATATTCTACCAGAACTACGGCGGTACCAACGCTTGCAAGTTCAACAACTGCTCTGGTCCTTCTTCTTACATGACCAATTCAGGCAGCGTGTCTTCTCCTGGCTACAGCTACTCTACACTGTCTGCTTCTACAGCATACTCTGACCTGAAGAGCTACGCAGGTGCTACACTGACCGTTTCTACTTCTGGTTCTGTATCTGAGAGCGGTTCTTCTAGCTCTTCTTCTAGCTCTAGCTCATCTAGCAGCTCAAGCTCTTCAAGCTCAAGCAGTTCTTCTAGCTCAAGCGCTTCTACATCTTCAAGCTACATCGTAGTGACAGCAGGCAGTGCTTCTTCTCTGCTCTCTGCTATCTCTACAGCCAACAGCCAGGCTTCTTCCAGCAAGCGTGCATACATTTTCGTGCCTAACGGTACTTACAACCTCGGCACTACATATAATACTAAGGTGTCATCATACGTCAGCATCATAGGTGAGAGCCGCGACGGTGTAATCATCAAGAATACCCCATCTACTGAGGGACTCGGCACCACAGCAACTCTCTACACCACTGGCAGCAACATCTACATGCAGGACATCACCCTCCAGTGCCGCGCTCCATACAGTTCTTCTACAAAGGCTGAGCGCAGCGTAGCATGGTGGGATCACGGTACAAAGAATATAATGAAGAACGTGACTCTCGACGGCACACAGGACACATACTGGTCTAACGGTTCTGAGGGCATGCTCGGTTACTTCGAGGGTGGTTACATCAAGGGTACTACAGACTTCATCTGCGGTTCTGGTTCTATCTTCTTCAACTCAGTAAACATCTACTGTCAGAACAGCAGCAACAAGACATCTGGTGACGTTATCACAGCTCCTTCTACCTACTCTTCAGAGAAGGGTTACGTATTCCACTACTGCGGCATCAGCGGTGAGTCTTCACAGGCTGGCACTTACTTCCTCGGTCGTCCTTGGCAGAACAGCCCAGCATCTGCATGGCTCAACACCAAGTTCTCTATCAAGCCCGCTTCTGCAGGCTGGACAACGATGAACTCTGGTCTCGTACTCCGTTTCCACGAGTATAACAACACATACAACGGTTCTGCTATCACCTCTCACTCTATCAGTGCACTCGGTGGTGCATCAGGTTCTGAGTCTCTCTACCTGTCTAGCGCTTCCAACTATGGCCTGACCAATATCCTCGGTTCATGGGGTAATGAGGCTTACAACTACTGTCAGCAGCTCTCTGCACCTACAGTTAGCGTGAGCGGTTCTACTCTCTCATGGTCGGCAGTAAGCGGTGCCAAGGCATACCTCATCGAGAAGGGTGGCTCATACGTTGCCATCACCACTTCTACCTCTTACTCCGCATCGTCAACAGGTTCTTACACTGTACGTGCAGCTAACTCAATGGGTGGTTTCGGCACAGCAAGCACAGCAGTTACAGTTGGTTCTACAAGCTCATCAAGCAGCTCAAGCTCTTCTAGCTCTTCAAGCAGCTCAAGCACAGCTTCTACCTACAAGAGCATCAGCAGCCAGACTATCTTCACCGACTTCACTGCAAGCGGTCTTTCTGCCAACTGGATTTCTAACAACAACGTCACATCTTTCTCTACCACTGGTACTGTAGGTTACATCAACCCATCAACAGAGGCTGTTGGTTCTACATCATCCAAGACAGCATGCGCTGCTGCTCAGGTAAAGAACGTACGCACGCTCAGCTTCAATGTTACTGGCGTTCACTACGTAGTAGTTTACGCATACCACACCAACAGCTCTGCTACACGTAACCTCGTGATTACAGATGGCACAAAGAGCAAGACTACTGCCGTTACTCCTAACGGTGCTGTAAGCTCTACCTTCTACCCATCTACATCCAGCAATACCACCGTCACCATCTCTACCGACGAGTCAAGCGGCGTTTACGTATATGCAGTGAAGTTCATTCCTAAGACTTCTGAGGCTACGGCTACTACATGGGACTTCAGCCAGTTCTCTTCTACTGTTACCCTCGCAGGCGACAACTACAACTACTCTTACAATGGCCTGACCCTTGTGGGCAACACTACTTCAAGCTACACCAAGGACTATGTCAACAAGAATGGTTTCCACTGTAACGGCGCTTCTTCTTCAAGCATCCGTTACATCAAGTACACACCATCAAGCAATGGTACACTGACCGTTTACTTCCAGTCTAACAACGCTTCTGACAACAGCCGCACATCAGCTATCGGCACAGCAGTAGGCTCTCCTATCGCTACCGCTACATGTGCTACAGGTCAGGTATCAGCTAGTGTTACTTCTGGCAAGACATACTACGCATACTTCGTAAGCGGCGGTCAGACCATCACCAAACTGGTGTTCACCCCATCATCATCTTCCAATGCTCTGGATGCTGACTTTGAGGATGAGGCAACAGGCGTTACGGTTGTTGGTGAGGCACAGCGTGCTGGTAACGGCATCATCTACTCTATCGATGGTCAGCGCATGAACGGCACCAATCTCCCTGCTGGTCTCTACATCAAGGACGGCGTGAAGTTCATCGTTCCATAAAGGATAATCCCCACATACACATATTCCGAAGGTCCTGGCACGTTTGTGTCGGGACCTTTGATTTTGGTTACAATGGTAATTTTCTGAATACAGTGTACACTTTATTCAGAAACTTTTTGTACCTTTGCACAATATTGTATTACAGAATGACAAACAAGCTGACAAAAATAGAGATTATGGACTCCACTCTCCGAGACGGAGAGCAGACCAATGGAGTGAGTTTTCTGCCCCACGAGAAACTGAGCATTGCACGTCTTCTCCTGCGTGACGTCAAGGTGGACCGCATCGAGGTAGCATCCGCACGCGTCTCGGAGGGCGAGAAGGATGCCGTCACCATGATATGCCGCTATGCCAACCAGCTCGGTCGTCTCGACTCCGTCGAGGTGCTAGGTTTCGTGGATGGCGGAGCATCCATCGACTGGATTGTCTCCTGCGGCTGCAAGGTGATAAACATGCTCGCCAAGGGCAGCGAGAACCACTGCCTGCATCAGCTCCAGAAGAGCCCCGACGAGCATATCGCCGATGTGCGTGCCAATATAAAACTGGCGCAGGACAAGGGACTCGCCGTCAATCTATACCTCGAGGACTGGAGCAACGGCATGCGCGACAATGCCCAGTATGTCTATCACATGGTCGAGGCATTGCAGGACAGCGGCGTGCGACGCTTCATGCTCCCTGACACCCTCGGTGTGCTGACGCCCAAGGAGACGGCAAAGTACTTCAAGGAGATGACGCTGCGCTTCCCCGACCTCCATTTCGACTTCCATGCCCACAACGACTATGACCTCGCCGTGGGCAACAGTCTCTCCGCCGTCACCTACGGCGCACGTGGACTCCACGTCACCGTCAACGGCCTCGGAGAGCGTTGCGGCAATGCACCCCTCGCCTCAGTGCAGGCAGTGCTCCACGACCAACTCTGTGTCGAGACCTCCATACAGGAAGACATGCTCAATGAGGTGTCCCATGTCGTGGAAGGCTACAGCGGCATCGCAGTCGCCCCCAATCAGCCCATCGTAGGCGACAATGTCTTCACCCAGGTCGCCGGCGTCCATGCCGACGGTGACAATAAGCACCGCCTCTATTACAATGCCCTCGTCCCCGAGCGCTTCGGCAGAAAGCGCGAATACGCCCTCGGCAAGAACTCAGGCAAGGCGAATATCGTCATGAACCTTCAGGAGCTCGGCCTCGACCTCACCCCCGAACAGACCAAGAAGGTCACCAAGCGCATCACGGAACTCGGCGACCGCAAGGCACTCGTCACACAGGAAGACCTCCCCTTCATCGTTGCCGACGTCCTCAAGCACTCCGTGCCCGAAGACCGCGTGCGCCTCAAGGCATATATGGTCTCCCTCTCCTACGGCCTCAAGCCCCATGCCGCCATCAAGATATCCATCGACGGCAAGCGCTACGAAGCCGATGCCACCGGCGACGGACAGTACGACGCATTCGTCAAGGCACTCCGCTACATCTATAAGGAAGTACTCGGACGCACCTTCCCCATGCTCGAAAACTACGCCGTCACCATCCCCCCCGGCGGACGCACCGACGCCCTCGTCCAGACGCAGATTACGTGGCGCATGAAGGACGGCAGGCTCCTCCGCACACGTGCCCTCGATGCCGACCAGACAGAAGCCGCCATCAAGGCCACCTTCAAGATGCTCAATCAGATAGAAGAAGAGTTTAGTCCCAAGGGCTAAGCTCTTTCTTTTTATTCCTGTGTTTTTGTTTAAAGCAAAAAAAGCCGAGCCCTTTCGAGCTCGGTTTTTTTATTTATAGTAGCAATCCCCTCTGCACATCCATCTCCCATTTGGGGGAGATGTCAGCTTGCTGACAGAGGGGGGCCACCCTCTTTTTACTTCTTCAGGAACAACAGCGCGCAGCGGTTAAACTCATAGGTCTCGAAGAGCGAGTCCGTCTCGCCCACACCCTGAGCCTGTATGCGGCCAGCAGCGATACCATACTTCATGCACAGCATCTCCTTCACAGCCATAGCACGGCGGTCAGCCAGCAGGTTGTTGTTGTCGTGAGAACCCTCTGGTGAAGCATAACCCTTCACCTCCAGAGTGTAGGTAGGATGGTTCTTCAGGATGTCAGCCACTATCTGTACATTCTGAGCCTGTGCAGCAGATATTACCGCCTTGTTCACTGGGTAGAAAATAGCAGGCAGGTTAGGCTCCACTGGTGCCACCACCTGAGGTCTCTTGTTACACTCGTTGAGAGCATCCTGCAGGTCAGCCACCTCCTTGCTGAGGTTGTCGATAGTGATATTCTTCAGGCTGTCCTGAGCGCGCAGGTCATTTATCTGCTCGTTCAGCTCATCCAGCTCCATAGGGTCGCAAGACTCCACCAGCATGAAGTTGTGAGCACCGTTAGAAGTCTTGAACTTATACACCAGACCCACGTTCAGCTGTATGAAGGAGTTGTTGATGTTATACTTCACGATTTTGTTGGTACGCTCCTCATTCTCGTGATCCACACCGGCGATGCAGTAGTTCAGTGAAGGCTCCAGGTACAGCTGCCACTCCTGGTACTTACCGAAGTTGTATGCGAAGTCAAATGCCAGCTTGCTGTTCAGTGTGTTCAGCTTTGTGCCCTCCGGAGTAGGGTTGTTACCGAAGTTATGACCCCAAGAGAAACCAGGAACGAAGAACACCTCAAACTTACGAGGCTCACCCAGGTAGAGAGAGAAAGCGTTCATCAGGTTCACCTGTCCGTAGAATCCCACTTCAGAGTAGTGCACTGTAGTGCCGCCGGAGAGGTTGTGTCCACCCTGAGGGTTGGTATAAGCCCCGTGACGGTTGTTGAAAAACAGATTACCCTCGATACCGAAACCGAAGATAGGAGAGAAGAACTTACCCAGGCGCAGTCCGGCGTTCCAGTTCACGTTATGGAAGATTCTGTTGTGGGTAGTACCAGCGCCTATACCGGCATTAACGCCGATGTAGCAGTTGTCGAAGAATTTGTTACCGTAGAAACCGCCCTCTTCCTGAGCGTTTGCGGTGATGGCAGCTATGCAGCATGCCAGAGCCATTACGACCTTTTTCATACTTACTTTATTGTTAATAACTTATATTATCCTTATTCCACTCTTAAATTTGTACAAAATCTTTGCAAAATTACAACTTTTCCGCCATATATGCAAATAAACCTTAAACATTTTTCACTTTTCCCCCATATTTTTGATGAATGCAGTGAAGAAAATGCATTGCAAGAAAGAATAAAAGCATCGTTTCTGCGACTGAAAACGTTGACCTACGTTCCTGCAGTTTTTGGCTGTAAGCAAAATCAATCGCAAAAAAAATGTGAGGCGACTTTGTCTATTCGAAACTTTTTAGTAACTTTGCATGAGTAAAAAATATTGAACTATGAAATATACCAATGTAACATTCCTCAGAGTCATCACTCTTCCTCTTTTAACATGTATCTTGGCCTCTTGCCAAAAAATAGACCTTGGCGAATATGCCAATGCAACTAACGACGACACCTACAGCGTGAAGATTACATCAAAAAGTGGTAGTGGCACCAGCATTCCCATGCCCCTCACTGTCTATGCTGTGAATGACGATGGGCTAGTGGAGAGTAAGGCTAGTATAACCGATAATGGTTCATCTGTGAATCTGTCATTGAGGTCTGGAGATTTTACTTTCTATGCCTTAGCTGGAGAAACTGCAAGCGAAAGCGACGTACCTTCAAGCAATGTTGTAACAACAGAAAACGGGTACTTTACTCAACCTGTAATGCTTGGAAATATGCAGAAAAAGATAGATGATGATGCAGAGTTATCGTTGTTTATGGCCCACGCTGTGGCAGCAGTGGATGTAACAATGGAAAACGTGCCGATAGAAGTCACTGCTGTAAGTGTAAAGATTGGGAATCTTAGGAATTCCCTGACCATAGAAGGTGAATATGACGGAAGTTCTACGACAACTCTCGAACTAACTGAGCAAAGTGATGGCACAACATGGAAGTCAGATGTGGCATACGTTTTTCCAAGCGTGAGCGCACCAACCACCCTGACCTTCACGCAGACCTTTGCAGACAATACCACGCAGTCATACATCGCTACATATAATGCTAAACTGTTTGCTGGCACGCCGTACCACTTCAATGGTGCAGGTACAAATACAGGTAGCAACAATCTTACCATAAATGTGACGATGGGCGATTGGGATGCTGAAATCAATGAGACACTTACTTTAACTCCTATAGGTAGTGGAGATGGAGGTGGCACTATCGATGCAGATGGTGAAACATACCTTGTAAGCGCAATTCCGACTGAGTCAGGAATTGCATTCGAAGGTCATGTGTTAGCTTATGTTGATGGAAATAAAGGGCTATTCTATTCAAAGCAAGATTGTGAACTAGACAATATAGCTGAATATTCAGAAGGCGATATTACAGGCTGGAGTGTACCAACGCTTGAGCAGTATAATAAAATAAGGTCTCAGGAGTCTGGACTGACTAACTTAGCTAAAGCAATAAAAGAAGTCACAAAAATATCATATCCCTACGACGGGAACAATCCATATTATTGTGATGACTGTACTAATGCCTTTTCATGGAATAAATACCAGAATAATGGACAAGTTTTAATTGATACTTCTGACAAAAATAAACATTATCACCTCCGTTTAGTAAAACAAGTTACTTTCAAACTACAATAAGGAATGTTATTAAGTCAGTACCATAGGGGGATGATAGAGGCGGGATGTGATGAGGCTGGACGTGGGTGTCTGGCGGGACCGGTGTTCGCAGCGGCGGTGATATTCCCTCCGGACTATACTAACCCCGACCTAAACGACTCGAAACAACTCTCCGACAAAAAACGTCACGAACTGCGCTCCATAATACAACAGGATGCCATCTCATGGGCAGTGGGCTCCTGCTCGCCTGAGGAGATAGACAAGATAAACATTCTGCATGCTTCGTTCCTCGCTATGCATCGTGCCATAGCACAGCTCAATCCTGCTCCTGAATGTCTCATAATAGATGGGAATCGCTTCGACCCGTACTACCCCACAGAGGGGGTATTCCCTCTGCCGCACCAGTGTATAGTGAAGGGGGATGGGAAGTACCTCTCCATAGCGGCGGCGAGTATCCTGGCGAAGACGTATCGTGATGATCTGATGGATGAACTGGCGGTCGAATTTCCGCAGTATGACTGGCTATCGAACAAGGGGTATCCGACGGAGAAGCATCGCGAGGCGATACGTGTGCACGGGCTGACGCCGTGGCATCGCCGAACTTTTAAGTTCGAATAGACTCACCCCCAACCTCCTCTCTTGCCGCTACGCTAGAGAGGGGAGATTTAAAAGTCGAGCTCTTATGGGCTCGGCTTTTTTAGTTATCGTAGGCACTTCGTGCCGTATCGTGCGCCTAGCGCTTAGCGCTCGCGCTTTATCATCCTGAAGATGGCGGGCTGTACGACGTAGGAGAGGATGACGGCGGAGAGCATGCCGACAAGGGTGGCGAAGCCTACGCTCTTGATAGCGGGGTGGAGTGCGAAGAGCATCGACGCCACGGTGACTATCAGGATGACAGCGGAGAAGAAAATGGCGGTCTTGTGGAAAGAGAGGAGAGAGGACTCACCTATCAGTCCGCTCATGATGAAGATGGAGTAATCGACACCGATACCGAAGATGAAGGTGGAGATGATGATATTGACGAGATTGAAGCGGACTCCGAAGAGTGCCATGGCGCCAAGGACGATGAGCCAGGAGAGGAGGATAGGGGCGAAACCGAGAAGGGTGTACTTCCAATTGAACCGGAAGGACAGCAGCAGCACCACGAAGACGAACGCCATGCTGACCCACTGCAGGATATTGAAATCGTGGTTGAGGTCATTGAGGCCGTCGGTGGTGTAGTAATAGGTGTCGAGGACTATCATATTGGGCTCGTTGGCGATGGCGTCGCAGATGCGGTTGTAGGGGGTCTGCTTGCCGCGGACGGAGTCGTTCTCGCAACGGACGGAGGTGAAGCAGAGGTACTCGCCTGCGGCGGTCTGCTCCATGAGGGTGGAGAGGTAGCCGTAGGGGATGATGTCGGCTTCATAGAGTGGGGTGGGCTCGTAGTCGGCGCTGACGAGGTCGTAGAAGGGCTGGAAGTCAGCGGGGGAGAGGCCTGCCGAGGGTGCCGTCTGTGCTATGAGGGTGCGGATGCGGGCGATGCGCTCTGGTGTCCAGTAGGTTCGCCAGGCGTCGATGCGCTGCTGCTGCACGGCGAGGGGCACGAAGATGGCATTGGTATGGGTGTACTCCTTGACAAGGCCAAGCTGCTGGAGGGAGTCAAGCTTGTGAGAGAGGATGGAGAAATTGCTGATGGCTTCCTCCATGGTCTTGCCTTGTGAGGCGAAGTACTTGGTCTTGTCGTCGGAGTGTGTCTTGCTGCGCAGGAGATTCTCGGCGTACTCGGTATTGTCGGAGAGGTAGCCGAGATTGCCCATGTCGGCATCGAAATTGGTGCCCTTGATGATGTAGAGGGTGACAAGGGACAGGGTGACGAGGGCGATGACCCACAGGAGTGGGCGCTTGCGGTCGAAGGGGTAGTTGTTGAGACGGTCAATGAGGGCAAAGGCGCGGTGATTGACCTTGTTCTTCTCCATCGTCATGAGGTGGGGGAGATAGATGAGGGAGAAGAGGGTGGTGCCTACGATGGCGAAGGCGGCGAAGAGTCCGAAGTCCTGCAGGAGGTCGGTCTTGATGAAGATGAGGCCCATGAAGGAACCGATGGTGGTGATGCAGCCGAGGAGCACGGGTTTGGTCTCGTCGCGCAGCACCTGTTCGGGGTCTTCGACGTATTTATAATGTACTAGGACGTGGAGCACATAGCTCATAGCGACACCAAGCACCACGGCGCCGATGCCGAGGGCGAGGAGCGAGAACTGTCCCTTGATGAAGTACATGAGGGTGAGTCCGAAGAGTGCTCCGAAGGTGACGGGGAGTATGAGGAGGGGTATGGTGCTCCAATTGCGCATGCATACGAAGAGGAAGATGAGGACTATCACGAGCGAACCTGCGATGGTGGTGGTGAGGTCGCCCTTGATGGTGGAGGAGTTGTAGTAGCCGCTGGCGGGGGTGCCGTAGTAGCTTATCCTGACGTCGGGGTGGGTCTTCTGAAACTGCTCAATGAGCTGGTTGAGATTGATGAAGAGTTGGGAGCCCTGACCGGTGTTGGTAGCGGAGAAGGCTGGGGAGATGAAGGCTACGCAGACGGTGGAGTCGGGCACGAAGAAATGGCCGTCGATGGTCTGGTAACTGCCGCCGGTGGACTGCATGAGTGCGGACATCTGCTGCATGAGGACGTCGCGCATGCCGATGGGGTCGGAATAGAGGAGTTCGGGGAATGTCTCGCCAAACTCGCTCTGGAGGTCGGTGGCCGTCTGCTGCATGTGACGGCGCATGTGCTGGGGCGTTATGAGGGTGTCGAAGGCGGCATAGGCG
>CAJODK010000040.1 GCA_905233245.1 uncultured Prevotella sp. | reverse complement strand
AACTTTTGTAATAAAAGTAATAATGTTAAAAATCCCGTCGCACATTTTAGCACGACGGGGTATTTTCTCTGATTATTTGGGCAAATATAGTTGCTTAGCAAGGGTCGGCTGGAGCTAAGAGTTTTTCGGCTGTTGCTAAGTTTTCTGCAAAGGGAGATAAGCAGGCTCTGTGAGATGTTAAAAACCTCGCTTTCTTTGCGCACGTACGTATAAAGAGGTACCTTTGCAAGTAGAAATTCCAGACGTGGGATTTGCGATCTTTGAAATGTTGTACAAAAACTAAGCGTGACGCTTGAGGAAGAGACGATGGGTGATGCATCGGGGGAGGTTCTCTTCGTAGTGGGTCACCATGATGAGGGTCTTGTTCTTCCTCTCGCAGAAGGCGTCGATAATCTGCTTCACCATCTCGCCTCGCTCCTTGTCAAGACCGTGGAGGGGTTCGTCGAGGATAAGGAGTTCGGGGTCCTTGACGAAGGCACGAGCGAGGAGCACCATGCGCTGTTCGCCACTGGATAGCTTAAGAAAAGTGCGCTCTGCGAGGTCCTCGATGCCAAAGACTCGCATCCAGAAACGGCAGATGTCGTAGTCGCCAGCTGAGGGTTTGACATAGAGCCCCACGGAGTCCTTGAGTCCTGATGCCACGATGCGTATGGCGGGCATGTCACGGTTGTAGGCACGGTGCATCTCGGGCGATACGTAGCCTATGTGCTTCTTGATGTCCCAGATGCTCTCGCCGCTGCCTCGCTTGTGGTTGAAGAGGGTGATATCGCAGGCGTAGCTCTGTGGGTTATCTGCACATACGAGTGAGAGGAGGGTGGACTTGCCTGCTCCGTTCTGTCCAGAGAGAGCCCAACGCTCACCGTTCCTCACCGTCCAGTCGAGGTCCTTGAGTATCACTCGGTCGCCGTACTGGATGGTAACGTGGTTCATTTGAACGACTACAGACTCACTCCCAGCCCCTCTCTGTGAGAGAGGGGAGAAGTTACCATCGTCTGCGTAGGGCAGATTTATAATGTCATTTTTTATTTCATCAGTCAGGTGCACATTACTCCCCTCGCTAACGGAGTGGCCAGAGAGGGGTAGGGGGTGAGTCTTGTGAGTATTTGTTATGAATTTCGGCACATCCTCCTCCTTCGCCAGTACGAGGATAATCTGCAGGGAGCGCTCACGGCTGACGGTCTCGAGCACCTCACGGAGTTGCTGACGGGTTTCCTTGTCCAGACCGATGAAGGGATTGTCCATGATGAGCACTCGGGGGTCGCCCATCAGCGAACGGCAGAGCATGAATTTCCTCAGTTCGCCAGAGGACAGCAGGATGATGTACTTGTCGAGCAGGTAGTGGAGATGGAAGATGTCGTAGAGGTGCTGCTGAAAGGCTCGGCGCTCCTCAGTGTCCTCACCAGCAGCGAGGAAGGCCTTCTCCAGGAGTTCGCCGCACGTAGGTGTGGAGGGGTCTATCTCCGTCTGGTTCCATCGCTGCTGCAGGTAGTAGGTGCGGTCGTTGTCGCCTCCGTAGGTATCGCGAAAGGTAATGTACTTGATATTGTCTGACGCCAGTTTTGAGGTCTTGGGCGAGAAGTCATACTCCACGTTCTGCATCAGCAGTGGGTGCTTGCCTGTCAGTATATCGACCAGCATGGTCTTGTAGCTGGCGTTGGGGCCCACGATAGCGATGTGTTCGCCATCTTTCAGTTCGAAGTTTGCAGGTTCGGGCAACCTCCATTCGGGCATACGGGTTACTCCATCTTTTACTTTTATTATCATACGAGTCCTTTCTTTTTAGCGAAATCCTTCCAACTGCTGTAGTGCTTGCCGTCAGCGGCGCCAGCGGGAGAGGTAATCTGCAGGAAGTGGCAATAGGCGGCACCGAGGGCGTCAGTGGCATCCATAAACTTCGGCATGTCCTCGGGGGCTATCTTCAGGATGCGTTGCAGCATGCCTGCCACCTGCTCCTTGGATGCTCCGCCAGTGCCCGTTATCGCCATCTTTATCTTCATGGGAACGTATTCATGCACGGGAACGGAATGCTGGGTGGCAGCAGCGATGGCTACACCCTGAGCGCGCCCCAGTTTGAGCATCGACTGCACGTTCTTGCCATAGAAGGGTGCCTCGATGGCTATCTCGTCGGGCAGGTAAGCATCGATGATGCCCGTCACCCGTTCGTAGATATGTCCGAGTTTGAGGTAGGCATCGCCCACCTTCCTCATATCGATGACGCCCATCGCCACCATCTCCGCCTTCTTGCCTACGATCTTCAGTATGCCGTAGCCCATGACGTTGCTTCCGGGGTCGATGCCCATTATGATTTTCTCCACCTCCATCTTCTATCTATCAAGATACGGATTGCTCGCCAGTTCGTAGCCTATCGTGGTCTCGAGGCCGTGGCCTGGATAGACCTTGGTGGCGTCAGGCAACTGGGTGAGCATGCGGAGTGACTGGATAATCTGAAACATGCTGCCGCCAGGCAGGTCGGTACGGCCGATGCTGCCACGGAAGAGGGTGTCGCCAGTGAAGGCAACGTCTTCCTCGGCGCAGTAATACACCACACTGCCCTGAGAGTGGCCAGGGGTGTGGATAACCTTGAATGTGTGAGAGCCAAACTTCACCTCATCGCCATCATTCACGCAACGGCCTATGACAGGCAGGTCGTAGTCCACCTCAAGGCCGAACGACCTGGCATCCTGCTTGAAGTTCTTATACATCTCAGCATCCCTGTCGCTTATCACAGGCTGCAAGCCATAAACATCCTTCACAAACTTAGAGCCCATGATGTGGTCGAAATGCCCATGTGTCAGCACATAGAGCACAGGCTTCAGGCCCTTCTCCTTGATGTAGTCCTTGATGAACGTCTCCTCAAAGATGCCCATCGCGCCACAATCCACTATCATGCACTCCTTTGTCTCGTCATTCACTATGTAACAGTTCTCGTCGAGCATGTTACATTGTACGGTCTTTATGTTTATCATAAACGGTCAATATATATAATGTGCAAAGGTACTAATTTTTTAACAGAAAACAAAATTTTTTTTGCTCCCTACCTTAACTTCTGTCTCTCTTAGCCGTGCTTTTACCTCTTGTAGCCAAGCTTTTATCTATCAAACTAACCTACATTAAATAACAAACTAACTTACTTTGTTCATCAAACTAACTTACTTTGTTCATCAAACTAACTTACTTTGTTCATCAAACTAACTTACTTTGTTCATCAAACTAACTTATTTTGTTTAACAAACTAACCTACTTTGTTCAACAAACTAAGTTACTTTGTTATATAAACTAACTTGTTTTGTTACATAAAACCAATGCAAGGGCACAAAAAAGCATAGCCTTCACGAGGAAAAGCTATGCTCTAAGCTATTGTTATTTCGCTATTTCGTTCTTTCAAGTCCTGCTCGCCCCTTAGCAAGGCAGGTAGATGAGGTGTTTTTCCTTAAACCATTCTTCGTCAAACCAGCTGCTGAGGTCAGTCTGCTCCACTATGTTGCGGAAGGGGTGGAGCTCTGCCTGCAGGTCGCCTCCCTTCAGGCAGAGGATACCGTTGGGAAGGGCGTTATGGTTAGCGTTAGGGTTAACGTTAACGTTCTTACGAACTATCTTCACCATATCGGGTAGGGGCATAACGGCTCTCGAAACCACGAAGTCGAACATGCCCTTCTCTTCCTCGCCTCTGCGCTGCTCGGCTATAACATTCTTCAGTCCTATGGCTGAGGCTACCTCGTTGCAAACACGGATTTTCTTGGCTGTGCCGTCGATGAGCTTAAACTGACACTCTGGAAACATGATGGCGAGGGGAATGCCAGGGAAACCACCTCCGCAACCGAAGTCCATGATGCGCGTGCCAGCCTTGAAGCGCAGTGCCTTGGCGATGGCAAGCGAGTGGAGCACATGATGCTCGTAGAGGTTGTCGATGTCCTTGCGCGAGATGACATTTATCTTCGCATTCCAGTCGTGATAGAGTGCATCGAGGGCAGCAAACTGCCGCTCCTGCTCATCTGTCAGATTTGGGAAGTATTTTTTTATTAGTTCCATACCACTTGCAAAGGTACTACTTTTTTCTTAATTATTCATAAAAAACGAAGAAACTTTCAACTTTCAACTTTCAACTTTCAACTTTCTTATTAACTTTGTACCCTGTATATGCTGGAACTGGAATCAAATAGGTACAAATGCGCACTCTTCGACCTCGATGGCGTGGTCTTTGACACAGAGGGACAATACTCCATATTCTGGAAGAAGGAATTTGAGCGCTACCGTCCTGACACCCAAGGGATGGAGCACCAGATAAAGGGCAGAGTACTGACAGAAATTCTCTCCTCGTTCTTCCCTGAAGCGAAGCAGGAATGGTCAGACATAATAGCCAGACTGAATGCATGGGAAGCTTCAATGAAATACGAGTATATCGCTGGGTTTGAGGAATTTATAGCACTACTAAAAAAGCACAAAATAAAGACTGCTGTGGTCACCAGTAGCAACAGAGCGAAGATGGAGAGCGTGTACGAGCAGCATCCGGAATTCAAGTCGCTCTTTGATGACATACTGACAGCCGAGGACTTTGACAAGTCGAAACCTGACCCCGACTGTTACCTCAAGGGAATGGCACGATTTGCATGCACGCCGGAGGAGACACTGGTATTAGAAGACAGTGTCAACGGACTCAAGTCAGGACTCGCCTCAGGTGCCACTCTCATAGGTCTCGTGACGACCAATCCGGAGACCGTGGTAAGGGAATATACAACAACGATAATAAAGGATTATAGATGAAGAGTTATCGTAGGCTCGTAGAGCCGTATCGTAGTGGGCTTCGCTCACGTATCGTAGCATGCATAGCATGCGTATCGTTGATGCTGTTAGCAGGAACTACAGCATCACTGGCCCAGCGTCCCGTCTATACCCACGAGTATGCTGACAAAGCACTGGTGAAGAAGGCAAAGAAGTGGATGAAGAAGGGCGAGTGGCGCAATGGATTTACCAAGGCATCACCCCACTGCTCTGTGAACGCTGTGGACTTCTATCAGCAGTATCAGCGCAACCCAGAGGCGTGGCAGAAGATGTTTGCCTACCTGCAGGAGATTGATGTGCTGAATGTGCCAAAAGGTAAGTCGCAGATACCTGGCACGAATCTTGTTATCAGTGTGGAGGACAGCAAAAACGAACCTCTGGAGAAACGCAAGAGCGAGAGCCACTACAAGGGCATCGACTTCCAATGGTGCGTGAAGGGAACGGAGCGTTTTGGCATACTGGATCATACGACCTCAGTGCCCAATACGGTGTATAAGCCAGACGTGATACGTTATGACTATAAAAAGGAACGCACGAAGTTTCTCGATTCTGAACCGGATAAGTTCTTCATCTTCTTCCCAGGCGACTGGCATATAGCGAAGGTGGCCAACGATACTGACGATCAGACAATCAGAGTAATAGTAGTAAAGGTAAATTACGTGGAATAGAGTATTAAGTATAGAGTATAAAGTATAGAGCATAATGAAGAAAGAAAAGACTGACAGGATGTGTTTGCGCAACCTCACCAAGGGAAACGTGTGGGATTTGCAGGAGAGTGACATCTTTGCACTGTGGGCTAACGCAGACAAGGAGGATGATGTAGTGGAGAATCAGAAACGCTACATGGGCATCATACGTACGGCATTCGACATGGAAGAAGTGAAGGTCGATAAGCCGGAGATAATAGCCAAGTACGAGGCACGAGGCATGCAGGTGGGCTCCATAGCCATCAAGGACAAGGAACAGAAATGGGCTATCAAGAAGCACCCCATCAATCGCATCACCGACCTCAACTACGAGAATATACACCATATCTCAGCTGCCAAGCTGCTGGAGGTGATAGACCGCAACTTCGGAGGCGGTTGGGATAGTCTGAATCAGAGCGTGAAGGACATCATACTCGATGGGTTTGACGTTTCGACCACCACAGTGCCTAAGGAGCGTCTGCACAAGCCAGGCGGACTGTGTGAGATAAAACTCAATGACGGTTACGAACTACTCGAGATAGAGAAGGGAGCATGGGTAGAGGCTATCTTTGCAAAGGTGAAGCCGAAGGTGACCAAGCTACGCAAGCCTCTTGACGATGAGGAGCCGGAAGAGCGACCTCTGGACGCTGATGAAGCTGGTGACGACGATGCAGACGTAGAGGTAGAGGATACTTACTACGACAAAGACGAGGATGACGATGACCTCGATGATGAGTCACTCACAGAAGAGAGCTATCGCACCACATACGATGAGGACCCCGAGAACGAACTGTCGCTCGAGGATGCTGAGATTTCTGATGAGGACTTTTGAACATTGAACATTAAATATTAAAGGTATTATGAGTACAACATTAATTATTGTTTTGGTAGTCGTGGCAGTCATCGCACTGTGGGCTATCGCTATCTACAACAATCTGGTAGGACTTCGCAACAATCGCGAGAATGCTTTCGCCAACATCGACGTGCAACTCAAGCAGCGCTATGACCTCGTGCCACAGCTCGTGGCTACCGTAAAGGGCTATGCTGCTCATGAGAAGGAACTGCTGGAGAAGATTACTGCAGCACGTACAGCAGCTATGGGCGCTACCAACATCAATGACAAAATCGAGGCTGACAACCAACTCTCAAGCGCTCTGGCAGGACTGAAGGTCAGCGTGGAGGCTTACCCAGACCTGAAGGCCAACCAGAACTTCATGCAGCTGCAGACCGAACTGGCTGACATAGAGAACAAACTCGCAGCAGTTCGTCGTATGTTCAATTCTGCTACCAAGGAACTCAATACTGCCGTACAGAGCTTCCCTGCTAACATCCTCGCAGGAATGTTCGGTTTCCACAGAGAGCCAATGTTTGAGGTTTCTCAGGAGGAGCGCGCTATGGTAGAGAAGGCTCCAACAATCAGCTTTTAATGAAATACGTAGGAATACATACGCAGATAGCCAACAACAACAGGATGAGCATCCTCTTGCTGTTGGCATTCCCTTGCATCATACTCGGTATGGTGTGGCTGTTTTTCGCCATACTGCAATTGCTCGGAGGCGGCTACTATGATGCCAACGGCGAATACTTCACCGGATTCAACGTTGACGTAATCAACAGCTACTTTATCGGAGTCATACCCTGGGTAATAGGCGGCGTGGCAATATGGTTCTGCATAGCCTATTTCCTCAATGTCTCAATGATAAAGAAGGCAACAGGGGCACGCACTCTGGAGCGTAGGGAGAATCCACGCATATATAATATAGTGGAGAATCTCTGCATGACATGCGGTATGGATATGCCGATGATAAACGTCGTTGACGACCCACAGCTCAATGCCTTCGCTTCAGGCATCAACAAGAAGACATACACCGTCACCGTCACCACAGGACTGATGCAACGCCTCAACGATGCCGAACTGGCAGGCGTGATAGGACATGAGCTGACACACATACGCAATCGCGACACCCGTCTGCTCATCACCTCCATCATCTTCGTGGGCATCGTCTCCACCGTCATGGGAATTGTAGTCCGCATGCTGTTCAACCATTTCCTGTGGGGAGGCTCGTCATCCTCTGACCGTGAAGACCGCAAAGGCGCACTAAGCATCGTCGTCGTCATGATAGTGGCAATCATCTGCTGCGCCATAGCCTACCTCTTCACCCTCCTCACACGCTTCGCCATTAGTCGCAAGCGTGAGTATATGGCTGATGCAGGCGGAGCCGAACTATGCGGCGACCCCCTCGCCCTCGCATCTGCCCTGCGTAAGATAAGCAATGCACCAGGCCTGGAAGATGTGGAACGTGAGGATGTAGCACAACTCTTCATCATACATCCGCAGAGTTTCGCGTCTGGCTTGCAGAGCATCTTCTCACGCATGTTCTCCACACATCCTGACACAGCAAAGCGCATCGCATTCCTCGAACAGTTGTAAAGGTTAAAAAAGTATAAAAGCCCAAAAACTTTCAACTTTCAACTTTCAACTTTCAACTTTTATTCGTACCTTTGCACTCGCTTTTCAGAAAGCACCACTAAGGAGAGATGGTAGAGTGGTCGATTACAGCGGTCTTGAAAACCGCCGTGCTGAGAGGCACCGGGGGTTCGAATCCCTCTCTCTCCGCCCACAACAATAAGAAACCTGCTGAATTTTCAGCAGGTTTCTTTGTTATTATACGAATTGGTACTCCTAAGCGGTTTGTTGTTCTCAGTCGTAATACTCAATTTTCATTTCCTCACCTAAATTTAGGTCATCATGAAAATTGTCGTCATATTTATAGACCAGCTTCAGTCCTCTATAGACTGATGGCACCTTCAGCCTGTCCAAAAGGTGCCACTTCGGCTTGCCGAAGTCGTATGATGAACGGTCAAGGATAATTCTGTTTGAAGCATAATCGAATTGGTAGTATCCACCACCTATGCACTGGTCGCCAGGCTTTAACAGGTCGCTGTGCATGTGCACCATGCCGAGACGAAAGTAGCCATCCATCGTGATTATGAACTTGGGTTGGGTCATTCTTCAATCTGTCACCACTTCATTGAAATGCTCTTTACCCCAGGCTATCAGAGCAGTGAGTGCAGGCATCAGTGATTTGCCTGTATCAGTCAGTGAATACTCCACACGTGGAGGAACCTCAGGATATACCTCACGATGAACAAGGTGGTTATGTTCCAGATTCTTCAGCGTCTGAGAGAGCATCTTTTGGGAACAGTCTGTCATGAAACGCCTGATTTCGTTGAAGCGCATAATGCCGGTATCGCTTCTATCCAGAAGAAATAATACGAGCATGGACCATTTGTCGCCGAAACGACTTACTACCTGCCTTATAGGGCATGCCAAATATTCTGCCTTAATATCTGCCATAACTATCTGTTTTTCGGCAAAGGTAACAAAAAGTTACCATGTTTCAATAATACACTATGTTAATGTGAGTTAAAAGCCTTTCCTGTCATGCCCGATAAACACACAATTCCTACTTTTTGGTAATTATCCCACCAAAAAGTACCTTCTTGTGCAGATGTTTTTTTCGTCGTACCTTTGCACCGTCAAACCGAATTAAACACTATAAATAAAAAAAGTAAAGAAAATGAAAAAGATTGAGACAATTAAGAGTGGTAAGAACTACAGCGCAGTAAGCGTAGGTAAGATGAGTGAGATTATTGAGCACGAGCTCCCTATGGGACCTGATGTGACCATTAAGGGCAAGGTGTTCGCAGGACAGGCTGTTGGTGCCACTGGTAGCGAATTCTCATTCCAGACTCTCGTACCAGGTCAGGACAGCGGTTTTCTTCACACTCACAAAACCCACGAAGAACTTTACTTCATTCTCAAGGGTGAGGGGCAGTATCAGGTAGATGGTGAGATATTCCCCGTCAGCGAGGGAAGTATCATCCGTGTTTCTCCTGATGGCAAACGTGCGCTGAAGAACACAGGCAACGAGAACCTCACAATGCTTTGCATCCAGTATAAGGCAAATGCCTTCACTGATGCCGATAGTCCGATGACTGATGGCAACATACTTCAGGAACCCCTCAACTGGTAAACTGCCATGATGCAGAAAGCACTTGATTTTTTACGTAGCCACAATGAGATTGCCTTCGCCACTTGCGAGGGCAATTTTCCTAAATTGCGTATATTCCAAATAATGAAGCAGGAGAACAACGTGCTTTACTTTGCTACTTCTGCAGAGAAAGCAGTGTGGAAGGAACTTGTCCGTAACCCCAACGTGGAGGTGTTAGCCTATGCTGACAACATATCTGTTCGCTGCTCTGGCATGGTAAACTTCTATGTGGAGGATGATATCAAGCAATGGATATACTGTAACAATCCTGTTCTCCCTCGTCTGTATAGCAGTTATGACCAATTAGTTTATTTCTGTCTGCCCATAGCCGAGATAGACTACTTTGACCTTGCACCTACGCCTCCCATATTCAGTCATTTTGACCTAATGGCAGGCGATATGGGCAAAGGATTCATTGGTGAAAGGTTCAAAAAATAAAATTTTGAATCTTCAAGAAAAATTCTTACCTTTGCA
>CAJODK010000039.1 GCA_905233245.1 uncultured Prevotella sp. | reverse complement strand
AAAGTGGAGAATCTTTTCTCGTCATAAAGGTTGGAGTAGAATTGCCTGAAGGTGTCAATGGTTTGCTCAATGGACTCCAGAGGGGCTGATGAACTGCCGTCAAGGCTACTCTCCGTGAAAAGCGCCCAAGGGATTATGTTCTGATGAACTGTTCCTATGTCTTCATTGGTGAAGGCTGCCAGCTTGTGGCTTGCTACCACTAAGTAGTAGTTTGACAAAATCTGACGGTCATGGGTCTCGCCGTATAGCTGACATTTGTCATTTATAGCAAAAACTTCTACCATAAATTTGTAATGGGGACGTAGCTGATGTGCGATATTGTTAATCTTCTGAGCAATCTCACCGAAGGAGTATGACGCATGTTTCTCGGCTCTACTATAGATGACAGTAATATGGTATTCCCCGCCTATGAATGTCTTGGGGAGCAGTTCGCTGAGAATGCGTCTGATATTGAACAGCCCGTCACCTTTATAATTTGCTCTATCAGAAAAAAGATAACGGTCTTTTATGACAAGGCTGTTGGATGGCAGTTTCTCTATGCTGTCAAGCACCCTGTCCCATCCCTTGAATTTCTTTTTCATAGTAGAGGGGTCGAAGATGTCGGAGACATCGATAAGTGGCTTCACATCGGGATTGCTAACGCTCAGACACATTACTCCGTAGTTGCTCTGTATCTTCTCAGCCTTTTCTTGGCTGATATTGAGGATATAAAGGGATGAGGGATTCTCATAGAAATTCTCAGGATGAAGAGCTAAAGCCTGAGTTGTCTCCTCGTTGATTAGCTGCTTGTCGTAGTGCTTGAGTATCTTAAGGAGTTGGGGATGTTTGGTCTTAACTGTCTCATCTGCTATGATCTTGTTGTAGATGCTCTCGGTTATGATTATCTTAAACATAGTGTATGGTTGATTTAGGTTGTTTCTTGCTTCTTACTACCTTTTTTGTCCCTTGCAAAGGTAAGAAAAAATACTCTAAACTCCGATAAAGTGCAAGAAAAAGTTGCGCGAATTCCGATAAAATGCATAAAAAAACTGTCCGAATTCCGATAAAAAGCACCATTTCTCGCCAGCGTGGGTGGCGCTATTCTCGTTCGTTGTATAGTGTCATGCCCTTAATGGTCAATAGGTACTTCTGGCGGGGATGACGTGGACTATTGGGGTAAAGCATGCGGACATAACCTTCGGTAATGGCGGGGGAGAGATGATATTCGATGAAGTTGGGTCTATGTTTTAGACCTATTCGCGCCATTATCTGAGACACTGATAGTTCTTCGTGTCCGATAGTCTTTATCAGTTGAATTATTAAGACATTATCTGTATGCAACTTGTCCTCTACTTGTTCGGGTACTTGTTCGGGTGCTTGTTCGGGTTGCTTCATCTCCTCTGGCAGATGGATGTGCATGTAGCGGTTCTTCAGCTCATGGCTTTCGCCCAGGAGCAGGTTACGGAAGAAGAGCTCGAGGAAGTGAACGTCTTGACTGACGCCCTCGGCTACGTTCTTATAGTTGGCTCTCACAAGGGCGTTGCGGAAGTACCACGAATGTTCCTCAAACTGTGTGTTATCAACATTGAAACCGATGCTCTGCAGATACTTGATGGTGAAGACGGCAGTGGTACGGGTGTTGCCCTCACGAAAGGGGTGTATCTGCCATATACCTGAGACGAAGCGGGCTATGTGGCTTATCGCTTCATCCTTAGTGAGACCTTTGTAATCGAATTGTTTTTCTTGTTCTATGTCGTAGTCGAGTGCCATGCGCAGGTCTTGCCAGCGACCATAGAGCACGGTGTCGCCTCCGAGTACCCACTCCTTTTTGGTGATGTCGTAGTCACGCAGTTTGCCAGCATGCTTAAACACGCCTTCGAATATGGCTCTGTGAATAGCTATTGCTCCTGCCGAACTGAATGTAAAGGAGCGTTCGTTGAGGAGCTTTGCTATATTAGTGGATACGCGGTCGGCCTCCTCTTTTTCGTCGTCATCATCTTCGCGCTGGGTTTTCGATACGTAGTACTGCTTTACCAGCGTCTGTGCCTCGTCGATGGTTAGCTCTCCTTCGATATGCTTGCGAGCTGTATCCTTCAGGTATTCTGATACATGGAGCCCATCCACAGCCTGCAGGCCGATGGCTGTCTTCCACGCCTTGGCACGCTCTCTTTTATGCGGCTCGCTAACTACGAGATATTCGTCGAAGTCCTTATATGTATTCTCGCTCGGCATATGTAAATAATGTCTATGGCGCAAAGGTAAGAAAAAAATCCTAAACTCCGATAAAATGCAAGAAAAAGTTGCGCGAATTCCGATAAAAAGCACCATTTTCGTGGTGCTGAGTACGTTTTTTCTTTGATTACACAAAATGTGTTACACAAAATGTTGAATCAGAAAGAAAACTGTTTTCAATTCACTCGTAGTGTCTGATTCTTACTTCTATGCCTTCACCTGTGAGTAATTCGGGGATTCTGCTTACGTCTGTCTGCCCATAGTGATAGGGGAACAGCACCTTTGGCTTTATCATCTTGGCTGCCTTGACGAGTTGCTCCGGAGTCATGGTATATGGTTGGTTGCAGGGCAGGAAGGCTATGTCGATGTCTTTTATCTGTGCCATTTCGGGGATATCCTCTGTGTCTCCTGCAATGTAAATGCGCAAGCCGTCGATGGTCAAGATGTAGCCGTTGTCCCTCCCCTTGGGGTGGTACTTGAGGTGCTCTTTGGTGGTATTGTATGCAGGAACGGCTTCTATGGTGATATCTTCTGCCAGATTCATCCTGTCACCGTTATTCATTACCTCTCCGGTACCATACATGTCTGCACATCTCTTATTCGTGATGAGGCGTGTCCCCTCGCCTGAGAGAATCTTTATGGCTGTCTTGTCGAAGTGGTCAAAATGCTCATGGGTTACAAGGAGATAGTCTGACGGGGGCATCACCGAGTAGTCTATTGCTTTGTCACCTAATTTGCTTACGGGGTCTATCATAATCTCCTTACCGTCGTACTGTATCCTGATGCTTGAGTGGACGAGGGCATGGAATTTTACCTTCTTTCCGCTCTCAGTCTGGAATATGTCTGTCTCGTAAGTGTCGGTGGTAACGGGCAGTCCTGCTTTCTTCCATGCTATTATCCCGCCTTTGAGGTTGACGCTCTTGTATCCCAGCGGTGCCAGTCTCTCTGCGGCATGGGCAGAGCGACGACCGCTTCTGCAGTAGATGGCGATGGTCTTGCCTAGTGGTATCTGAGCCTTCACCTTCTCTGTGAAGTCGTCTTGTTTCTGGTCTATGAGCATGGCACCCTCGAGGTGTCCTTCTGCAAACTCCTCTTTTGTACGCACATCAAGCAATACGACGTTGGGCTTTTGCATCAACTCCGAGAAACTCTGTACGTCGGCATCCTCGTAATTCTTCTGACCGCAGGCTGAGGTTAATCCCAGGATGGTCAATATGACTGTAATAATTTTCTTCATTTATAAATAATGTCTATGGCGCAAAGGTAAGAAAAAAATCCTAAACTCCGATAAAATGCATGAAAAAGTTGCGCGAATTCAAAAAGAATGAGAAACTGGCTGACCCTCGTGGATATGATGGGGGGGAGTATACAGAAAACGGGTATGGAAACGATATTGTAATTTTTAGTTCTCTTCTCTGATCTTCTCGTATTCGCTTTCGAAATTTGGGGTGAAGATGCCCTTGCCTATGGCTTGGCGGATGTCATCGGGTGACCAGAAACGGCCTCCGTCGAGTTCGTCAAGGGAGGGGGTGATGGGACCATCGTAGGTGGTGCGGTGAACATAGACGAGTTCGCGTTCGCGCTGGCTCTGGAAGACGTATCGCAGGAGAAATTCGGGACGGAAGTCGGTGATACCGAGTTCCTCGCTGACCTCACGAAGGAGGGCTTCTTCGGGTGTCTCGCCATAGGCGATATGTCCTCCCACGGCGGTGTCCCACTTGCCTGGCTGTATATCCTTCCACAGGGGGCGTCGCTGGAGATACAGTTCGCCTCGGGAATTGAAGACATGGAGGTGTACTACGGGATGGAGGAGCATAGAACCGCTGTGGCACTCACCACGTGTGGCGGAGCCTATGACTCTGCCTTCTTCATCGACGAGGGGGAATATTTCTTGTTGGTTGTCCATGCAGGTATAGGTAATGTGTCAGGATGCAAAAGTAAGAAAAAAATGTGGTACGAGGAAAAATTCTTCGAAAAAATTTTGCGGGAATGAAAAATTGTAGTACATTTGCACCCGCAATTAGCGAAACAAACAAAAAAGACACAGAAACAATCGAAATCAGATTTTATTTCAAGAACAATGTCAATGGAATTGAGAGGTAAGATGTAAGAGGTAAGAGATATGCTCTGATGACTCAGACTCAAACTGATTTTCTCAGTTGACAGGATTACTGCGCCCTTTTGTGAAGGGGGTGGGGAAGTGCGCTCTTTGACTTAGTGATACACAAAAACGATACGCTGCGCTACGAAACGCTAACGCTACGAAACGGCCTTCGGCCTACGAAAACCTCATAACCTTATAACCTAAGAACCTGAAAACACATGAATAAACCTTTTTAATTTGTTTGTGATGGAGAAAAATTTTGATTTTGAATTGAGTTTAGTTTCTACGGTCGATGAAGTGACCGCTATGTATAACCCCTGCGACCTGCAGATTACTGTGAAGTCGCACTATAAAATGATTGAGGAGGCAACATTTGACTTATACCTTTATGACTATACCTGCACACTGATGGGACACGCCACTTGCGGAAAAAGCAATAGGCGACACGGACTGGAGATGGACACCTTCACGGTGACGATGCCCATAAGGAGGGCGTGGACGGATGGCGATTACACACTGTATCTGGATAACGGTGATAAGCTGACAGAACAGGACTTCTCGCTGGAGAATACTGGAGGCATGGAGGAGGATATGAAGATACATATCAACGACATGGCGAAGGACGACGAGAAGCTGGGCAAGGTGGGACTGCTCAGGTGTATCATAGAGAAGGCTCACGAGTATGATATGGACTTCAGCAAGTCAGCGGAGGAGAGTCTGAGGAGCAATCTGTGGATGGCGTTTAATAAGGGTAGCCTAAGTAGATGGACCGAGAAGGATGTGGAGATATACATACGTGACATTGTGTTGCAACGGTTAATAAAACGGTTGGAGAAAGAACCTACTGCTGAGCACGCCGACATAGAGAGTATGGATGTTACACTTCTGATGGAGGAGGACCTGGACCTGGAAATGCTTAATCCTAACTTCAACGGTAACGAGGACGAGGACGAGCGCGAGGACGATGACAAATCGTTTGACCGCTTGTTGCAGGAATTTATCAACGGAACTGGTGTCTTTGACCTTGACCATACCGAAGACACCTTGAACCCAGAAACTGAGGCTCCGAGCTCTGCTCGCCTGAGCGACAGCGAAGAACCAAGTAACCCTTCCGACGATGATAATGAGGAAGAGGAAGACCTCAACCCGTTTAAGGAGCCGAAGGTGAAGTTCCTGGAGTTGCCACCGCTGGAGAATCCACGTGAGGAGATGGCGAAACTGGTGGGATGCGAGGACGTGAAGCAGCGCATAGAGCAACTGACGACGATGTCGAAGTACAACAGGCTGATGGAAAGTAAGAATCCAGAGGGCAAGAGGCATACGGTGTCTCTGCACAGCCTCTTTCTGGGCAGACCTGGCACTGGCAAGACGACGGTGTGCAAGATAATGGGCGGACTGCTGAGAAAGGCTGGCGTGCTGTCGATAGGTCATGTGGTGGTGTGCACTCGCAAGGACTTCATCGGTAAGAACTGGGGCCATGAGGAGATGGTGGTGAAGCAGGCGGTGGAGAGGGCGCAGGGCGGTGTGCTGATGATAGACGAGGCTTACCTGCTGTGCAGCGAGCATCCGCAAGACCCAGGGCGACTGGTGATACCACTGCTGATGGATGTGCTCGCAGACGAGAAGCAGAGAGACATCGCCATAGTGCTCTGCGGATACAGGGACGAGATGCAGAGACTGATAGACCTGAACCCAGGCCTGACGTCCAGATTCCCCAACGTCTTTGAGTTTAAGGACTTCACCATCGACGAACTGCTGGAGATAACCCATCGCAGGGTGAAGGAATACGGATACCAGTTTACAAGGGCGGCATGGCGCAAGTACCGCTCCGTGATAGAGGAGACCTACAGAGTGCGTGATGCCAAGACATGGGGCAATGCCCGCTTTGTGGCTAACCTGCTGGAGAACATGTACATGCACCACGCCATGCGGTGCATGAAGCATAAGGACAGCATGGACCGTGAGCACCTCCTGCAGATAACGCCTACGGATGTGCAACCTATTAGTGTTAGTAAACCAAAACCTAAGATTGGATTCTAAAACAGTGGAGAGGTCGTCAGAGTGATTCGAGCATTCGCTTGATGACTACCTCGGCGCTGATTTCGCGGTTGGCTGCCTCAGGGATGACGAGGGAGTTGGGGCTCTCGATGACGTCGTCGGTGACGATGAGGCCACGACGAACGGGAAGACAGTGGAGAAACTTACCGTTGTCAGTCCACGACATGTGCTCGCTGTCCACTGTCCAGTGGGCCATCTGGTGGTAGTCGGTGAGTATCTTGCCATAGTCCTCAGGGCGCGTCACACCTGGGCATGACCAGTTCTTGGCATATATGAAGTCTGCGCCTTCGAAGGCTTTCTTCTGGTCGTACTCGATGGTGGCGCCTTCAGTAAACTTAGAGTCGAGTTCGTAGCCCTCTGGATGGGTGATGACGAGGTCCACATTAGGAGCGGCTATCATCCACTCTGCGAAAGAGTTAGGTACGGCCTGAGGGAGTGAACGACAGTGGGGTGCCCAGGTCAGAACGGCCTTGACGCGCTCCTTGTCCCTGTTCTCCTCGATGGTGATTAGGTCGGCAAAGGCCTGCAGTGGGTGGACGGTGGCTGTCTCCATAGCGAAGACGGGACGGCCTGAGTATTTCACAAACTGCCCCACGATGGTCTCAGCATAGTCGTACTCGCGGTCGGTGAGGCCGGCGAAGGAACGGATGCCGATGAGGTCGCAGTAGCAGCCCATCACGGGGATGGCCTCGAGCAGGTGCTCTGACTTGTCACCATCCATGATGACGCCTCGCTCTGTCTCCAGTTTCCAGGCGCCTGCGTTGACATCGAGCACGATGACGTTCATGCCCAGATTCATCGCTGCCTTCTGCGTGGAGAGGCGCGTACGGAGGCTGTTGTTGAAGAACACCATCAGCAGGGTCTTGTTCTTGCCCAGATGCTGGAAGGCGTAACGGTCTTTCTTTACTTGCTGTGCTTCCTGGAGTGCAGCGTTTATGTCACCAAGGTCTTTTGCGTTGAAAAATGTCTTCATGGGTGCAAAGTTACTAAGTTTTTTTCAAAATGTTTGCATAAACGAGAAAAAATTGTTACTTTTGTGGCGTGGAACCTACGGTGATGGGCATATTGAACTGCACGCCTGACTCTTTCTACGAGGGGAGCAGGAAGCAGACAGAGTATGAAATAGCCGCCCGGGCAGACGAGATAATCGGTGAGGGAGGTGTGATAATCGACGTAGGGGCATACTCCACCAGACCTGGAGCAACGGCGGTCTCAATGGAAGAGGAGATGGCACGACTCAGAGGGGCGCTGACGGTGATTCGCAGGGGGCACAGGGATGCTCGGATTAGCGTTGATACGTTTCGCCCGGAGGTGGCTCGCATGGCGGTGGAGGGATTTGGCGCCAGTGTCATCAATGATGTGTCGGAGGGCTCGCAGATGATGTACGAAGAGGTGGCCCGGCTCAAGGTGGGCTACGTGCTGATGTCGGTGGAGCCTGACATGAGGTCGATGATAGAGCGATTTCGCAGAGAGGTGACTCTGTTGCAGAACCTTGGGGTGGGGGAGATAATCCTTGACCCAGGTTTCGGTTTTGACAAGGAGGTGATAGAGGGCAACTACCAGGTACTCCGTGAGATGGGAAGCCTGAAGACGGAATTTCCTGATATGCCGCTGCTGGTGGGCGTGAGCCGTAAGCGCATGATACACCAACTGCTCAATTGCAAACCTCAGGATGCGGAGGCTCTGCAGGGTACGATGCTCGTGAACCTCATAGCCCTGCAACAGGGGGCGGAGATACTGAGAGTGCATGACGTCAAAGAAGCGGTAAATACAATAAAGGTATATAGGTGTTTTTCTCATTCGGCATAAAGGATATAGTGGATATAGTGCTGGTAGCGCTGATGCTCTACTACACATATCGGTTCATGCGCGAATCGAGGACTATCAACATCTTCGTCGGAGTGCTCTCTTTCGTAGTGCTGTGGCTGTTGGTGTCGCAGGTGTTTGAGATGAGGCTCCTCGGCGCTATTTTTGATAAACTGGTAGGCGTGGGTACCATCGCTATCATCGTGCTGTTTCAGGAGGAGATACGCAAGTTCCTCTACTCCATAGGCGGGCATCACAGGATGTCGTCGTTCCTCAAGTGGTTTGTGAAGGACAAGAAAGCGGAGAAGAGCCACGTGGACCGCGAGGCGATAATGCCTATAGTGATGGCATGCATGAGTATGTCGAGGCAGAAGTGCGGCGCACTGATAATTATAGAACGCGCTACGCCGCTCGATGATATCGTAGAGACGGGAGATCAGGTGGATGCCAAGATCAATCAGCGTCTCATAGAGAATATCTTCTTCAAGAACTCGCCACTGCATGATGGCGCAATGGTGATTTCGAAGATGCGCATCAAGGCAGCAGGATGCATACTGCCAGTGAGCCACGACCTGAATATCCCTCGCGAACTGGGACTGCGCCACAGGGCAGCGATGGGCATGTCGCAACAGTCGGACGCCGTAGCAATAGTGGTGTCAGAGGAGACGGGCAGAATATCAGTGGCCATGCGAGGACAGTTCCGACTGAGACTGTCGGCAGAGAATCTCGAGGCTATCCTAACGGAAGAACTGTAAATAATGCATAATTCAAAATTCATAATTCATAATTAAAAAATCATTACTATGAGTCTAATTGATCAGATTGTAGCGCGTGCTAAGGCAAACAAGCAGCGCATCGTGCTCCCAGAGGCAGAAGAGGAGCGTACACTTATTGCAGCAGACAAGGTGCTGGAGCAGGATATAGCAGACCTTATCCTCATCGGTAACCCAGAGAAGGTGGCTGCACTGGCTAAGCAGCATAACCTCACCCATCTCGACAAGGCTACACTCATCGACCCAGAAAACTACGAGCGTTCAGAGGAACTGGCACAGTTGCTGGCTAAACTGCGCGAGAAGAAGGGCATGACACTCGAGCAGGCTCGTGAGTTGGTGAAGAATCCTCTCTACCTGGGCTGTATGATTATCAAGACAGAGGGCGCTGACGGCCAGATTTCTGGTGCTCTCTCTACTACTGGCGACACTCTGCGCCCAGCTCTCCAGATTATCAAGACAGCTCCTGGCATCTCTTGCGTATCAGGTGCTATGCTGATGATTACTGACAAACCAGAGTATGGCGAGAATGGCGTGCTCGTATTCGCTGACGTGGCAGTGACTCCTATGCCAGATGCTACACAGCTCGGACAGATTGCCGTTTGTGCTGCACAGACCGCTAAGAGCGTAGCTGGCTTCGCTGAGCCACGCGTGGCTATGTGTTCTTTCTCTACCAAGGGAAGTGCTTCTCATGAGGTGGTTGACAAGGTGGTTGAGGCTACTAAGGTGGCTAAGCAACTGGCTCCTGACCTCAAGATTGACGGCGAACTGCAGGCTGATGCTGCTCTCGTACCTTCTGTAGGTTCCAAGAAGGCTCCTGGCTCTGAAATTGCTGGTAAGGCTAACGTACTCGTATTCCCTAACCTCGAGGTTGGCAACATTGGCTACAAGCTCGTACAGCGTCTCGCTGGTGCTACAGCCCTCGGCCCAATCCTCCAGGGTATAGCTCGCCCAGTAAATGACCTCAGCCGTGGTTGCTCTGTAGAGGATATCGTAAACCTCGTGGCTATCACCGCTTGTCAGGCTATGGATGCTAAGAAGTAATTACACCTTATTATATATATAGGAGACGAAGAAAATGAAGATTCTCGTACTGAACTGCGGTTCATCATCAATAAAGTATCAGCTCATAGAGAGCGACAGTAAGGAAGTCATAGCAAAGGGCGGCATCGAGAAGATAGGTCTGCCTGGCGCTTTCATCAAGTTCAATGTGGCTGATGGCAAGAAGACCATCGAGCAGGATATCCCAGAGCACACCGTCGGCGTGGAGCTCATCTTCAAGGTGCTCACCAACCCGGAGTATGGTGCACTGAAGTCTCTTGAGGAACTCGATGCAGTAGGTCATCGCGTAGTACACGGCGGTGAGAAGTTTGCTGAGTCAGTGCTCATCACAGACGACGTGCTCAAGCAGATTGAGGCATGCAACGACCTCGCTCCTCTGCACAATCCTGCAAACCTCAAGGGTATCGCAGCTGTTACCAACCTCCTGCCAAGCATCCCTCAGGTAGCCGTCTTTGATACCGCTTTCCATCAGACTATGCCTGCAAAGGCATACATGTACGCCATTCCTTACGCTCTGTATGAGAACTATGGCGTGCGCCGCTATGGTTTCCACGGTACTTCTCATCGCTACGTTTCTGCTCGTGCACTCGAATTCCTCGGTATGCAGAAGGAAGGTTCAAAGGTCATCACCGCTCACATCGGCAATGGTGGCTCACTGGCAGCCGTCAAGGATGGTAAGTGCGTTGACACCTCTATGGGTCTCACCCCACTGGAGGGCGTCATGATGGGTACTCGCTCAGGTGACATCGACGGTGGTGCCGTATCCTTCATAATGAAGAAGGAAGGTCTCGATGCTGATGGCATCTCCAACCTCCTCAACAAGAAGTCCGGCCTCGCTGGTATCTCTTGCAAGTCAAGCGACATGCGTGAGGTGTTCCAGGGCAAGGTGGACGGTGATCCTAAGTGCGTGCTCGCTATCGATATGTACACATACCGCATCAAGAAGTACATTGGTTCTTATGCTGCCGCCCTCGGTGGCTGCGACGTGCTCGTATTCACAGCAGGTGTTACGGAGAACCAGGCTGACATCCGTGAGATGGTATGTGCTGACATGGAGTGGATGGGCATCAAGCTTGACAAGGAGAAGAATGCCACAATCCATGGTGTAGAGGCTGTCATCTCAGCTCCGGATTCTAAGGTTAAGGTAGTCGTAATACCTACCGACGAGGAGATGATGATAGCATCTGATACCAAGGCGCTGGTGAAGTAAAAAACACCTATTTCACTCCCTAAAATAACGAAAAAACCTTGATTTCGGTCAACGAAGTCGAGGTTTTTCTTCTTTTTTGAAAAAAAAGTGCAAAAAAATTTTTGCCAGTTCCGAGAAAAGTAGTACCTTTGCACTCGCTTTTCAAAAACCAGGGGTTTCCCCACGGCTGAGAAGAGCACGCTGAAAGGCACTTGAACACTAGTTCTTTGACAGATTTACATGAGACAGTAGTAGTACAAGAAGCTATCAATTTCTTTTGGTTAAGAGACTTCTTATTTAAATCTACGGATACAGTCA
>CAJODK010000038.1 GCA_905233245.1 uncultured Prevotella sp. | reverse complement strand
CTTATTACCCCCTATATAATAAATTATATATCCCCCCTCTTCTCCCTTCTTCTTTTGCGAACACGCTAATTTTCAGACGAAAATGTGATTTTTTGAAAAGTAACGAGAAAGAAAAGTAATAAAAGAAACTTTTTTGGCGTTCGATTATGCTTGCGATTTCAAAATCTTTTAGTAACTTTGCACTTAGCATTCGGCAATCGTCGTAAACGACGCTGTCACGACAGAGACCTCAGCGGGGGTGCCGATGCGGAATCTTATTGGTTAATAATAACAACGGCATTAGCTGGTTATCGATAATATCTGGGAATGTAGGAAGTTCACTGATGATATTTGTATAATGGTAACGATACTGCTTATGTCTGCGCGATAGCGTGGACTGTTAGCTTATCTCCATTATACGGGTATTCCTACAACCTCCAGATATGGATAAGTAAAGTGGTTCACGCTTTTCTGTGTCTGTATCAAAGGGAGTAGGTCTGCCCGTATTACTTCGATAAGCCACGCGAAGGCCATAAACGGTGTATTGGTGTTTATGGACAATAGCGCTGAGATGAGACGGTTCTCTTTGGAGAGTCGTCGATACATAGGTTGTAAGACAAAACTGATTGACTGGATATTCCAATTGATAGATGAGAATACCCATGATGTAAGGTCTTTTTGTGATATTTTTGCAGGTACGGGAGTGGTTGCTCACAGGGCTCTGCAGAGGTATGACCGTGTGGTGGTGAATGATTTTCTCCACTCTAACCGCATTATGTATGAGGCCTTCTTTGCTCCAGATGAGTGGGATGAGAAGAAGGTGCAGAGAATCATTGATTACTTTAACTCTATAGATCCTCAGAGATTGAGAGAGAATTACTTCTCAAAGAATTTTGGTGGCAAGTATTTCTATCACGATACGGCTAAGCTGGTTGGATACATAAGAGGTCAGTTGAAGAAGATGAAGTCACGCCTGACGGAGAAGGAATATGCTGTTCTCATGGCTTCGCTCATCTACACCATCGACCGCCATGCTAACACGCTTGGACATTTCGATGCCTACTATCACAAGGCTCCTGCTGAGCATAGATTGGAGATAAAAATGATTGAAGCAGAGAGTTTCCCTGGTGCCGAGATTCATCAGGAAGATGCCAACAAATTGGCTCGCACTATAGATGTTGATGTGACCTACCTCGACCCACCTTACAACTCGCGTCAGTATAGCCGTTTCTATCATGTGTATGAGAATCTTGTACAGTGGAAACGTCCTGAGTTATTCGGTACGGCATTGAAACCCAAAGAGGAGAATATGAGCGACTATTGCCGCACTGCCGCACTCGGAGCATTTACTGACCTTGTGAGCCATATCAGGAGTCGCTATTTAGTTGTGTCCTATAACAACACTTACTACTCAAAGAGCAGCTCTTCTGAGAATAAAATCAAATTGGAAGAACTGGAAGACGTGCTCAATAAATGTGGTGAAACTAGGGTGTTCAACCATGAGCATAAGGCATTCAATTCTGGCAAGACAGAGTTTGATGACCACAGAGAGTATCTATTCATAACGGAGGTAGATGATGAAAGACGGAATAGGTCGTTCCCCAATGTTCTACGTGGGTGACAAATATAAGTTGATTGCAGAAATACGCACTCATTTTCCCAACCACATAGGACGGCTGATAGAACCGTTTGTGGGCGGAGGTTCGGTGATGATGAATGTCACAGCCGACAGTTATCTGCTGAATGATATCGACACTCACGTCATTGGCCTGCACAGAATGCTGTGCGAATACATAGGCAGAGAGCAGGAGTTTTATGCAGATGCAGAAAGAATCGTTGATGAGTATGGACTATCTTTTTCGTATCGTAGTAACCCTGTACCGCAAGAGATGCGGAAGGCATATCCTAAGACCTATTTCGCAAAGTATAACAAGGAAGCCTACAATCGTCTGAAGCAAGGCTATATTGATGGTGGTCAGCAGGACTGGCTGAAGCTCTACGTGCTTTTGATATACGGATTTAATCATATGCTGCGCTTCAATGGTAAGGGACAGTTCAACCTACCCGTAGGCAACGTGGATTATAATCAGAACACTCATGATGCACTCGCTGATTATTTCCATCTGCTCGCAGATAGGCAAGTAGAGTGGCACAACGAAGACTTTCGCACCTTCCTTCGTGGCATTGACTATCAGGAGGGAGACCTGGTATATCTCGATCCACCTTACCTGATTACTTTCAGCGAATACAATAAGTTGTGGAACGAAGATACGGAACGCGACCTGCTGAACTTGCTTGATGAACTTAATGCGCAAGGAGTGCGGTTTGCAATCTCAAATGTAACCCATCACCGAGGTCGCACAAATGAAATATTCCTTGAGTGGTCAAGACAGTACCACTCATACCCTATAAAGAGCAACTACATCAGTTTCAATGACAACAGCATAAAGCAATCCTGCGAAGTGCTGGTAACTAATTTCTAAGACCTATGGCACGACAAAGCAAACCTGAATACAAGCCTCTTCTGTATACTACCACTATGCGCAATCCTGGTAGGTTAAAGTATATGCTCTATGTACTCAGTAAGTTTGAAGGACAAGTGCTTGATGATGAACTTGCCACAAAGATATGTGGGGAAACTATACGCTATGGACTTTTTAGACCGACAAAGAGGATAAGTGATATAGTAAAACACAAGTGGAGTACAACGCCAAAAGGCGAGTTTGCAGAATATGCTCTTACAGACAGTGAGGTAAAGTCTATTCTTGACAATAATGATTCCACCAAATGGGACGACATAAAAGGGCATAAGGAGGCAGGTTTCGCATGGGGCTGGCCTTCACGCTTTGCTACAATCTATGACCTAACAAAAGAACTGGGCATGGCTTATTTTTGGCCAGGCGAGGCGATAGTCATTTCTCCATTGGCACACCATCTGCTTTCTTCTTTTAGCATAGAGATAGACCCTACATCAGGATTTGTGATATGTGAGATAATACATCCTGAGTACGAGCAACAGGTATTTATGCAGGCATTAGCAAAATCACAAAGGAAGAACCCGTTTGTACGTGTATTGAATGACAACATCCCCCTCATACTCCTCATAGAAACAATTCAAAAACTGAATGCAGACCCAAAACAAAATCGGTGTGGGATTTCAAGAAGAGAATTGCCACTTCTGATATACTGGAAAAATAATGATGCTGAAGCCCTTTATCGGAGAATAGTTCGTTTAAGAAATGAATATGGCTACAATCCAAGCGATGAAGTAATCTGTGAGATTTGCCGAAATGAAATATTAGAAGGTAAATTCAAAAAATTTAAGCCAAAATCCACGGTGGAAGAATATCCCGATGAATTTATCAGGAAAATGCGTCTGACAGGATTGATATCCCTTCGTGGTGCAGGCAGATTCTTAGATATCAATAAGAATGAAAGCGAAAAAGTCGATTATATATTGACTCACTATTCGCATTATCAGCATTTTGATGATGAGCGAGCCTATTTCGACTACATGGCCGAACTGGATCCTAATCTCATTCAGATAACTTCTCAAACACAATCAGCAACAGCAAGTGAAAAGCTGCTTGACAACTGGCTTAGCATTTACAACTGGACCACCATCAAGAAAGAGCTTAGCAATCTTGCTTCTAAGAGAAGCAGCACGGATAATGTATTGAAGTTGTTGGCTGCTCCCATGCGACTTGAATTCCTGACAGCACTTGCTATTCGTTGTAAGATGCCAACTGTAAGAGTTGTGCCCAACTATAGTTGCGATGACGAAGGATTGCCCACCTCTACGGCAGGAGGCAATAAGGGTGACATAGAATGTTATGAGCAACAGAATGGCGTTCTTGTTGAGGTGACGATGGCTATGGGCAGAACACAGACTATGATGGAAGTGTGGCCAATAGAACGCCATCTTGAAGATTTTCAGAAGAAGCAACGCTCTCAATGTATCTTTGTAGCTCCTTCTATATATGCAGACAGCGAACGACAAATACAATTCGTAACTTTCAACTCAAAGGGAGAAAAGAAAATAAGGCCATATGATATAGAACATATGGTAGATTACCTCGAAAACAGTCCTAGTTTGTTCGAATACTCTGTTTCTTCTATCTATGACTCTCCACGTATGGTAGAACGAGCTAATGAACTTATGATATTCCATAAAGGGATAGACATTCTTACGCTCACAAGAGAATTGCAGGAATATTTTGCAACGGAATATGGCTCAATGACAGGAAGTCAGTGGCTTGAGGTGACAAGAGATTTCGTTAAGCGTCAGACCATGCGCTACGACATCCCCGACAACGAGCCCGTCACCTGGCGTATGGCAGCCGAGGACAGGGTGGAATAAAAAAGTGGGGAGAAAATTTGGAGAATTACAAGATAGTTTGTAACTTTGCACACACAGAACAATAGCTATAGATTCTATGAGTACAGCATCACTGACATATTTACGCGATTATCTGACCAGCACCCTTACACCCAGCAACATGATGTGGCTGAGCACCCAGTTGGAGGAATATGCTGAGAAAATGGAGATGCCCCTCGTAGGGCCTCACTCCATGGAGGAGATGAACGCCATGCTCGATGAGGCTGAGCGCCAGATAGCTGCTGGCGAGACTGTCCCCGACGAGGAGGCATGGAAGAAGTACGAAGAGGAATTTGAGTACGAGGAGGCTATTGCTGTATGAAGGTTCAATGGTCTGATGACGCTCTGAGACAGCGTGATGGCGTAGCTGAATACATTCGCGAAAAGTTTGGCTATAGGTATATGATGGCGTTTATCGGCAAGGTGCGCAATACGACCAGATTATTAGCTCATAGCCCTAACATCGGTCAGATTGACCCATTGTTTGTCGATCGTGCTGAGACTTATCGCAGTGTTATCATTAATGGTCTGAGCAAGTTGGTTTATCGCATTGCTGATGACACAATCTTTATTGTAGGTTTTTGGGATACTCGCATGGAGCCATCAGAACAGGCTGCAAAAGTGAAGTGAAATGTTAAATAGCATCAAAAATGATGCTGCAGGATGGTGATTGCCATCCTGGATTTTGCTCGGATGGAGTTTTTTTGTACTTTTGCAGACAAAAATATGCAAAAGCACGTTATTAAACAGAGAGAAGCTATTATTGAGGCTTTGACGCTACTTGGCGGCAAGGCGAAGATGAGTCAGATATGCAAATTGGCCATTGAGATAGGTGATTTCAGTGGCAGTGAGAGTCTGGACAACACGGTAAGGAACTGCATATATACCAACCCGAAGTATTTTCGTTCGTCAGGTGTGAAGGGTTATTGGGAACTGGTGTCCTACAATGAGGAGATAGCCAAGCGAGACAGGCGCATCAAGGAGTTGGAGGAGGAGAACTGCAGACTGAGGAGCGTGAAGACTCAGGATGAGTTCGTAAGAGATTTGTTAGAGGGAACCAAGAAGTTCTTTAAGCATGAGAGACAGAAGACTGTGGCCATTTGTCAGATACTAGGCCAAATGGGGCAAACCGAGGCATCAGAGGAACTGGATGCGTGGATAGAGGGCAAGGAGTATAAGCCGTCAGTGAATATACACGTACATGGGAACCTTAATGATGTGCATGGTAACAAATCTGTAAACTTCTAAATAACATAAAGCGATGAGTGGGAATAGGATATACGTGCAGGGGTCGTACATCGACGTGCATGATAATGAGAATGTGTATCTCTCGGTGGATAAGGCTGAGGTGAATATGGGGAATAAAAAAAAGAAGGAGCATTCATCACTCAGCAAAGAAACTCTGGAGAAGACTGTGCTGAAAGTGCAGAGATACTTCTGGGGGGCATCGTCTTATGCTGTGATTTTCTGTGTGTGCAGGGATAAATATGGTTATGCAGATAATATGAGTATGTTTGAGAGAGAATTGATGAACATGGAGAGCCTGAATGAAAGTGACTACCCATGCAAGCAGGAGACTATCACAAGCACGATGAAGAACAATACCTATATGAAGAAACCTATTGATAATTGGGAGGCAAATGGAGCTAAGGAGAGGGTTCTCAAATTGCGTGATGAGTTCATAAAAGCAATGGAACAAACTGAACAAATATAGAAAAGTTTACTAAAAACTTTCGGAACTTTACTAAAAACCTTACTGGGTGTCTGAACTATTTCAGGCACCCTTTTTTTGTCTGTAATTTTGCATTGTCAAACAAACCAAGTGAGGTAAGAATTGACAGTGTTCCTTGACATGCTTTCATTTTTTGAGGTTATAAAATATTAAGGCAATTTGTTGTAACAATATTTCAAAGAGCAAATTCTACAGGCGGTCAGCGGACTGCCAGAACCTGCCCTGCTGAGACAGCACGGCAGTTTTTTACGCACATTATTTATTAACCCAGAGTTGAAAGACGAGCGGAGAAGTATCCGGATGAAATGAGCTCAAACAATCTTCGCTTTTCCAAGGCTCGTAAATTTCAACACTTTATGAAAAAGAAAATTCTTATTCTGGATGAATCAGAAGTTCTGCTTGCCCTCAAGAAGGGTAAGTCAGTAGAAGGTCGTCTCAAGATGGAGAAGACCGAGGATGGTACTTTCTGCCTGTGCTTCAAGGCATGGAAGAGGACAGTGCCGAAAGGCCGTCGTGAACGTGGTAGGATAATATTCCGCACGGAGCACGGATGGGTAAAAGAATCTAAGGAACGCATCAAGACCTATGAGAGCGTGCCCAAGGAATTGGGCGTTAAGCGCATCGCACAGATACTGGAGCGTGACGTGTACGAAGTTTGTGACTTCCTCTTAGAAGAGGCCGAAGGTCTAAGGTCAAAGGTCAAAGGTCTAAGGTCAAAGATTTAAAAGTTCAAGTTATGGCGACAAGAATAGAAAAGCAAAGAGAGCATGAAACTCTATTCAGGAAGTATGTGCGCAACAGTTGGCACGAATACTACGAAGCTGAACTGGAAGCTATCATCAAGCGCTCATCGAAGGGCACGGCAGAGGTCGCTCAGATTACAAAGGGCTGGAATGCAGCCATCAAGTATGCTATGCAGGCTCTGCGTGAAGCCAAGTATTTCACACCAAAAGCGGAGGAGGGTTTTTAATGGAAAGAACTTATTATTACATCGACGGGGTGACGGACAACAAGCCGAAACCCCTCTCTAAGGAGAAGTTTCACGAATTATGTTCCTCTGACAATGTGAAGAAACTGGTGAGTGACTATCAGAACGGAGATGCAGAAGCAAAGAGGAAACTGCCAGCTGCTATGTGGCTCGGCACTCCCTCTAAGGGCAAGCGCCTGCAAAATGAGTGTGTGCCAACGCAACTCTATATGGTGGATATAGATCATATTGGCCCCCCTTCGTCAGCTACGCTGACACCTCAACAGTCTTCATACTCCCCTCGGTCCCCTCGTTTTCGAGGGGCAGAAACCCCAAATGGGAGGAAGATATGGTCCCCTAAAGAGGTGTGGGAGAGCATACAGCAAAGTATGGGAGCGTTGGGTGAGGACTTCAAGGTGAGACTGGTGCACATGACGCCATCGGGCGAGGGCCTGAGGATGCTACTCCATGCAACGGAGAATCTGCCAACCCCGAAAGAGCACATGGAGTGGCTGAGGAAGAAACTCTGCCTAGACCAGTATGGCAAATTCGATGAGTCGGTGCATAATCTGGACCGTATCAGTTTTCTCGTACCAGAGGACTACATCTTATTTGAGAGCCCTCAGCTATGGGATGAAGACCCGACTCTCCCCCAGCCCCTCTCTATGAGCGAGGGGAGGAATCACCACAAGACTATCAGAAAATTCAGTCAGGCAGAGCATACTGCTCCCTCTCTGCAAGAGAGGGCGGGGGGTGAGTCTAGGGCCGTTGATTTCTTTGGTTTCGATATTCAGCAGGTTATTGACGAGCGTTTTAAGAAAGGTACGCCAAGTGCTCGGTCTCAGAGCCGACACGACCAAAGCCTGAGACTGGCTCGTGACCTGATGGTGATGCTTGACCGTAATAAGGCTCTGACCTGGCAGGTGCTCACAGCACAGCCATGGGTGAAGGAGATTATGGAGGAGCGTAATGAGAACGTAGAACAGACCATCGAGAGTGCTCTTGGTTACATAGAGCAGAACGAGGCGAAGTACGGTGCTTACTACGCACTCACCCGACCAATGGCGAAAGCCATCATAGCCATCACGGGAAAGTCAATACAGGAACTGAAAAAAGACCCTAATGAAGAGGAAGAACCAGCAGAAGATGAGACAGCAGATACAGCAGTCGATGTGCAGGATGTGCTCAAGACCATGCCCACGCCACCACCTGTTATCAGGGAACTCATTTCTATCTGCCCTCCGGATTTTGTTATCCCGGCCATCAATGCGCTTATGCCCATACTGGGTACTCTGACGAGCTACGTGAGGACAGAGGACAAGCAGAACTCAAAGACTCTCTCCACAAGTTTCTTCTCCATCATCTATGCTCCGCCTTCGAGTGGCAAGAGTTTCGTAGATAAGTACATCAGTTATCTTCTGCGAGGTCTGAAACTCCGTGACGAGGTGAACTCAGCGAGGGATGCGGTCTTTGCCAGAAGCCAGCAGAGGAAGTCTGCCAATGAGCGCGGCGATGTCATACCAATGACAACAAAGCGTATTATGTCAGCAAAAAACTCTGAGGCGGAGTTTCTCGAAAAACAGAGAAACAACGCAGGGCACCACATGTTTACCTATTGTCCTGAGATAGACCAATGGAAGAAAGGTGTACGTGCTGCTGGTGGCAACAAGGACGACATGATACGTATCGCTTGGGATAATGGCGAGTATGGTCAGGACTTCAAGAGTACCAATACATTCAAGGGTACGGTGAACCTCTACTGGAATGTACTGATAGCAGGTACGGAAGACCAGTTGAGGACATACTTCAGGAATGTCACCAATGGTCTGGTCACTCGCTGTTGCTTTCAGGAGATAAAGAACCAGCTCTATCAGAAGCGACCACCCTCATGGAAGCAACTCACCAAGAGAGACCGCAAGGTGATAGATGAGTTTATCGAGAGGTGCGACAGGATGACCTACTCAGAGAAGTTTGACTACGACCCTAAGCAGTGTTATCAGGTGGCAGATGCCGACTTCGACCAAGAGGTGCCCTGGCAATTCACCTTCAGACCTTTCACCTATGTGGATATAGACTGGATACTGCCTACTATCAATAAGTTCTACGAGCGTCAGTGTGACCTCGCAATCCGTGACCAGGACGAGGCACGAGACACATTCCGTAGGCGTGTGGGTGAGAGAGGCAAGAGGCTTGCACTACTCTGTACTCAGTTCTACAACCACCCTATGACAAAGCAAGAGCAGAAGCTCTGCGCCAAGTGGATAGGCTGGTGGCTGGAACAGGACATTGAGGGCATCATGGAACCATTTGCAGGCAGTTATATCAAGGCAATGATAGAAGGTAAGAATGAAAGGCCACGTTGCTATTCAAAGCCTTTCGATTTATTGTCTGATGAGTTTACCGCAAACGATGTGACGGTAAGGGCAAAGCAATGTGGAATAATCTCTCCTGCAAGTTTAATCTTACACAGATGGTCTAATGCTGGTTTCATAGAGAACATCGGCAAGAACAAGTGGAAGAAGAAAGCATTAAACATTAAAAATTAAACATTAAAGATTTATGAAACGAAAAGTAATAATCAAAAGTTATGGTGAAGAGAGAACTGGTAGTAACGAGCGTGGTCAGTGGTGGGCACGTGACGTTGAAGTGGAATGGACGGAAGAGAGTGCAAATGGGCAGTTTGCCCAGGCGGTCGTCATCAATGTCTCTGGTCCGCTTGATGAGAATAAACTCAAAGAGGCTATCAAGAACAGGACAATCGTAGATTGCTCCATGTACTTCAACACCAGAGAGTATCAGGACAAGAAGTTAAACAACATCCGAGGCTATCTGCCAGAGGACTTCAAAGTAAAACCACTATGAGTAGAGTAAATAAGGAAAAGTATTTCAAGGAGACAAGAGCCTATCGCAACTGCAATCCCCTCAATATCAGGGCTACAAAAGCAAGGTGGCAGGGGCAGATAGGGCAGGATGACAAAGGCTTCGTCAAGTTCATCAGTTTCGATAAGGGCTATCGTGCCGTCCTATCGCCTCGCAGGTCTGAGGACCATACGGGAGATAATAGAGAGGTGGGCACCACCAGAAGAGAATGATACTGAGAAGTATATCTCCACCGTGGTGCAGTATATGAACGCCAAGCAGGACAAGGAGAAAATCACTCCTGACTCGGTCATTGAACTGAAGGACAGGGATCTGATGCCGCTCCTGATGCTCGGCATGACGAGGGTAGAGATGGGTGCTAATGCCTCCCAACTCGATGAACTCTCATCATTCGCAGAGATAGGATGGGACATGGCTGTCACAGACCCTGACTATTTCACAGGGATAACAAGACGATACAGGTAAACTTCTCGTTACTATTTAGGTCTAAGGCCAAAGATAAGAGCGACACCGATGGGCGTCGCTCTATTGTGTTTTTATCGAAGAGTTCTTTACTCTGCTGCTTTGATTTGCTCCTTCAGTTGGGCGAGTTCCTCACGCAGTTTCTCGACCTTGCGGTTCATGGTGTCGATGAGGGAGTTGCCCTTCTTGCTGGATGAGGAGAGGAAGAGGAGGTTGTTCTCGTAGGTGGCGAGTTCTTCCTTCTTCTCGTTGTATCGGCGCTGCAGGGAGTCTGGGGTATCTACTCGTGGTGCCCTGCCAGAGGCTGCGTTTCTTGCCTTGCGAATCTTCTTGTAGAGTTCGTCGAGGGTGTCGTGGTACTCGCGGAAGAGGTCGTCCTTAGCGCGGAAGGGTACGTGGCCTATCTGGGAGTATTCCTCGGTGAGTGCCTGGACCTCGGCGTTGAGGTCTTCCACCTCTGCCTCGATGAGTGCCTTGAGGCGCTCGATGACGCTCTGCTTCTTCTGCAGGTTGTCCTGCTGCTCGTTGCGCGTGTTGGCGGTGGAGGCTTTGCGTGCCTCAAAGAACTTGTCGCAGGCGGCACGGAAGTCGGTCCACAGTTGTTCGCCCACCTTGCGTGGTGTCATGCCTATCTCCTTCCAGTCTTTCTGCAACTGTATGAGGCGGTCGGCGGTGGCTTTCCACTCGGTGCTGTCGGCAAGTTCCTGTGCCTTCTTGACTATCTCCTCTTTCTTGGCGATATTCTCGGCATAGAGTCCCTTGAGTTGCTGGTAGTACTCATTCTTGGCGCTGAAGAACTGGTCGCAGGCGGTGCGGAAGCGCTCGAATATCTTCACGTTCATCGCCTTGGGAGCGAAACCGATGGTCTTCCATTCTGCCTGTATGGCGATAATCTCCTTGGCGAGGGCATCCCAGCGGTCGTTTGGTTGTTTAGTCGTTTGGTCGTTTAGGAAACCACTGACGATATCCTCTACCTTCTCGCAGAGGGCGGTCTTCTTCTCAAGGTTCTGCTCCTCCTGCTGGTGGAGTGCCTCGAAGTGGTCTGCATGTCGCTTATTGACTACGGTGCTTGCCTGCTTGAAGCGATTCCATATCTCCTCGCGCAGTTCCTTGGCTACGGGACCTATCTCACGGAACTGGTTGTGGAGTTCCTGAAGGCTGTGGAAGGCGCTTACCACATCGGGTTCGTCGGCCAGTTTCTCTGCTGCCTCGCAGAGGGCGGTCTTGGCCTCAAGATTCTTCTTGAAGTCGTATTCGCGTGCCTCGAAATTGAGCTTGAGCAGGTCGTAGTACTGTTCGAGCACGAGTTTGTAGTTGTTCCACAGCGAGGTAGCGTTCTCGGCAGGTACTGCCTTGATTTCCTTCCACTCCTCCTGCAGGGCCTTTACTTCCTTGTAGCGGTCTATGACGGATTTCTCGGTTTCATTGGCGCTATCGTCGATGAAACTTTTGATTTTGTCTATTATCTCGAGTTTACGCTTGAGGTTGGCCTGCTTCTCGGCCTCCTGCCGCTGGGCATCAGCCTGCTTGCGCTCTTTGACGAGTTGCATCTCTGCCTTAAACTCCTCCTCGGTGGGGTCGGGTGCGGCAATATACTGCATAGGGTCGCCTCCTGCCTCGAGGTAGGCTTTCTGTGCTGCATCGCGCTCGGCATTGAGCAGATAATAATAAGCGGTCTTGAGGTGGTCGAGTTCGGCACGCTGAATTTCCTCTTCACCGTGAGCCAGTTGTTTTACACGTTCGAGCACTTCTTCCTTGGTAGCGTAAAGGCGCTTATCGAGCGCCGTGTCTTGAGAGTCCATTTTTCTTTAATTAAGAATTAAGAATTAAGAATTTCTGATAATGAATAACGATTTATTCAATTTGCAGGCAAAAGTAATAAAAAAATAAGGAAATAGCAAACTAAAAGTGAAAAAAGTTTTGCAAGATGAAAATAAATTGCTAAATTTGCAAGCATAACGTACTCCTAAACGACTAAATAACTAAACAACTAATAGTATGGGAACTAAATTTGTGACGATGGGCGAGATAATGCTGCGCATGACACGCCCTAACTATCAGAGAGTGATACAGGGCCGCACCTTCGACGGCTACTATGGTGGTAGTGAGGCTAACGTGGCTGTGTCGCTGTCGATGATGGGTGATGAGGTGGACTATATCACCCGCCTGCCAAACAATAATCTGGGTAATGACTGCCGTAACGAACTACGTAAATATAATGTAGGCACGGACAATATTATATGGGGCGGTACGCGTCTGGGCAAGTACTTCTTCGAACAGGCTGCCTCGGTACGCGGTTCGAGCATATACTATGACCGCGAGCACTCCTCGCTGATGTCACTGCGCTCACACATGATATACTGGCCTGATGTGCTGAAGGGTGCTAAGGCATTCCACTGGTCGGGCATCTCGTGTGCACTGTCAGAGAGTGCGAGCGACGCTACGCTGGAGGGACTCGACGAGGCTCTGAGGGCGGGCATCCATACATCCTTTGACATCAACTACCGCAAGAATCTGTGGAAGTACGGCATGGAGGCGATGGACGTGCTGGTGCCGGCAGCCAAGCGTTGCCACATCATATTCGGCGATACAGCGGAGATGCAGATGCTGGTAGGTCAGAAGTTGCCAGCCTTTGAGGCTACATCGATAGACTACAAGATGGACATCGACGGATACCAGAGATTCTTTGATGCTGCGCAGAAGAAATACCCCAACTGCCGCCACTTCGTGATGGCGATACGCAATGTGGTGAGCGCCAACCACCACTTCCTGACGGGTATGACATTCTCTGACGGACAGTTGTACCACACGGGTATCATAGAGATAGAGCCAGTGCTCGACCCGATGGGTGTGGGCGACGCCTTTATCGCTGCCTTCCTGCATGCGCACTTCCGTTGGAAGGGTGAGCACCAGAAGCAGTTGGACTATGCCCTGACGGCGAGTGCGATGAAGAATACCATCATGGGTGACTTCAACCTGCTGTCAGAGCAGGAGGTGATAGATGCTGGTAACGAATTCTACAGAAAGGGAATCTTCAAGCAGGCGATAGCACCTATGCTGGTGTGAGAGCCTGTGCTACGGCATTGGTAAGAAGTACGAATTCCTCATGAGAGAGTTGCTCAGGGCGCTTGGTGAGGAAATCGGGAGACAAGGACAATGAGAGTGGGTCGGGCAGGAGTTGCTTGAGACTCACTCTCAGCATTTTGCGTCGCTGATTGAAGGTGGCCTTGACGATGCGCTTGAAGAGAGACCAGTCGCAGCCAAGGTCGGTGCGCCCGTTGCGCGTCATGCGGATAACGGCAGACTTCACCTTAGGAGGAGGATTGAAGACGCCCTCATCGACGGTGAAGAGATACTCTGTGTCATACCACGCCTGGATGAGGACAGAGAGGATGCCGTAGGTCTTGTTGCCTGGCTGGGCGGCGATGCGCAGAGCCACCTCACGCTGTATCATACCCGTGCAGCAAGGGATGAGTTCCTTATTGTCGAGCATCTTGAAGAATATCTGCGAGGAGATGTCGTAGGGGTAGTTGCCCGTGAGGACGAAAGGTCGGCCATCGAAAGCCTCCTCCAGACTCATCTGCAGGAAGTCGGCAGAGAGGAGGCCGTCACGAGCCCACTCAGGATAGCGCTCCTGAAGAAAAACGACGGATTCATCGTCGATTTCCACGGCACGGAAGGGACGCGGCTTCTCCATGAGAAACTGAGTCATGACACCCATGCCGGGACCTATCTCCAATACAGGCAGGTCAGGACAGGCATCGACAGTATCGGCGATGCGGCGGGCTATCGAGAGGTCAGTGAGGAAGTGCTGACCGAGATTCTTCTTTGGGCGAACTTTTTTCATTTTTTTATAAATTGCAGCCTTACAAGCGCGTAAATGCCGAGGAAGGCAACGAGCATGGTCTGTACGGAGTGGACGATGAGAACAAAGAGCAAAGCTGCGGGGTCAGCGACACCATACAGGATGAGCATGGTCTTGACAGCGAAATGCCACGAGCCGGCACCATTGGGAGTGGGCACGAGAACAGCGATGGAACCGACGATAAAGGTGACTACGGCACAGGTGATGCCAAGCCCTGCCGTCTCTTCAAAACAGAAGAACGTGAGGTAGTAATGCAGAAAATACGACAGCCAGATGGCGATGCTGTAGAAGAGAAACAGCGGAACATTGCTCACGCTGCGAAGTGACATCACACCATCCCAGATGCCGTGCAGAGTAGCCTTGACGCGGTCGTAGAAAACCAGTTTCTTGCGGAAGATGTAGAGCGACATAAAGGCGAAGAAGGCACACAGCAGGGTGACAATGTAACCCGTGGCAGAGAACATGCCAAGAAACTCGTCAAGACGAGTGCCGGTCTTGCTGAAGAAATTGAGGAAGACGGGCAATTGTGCCATGAAAACCAGCAGAGCCACCATCATGATGATGAGTGAATCGACGGCGCGCTCCGTCACTACCGTGCCGAGAGCCTTTGGGAAGGATGTCTTCTCATAGCGAGTCAGCACGCCGCAACGGGTGAACTCTCCAATCCTGGGCACCACGAGAGATGCGGCATAGGAGAGAAAGATGGAGCAGACGGTGGTAGAGGTGCGGGGATGCTCGCCGAGAGGGGCGAGAGTCTGGCGCCATCGCCATGCACGAAAAGTCTGTGCCAGAATGCCGAAAGGAAATGATGCCAGCATCCACCACCAGTTCATCTTGTGGAGCAGTGTATCCTCGATAGCCTCCCAACTGAAACCGCGGTACATCCAGTACAATATAGCGCCACCCAAGAGGAGTGGTGCACCGATATTGATGGCTTTGCGTAGCATTTTTTTCATTTCGCTTGCAAAGTTACAATTTTTTTCGTAACTTTGCAAATAAACTTTTTCCACTCTCATGGAACCCTCAGAATTCTTTCATAAATTGACGAGCCGATACTTGTGGCTCAACCTCGTCGCCATGTTGGCGGTGATAATAGTGGTGTGCGTGGGTGCACAGTTGATGATGGGCGTCTATACCCATCATGGTGAAGCCATAGCACTGCCCGATGTCAGGAAACATTCCTTTGCCGATGCCGTCAGTGTCCTTGAGGACCTAGGCATGGAGGTGCAGGTCAATGACACGGGTTATGTCAAGGCCCTTCCGCCAGGCACGGTGCTCGAGATGCTGCCGGCAGCAGGCACGGTGGTCAAGAGCGGCAGAATAATATACCTGACCATCAATGCCGACAACACTCCGACGCTAACCCTGCCAGACGTGATAGACAACAGCAGTCTGCGTGAGGCTCGTGCCAAACTGGTGTCCATGGGATTCAAGGTGGGGGCACCGCAGTATGTTTATGGCGAGAGAGACTGGGTGTACGGCATACTGGTGAATGGCAGGAATGTGGTAGCAGGGCAGAAGATATCGATAGAGTCAACGCTCACGATACAGGTGGGCAATGGCATGCGCGATGCTTCGGATTCCCTATTTGTGACGGATGCCCCGCCACATAGTGAAGAAGAAATGTATATGGACGGTAGTGGTGCCGAGGGTGGTGCCGGTGAAGCCTCTGTAACAGAAAAAGATGTCTTTGAGGTAGTTGAATGACGAGATAGACATAGAAGAACTGGACGAGTTGGAGGGTGGGCTATACGAACACCTAAGACTGGAGGCCGATGCAGGTCAGATGCCGTTGCGTGTAGATAAGTTTCTCTTGGAACACACGCAACACTCGTCGCGCAATCGCATACAGCAGGCAGCAGAGGCAGGATACATACATGTCAACGGCCGTCCCGTGAAGAGCAACTACAAGGTGCGCCCTGGTGACGTGGTGACCCTGATGCTCTCTCAGCCTAAGCACGATACTACCATCTATCCAGAGGATATACCACTCAATATAGTCTATGAGGATGACGTGCTGATGGTCATCAATAAGCCTGCTGGTATGGTGGTGCATCCAGGAGCAGGCAATTTCAATGGCACGCTAATCAATGCTGTGGCGTGGCACATGAAGGATGTGCCAGCCTTTGACCCCAACTCCCCGGAGGTGGGATTGGTGCATCGCATAGATAAGGACACCAGCGGGCTGATAGTAGTAGCCAAGACACCTGATGCAAAGACCAACCTGGGCAAGCAGTTCTTCCGTCATGATACCCACCGTTCGTACAACTGCCTCGTGTGGGGACACTTCACAGAGGACGAGGGTACTATAGAAGGTAATATAACGCGGGACCCGAAAGACAGACAGCGCATGACTGTCATGCCACCAGACTCTGAGGTCGGCAAACCCGCCATTACCCATTGGCGCGTGCTGGAGAAATTTGGCTACACCACACTGGTGGAATGTCGTCTGGAGACAGGACGTACGCACCAGATACGTGCCCACATGAAGCACATCGGGCATCCTCTCTTCGGTGATGAGCGATACGGCGGAACGGAGATACTGCGAGGAGAGCGCTCATCGAAGTACAAAGCCTTTATCAACAATTGTTTTACCATCTGTCCGCGTCAGGCTCTGCATGCCAAGACTCTCGGATTTGTGCATCCGGAGACAGGAAAGCAGATGGACTTCAACAGCGAGTGGCCAGAGGACTTCGCAGGGCTGATAGAGAAGTGGAGAAACTACATACATGCATAGACTAACTCTACGATGAAATAAGAGACTGAAGCAGAATAAGGGGTATGAGTGAAGAGTTGAAAGTTGAAAGTTAAGATTGAAAAAATAAAAACATTATGAAAAAGAGAATTGCAATAATTTGGGGTGGTGACTCATCAGAGTATGATGTGTCACGCAAGTCGGGAATGGGTATTTATTCCTTCTTTGACAAGGAGAAGTATGACTGTCGTCTGGTATGCCTGAAGAAGGGTGAGTGGTATGTAGAGCCCAACCTTCCTATTGACAAGAATGACTTCTCGTACATGGAGGATGGAGTGAAGAAGGGCTTTGACTATGCCTATATCACTATTCACGGCACCCCAGGCGAGAACGGTTATTTGCAGGGATACTTCGAACTGATAGGTATGCCTTACTCTACATGTAGTGTGCTTGTTGAGGCTCTGACCTATGATAAGTTTGTACTGAACAATTACCTGCGTCAGTTTGGTGTCAGCGTGGCTGAGAGCATACTCGTACGTAAGGGTGAGGAACAGAATCTCACAGAGCAGTCAGTAAAGGAAACGGTAGGTTTCCCGTGTTTCGTGAAACCAGCTGCTGACGGTTCTTCGTTTGGTGTGAGCAAGGTTAATGAGTGGAAAGATATGCAGGCAGCCCTCGATAAGGCTTTCGCCCAGAGTGACATGGTGATGATAGAGGCTATGCTTGAGGGAATGGAGATATCACAGGGAGTATATAAGGTTCAAGGTTCAAAGGAGGTGGTATTCCCTGCTACGGAAGTTGTCTCTGAGAACGATTTCTTCGACTATGATGCGAAGTATAACGGTCAGGTGACGGAGATAACACCAGCAAGATTGCCACAGGAGGTAGCTGACCGTGTGGCTAAGATTACAAGCGCTATTTATGACATTCTGCATGCTCATGGTATTATCCGCGTGGATTATATTATCAAGAATCCACAGTCACCGGATGCTAAGATATTCATGCTCGAGATTAATACCACACCAGGTATGACGCCTACGTCATTCATCCCTCAGCAGGTAAGGGCTGCTGGTCTGGATATAGGTGAGGTGCTTGCAGAGATAGTTGAGAGTTGAAGGTTGAAAGTTGAAAGAGATTATAATCATGAGTGAATTTGATGAAATAAGGCCGTATAACGAGGCGGAAATGCCTGTGGTGATGGAGGAGTTGCTCCATGACAGGCAGTTTAACCTCATGATAAAGGGGTTCGTGCCTTGGTTGCCAAAGGGTATTCGCAATGGCATCCTCAGATTGCTGATGAAAGGTATCAAGACTTCACAGGATTTCCAGGTGAGGTTTATGAAACCCGTAGTGAAGTTGGAGATATGGCGTTGCACAAAGGGCTTGACCTTTGGTTATCCTAAGAAGATGGACAAGAAGAAGCGTTACCTATTCATGTCCAACCATCGTGATATAGTGCTCGATTCCGCATTCCTTGACCTCGCACTCTTCAAGGAAGATTTTGGCAAGACCTGCGAGATAGGCATTGGCGACAATTTGCTCATATATCCGTGGATAAAGAAACTGGTGAGGATGAACAAGTGCTTCACCGTTCGCCGTGGTCTGACCGCACACGAGATGATGCGCTCGTCTATGCTCATGAGCCGCTATATCCACTATGCTGTCAACGATAAGGACGAGAATGTCTGGATAGCACAGCGTGAAGGCAGGGCAAAGGATAGTGATGACCGTACACAGGATTCGGTGCTGAAGATGTTTGCGATGGGGTATGAAGGTGACGATATTATTGCAGCCCTCAAGCACCTGCATATAGCACCATTGACTATCTCATACGAGTATGACCCCTGCGACTACCTGAAGGCGAAGGAGTTCCTTATGAAGAGGGATGTGCCAGGATGGAAGAAATCCAAGCAGGATGACCTCGACAATATGAAGACGGGCATACTGGGCAAGAAGGGTAGGGTGCACTATGAAGTTTCACCATGCATAGACGAGTGGCTCGACTCGCTTGATAGTTCACTTCCTAAGAAAGAGATATTCCGTCTTGTGGCAGAGCATATCGACAACGAGATACACTCGCGCTATCGTATATACCCATGCAACTGGATTGCTATGGATGAACTTGATGGTACGGACAATAGCGCAAAATACACAAAGAAGGACAGGGCGGAGTTTGAGAAATATCTGGAGGGGCAGATAAGTAAAGTTCTAAACGACCAAACGACCAAACGACCAAACGACCAAAAAGAGTTCCTTCGCTCCACTATCTTAACAATGTATGCGAATCCACTACGTAATAAGCTTGCTGCTGTTGGGTCTGATAGCATCGTGTGAACATGATAGCTATGAGACGGGCGAGGGGAAGTACTCACGCCTGACCACCGACTATGTGACGGTCGATGTGAAGGAATGTCGTGTGCAGAGCATTGTGACGGATGATGATGTGGCGCTCGATTTAGGCAAAGGGATGACACTCGATATACAACCCAAGGACACAATGCTGAGGTGGTTGCTGTACTACAAGGGAACGGAGATAGTGGGGCGCAATACGATGCTGTTGCTGAAACCTCTGGGTAAGAGTATGATATTGGAAACCAAGACCGACCCTGTGACTGTCACCAGCGTGTGGATGGCGGGCAATAGGAAGTATCTCAATATGAGGTTGGGACTAAAGGTGGGGAATGCTAACGGAAGCAAGCATGGTGTGGCTCTGATTAAAGACAAGGAAGAGGCTGATGTGGTGTATTATACTCTGTATCACGATCAGTCAGACATCCCCGAATACTATACGCAGGAGTATTTCTTCACGGTTAAGGCTCCAGAGAATAAGGAGATAGACCTAACGATAAACACATATAACGGCACGTGGCACAAAAGGTTCTGATACTCTCGACATACGAACGAACAGGTGGTGCAGCGATAGCAGCCAACCGTCTGATGCAGGCCCTCCGGAAGAGTGGGGCAGAGGTCAGTATGCTCTGTCGCAAGGATATCAGTTGGGGACCTCGATGGCTAAGGAAGCAGTCGTGGACAAGTATCATGGAGCGCGCACTTATCTGGGTGCTCAACGGATTCTCTACGAAAGACCTGTGGGCAACGGACATAGCCCTCTTTGGTCAGGATATAACGAAGACAAAGAAATACAAGGAGGCTGACGTTATCCACCTGCATTGGGTGAATCAGGGTTTCATCTCGCTGTCCAGTATAAAGCGATTTATCACGGATGGCAAAAGAGTCGTTTGGACGATGCACGATGAATGGCCTTTGGATGGTGCAAGCCATTATTACTATGACGAACATCGCAGTTGGTTAGATAAATGGATTGTAAGCGTAAAACAAAAGACATATTATAGGAATAAGATAAAATTTGTAACGTGCAGTCAGTGGTTGCAGAGGATATCTGAGCAAAAAATACTTGCAGATGGACAAGAAATAACCAATATCCCCAATCCGATAGATACAGAATTGTTTAAGCCTTTAAAGCACGATAATCATCGCAGGGTGTTATTTGTTGCTCAAAATGTGAATGACGAGCGTAAGGGTATTCGTTATCTTGACGAGGCGGCAAAACGACTTGACGATATTGAGATAATAGCTCTTGGACGTGACATACCTTATATTAAAGATGTGGAAGGAATGGCAAAGCTTTATGCCTCGTTTGACGCCTTTATGACGCCATCGTTGTCAGACAATCTCCCCAACACTATCATGGAGGCAATGGCATGCGGAGTGCCCTGCGTGGGATTCCGTGTGGGAGGCATACCAGAGATGATAGACCACAAGGAGAATGGTTATGTGGCCAGACTGAAGGACGCAGAAGACCTCGCAGAGGGCATACGCTATGTGCTCAGTCCAGAGAATCACGAGCGCCTGAGCAAGGTGGCACGTGAGAAAGTAATGAGATGTTATAGTGAAGAATCTGTAGCAAAACGATATGTTGAAGTATATATTCAAGATAAAGCGTGAGGAACGTCTTACGGCGTTTGTCGCATTGTTGGCATTTGTGGCGCTCAACGCTATGACGGTAGTGAGATACTGGAACGTATTCAGCGTGCAGACAACAAACTACCGCAGTCTTTTCGTGAAGCATTTTCATGTGTCGGGTTTCGACCCTCTGACCTATCAGGTTATCTCTGAGTGGTTTCCTGCATACAACATCTACCGCCACCCTCTGCTGGCATTCTTCATGTGGCCGTTGAGCATGATTAACAAAGGGTTGATGGCATTGACAGGTACTAACTTTGCTATTATCCTGACAGCCTTAGTACTCATATTCTGTGCCACCTACTCCGTCGTTTTCCTCTTCCGCATATTGAGGGAAGTAGTCGGCATAGGCAGGAGACAGGCAAATGTGCTCTGTCTGCTTTACTTCTCTTTCTCCTTTATTATACTTTCGGCGATGGTGCCTGACCATTTCGTCATGTCACAATATTGTCTTTTGCTGACGCTGTGGATAGCAGGCGATAAACTGGGTAAGGGAAGTGCCCTGAATATGTGGCAGACCATCGGACTCTTTATTCTCACGGCGGGTGTGTCGCTCAATAATGGTTTGAAGATATTCCTTGCTGCACTATTCACGCGAGGCAAGCGTTTCTTCCGTCCTGCATACCTCTTGCTGGCCATCATCCTGCCTGCATGTCTCATCTGGGCATTCGCGCGTTGGGAATATGCCACCTGGGAGGCTCCGCAGTACAGAGCGCGCCAGGCCAAGAAGGAGCAGATTCATGCGCAGAAGGTAGCGAAGATAAAGCAGGATGTAATAGCAGAGATGCCTGATGCCGACTCTGCTAAGATAGCCGCTGAGGTGAATAAAGTAATCAGGCAGAGAGCTATTGCTAAGTATCGTCATGACCATAAGCAGGCATGGAATGTTAATAAGGGCAAGCCTTTCATGAAGGGAGAGTTCATGCAGTGGACTGATGCCACGACATCCAGATGGGACGTTGGTGTGGAAAATCTCTTTGGCGAAAGCATCATGCTACACGAGAACTACCTCCTTGCCGATGTGCTTGTCAAAAGGCCTGTCATAGTTCGCTATCAGAATTGGTTCAACTACATCGTGGAGGCTTTCCTTGTTACCTTATTTATAATAGGAGTGTGGTGTGGCAGAAAGAGTCGTTTCCTCTGGGTGGCAATGTCATTCTTCCTCATGGATATGGCGCTCCACATGGGACTTGGCTTTGGCATCAATGAGATATACATCATGTCGCCCCATTACCTCTTTGTCATACCGATAGCGATAGGGTATTTAATTCATAATGCAGAATGCAGAATTCATAATTCACGCTTAACGCTAGCGTTAGGGCTATTAGCCCTCTACCTCCTCATCTGGAATATAACACTGATAACAGAATACCTATTTATATTATAACGATGTCATACTTTCGCAAACATAGAGAGACGCTACTGGTCATCATGCTGGGATTGCTCATCATGACGGGCTTGAACGTGATGATGATAAATTGGAAACCAGAGCTCTTTACCAACCCCAGATATGGAGCGTGGAGCGTGTTCTGGAATCATGGCGAGTTGTCTGGATTCGACACCTACACGTATATAGTGGTGACGTCATTCCGTCCTGTCTATGTG
>CAJODK010000037.1 GCA_905233245.1 uncultured Prevotella sp. | reverse complement strand
GGTTACTAAGATATGGGGATGTCTTTTAATGGTACTTTCTGCCAGTCAAAGAGTGGGATGAGGTCAGAGGGTAAACAGGGTTCGTCCTTGTCCGTGATATGGGCGAGGAAAGCGAGATGCCCTATAATGTCCTCTGCAGAGTGGTGCTCTTGCAGTTGGCCGAGGTCCATACTCTTGTCACGCTTGGAGAGCCGCTGGCCAGCCTCATTGCAGAGTAGTGGCAGATGGGCATACTGCATGCGTGGGAAGCCTAGCAGACCTCCAAGGTATATCTGCTGACCAGCACTCTGGAGCAGGTCGCGCCCTCTTACCACCTCGGTGATGCCCATCAGAGCATCATCTACGACAACAGCGAGTTGATAAGCCCACGCTCCGTCCCGTCTCCTGACGATGAAATCGCCAATTTCTTTCTTTACATCCACCCTCTGCTCTCCGTAGTGCAGGTCATTGTATGTGATGACCTCATCACTAACTTTCAATAGAATATTTGGTGTGGCAGAGCATACTGCTCCCTCCCATTTGGGGGTTTCTGCCCCTCGCGAAACGAGGGGACTGAGGGGAGTTTTCCGGGGAGAGGGGCTTTTCTCTTGCGGCGCACTCACCGCCAGTCTTTCTGCGCGCGTCTTATAAGAGTGGTATAAGAGTCCTTGCGATTGCAGTTTGTTGAGGTGTTCTTCATAGATATCGCCACGCTGACTCTGGTAGTATGGACCCTCATCCCATGTAATGCCAAGCCATTCGAGGTCGCGCATTATCTGGTCTGCGTAGTGTTGCTTGCTGCGCTGAGGGTCGATGTCCTCGATACGCAGCAGCCAATCACCTCCCTGAATCTTGACAGAGAGCCAGGAGAGCAGGGCACTGAAGACATTGCCGAGGTGCATCCTGCCAGTGGGGGAGGGGGCGAAACGACCTTTTACATTCTTTTCATCGATATTCATCTTATTGTACGTAGGAGGGCCCTTTGAAAAAACTCTATAACCTCCTGTTGCATATCCTTGCTGAAGAAGTGCTTCTCATCCCATAGGCGGGTGGTGAGATTCTTTTCTGCACCCTGTGCCTTCCAGGCCTGATGCATCACCTCGTAAGAGGCCTTGACACCCTCGACAGGGAAAAGTTTGTCGCGAAGCCCATTGAAGAAGAGTGCCGGTTTGGGCGCAGCAAGTGATGCCACCTGTGGGTAGTCAGCGATATTGCGAAGACCAGGGATGAGCATGGAGTAAGCCGAACCGCCTTTGTTCTGATTGTTTTCAAGCGTCATAAGATGTTCGGTATCGTTCATCCAACAGACAGAGGCGCTTGCCTTGATGTCATCACTAAGGGCAGCGAGCATCCAAGAGCGATAGGCGCCCATAGAGAATCCCAGACATCCTACCTTGTTCTTATTGACGAAAGGCAGATGAGTAAGGAAGTCAGCCGAACGTATGTCATCCCACGTAATCCACGCAGACCACGAGGTGCCCATCTGCATCATATTGGCAGCGAGAGCCTGCTGGCGGTCATAGAGCAGTTTGTTACGTTCACTGGGCTCGTAGGGCATCGGAGAAGGCGACCTGTCACCCCAAAAGAGGGCATCGGTGCAGAGTACCACGTAGCCTTGCTTGGCAATGGCATCACCCACATATACACCATCATAGCAGCGGGCTACCCAGTCGTCAGCATCAGCCAGTGTGAGAGAATCGACATCAAAGGGTCTTACCATTTTCTCCTTGCCAATGGTGAAGTGTGCTCCGTGGTCGTGGAGACATAGGATGGCAGGGCAGGACTTTGCCTTGTCAGGAATAAGCAGATATGCCAGAACTCTCTCCCACCTATTTATATTGAAGGTGACTTTCTGTGCCCTGTAGCCGTCGCGCTGTTCCTCAGCTATAACTTTGTAACTATAGTCATCAGGAGCAGGAGGAGCTATCTGCATAAGCGCAATGATGCGCTCGCGCATTTCTTCTTTCGGGTAGTCAGAGGAGCCTGCCCATAGCCCCTTAAGAGAATCCTTCAACTGCTGATAGAATATTGGCATGGACTTCTCCAGTCCGTGAGTTTCGTAGTCCTTGCCACAGTGTGTGGAGGGCTGTGCCAGGGCACAGGAGAGGCATGCCACTGTTGCTGTTGTAAGTAGTAATCGTTTCATTTCCGTTGCAAAGTTACGCAAAATCACTTACATAGTCACAAAAAAACGAAGAAAAATTTTGCATTTTAAAAAGAAATAATTACCTTTGCAGAGTTGTAGATGCCTAAACAATCAAACGACTAAACAACTAAACAACCAAAATAAAAAACTTAAAAACTAAAGACTATGGTAAATTACAAAGATCTCGGTTTGGTAAACACACGTGAGATGTTCAAGCGTGCAGTAGATGGCGGTTATGCTATCCCCGCTTTCAACTTCAACACTATGGAGCAGATGCAGGCTATCATACAGGCTGCTGTAGAGACAAAGTCTCCTGTCATCATGCAGGTCAGCAAGGGTGCTCGTAAGTATGCTAACCCTACCATCCTGCGCTACATGGCAGAGGGTGCCGTAGAGTATGCTAAGGAGCTCGGTTGCGCTAACCCGGAGATAGTGCTTCACCTGGATCACGGTGACAGTTTCGAGACATGTAAGTCTTGTATCGACATGGGTTTCTCATCTGTGATGATTGATGGTTCTTCTCTGCCTTACGAGGAGAATATCGCTCTGACGAAGAAGGTTGTGGATTATGCTCATCAGTTCGATGTTACCGTTGAGGCTGAGCTTGGTGTGCTCGCTGGCGTAGAAGATGATGTAGTAGCTGAGGAGTCTCACTACACACGGCCTGAGGAGGTTATCGACTTCGCTACACGCACAGGTTGTGACTCACTGGCTATCTCTATAGGTACATCACACGGTGCTTACAAGTTCACTCCTGCACAGTGCACCCGCGACCCAAAGACTGGTCGTCTGGTTCCTCCTCCATTGGCATTCGACGTGCTGCATGAGATAGAGAAGAAGCTTCCTGGCTTCCCAATCGTTCTTCATGGTTCTTCATCAGTGCCACAGGAAGAGGTAGACACAATCAATAAGTATGGTGGTAACCTGCCTGACGCAGTAGGTATTCCTGAGGAGCAGCTCCGCGAGGCTTCTAAGTCAGCCGTTTGTAAGATTAACATCGACTCTGACTCTCGTCTTGCTATGACTGCTGCCATCCGTAAGTACTTCGCTGAGCATCCTGAGCACTTCGACCCACGTCAGTATCTCGGCCCAGCACGTGAGAACATGAAGAAGATGTACATCCACAAGATTGTTGACGTACTCGGTTCTGACGGTAAGCTTGCTAAATAGATTCTCCAAAGAGCGTAGCGCTGGTCGAACCAGTGATACGCACACGTACTAAATCTCCTATATGATGGTTGCCTTTATCGAAGACAACCATCTTATTTTGTGACGTGCGGCCACAGAGCTGTTCGCGACTGCGCTTACTGAAACCCTCAACAAGAACCTCAAATTCCTTGCCCTCGTCAGCCTTGTAGTTTTCGGCTGAGAGTTGGTTTTGCAGGGCTATCATCTCGTTGAGTCGGCGTATCTTGACATCCTCAGGTACATTATCGGGCAAATGCTTCGAAGCGTAGGTACCAGGGCGCTCGCTGTACTTAAACATAAAGGCAGAGGCATAGCCTACTTCCCTCATCAGGGAGAGAGACATCTGATGGTCTTCCTCCGTCTCGCTGTGATAACCCACGAATATATCTGTAGTAATGGCACATTCTGGCACTATGCGACGTATCGCCGCCACACGGTCGAGGTACCACTGTCGAGTGTATTTGCGATTCATCAGTTTCAGTATCCTGTCAGAGCCGCTCTGCACTGGCAGGTGTATATGCTTGCACACATTAGGATACTTGGCTATCACCTCCAGCGTCTCGTCGCTCATGTCCTTAGGATGAGAGGTGGTAAAGCGTACCCTCATACCAGGCACCGCCTCAGCCACCAGTCCCAGCAATTGTGAAAAACTAATGCTCTCACCTCTTACCTCTGACCTCTCACCTCTGTAGCTATTAACATTCTGCCCCAACAGCGTCACCTCCTTATATCCACGTGCCTCAAGGTCTTTCACCTCGCGCAGAATGCTCTCCACATCGCGACTGCGCTCACGGCCGCGGGTGTAAGGCACGATGCAGTAGTGGCAGAAGTTGTTGCAGCCACGCATGATGCTGACGAATCCCGACAGGTGAGAGCCATGTGCTCTCTGTGGCAGGATGTCCTTGTAGGTCTCGGTAGTGGAGAGTTCGGTATCGATGGCATTGTGCCCCATCTCGCACTGGGCTATCAGCGTGGGCAGATTGAGATAGGAGTCAGGTCCTGCCACGAGATTGGCGTGGTGCTTCTCTATCAGCTCGTCCTTCACTCGCTCCGCCATACAGCCGATGACGCCGATTATTGGTCGTTTGGTCGTTTGGTCGTTTGGTCGTTTGTAGAGTGCTTCAAGGCGGTGATATATCTTATTCTCCGCATTCTCGCGCACCGAACAGGTGTTTAGGAACACGGCATCAGCCTCCTCTGCGGAGTCACAGAGTTCGTAACCCGCCATCTGCATCACGCTGGCCACGACCTCTGAGTCGGCCACGTTCATCTGGCATCCGTATGTCTCGATATATAGTTTTTTCATTTTTCTTGCATTACATTCTCCAACCGTAGCAGATGTGGGCATTCCATCTATTGTTCACTATCTTAGTCTCACTGGCATGGTAGGCAGTGATATTGAAGTGCGTTGTCATTGAGATAAAGTTGCGCTTGTTGATGTTATATACCACAGCAAAACGGTTTACGAAAATCATCTCAGGGAATTTATAGCCCATATACTTGCGCTCATCCTCCACGGTGATATTGTTGCGATTTACTATTATGACATTGGGGATTAGCGAGAAGTGGAAGAGCCACTTCTGATTGTTGGTGACAAAATTGTGGGCATAGCCGCCTCCGATGGCGAAATTGCCTATGTAGGTGCGAGACTGTGGAATCCCCTTTTCCTCGTTCCTGTCTGTCTTCAGCGAACCGCCCTCGTAACTGATGCCTGCCAGCCACGAACCCGCCGAGCGTTTCTGTATGTATGACTGCATGAAGGCTGCAGGCATGGAAAACTTGCGGTAGTTGAAGGTATAGTAAGCTGATAGCAGGAAGGTCTTCAGCCTCACGTCGCCGGCATCTATGTGCATCTTCGACTCGCCACTGCCCAGTTCGCCATGCAGCGTCTTGGAGTCCTGATAACTGGCATCGACACTCAGAAAACTGGTGTAGTATCTCAGGTTCAGTGCAAAGTCCTTATTCTTGCCGCTCCACTTCGCTGGGTTCAGTCCCAGGCTGACTCCCAGTCCTCGATAGCTGGCACCGATGCTCATAGTCATCCTCATAGCGGTGGAGAAGTTAGCCTCTTGTCTCATGCCATTGAGGTTATCACTCTTTACCTCTATGGTGTTGCCACCCCCATTGATGCGCAGTTTCAGTGTGAGTTTCTGTTCAGGGCGCGAGATGTAGGCCGTGTCATATCCGCCCTTGGCATATCGCTTTGCCAAGAGGCTGTCAAACCTGTCGAATCGCTCTGCCCACTTCGACTGAGCGTTTACCGAATTGATAATTGACAATTGACAAATGACAATTACGAATACTATGGTTGCGAGTCTCCTCATATCTCTTACCTCACACCTCTTACCTCTTATCTCTTGCTTCTCACCTCTTTCTTCGCCTTCTCCATCTGCTTGCAGAAGTCTTTGCTATTGTGCAGAGCAGCATACGCTATGCTGGCGGCAGCACGCGTATTGTCCACATCGCTTTGCCAGTGAGCACCAGCGATGACGCGACTCACGCCATAATCCCAACCGCGAGCGTAAATCTCGTTTGCCCTCTGCGGATTGACCTCAGCCAGTAGCAGGGCGCAGGTCCATCCACGCATGGTATGCCCAGAAGGGTACGACCCCTCGCCCCTCAGTTCCTCATCCTCGCCAGTCAGCGTAGGCTGTCCCATACGCTCGAAGGGGCGCTGACGATGATAGTACGCCTTAGGCGCCTTGCGCATGGCATCAGTAGTCGTGAGACTGGTAATCATCAGTTTCCACAGTTCGGGAGTTTTCTCCTTGCTGATTTCCATGCCGAAAGCCTCCTCGAAGGTTGAGAGTAGTGCCTCATACGACCACACCGCATCCCTCTTCACCTGTTCAGCCCTTAGGCTGTCCTGTCTCTGTTGCACGCCCCATGCGTATTGCATCATGTCGTTAGCAAACTCAGGGCTGTCAAAAGCAGGAGGAGGAGGTAAACACTTTACCAGGTCAGGCAGTTCGCTGACCTGGTAGTACGGTGTTACCTTCTCCTCCTGTTGTGCGCTCACCGTCAGTGAGCATACCAATATCAGGATAATAAGAGTGATTTTTCTTTTCATGGTGCAAAGGTACAAAAAAAAATCCACACTTATGATATTTCTATCGCCTTAGTGCATTTCTTTTCCTCCTTTGCTATCTTAGGCATTACCACGCTCAGTATGCCATCCTCCACCTTAGCTGAGATTTTCTCCTTGTCCACATCATCAGGTAGAGCATAACTCTGTTCGTAGTTAGAGTAGCTAAACTCACGACGTATATAGTGATGCTGCTTATCCTCATGCTTGTGTTCCTGTTTATTCTCTATCGCTATGGTCAGGTAGCCCTCATCATTGATGCCTACACGACAATACTCTTTCTTTATACCAGGAGCTGCAAGTTCCATAGTGTAGTCATTCACACTCTCCTTCACATTTACTGCAGGTGCTGTACTATTGGCACGAGGCATAAAATCAGTGTTCAGGAAATCATCAAATACTGTTGGAAACCAACTGTTTTTAAACATTACTGGTAACATAATCTTTACCTCCATTTTTTTTGTTAGTTGAACATGTTATTACTTAGCCTCAGCCCTATGCTTCGGCTTTCACCCCCCATATATTCAACTATTGTGCCCAACCTGCAGAACCGACAAAATGACACCCTTCCACAAGACAAAGTGGCACTTTTTTGCACTATTGCTTGCGTTATCAAAAGTTTTTTTGTAATTTTGCACCAAGCATCAAGAGCAGGCACCCGAAAGGGTGACTCACCAACCGAGCCATAGCATACGGCCACGGTGGTAAGGCGATGCGGGAGTTACAATTATTCACTTCAAAAACAATTAAGTTATGCAACAGAACAAATCATTTCAGGAGTTTGCACGTCAGTTTGCAAACCTCTCAACCCAAGAGTTAATCAACCATTTCAACAGTCAGGTAGGAAACCGTGGCTGGACTTCCATGCGTGCTTACCATGACCAAGCCCTAATCGAGGAACTTCAGCGACGACAAGTCGATGTATCGTCAGTATATGTTGGAGAAACTATCAAATTTGATAGTACAATAACCATAAAACAATAACAAAAAAATATACTCCCCACTCTCAGAGTCTGCTCTTCTGGGAGTGGGGGGGAAGTTTTTACTCCATCGGCTTTATCATTGACTCTATGAACTGAATTTCTTCCTCTGTCAGTTTGTATTTCTTGTATAGTTCCTCGTCTGTCCAAGGTTTAGAGAAGTCTTGAAGAGGGACAAAGCGGAATTTTTCTCTTGAAAGGTTTATCGATGATACTGCCTGCAGTAACAAAAAACGAACAAATTTAGTTGACAAATATTTTAATAAATTCTTTGCAGGAAGTTCCGAATCATAGCCACCTATGATTAAATATGAGTCTGTCGTTACTTGGTTAGGTTTCAGCATCCTCAGGCTTGAAAGAATTTTTACCATGCCATTTTTATCAGGTTCCCCTGCATGCTCACACGTAACCTTACTTATCATTACTTTCCACAAATCAATATAAGTTTTCTTTTCTGTAACTTTATTTCTGTCAATATAACTTATTCCATCACTTGAGATAAGTTCAATGTCTGTTTTGTTGTTTTTACTTGAATTACCTCGTACAGAAGAAGAAAGTCCAAATGCATTACGAGAAGAAATTATATTTGACAAGGATTCATTTGTTTCACTCATAACCTTGTTTATAATATCTACAGCAGAATTATATCTGACAATCACATCAAATTCATCCAACATCCTTTTTTGGGTAGTCTTTTTACCATTCAACACATTTGTAAAGGAACACTTTTCATCATAATCCCTATCCCATAAGATGTAACATATTCCACCTCCAATACTTGCTGTTGGGAAACAATCTTTTGCATTTACAAAATCTTTGATGTAGCTAATGTGCCTATCTAACCTCATATCTTCTCTAAAGTCATCCAAGCCTTTACCACCAGCAAACCATTTAGAAGGCATAATCATAGAGTTATATCTTGGAGCAATTCTTTTAGCTAGTGTAAAATAATGTTGATAAACAGGTTTCGCACTTACACCTGCTCCTCCATCCATTACCTGATACGGCGGATTACCTACTATTGCGTCTATTTTCATACATTCATTATCGTTTATGCCCCAGTAGTGCTTGCCGTCACGCAGAGTGTTGACTACGAGGGTTGGGTTATCGGAAATACTTTCTATAAGATTAGAATAACATTTTGCATTGACTCTTGCACTGCGGAATCCTGCAAGGGTGCGCTTGGTGATGCTTGCAGCCATTGGTGTCTTGCAGACCACGAGGATATTGTTTTCTATCGTGGTGTCCCAAAGGCTAAGGGCAAAGGTGTGAGAGACTTCGCCATACTTCGCTTTGGCTTCCTCCACTCGTGAGCGATAGACATTGTATGCCACGTAGAGAGGATAGAGACCGCTCTTGGAGTTTATCTCCATGATGAGCGAGTCAGGACGGAAGACTTTGTCTGTCACCTCTCCCTGCCTTACATAGCGAGGCACGGATAGTGTTTCCTTGAAATGTTCATCGTAGAAGCACCAGCCACCCAGTGTGTCACTCATGTGCATGTTGACCACTCGCCAAGGTGTGAGGACGGTCTCCTTGTCTGGATTGCGGAAGGTATTGAATATGGCACCTATACGCTCGATGCGTTCCTCGATAGTGAACTTGTCAGCGGCCTTTGCCATCTCACGTATGCGTTTGCCTGCTTCGCGGAAAATGTCGGGGTCGTAGTACTTCTTGAATTTTTCGAACGTTTCTTTGTCAACGCCCTTTGGCATAAACTCCTCCCACGACTGGTCATCGACGATAGTGGCAAAGTTGTCGATTGTGATTTCCTCATCCTCACTCTTCAGTTCGGCACCATAGATGAGCAGAGGCATACGAATGGATATGCCACGCAGAATGCTTATGGCTGCTTTGCGCTGATTGTTCTTCTCCTTACGCTCTGCCAAGAGAGCTTCTTCTTCTGGTGTGCGCTCCTTCTTTGGTTTTTTCTCGATGCGTTCTACCTCTTCGTATTCCTCATTGGTGAAGCCCTGCTTGTTGACGTCAATGTCAGAAGTCTTCACCATAGCCTTGGTAGAACCTATGACTTTCTTCAGATAGGCAAACTCCTTGAGGTCGATGTCAGATAGTTTGAGTAGTTCGTCATTATAGAGCGTGACGTCCTCAAAACCACCCTGCACCACCTTTTCTATCTGTGCTCTTTTGAGCTGGCTCATCATCTTGTTGACATCGTAGTTCTTCATCTGTGAGCCCTCGATGCTGATGATGGGACAGAAATTGAGGAAATCGCCCAGAATGCGTCTGTCACTTTCTGTCTGTTTGCCTGCCTTGGTGCTCACCTTTGCTGCTTCTGCCAATACGCGCAAGGTACGGTCAGGAGCGAAGTCGAAGGCATAGCACTGTTCCTTCATGCGACCATTAATAGTGAATGGTGTCTGCACTCTGAAGATGGTCTGCATATACTGGGCAGCTGAGGTGGAGAAAGAACCTGACAGCATAAAGACTGCCGTCCATGGCTTGACGCTCACACCAGTGGTCAGACGACCGCAACTGAGGGTTATGGTATAGGTCTCGCTTGGGTCAGAGCCAATAGCCTTGTTTACCTTCTTCAGCGCCTCAGCTCGCTCTTCTTCCTCATCGCCATTGCCCGCTACGTTGACCGTCTCAAACATGCCAAACGTTGGATGGTCTTTCAGCTTAGCACTCAGAGCCTTTGCTGCCTTCACTCCCGGCACTACCCAGAGGGTGTGACGGAAGGTTCTGCGAAAGTCCTCGTTGCTATACGGATAGAGGCTGTCCTTGTCATCCTTACACAGGAGATTGAGAAACCTGTCAACATCAGCATCGTGAATGAAAGTGCCGTCATCGTGAGTACGGAAGAATTCACGGAAGTTGAAGGCTTTTTCATCCTCTACGTACTCTGACATCAGATTGCCAAGGTCGTAGGTGTATATATTGATGGCAGGCAGGGAAGCGTAAGGGTTGGGCTCGTATGGATTGTCCGTTGCCCACGCCTGCTTAGCCCTCTGCTCCATGACGTAGTCCCATGTGTAGATTTCCTCTTCGCTGTAGTCATCGAAGAGATTGAAAGGTGTGCCTGAGAGTTGGAGCAACTTAGTATTGGGTTTTCTGACCTCTCTGATAACATTCTGACCCAGTTCGGTCTTGGTGCCTTCGTGAGCCTCGTCTATGATGACCAAATCCCAGTCCGTGCTGAAGATGAGGTCGTTCTTGTCAAATTTGCCGCCCACCAATTCAGAACCTCGCAGGTCTTGCATGGAAGCGAAGTACATGTATTTGCCACCCTTAGCCTCATGACGCTTTATCTCGCCAAGGTCGTCTATCTTCGTTTTAGAGAAATAGCGATATTCCTTCCTGTCATAGAATATCAGTTCGTAGTCCTTAAACCATCCGTCATCAACTACGGGACGATGGGTGAGGATAAGTGTGCGAGCGTATCCTTCTTCCTTTATCAGCTGGAGTGCAGAGATGGTCTTGCCAAATCGCATCTTGGCATTCCAAAGCATATCCTTGTGCTTCTGGAAACGCTTACGTGTCTTGTCAACAGCTGCTCTCTGTTCTGGTCGTAGTATTACTGGGTTGTACTCCTTGGTAACATCTGACGGATGGAGTGATGTCTCTCCGCTCTTAACCGCTGCGATGGCCTTCTTTACCGTTTCGAGGTCGCAGCAGTACCATTCGTCAGCACCCCTTACACCTTCAAATTCTTTCTTCTCCACACCAGAGTTCTCGAGCACCTTATGCACCTGCTTGTCGTTGAAAGACATTATCATGCCACTACGCATGAAGATGCTTATCTCTGTATAGAGGAGATTGTAGGCTATGCCTGCTGTCTTGGTGTATTGACGAATACGCTTGTCAGCAGCTGCATTCAATACCTCGCTGTTGTTAAACAGATTGCTACCATCATCCTCGTCTATGGTGGTTTCACCTATCTTCAAGGCGCCACGATGTCTTTCGTCGTCAATGGCGAAGACGTAGATAAGTTTAGATTTTAGTGATGAACTGAATGTTGCCATAGGTTAATCGTTTATTAGGTCAACAAATCTTATCTTTCTGTTGTTTTCTCCTGTCATCAGGTCTTTCTTGCCCCAATCACGTATGAGGCAGTACGTACCGTTGTGCTTGCGGAGGTCTTCTTTCTGGCAACCCTCACAACGCACCATGTGCTCCTGTTCGCCAAAGAGAGTCATCTGCTTCTCCACCACACCATCCCTGCATGAATCGGGTACTACGCATTTCAGACCATCCATCTGCCAGATATTCCACGAAACGATGTAGGCGATGAAGTTGATGCTCTTTATCTGAGGTTGCTTGCCAAACTTAGCTGTATAGTTCTCTATGAAAGTCCATAGCAAGGCTTCACGGGCAAGGAGCAGGTTGTCGCCCTGCCACTCGTAGCCGTAGGTATTCTTGTATGCTATGCGAGCCCAGTTGAGCCAGTCTTTTGTGGTCTTGGTATTCTCACTGACCACACGGAGTTTCCTGTCGAGCAGACCGATGCGCCTTTCCAAGGGGATGAACTTGCCTGTGGTAGTGTCATAACGACTGACGAGGTACGGGGCTTCGCCGCACGTTATCTCCATGCGGGTGGCTTTGACATAATCCTTCCACGTCTTGCCTTCAGGAAAAGTGATAGGCGCTTTGACAGTTCTCCAGGTGTGGTTTTTCTCATCTTCTATATTGAAGACATTCTTTCTGCCAAACCATGCCTCATCCACAAGATTGTTCTGAGCATTGCACACCCACGAAGGAGTGAAGACCTCTGCCATACCCTTGGAACGTTCCGTCTGCTGTTGCTTCGTCTTGAGCACACGAGGTTGTATTACCATTCCTCTCTCACCTGTGATAAGTTCAGGCAGAATGGGGGAATGGTAGGCGTATTCAGGGCCAAGTTCCTCATAGTCGTGCGTAGCCCAGAATATGTTCTGATGCGTAGTGTGGTCTATCAACAGGGTTTCGAGCACCTTGTCTGAAAGGTCACGCAGGTCATCTTCCCTAATATCTACATAATGGGGCATGAGCGCTTATAGTTTCTTAGGACAAAAGCACTCATCAGCTTCTCTTGGGCAAAGAAAACTACAAGACCTCTACATACGATAAAAGCGTGTCCGCTCTTATCGAACATAGAGGCTCTCGCATTGCCCAACTAAAGGATAAGTGACGTCCACGCTATAAGCGCAGACAACCACAATTATCATCACTTTAGTTTGAATTTAAGAAATTTGCGAGATTTCTATGTTCTACTAATAACTGCTATTGTCGTTTTTTTTTTACCATTAAGATCACATCGGCAGCCTCCTCTGGGGCATCTGTCGTGGCAGCGTCATCTATGACGTTTCGCCGATATTCAACTGCAAATGTACAAACTTTTTTTGTTAAGACAAAATCAAAGGGGAGAAAATTTGCGGAAACGAGATAAAATGCGTGCAAAAGGGTGGTTGTAAAGGGTATGTTGCTTTCTCTTAGTTTTTCTTTCGCAATCCTTGGCTTTTTAGGGTAGAAGCATA
>CAJODK010000036.1 GCA_905233245.1 uncultured Prevotella sp. | reverse complement strand
CGGCGGACGTAGTCGATACGGAAGAACTTGAGTATGTTGTGGAGTCCTACGCGGAGTTCGGCGTAGGGCTCTCCGCTATTCATGATGGTGGAGCCTTCGGGCAGTTGCATGAGGTAGCGGTCGTGCTGGTGCTGTGGGAGGGTGGGATTGTTCTTGTCGGAGAGCGAGCCCCAGAGTACGTTGACGCCGATGTGCTCACGCCACTTGAGGCGCTTGATGAGCGGGATGCGGTTGAGGATTTTGCCTTGCAGGTCCCATTCTACCATGAGAGAGACGTACTTGTCGTTGATGAACTCCAGGTCGGTGACCATGGAGAAGGTCTCTGGCTGGCGTATGAGTGAGAGGTTGGCTGCTGGTGCCATGAGTAGCGGGAACGGCACGCGGCTCCACTGTATGCCGCCCTTGAGCCATGTATCTACCATACCGCAGTTCTTTATCCAGAAGCGCTTGTAGATGCTGGCCTCGGTGACGTGGTAGTGGTACTGTCCACCCATGAAGCCTTCGATACCGATGGTGTGCTTGAGTTTGAAGACGGGGGCTTCGTGGTTGAGGGGATAGCGCAGGTTCTTGGTGTTCATGTACTGCTGCCCAGGGGAGTAGGTTATCTGGAGATAAACCTCGCTGGAGCGGTATGAGCCGTGGTTCCAGTAGCCGTCGTCGGCTGGCACTGGTACGTCTAGGTCCACGGGACGGTAGTATAGGTCGTTGATGGCAGTGCTCTTGTCAAACTTGAGTCCGCCTGTGATGTTGATGCCCCATGTGTTTTCGTGCTCGTACTTCAGTTCCTGCGTGTTGTGGATGGACATACGGCGCACCTTGCTCCAGCGTACAGAGGCGAAGAGGTTATCTTTGTCGAGCAACGAGAACTTGTCGGAAGCGGAACTGATGTCGTAGGTGGAGGTGAAGGAGAGATTCTTGCGTGGGAACTCCAGTTGGTTATATACCTTCTTGTTGAAGGACCAAGTGACAGTGCCGCTGTAGTAGCTCTTCTTTGACTTGAAACCGTGTGCCCAGTAGCCCTTGAGGAAGAGGTGTGGGTGCAGGTTGGCTGTAGTCTGGAAGGCGGGTTTGATGCGGAATCCGTCGATTGTGTTGCTTGAGATATAGGAGTTGACGGGACCAAGGTCTATCTTTGAGGGATTGTCGCTCTTGGTGGTCTCGATATAGTTTTCGAGTACGGCCTTCATGAGTATGATGGCCCATCCGAAGTGCTTGGTATTCTTGATACCCTTGATGAAATTGTCCATTTCGGCCTCGCCGTGTGTGAGTTGCATGTCGCGGTTGTCAGCCCAGTATTCCTTGGAGCGCATCTGTGCGTAGGGATCCACGAGTTCCTTTGCCTTGCCTCGGAATATCTTCTTCTCGATGGGGTCAAATGAGTACTCGGAGCGGCGCGAGGTGCGGGTGATGAGGAAATTGTCAAACTTGCCCGTGACCGACATCTCGACGAGCATGTCGTTGGTGGTGAGTACCCACTGAGAGTCGGGCTGCTGGGTGTATTCCTGAGTGATTGCCATGCTCTTGACAAAGTTGATGTCGGAGCGGGCTGGTATGCGCAAATCCACCTTCTTGACGTGCAGGGTGGAGTCCTTGAGGATGTAGAGATTGCCGTTGAATCCGAAGTCCTGCTGATTGTTGGGGGTGAAGGTGACGCAGATGCATGAGTCGCGGTCTATCTGCACGGTGTCGGTGAGATAGTAGCGGTAGAAGTTCCATGCACCGTCGGCGATGGGCGATGTGAAGTGCTGGCGCAGCAGTCGCACTTGATTGTCGTAGATATCCACCTCGCTGAAGATGTCCTTGGCGAGGGCTGTGAAGAGGTCACCTGTCTCGATGAGGTCATTGATGCCTGACTCCTTCTCGGCCTCTATTACGGTCTTCTCGTCCTTGGGGTCCTGGCGGTAGTAGTAGCGTGATACCTTCTCGGTGGTGATGACGGGTAGCACGTACTTCTCCGTGATAGGGTTCTTCTCTATCTGATTCTTGAGGTATGCCTTCTTGGCGTAAACGCCGGAGTCGAGGGAGTGCTCAGAGAGTTCGTTGAGGGCTATGGTGAGCTTCTCGTAGTTGCGGTACTGGTAGTAGGGGTTGGTCTCCAGTTTGTTCTGCTTCTTGGCAGCTATGACGCGCTTCATAAATGCTACGGCGGGGTTGTCCTTCTTGCTGTATTTGCGCTTCTTGGACTTCACGACCACCTCATTGAGCGAGCGCACATCGGTACGCATGTGGACTACCAGTTGGTCGCGGGTATTCTCGTTGACGGGTATGTACTGCGCCTTGTAGCCCACGGCAGAGAGATGCAGTTTCTTGCCGTTGCGGCGGTCTATGGTGAATGCACCGTCATCGGTGGTGAGGACGGAACCGCGCAGGCCACGGTAGTTGACTGTCACGCGACTGATGGGCGCACCAGTTTCAGCATCGAGCACCGTGCCTCGCAGTTGCTGGGCAAGTATTTCGAGGGTGAATAATGAAGAATGAATAAACAATATGAGTGTAATAAATCTCCTCATGTATTTTAATCTTTAATTTTTAACCTTTAATCTTTAATCTATCTCCTCATCCGCAGGGTAGCCACCCATCTCGCGTATGGCGTTTTTGAGCATGGTGTACTGCTGGTAGAGGTGGTTGACGGGCTCTTCTCCCTGAGTGTAGTCGTGCATTGGAGTCTTGAGATAAAATGACAGGAATCTCTGTATGCCCCACTTGCCCTTGCGCTGGGCAAGGTCTATGAGGAGACAGAGGTCGAGGCACAGCGGTGCGGCAAGGATGGAGTCGCGGCAGAGGAAGTTGATTTTGATCTGCATGGGGTAGTTCATCCATCCGAAGATGTCGATATTGTCCCAGCCCTCCTTATTGTCACCACGTGGTGGGTAGTAATTGATGCGCACCTTGTGGTAGTAGTCGCCGTAGAGGTCGGGCTGCTCATCCTCGCTGAGTATGGTGCTTAGGGTGGAGAGTTTGCTGACCTCCTTGGTACGGAAGTTCTCAGGTTCGTCAAGGACCAGCCCGTCGCGGTTGCCCAGTATATTGGTGGAGAACCACCCAGAGAGCCCCAGACAGCGAGTGGAGAGGATGGGGGAGAAACCAGACTTGACGAGTGTCTGTCCCGTCTTGAAGTCCTTGCCGGCGATAGGCATACGCGTCTCTTCAGCCAGTTGCCACATGGCGGGTATATCGAGCGTCGTATTTGGCGCTCCCATGATAAACGGTGCTCCCTCACGCAGGGCTGCGTAGGCGTAGCACATAGATGGTGCTATGTTGCGGCGGTCGTCAGCCTTCATAGCCTGCTCCAGGTGAGCGAGGGTGTCGTGTACCTCCATATTGACAGGCACATAAATCTCCGTCGAAGCCGCCCAAAGCACTACGATGCGCTCGCAGTGGTGCTTGGCACGGAACTGGCGGATGTCCTCACGTATCTGCTCCACCATGTCCCAGCGGTCACGGCACTGCTTCACGTTGTCGCCATCTATACGCTTGGCATAGTTGCGGTCGAAGGCCGCTGGCAGGGGCACTATCTGCTCCAGTTCTTCACGCACGGGCAGGATGTCCTTCTCGTGCAGTACCTGACAGTACATGGCCGATTGGAAGGCATTCTGCGGGTAAACGTCCCACGTGCCGAAGACGATATCATCCAGCGAGGCCAGCGGTACGATGTCGCTATAGCGCAGGTATTGGGCATCCTCGCCCTTGCCTACGCGTATCTTGTCATACTGCGTCAGCGCACCGATAGGCTTAGCAAGTCCCTTGCGGGCCATCAGCACACCAGTGATGAAAGTGGTGGCAACAGCACCGTTGCCTACTATCATTATTCCGAGTTTCTTATCCATTCAGTTGTATGTTTTACTTTGCACCCAATACTTCTTGCAGGTGCCAGATCCTTTTCTTCCGAGTCGCCGATGACTGTGATATCCTCAGCTCGCAGCGGAGTGGGGGAGTATATCTTCAGGCGCTCTATGGCGAGTTGCCATATGCGCGAGTCGGGTTTCCTGATACCCACCTCTGCTGACTCTACTATATCGACGAAGAACTCATCGAGACGGAACTCCCGCAGCACAGTGCGGATATTACCGTAGAAGTTGCTTACCAGAACCATCGGGCAACGGTACGCATCTCTCAGTTTCTGGAGCCTCTGTCGCGACTCGCTGGTGACGGCGACGGTCTCTGCATAGATGCTCTCTGCGAGGGCTGTACTCTCATCTGAGATATTGTCTCCGAGCTTTAAGTACTCAAGTTGCAGGTGTATCTTCTTGCTGAGCGTAGTGCTAAATGTGTCGGTGGGCAGTATGATGTCCCCTTGTCCCAATCGTCGCTCTGCAGCCACGTAGGCCTCATAGTACAGCTCCCACGTCACGGGTATTCCGTGCTGCTGATACGCTCTCCAGATGACCTTGCTCCAGTGCTCGCCGCGCGTGTCCAGTGTACCACCATAGTCTATGAGGAATCCTCCCACACTCAATAGTCTTTTACAGAGTGCTTCGTGCTTATGCTTCATATAGAGCGCTGCCGCCATAAGTACGGTGAGTTCGAAGATGGGCGCTATCCAGGGGATATTCGTGAGACAGGCGACGTAGAGCATGATTGCGCGCCAATTGTAGGACACGAAGTTGGTATATTTCATCAGCGGACGGCTGCCGCGGAGAAATTCTTCTCTGAACTCCTGTGAGGTCTCTGACATGCTGCCGTACTCGGCAACGATGCGGCGACGCAGCGCCTGAAACTCTGGTGTGCTCTCCTCCTGTTTCTTGCAGTATTTGGCGTAGTTTGAGAAGAAAAGTATGCCTACCCAGTTTCTGTCCCTGCGGTGCTGCTCATAGATCTTCTGCTGCTCAGCGTAGGTGTCCAGTTCGGCTCCCTCCTTTCCCTTGAGGAAGAAGAGGTGGATGTTGCGGTAGTAGTCTGCCAGACGGCATTGGTAGTTGTGTGCTCCGAAGCCCGCTACGCAGGCCAGTGCCAGAAACCACCAACTCTCCAGTCTCCACGCCAGAGCGAGGTATATGCAGATAAACCAGAACTCCGTGGCAAAGCCGTCGAGCATGCGTCCCGTGAGGCTCTTCTGTCCTGTAAGGCGTGCGAGTTGGCCGTCGGCAGAGTCACAGAAGTTTGCCGTCATCAGTAGCAGTACGCCGCAGATGTTGTGCCAGAGGTCCTCATAATGGAACATCCACGCAGCTCCCATGCCGAGGAAATAAGACAGTATCGTCACAGCATTGGGCGTCCACCCTATCTTCTTGAAGAAGAGGGCGAAGAGCAGACCTATCGGACGTGTGAAGTAGAGGTCTATGTTTTCTTCCGTGTCGAGCGACTTATATGTTGAGCGTAGCAACTTTAGCAATTTCATTTGCAGCTTCTTTTTTGCAGGCCGAGAAGGATGGGAAATCGTTGAGGTCCACGATATGCACCGTGCCGTTATCCTCTATTATGGCATCACCGCCATATACTCTGAGGCCGATGGGCGAATGAGGGTCTATGCCATAGAACTTCACATGCTCACCCTCGTAGTGGCGCTGGCAGACATACTCTGTGATACCACGTGCCTTAAGGTTAGCTACAGCCTTATCAAGAGCATCTCTGTCAGGGCAGAATACCACATCGCCCTCCTGCTCCCTGCACTGGTCGGTGCGCTTCACCCACAGAGGTGGTTCGTCGGTTGTGTCCGTGATATAGAGGCGGCGATTGCATATGCGCACAGCTTCTGGGTCGTTGATGCATGGTCTGCCCTCCAACATTCTAAGTGCCTCCTCGCTGCGAGCCATGGAGATTATGATAGGGGAGGTAGAGAGGAGGTAAGGGGGAGGTAAAGGGGAGGTAGAGAGGAGTTTCTCCTCTGTAATAGTCTCTACGCTGTAACCCTCTTTGCGGAGTGCGTCGACAGTGGCATCGAGAATAGTTCTGTCCTTTTCCACACTTCCGGGAGAGAACCGTTCAGCTCGGTATATGCCGAGTAACTTAAATCCTTCATCCCTTGAACCCTTCAACTTTTCAATGTCACTGACATGGTCTATGTCCATCACCTTGCCGAGAGGGTAGGCGAGAACCTGTAGTCCGTCCGTCAATAGGGCGCGCTGGAAGTTGCGCATACGGCTCTGTCCTTCACGGATGCATCTCTCGAGCGTATCAAGAGAATTGTCCCGAAGTCCGTAGATACCTGCCGAAATCCATACGTTCTGTTCCGTCACAACGTAAAGAGGTTTCTCATCGTCGCAGTAGTCGGTAACTCCCAATAGTCCGTCGGCACCCGACTCTTGAAAGGCCTTGACATACTCAGCAAACTGTTGCTCATCGAAGTATGTATCAACAGTAGTGAGGATGAAGGGTGCTCCACGTAGCATAGGGGCTATCTCGTACAGCGAGTGCATAGAACTCTCTGTGGTCTTTACAACATGACGTAGCGGTAGTCCCTGTTGCTCCAACTCCGTAAGATGCTCTGCCACCTCAGGATAGAGGTCGTTGCAGATGACAATAATCTCCTCGGCGTCGTTATCCATGAAGATGCGTATCAATCTGTCAATGAGCGCCTCGCCACGTACACGGATGAGTGGTTTGGGTGTCAGGATGCCTTCCTCCCTCAGTCGTAACCCTTCTCCTGCTGCTATTATTGCGTATCTCATGCGTGCGTGTGTACGTGTCAAAGTAAGATGCAAAGGTACGAAGAAAAGTTGAAAGTTGAAAGTTGAAGAATGAAAGATTGTATTTTTTTGCTAAAAAATTTGGTAGTTTCAGGGAAAATGTCTAACTTTGTGCCCGAATTGGACAAATGCCCAGCTACTAATGAATAAATCTTACGCATATTATTACTTTTGGTTTTACTTTGCAGGCAAGTGTGAAGCGGGAAGTCGTATGCAGTAAATGAAAGATTAAGCATTAAAGATTAAACATTGAAATATCAGGCTCCGCTTCACAAATAAGTGAAAGCGGATTTTTTTTGAACTTTAGAACTCTTGAACAAATGAAGAGAATAGCAATACAAGGTGAGGTGGGAAGTTTCCACGACATTACGGCACACCATTATTTCGAGGGTGAACAGATGCAGATAATCTGCTGCACCACTTTCGAGGAGGTGTTCCAGCATATGAAGGACGACCCCACGGTCATCGGTATCATGGCGATAGAGAATACCATAGCCGGTTCTCTGCTCCACAACTATGAATTGCTCCGTCAGTCGGGCATGACGGTAGTGGGTGAGTACAAGACCCACATATCCCACTGCATCTGCGCTCTGCCAGGACAGGAACTTACCGATATCCATGAGGTGCACTCACACCCAGTGGCACTGGCACAATGTCAGTACTATCTCTCTCGTCACCCTCAGATGAAGATGGTGGAGGACGACGATACAGCTGGTGCGGCAATGAAGATTGCCGACCAGAATCTGATGGGTGTAGCAGCCCTTTGCCATGCCGATGCAGCACGTCTCTACGGACTTAAAGTGTTAGAAGACCATATAGAGGATAACCCTCACAATTTCACGAGGTTTCTTATCATGAGCGACAATCGTAAAGCCGACTATCTGCGTGCCCTCAATGAGACCGATAAGTCGAGCATTGTATTCTCTCTGCCTCATGAGGAAGGTTCCCTTTCGCAGGTGCTCAGCATCCTCTCTTTCTACAAGATAAACCTGACAAAAATTCAGTCTCTCCCCATCATCGGTAGGGAGTGGGAATACCTCTTTTACGTGGATGTGACGTACAACGACCTGATACGATACCGCCAGAGTATAGATGCCATAACACCACTCACACGTGACCTAACCATTCTCGGAGAATATAAAGCAGCATAAAGCATAAGAAAATGATACAACCAGCAAACAGACTTTCATTAGTACAAGAATACTACTTCAGTCGCAAACTGAAGGAAGTAGCCCAACTCAATGCCGAGGGCAAAGATATCATCAGCCTTGCAATCGGCAGTCCTGATATGCCACCATCAGAGAAGACCATCGAGACTCTGTGCAAGGTGGCATACGACCCCAATGCACACGGATATCAACCCACCGTGGGTACACCCGAACTGCGTGAGGCGATGGCATACTTCTATAAGAGATGGTACAATGTGGACCTTGACCCCAAGACGGAGATACAGCCAATGATAGGTTCGAAGGAGGCCATACTCCATGTCACGCTTGCCCTTTGCAATCCTGGCGATGAGGTGCTCGTGCCCAATCCGGGTTATCCCACCTACACCTCGCTGAGCAAGATTCTGGGACAGAAGATAGTAAACTACGACCTGCTGGAAAACGATGGTTGGCAGCCAGACTTCGAGGCTCTGGAGAAGATGGACCTCAGCAAGGTGAAACTCATGTGGACCAACTACCCCAACATGCCTACTGGCGGCAATGCGCGCCGTTCGACCTACGAGAGGCTGGTGAAGTTTGCTCAGGAGCACAATATCGTGGTGGTGAACGACAATCCATACTCTTTCATCATCAACGACAATCCACAGTCGATACTGCAGGTGCCAGGAGCAAAGGACTGCTGCATAGAGTTCAACTCTATGTCGAAGTCGCACAATATGCCAGGATGGCGCGTGGGCATGGTAGCCACTAACAAGGAATTCATCTCATGGATACTGAAGATAAAGTCCAACATCGACTCAGGTACATTCCGAGGCATACAACTCGCAGCAGCTGAGGCATACCGCAACTCAGACGAGTGGCATCATGAGTTCAACTATGAGACTTACAAGCGTCGCCGCGTGATAGCCGAAGAGATAATGGATGTACTGGAGTGCAAGTACGACAAGAAGTCCGTGGGCATGTTCCTCTGGGGCAGGATACCCGACAGCTACGCCACCTGCGAAGAACTTACCGAAAAGGTGCTCCACGAGGCCCGCGTCTTCATTACGCCAGGTTTCATATTTGGTACAAATGGTGAGAGATACATACGCATCTCGCTTTGCGCAAAAGATGATAAAATGACAGAAGCATTAAATAGAATAAAGATATGGAAAAAGAACTAGAATTAGAACCATTAAACCTGCCATGTGATGGCAAGCGTCCATTCGTGATAGCAGGTCCCTGCTCTGCCGAGACAGAGGAACAAGTAATGACCACCGCTAAGCAACTCGCCATTAAGGGTTGCCGTATGTTTCGTGCTGGCGTGTGGAAACCCCGTACCAAGCCAGGAGGCTTCGAAGGCCACGGTGAACCTGCTCTGAAGTGGCTCGCAGAAGTGAAGAAAGAAACGGGCATGCAGACATGTATCGAGGTGGCAACACCACAGCACGTGGAACTCGCCATGAAGTATGGCATCGACATGCTCTGGGTGGGTGCACGCACCTCAGCAAATCCCTTTGCCATGCAGCAGCTCTCAGATTCGCTCGCAGGTCTTGATGTGCCTGTGTTTGTCAAGAATCCTATCAACCCCGATCTCGAACTATGGATAGGAGCCTTAGAGCGCATCAATCAGGCAGGCGTGAAGAAGCTTGCCGCCATACACCGTGGTTTCTCTTCTTTCGATAAGTCCATGTACCGCAATGCTCCTATGTGGCAGATACCCATAGAGTTGCGTCGTCGCATACCAGACCTGCCACTCATCTGCGACCCATCACACATGGGTGGCAAGCGTGAACTCATTGCACCGCTCTCACAGCAGGCACTAGACCTCGGTTTCGACGGCCTCATGATAGAAAGCCACTGCGACCCAGACAAGGCATGGAGTGACGCCAAGCAGCAGGTGACACCAGAGGTGTGCGATTACATCGTAGGCTTGCTCGTGGCACGTGAGAGCAACTCCTCAGCAGAGGGTATCTCGCTCCTGCGTCAGCAGATAGACAAGATAGATAACGAACTCATGGAGCTCTTCGCCAAGCGCATGCGTATCTGCCGTGAAATAGGTGAGTACAAGAAAGCCAACAACATACAGGTGCTCCAGACTAGCCGTTACAACGAGATACTCGACAAGCGTGCCGTGCAGGGTTCGCTCACAGGCATGAGTCCCGACTTCGTCAAGAGCGTTTTTGAACACATACATGAGGAGTCAGTTCGCCAACAACTTGAGATAGTAAACAGATGAAAATTTTAATCCTAGGCGCAGGCAAGATGGGCTCCTTCTTCATTGACCTGCTGAGCTTCGACCACGAGGTCGGCGTATATGAAAAAGACCCTAAACGACTGCGCTTCACATACAACTGTCAGCGTTTTACGGAACTCGCTGAGATACAGGCCTTTGAACCCGAACTAGTCATCAACGCCGCAACGGTGAAATACACCCTCGCAGCCTTCGATGAAGTGATGCCATACCTGCCAGACAATGTCATACTCAGCGACATCGCCAGCGTGAAGACAGGCCTCAAGGAGTACTACGAGAAGACGGGCAAGCGCTACGTCAGCACCCACCCGATGTTTGGCCCTACTTTCGCCAACCTCAACCAACTTTCCGAGGAGAATGCCATCATCATCAACGAGGGTGACTACATGGGCCGCTGCTTCTTCAAGGACATCTACAGCCGTCTGGATCTCAACATCTACGAATACACATTCGAAGAGCACGACAAGACAGTGGCATACTCGCTGTCAATCCCCTTCGTCAGCACCTTCGTATTCTCCGCTGTCATGAAGCACCAGGACGCTCCTGGCACCACTTTCAAGCGTCACCTGCGCATCGCCAAGGGAGTGCTCAATGAGGATGACTACCTCCTGCAGGAAGTGCTCTTCAATCCATACACCCACGATCAGGTAGATCAGATGCGCATGGAACTGAAGCAACTCCTGGAAATCATCGACAACAGGGATGCGGACGGAATGAAGGCTTACCTGACAAAAATACGCAACAATGTCAAGCGCGACGTCGATGCTCTGAAGTAGTGAATTGCAAAAAAAAATGCAAATTCTTTGCGGAATTTAATTTTTTTTGTATCTTTGCAAGCATAATGAGTAAAAATAACCTAAATATTGCTATAAAGACACTCATTCTGCTTGCATGTTTGATGTTGTCCTGTACTGATGCTATGTCTCAGTACAAGGACTTGACATCTCGCGACTCCGTGAAGATGGAGGGCTTGATGAATGTAATACAAAAGGGAGACTCGGTATTCCTTGAAATGCCTGTTGGCCTGATGGGAAAGCCTTTCCTAGTGCACAATAAACTGCAACGTGTAACATCAGAGCTCAATGAGGCGAGCGCTAATAAGGGTGTGAACTATGAAAGTCAGATGGTGGCTTTCGAGTGGGACAAGAAGCACAATAAGGTGATAATACGCCAGAAAAGGGTAGAGCCAGAGTTTCCTAAAAATTCCGCCATATCACGATCTGTGGTAGATAACTACATAGATCCTATAATCTCATCTCTTAAGGTGAGAGCGGCAGCTCCTGACTCCACTACGGTAATATTCAATGTCAGCGATTTGTTCAATGGAAAGAAGAATATCCTCAATGATGTTTTTAATGAGATAAACATTGGCACGCAGCCTGATGCAGACCTTTCCAGAATTGTTAGTGTAAAATCGTTTGAGCGTAGCGTGGTGGCTCGTTCAGAGTTGACTACCGTCGTGCATGAAGGTAGTTCGAAGGTGAATGTCACAGTAGAGGTGAGCACGGCAATCTTCCTTCTGCCTGAGAATCCTATGAATAGTAGAAAGCAGGACTGGCGTGTAGGTTACTTTACGGTTCCCTCTCTCTATTACGATGATTATCAGCAGCGTGCTGAGCGTACAGGTTACATCACTCGTTGGCGACTGGAGCCAAGCGACACCATTGCTTATATGCATGGTGAGCTGGTAGAGCCCAAGAAACCTATTGTATTCTATATAGATAAGGCTACTCCAGAATATCTTCGTCCTTATATAATAAAAGGTATAACAGATTGGAATAGGGCGTTCGAACTGGCAGGTTTTAAGAATTCGGTACAGGCATACGTGGTTCCTGATACACTGGATGTTTTTAGTGATGACCTGAGTTATTCCGTTCTTACCTACGCTGCTTCTGAGAAGAAAAATGCGATGGGACCTTCCACTATCGACCCTCGTACAGGCGAGATATTGGAGGCGGACATCATATGGTGGCACAATGTGTTGGAACTGCTACGAGAGTGGCTAATAGTACAGACTGCACCGACAGACCCTCGTGCACGTTCATTCCACCATCTGCCACAGGATATGATAGGCGATGCCGTACGCTTTGTGGCATGTCATGAGGCAGGGCACTCTCTCGGACTGCGTCACAATATGATTGCATCAGCAGCATATCCCACAGACTCTCTCCGTTCAGCGTCCTTCATAGAACGTATGGGCGGTACGTCAGCCAGCATCATGGACTATGCACGCTTCAACTATGTAGCACAGCCTGAAGATGGCGTGCAGCAGGTGGCGCCGAGCATAGGCCCTTATGACCTGATGGCAATAGAGTGGGGCTATCGTTGGTTCCCAAGAAATGAAACTTCTGATATCAAAGGGGAGAAAGAGACTCTGTCTAAACTCTTGTCAAAGTATCAGGGCAAGGAATATCGCTTCAGCGAACAGCAACCACAGCGTTCAGCCATTGATCCACGCGCTTTGAGTGAAGATCTCGGCGATGACCCTGTGAAGTCGGCCTCTTATGGCATAGCAAACCTGAAGCGCATTATGCCTCACCTTATCGATTGGACCCGCACGGGTGACATGGAGCAGAGTTATGATGATGCTGCAGAACTGTATTCTTACGTATTAGGACAGTGGCAACTGTATCTTTATCACGTGATGGCCAATATCGGAGGCATATACATTGAACGTCCTATGATAACGGGCAGTAAGTCGAATGCCATAAAGACAGCCTATGAGTTTGTAGATGAGAAGCGCCAGCGTGAGTCTGTACAATTTCTCATTGACGAGGTGCTCACATTCCCTCAGTGGCTATTTGGCAATAAGTTTGCTTCGCAGATATTCCTTCAGCGCAGTACTCCGTCTGGGGTGGTAGAGCAGGAGCCAGTCTTGATACTCAAGAATGTACAGAACTATGTTCTATGGGATATGATGACCAATGACCGTCTTGTGCGTATGTATGAGAACGAGTGGATGAATGGCGACAAGGCCTTCACTGCAGTTGAGATGATAGACATGCTTCACCAGAACATATTCCGTAAGACTACTGCGGGGCAGCGACTCGATATCATGGAGCGTCACATCCAGAAGAGTTTTGTAGATGCACTCATAACAGCAGCTGCTGAGCAGGAGGGAGTGAAACTGAGAAAAGGGGATAATGGAGAGAGAAGTGTGAGTGGCACTGGCTACCGCACCGTTGATATGTCTACCAATCAGATAAACCGCGTGAGCGACGCTATAAGTGTTAAGCGCGGAGAGATGATACGCATACTGAAACTTCTGAAGGCTAAACGCGCAACGGGAGACTTGAGTACGCAAATGCACTATGAAGACGTGATAATGAGAATACAAACAGCATTAGGACTGAATAAGTAAATTTAACGATACGATAATTATAACCTGATGAAAAGAATATTTACTATAACATTTATGTTCGCGATGAGCATAATAAGTGCTATGTCGCAGAACAATCGCATCATTACAGGTGTCGTGATGGATGGGGAATTGGAAAATGAACCTCTGATAGGAGCCACTGTAGGTGTAGGTGACAAGAAGGTGCAGACAGGTACCGTTACCGAC
>CAJODK010000035.1 GCA_905233245.1 uncultured Prevotella sp. | reverse complement strand
GTGAACTCAGAGAAGTTCCATGTTGTTGGGTCTTCTACTGCATAAGCGAAGTCAATAGCGAAGAGGTTGATAGAAGCACTCTTGGTGATAGTGTAAGAACCTGCTGAGAGGGTCTTGGTCAGAGTACCGTCAGTACCCAGTGTGTATGTAGTGCCATTGAGCTTGAACTGCTTAGAAGCAGCAGAGGTAGAACCACCGAATACGAAGGTAACGTCAGCCTCTGCAGAGAGAGTGAAGGAGATAGAGGTCTTAGACTCCATCTTAACGGCTGTCTTGTAGGTAGTGCCGTTGTAGGTCACTGAACCCTTAGAGGTAGAGTATGTGCCAGTCACGTTAACATAGCTTACTGATGGCTTAGAACCTGTGAATGAGCATACCTCGCTAGAAGTACTAGAAGAACTAGAGCTACTAGAACTGCCAGAACCACTTGATGAACTAGATGCAGTAACAGTGATTGACTTAGAAGCTACGGAAGAGTTCTCCTTGTTGGATACCACTGCCAGAGCCTTGACTGTGCAGCTTGATGTGATAGTCAGAGCTGAAGAGTACTTAGAGCTGCTTGTAGTAGGAGTAGAACCGTTTGTGGTGTAGTAGATTGTAGCACCACTCTCAGAAGATATTGTTACGGTGTACTGTGAACCATCGCTGTTAGCTGTAGCATTGATAGTAGGAGTTGTAGCGTATGGTGCGCTTGAAACGCTCTTGCTTACTACGCTTGACTTAGTGTCGCTTGTTCCAAAAGAAGCGTAAGCATATACTGTGCAACCTGTAGCATAGAAAGATGTGCCGTTGGTGTAGTTGCTGCCATCAGTAGAATAGTAGTATGAAGCACCTGAGTCAGAACCAGAGAGAGTGATTGCATAACCCTTGCCTACAGTGTAAGAACCTACAGAGATAGAAGGTGCAGAAGCTGCGGTAACGACTGGTTCCTCAACAACGGTAGAAGAACCGCCAGAAACTGCTGAGTCGGTGATAACGCCGCTCTTGAAGTACATGCTTGAGGTAACACCTACGTAGTAAGAACCGCTCTTGTAGTTCTCTACAGCGCTCTTGAGAGCTGAGATAACTGAGTAGTTAGAGTCCTCTGAGCTGGAGAATGTGTACTGATAAGAACCATGCTGGAGACGACCTGCGCCATAGGTACCCTTAACGATAGAAGGTACGTTGGAAGCTGCGTCAGCAGTGTAAGAGTACATTACAGAAGAGTTAGTGTCGAAGTTGTCGTAAGTGGTGCTACCCTTTACTGCCTTGTATGAAGAAGGCACCTGAGTAGAAGCACTTGTAACAACGTATGCGTCGAAAGACTGAGAAGCTGTGTTGGTAACAGCAGAAGCCTCAGAAGCACCAGAAGGATAACCTGACTGAGCGTAGAAAGACTTAGCGCCACTGATAACGTTGCCATAAGCCTTGATCATACCACCGTTCTCACCAGAGAAAGTGCCGTCACCAGCTGCATCGGTACCCTGACCTGAAGACATCATTGGGTACTGGCAGTTACGGAAGTAGTTGCGGTCAACGAAGCAGCTTGAACCCATCGTGGTACCTACACCGTACTTAGAGTTACCGTCGAAATAGTTGTTGTACACGTGAACAGACATAGTACGGATACGTGGGTGACGAGAGTCAGAGTGGTCGAACCAGTTGTGATGGTATGTGATGTAGTTAGGACCGCTCTCAGACTTCATACCGCAGAGAGAAGACTTACCTGAATCCCAGAAGTGGTTGTATGAGATAGTGATATACTGTGAGTTGCCCTTGAGGTCAACGGTACCGTCACCCTTCTTCTGGTCTGCATCGCCACCTGCCTGGCCGTAGAAGAGGTCGAGGTTATGTACCCAGATGTGTGAGTTGCTGGTGTCAAGAGATACGCAGTCATCAAGGCAGTCCATGATAGCGAAGTTGCGCATCTCGAAGTCAGTGAGGTTGCGGATGAGGAAACCGAAGCCGTGAACAACAGCGTCGTTACCGATACCCTCGATGGTGATAGGGCAGTCAGCGTATGCAGAAGCGCCCTTTATCTGGATGCCCTCAGCGCTTGAGCTGAACTTATCCATGTCTGCGTATGAGAGAGTGCCAAGGATACGGATACAGAGAGGAGCTGTTGACCAACCCTTGGAATATGCCTTAGTCCAAGCGTCGATGATGGTCTGCAGACCTGTGTAAGAAGTAGTCTTGGTAGCTGCAGAAGGAACTGTCATAGTGATGGTCTTAGCATTGCTCTTAGTGATGTAGAGGATGTTGGCACCGCTCTTCAGCACACCTGAGTTCTGGTAAGCACCGATACCCTTAGACCAGTTCTTGTGAGCGAAACCGCCACGGTCGTGTGACTTGACAGTCAGAGCGCCAGAAACGGTGTTAGAGGTCTCCTTGCCACTGGAATTGACAGAAGCGACCTTGATATAGTAAGTACCTGCTGTGATGCCCACTACGTCAGCACGACCCTTGGAAGAGCTGTACTTACGCACGAGCTGATCGTCAATCTTAGTCCAAGTTGACTTGTTGGTAGAATAATACACATTGTAATAGGAAGAACCATCTGGTGTGAACTCAACATAAGCTGACTCAAACCATCCACCTGAAGCGGTGATAGATACAGATGCACTAGCAACTGCAGCAACAAGCATCATGAGCATAGTCATGACTCCTGACAGTAGACACTTTCTCATAAGTCTTTTTAATTGTTAGTTAGTAAATATCGATGTAGTTAGTTAGTAGCTTCTTGTGTTTCCTTTCACGGTGCCCTTTCTCACGAGAGGGAAGATTTGTTAGGCTTTAACTTGTTAAATCGTTTAAATTGTTTAAGTTAGTAGAAATATAGTAAACCAGTTAATTTAGTCTGGTAAGATCTTTTGCTCTCGAAATTCTGTGTGCGTGCACAGTTTTCTTTCAAATTTGATGCAAAGTTATATAAAATTAATGTAACTACCAAATGTAAATCAAGAAAAGTTACTGTTATCGCACACAATTAACAGTTTTTTAACACTTAAAGCGCAATATTTTGTAATTTTGCAGCGATGAAAGTAATCTACATATCACATCTTCCTCTTGCGAAGAATTTCTACGCCATAAATCTTTTTGGTGTGGTATTCTCACGTGGCAAACTCACTGAGACAGAGAAACGCCACGAATACATCCACACTATGCAGCAGAAGGAGATGCTGTATGTCTTTTTCTATATATGGTACGCCGTGGAGTGGCTTATACGCCTCATTCAGTATCGCAATCTCTATCGCGCGTACATTAATATATTATACGAAAAAGAGGCATACCGCCATCAGACGGATGCCTCATATCCTAAGAAGCGCAAGCACTATGCTTGGCTTACATCTTCTGCATTGCCTGCTCCAGATCAGCGATGATATCCTCCACATTCTCTATGCCTACAGAGAGACGAACGAGATCGGGGGCTACACCAGCCTCAAGGAGTTGTTCGTCAGAGAGCTGACGATGGGTATGGCTGGCAGGATGGAGCACACAGGTACGAGCATCTGCCACATGGGTCACGATGCTGATAAAATCGAGGTTGTCCATAAACTTGATAGCCTCTTCCCTGCTACCCTTAAGACCGAAGGCGATAACACCGCAAGAGCCGTTAGGCAGGTACTTCTGACCGAGCTGGTAGTACTTGTTGGAGGGCAGACCGCAGTAGTTCACCCATGACACCTTCTCGTTCTTCTCAAGCCACTCTGCAACCTTCTGTGCATTAGCGCAGTGCTGCTTCATACGCAGGGCAAGGGTCTCAAGACCCAGATTGAGGAGGAATGAGTTCTGCGGTGCTGGTATGCTGCCAAGGTCACGCATAAGCTGTGCCACAAGTTTGGTCATATAGGCCATCTTGCCGAATGCCTTGGTGTAAGTCAGTCCGTGGTATGACTCATCAGGGGTGGTGAGTCCCGGGAACCTCCCCCTGCCCCCTCCCAGGGAGGGGGTATCGCCTGCATGAGTGCAGGTTTCCCAGTCGAAATTGCCTGAGTCAACGACACAACCACCTACCTGAGTAGCGTGACCGTCCATATACTTGGTAGTAGAATGGGTGACGATATCGCATCCCCACTCGAAAGGACGGCAGTTGATAGGTGTAGCGAAGGTATTATCCACGATGAGTGGCACACCATGCTTGTGAGCCATCTTAGCGAAACGCTCGATATCAAAGACATTGCCGCCAGGGTTGGAGATAGTCTCGCCAAAGAAGCACTTGGTATTCTCCTTGAAGCATGCCTCTATCTTCTCGTCACTCCAGTCTGGGTCTATAAAGGTGCACTCGATGCCGAGTTTCTTCATCGTCACGCCAAAAAGGTTGTACGTGCCACCATATATAGAATTGGAAGTAATGAAGTGGTCACCTGCCTGACAGATATTGAAGACAGCGTAGAAGTTGGCTGCCTGACCCGAACTGGTCAGCATAGCCCCTACTCCACCCTCCAGAGCGCATATTTTCTTCGCTACCTGGTCATTGGTGGGGTTAGCCAGACGGGTGTAGAAATATCCCGAGTCCTTCAGGTCAAAGAGACGCGCCATCTGGTCTGACGTCTCATAACGGAAGGTTGTTGACTGATAGATGGGCAACTGCTGTGGTTCGCCCTTGGCGGGTTTCCAACCGCCATGAACGCATATTGTCTCTAAATTCTTTTTCATTGTTTATCTCATAAATAACATTTCTCTATACTTTGGAAGCGTCCATACCTCATCATCAACCTTTGCCTCCAGTTTGTCGATATGGTAGCGCACACGCTCCATGATAGGCTGTACGGTGTCGTGGTAGGCAATGGCCTTCTCACGCTCTGACTCTATCTTATTGGCTACCTTGCGTGCCTCAGTGAGTTGCGTACAACCCTCCTCTATGTGCCTTACGCGGTCAGCAATCTCAGAGATGAGGGCGAGGTTTGAAGCACACAAGGTCTTGAACTCCTTCCTCGAAAGGATGGACTTCATCGCTACCACGTTCTCTGCCAACTTAGTTTGGTAAGCCACCACCTGAGGGATGATGTGGTTGATGGAGAGGTCACCGAATATGCGTGCCTCTATCTGCACCTTCTTGGTGTAGGTCTCCCACTTTATCTCGTTGCGTGCCTCCAGTTCCTTTCTGGTCATCACATTGAGCGACTCAAACATCTTGATGGATGACTCGTCCAGATAACGGTCGAAGATGACAGGACAAGAGGTCTCTACGTCAAGTCCGCGACGTGCTGCCTCTTCTTTCCATTCGTCACTATAACCATTACCATCAAAACGTATATCCTTGCAGGTCTTGATATCATCACGCAAGGTAGCAATGATAGCGGCAGTAGTATCCTTACCCTCTGCTATCAGAGCATCCACACGCTCCTTGAAACTTATCAGAGCCTCAGCAACAGCACTGTTAAGAGCTATCATAGCCGAAGCACAGTTGGCCTCACTGCCTGGAGCACGGAACTCGAAGCGGTTACCCGTGAAGGCAAACGGTGATGTGCGGTTGCGGTCGGTATTGTCAATAAGCAGTTCTGGTATAGACGGGATGTCTAGTTTCAGCCCTGCCTTGCCCTTTATCGCTATAGTGTCATCAGTAGAGTTCTCAAGGTGGTCAAGCACCTCCGAGAGCTGACGGCCGAGGAAAGAACTTACAATGACAGGCGGTGCCTCATGGCCACCAAGACGGTGAGCATTCGTAGCCGACATGATAGAGGCCTTCAGCAGACCATTGTGCTTATATACACCCATCAGCGTCTCCACCACGAAGGTGACGAAGCGCAGGTTGCTGAGTTCGTCCTTGCCCGGACCATGCAGCAGGATACCTGTATCAGTAGCCAGCGACCAGTTGTTGTGCTTACCACTGCCATTAACGCCATCGAAGGGTTTCTCGTGCAACAAGCAACGGAATCCGTGCTTGCGTGCCACCTTCTTCATCAGCGACATGATGAGCATATTGTGGTCTATGGCGAGATTCATCTCCTCATATATCGGAGCCAACTCAAACTGGTTTGGTGCCACCTCATTATGGCGCGTCTTGCAAGGGATGCCCAGTTCCAGAGCCTGTATCTCCAGATCCTTCATGAAGGCTGCCACACGCTCTGGTATAGCACCAAAGTAGTGGTCGTCCATCTGCTGGTCTTTGGCTGAGGAGTGACCCATCAGCGTGCGACCAGTAAGCAGGAGGTCGGGACGTGCCGAGTACAGTCCCTCGTCAATGAGGAAATACTCCTGCTCCCAACCCAGGTTGGAAATTACCTTCTTCACCTCTGGATTAAAATAATGCACCACTGCTGTTGCCGCCTCGTTGACTGCACGGAGAGACTTCAGAAGAGGCGTCTTATAGTCAAGTGCCTCACCAGTGTAAGAAATGAAGACGGTAGGAATCATCAACGTGTCACCGATGACGAACGGAGGACTCGTAGGGTCCCATGCCGAGTAGCCGCGTGCCTCAAAGGTGGAGCGAATGCCACCAGAGGGGAAGGAACTGGCATCTGGTTCCTGCTGCACGAGCGACTTACCCGAAAACAGTTCCACCATACCTCCCCTACCATCATGCTCTACGAAGGCATCATGCTTCTCTGCAGTAGTATCTGTGAGTGGCTGAAACCAGTGAGTACAGTGTGTCACACCCAGTCCCATAGCCCACTTCTTCATCGCCTCAGCCACGATGTCGGCTGTCTCACGATCAAGGGGCACACCATTGTCTATCACGTCCACCATCTTCTTGAAGGTATCCTTGGGCAGATACTTCTCCATCTTCGCCTTGTTGAAAACGTATTTTGCGAAGAACTCCGACGGGCGCTCTTTTGGCGAAGGCACTTCCACCGCATGCTTGCGGAATGCCTCACTCACCATTTGGAATCTCAAACTTGCCATATTCTTAAGAAATTTCCTGCAAAGTTACGAAAAAGATTTGGAAGTAGCAAAAAAACTTTTAATACTCAAAACTGCTACCACCCAAGAACTCACGCAATAGTGACGTGTGAGGTATCTGCTCCTCTGACATAGAAGCAATATGCCTGAGAAAACGGAACAGACGCCGTGCCTCGGTATATTGCGGTGAGTCCTTTGGGACAGACTTCAGGAGAGGCTCTGCCTGCGGTTTCAGGACAGCCAGTTCGAAGAGCAGAGCGGTATTGAACACCGCATCGGCATTCTCCTGGTAAGGGAATATCCATTTTTCCTCGCCTCTCCGGACTGAAGACCACTGGCTCAGCGTCTTCTCTGCCGAAGCGCCACGGTACTTATAGTCACGAGTAATGCGACGAATCAGGCGATTGTCGGTAGTAGGGATATAGTTGTGGTCATCCAGCGTAATAGTGGTCAATGCCGAGGCATAGACGCGGTATATCATATAGTCTGATATCTGCGAGGTGAGTTCAGGGTTAAGGGCATGGATACCCTCGATGAGCAGCACTTCGTCTTTAGCCAACTTTATTTTCTTACCAGACTTCTCACTCTTGCCTGTAAGGAAATTATAGTGAGGCAACTCTATCTCCTCTCCATTGATAAGTGCATTGAGATGCTTGTTGAAGAGGTCGAGATTGAGGGCATAAATCGATTCGAAGTCGTGCTTGCCGTTCTCGTCTTTCGGTGTTGCATCACGATCGAGGAAATAGTCATCCATCGAGATGCTCACTGGCCTTATGCCGTTCACCAGCAATTGCACGGACAGACGCTTGCACGTAGTTGTCTTGCCACTGCTTGACGGGCCAGCTATAAGGACGAGGCGCACGGTCTTGCGAGCAGCTATCTCATCAGCTATCTGCGAGAGACGCTTGTCCTGCATTGCCTCAAAAACGGTGATGAGCTGCGAGGACTTTCCTTCCTCGATGGCTTGATTGAGTGTGCCCACATTGCCCAGATGCATTTGGTTCTGCCAGCGGTGCAACTTATAAAACTCAAAGAACATCTTGTCCTGACGTATAAACTTACCGAGTTTAGTAGGATCGGTACGTGATGGGACACGTAGCAACACGCCATTGGCATACATCTCTATGCCAAAGAGTTTCACATGACCTGTACTGGGGAGCAACTCGCCATAGAAGGAGTCGTTATAGCCCAAGAGAGAGCAGTAGCGCAAGGTCTTGGTGTTGACACTCTCCATGAGGCGGCGCTTTGACTCATCATCCTTGAAGATTTCAAGCACCTTCTCACGAGGCTCCTTGTGCATCTCTATCGGCAGGTCGGCATCTATCAGCGCCTGCATCCTGCGACGTATGGCAGCAACGTTATCAGGGCTTACCACCTCACCTATATTGAGGTCGCAGTAGTAACCATTGCTGACAGGAAACATAATTTTTATGTTGCCCTCCGGATAGAGGTCATGCACGGCCTTGCACAATACAAGCATCAACGTGCGTACATACTCCCTATTCATTCAACCTTCAATTTTCAATCTTCAATTTAATTATGCACTAAGGTACCTATCTCCTCTCCTTCCATCACCTTCTTGAGGTTGCCTACTATATCCATATTGAAGACATAGATAGGCAAGTTGTTCTGCATACACATGGCGGTGGCGGTGACGTCCATCACCTTCAGTCCCTTGGCGATAACCTCCTGATAGGTAATGTCATGAAACTTCGTTGCTGTGGGGTCTTTCTCTGGGTCAGCAGTATATACTCCATCCACGCGAGTACCCTTGAGCATCACGTCGGCCTCTATCTCTATGCCACGCAGTGACGAACCCGTATCTGTCGTGAAGTAAGGATTGCCCGTACCAGCAGACATGATGACCACCTGTCCCTGTTTCATTGCTTCGATAGCCTTCCACTTGGTATAGAACTCCCCGATGGGTTCCATGCGGATAGCCGTCAGTACCTTAGTCTTCTGGCCGATGGCTTCGAGGGCTGAGGACAGGCCTAGCGAATTGATGACGGTAGCACACATACCCATCTGATCGCCCTTGACACGGTCAAAACCCTTACCAGCACCCGTCAAACCACGGAAAATGTTGCCACCACCGATGACGATGCCTATCTCCACACCCATGTCGGCTATCTCTTTTATCTGACGTGCATAGTCATTCAGTCGGTTTACGTCAATACCGTAACCCTGTTCTCCTTGCAGGCTCTCGCCTGAGAGCTTCAATAAAATTCTCTTAAATTTCATAATTCTGCTATATAATAAATTTCACTTCCTTAAATTCGTAATCACTCAGCGAACCGTCTCGCCGTCTTAAAGTCATTATACCGTTGGGATGCACTCTGAGCAGTTCGGCCTCAAACTCACCATCCTTGTCTGCATAGCGATAGAAACCCTCCCTACGATACAAACGTTCGTGGTATCTCTTCACTATAGTATCCTTATCACCCCTACGGAGCATCTCCACATATTCCTCAAAGCGTTCGAGTATTTCCCTTAGCAGTTCGTCACTATCATACTCCCGCTTAGAGATATTAAAGAGAGAGATAGGATTGGGTGCATCACTATAGAATTCTCTCTGGTTCACGTTAATGCCAGTACCTATCACCATATCACGTATCTCACCCCCTTGCAGGTTGACATCAATGCGCGTACCGCTCATCTTCTTATCCTGCCAGTAAATATCATTGGGCCACTTGATGGTGGTTCCTAAACCTACCACCTCCACCACAGCTATTGCCTCCGCCATCGACATAAGGTATTGTTCTGTAACAGGAAGCCACGTAGGGTGAATGAGTATTGAGAAGAGCAGGTTCTTGCCTGCCTCACTCTCCCAGGTATTGGTACCCATTCCCTTGCCAGCCGACTGATAGTCAGCCACAGCGCAGACGTCCTCTGTAGTGTTCATCCCCAACAGATAGTCGTTGGTCGAGCCGATATGTTGAAGCTTTACTACCTTCACTTTACCTCCTCCCTACCTCCCCAGCGAAGCAGAAACTCTCGTTCCTCCTCCTGCGCCTTCTTGAGGAAAGCTTTGTACTCCTCACTGTCGGGATTAAATGGACGGTGATTCAATGCTTGGCGGATTGGTTGCCATTCCGTCTCCATTTGTTTTGCGTCTTCACTGAAGTAAGTCTCCTTAAATCGTTCATAGATGTAATCCACTGCTTGAGTGGACGGGTGAAGCATGTCCGGTTCATAAAATCTATAGTCTCTTAATTCGTCATTCATTATCTCATAGGCAGGAAAGACCTCCACGTTATCATACTCCCTTGCCACCCGTTCAGCTGCCAGCATCAGTGTTGCCTTCGACAACTGACTCTCATGAAATCCATACTTGGCGTACCTTATAGGGCTGATGGTGAGGATGGCCCCCCTCCCCTGCCCTCCCCCAAATGGGAGGGAGCATATAGCCTCGACTGATTGTTTTATATAGTTTGAGCATTCTTCAATCGTTAGTTCTCTTTCCTCAAACAATCTCTGCGGACGCTTCTGGCAGTTATCTACAATCTCGCCCGTCGTCTTCTCTACATACACATGGTTTGTACCAAGCGTAAACACCGCAATATCAAAGGGCTTCCCTCCTTGGGAGGGATTGAGGGAGATTGTGTGCCAAATACTCGCCGGATTATACATCACACCATAGGGATTCACGATGGCTTTGAAACGATTGTCTATAAATCGTTTACCTATATTATCAGCGAAGCATGACCCCACAAACAGCAACCTGTCCGTAGGACGTATCTGTATCTCCGATTTCGGTATGTCAACTTTTGTCTGCAGTTTCACTATTTGCAAAATTAAGAAAAAAAAATGAATTGCCTATTGACATTCATCAAAAAAAATACAAAAAGCGAAATAAAAAGACAAAAAAACTTTCTGTGTACGCACACAATTAGTACCTTTGCATCAGGTTCCAACCTCAATAGGATATAACACAAGCATAGAAATAAGGATATACGGACGGTTCTTCTCGTGACGAGAGGGATCGTCTTTTATTTTTTTTATGAAAAACTTTCAACTTTCAACTTTCAACTTTCAACTAAAATTTGTACCTTTGCAACATGGCAAACAGAATTAAGGAAATTTTCGGAATAGAATATCCCGTCATAGCAGGCGGGATGGCGTGGTGTAGCGGTTGGCGACTGGCAGCCGCAGTAAGCAATGCTGGCGGACTGGGACTGATAGGTGCTGGCACCATGAGTGTGGAACTGCTCCGCGAACATATACAGAAGATTAAGGAGGCAACGGACAAACCCTGGGGTGTGAACCTGCCACTGATGTATCCGCAGATAGACTCCCTCATCGACATGATAATAGAGGAGGGTTGCAAGATAATTTTCACCTCTGCTGGCAGTCCGAAGAAATACACACAGCGTTTTCATGATGCTGGCATGACGGTGGCTCATGTGGTGAGTTCCAGCAAGTTTGCCAAGAAATGCGAAGAGGCTGGCGTGGATGTCGTAGTGGCAGAGGGTTTCGAAGCTGGTGGCCACAACGGTAAGGAGGAGACCACAACGATGTGTCTCATACCACAGGTGCGCCGTGCCACTACCCTACCCCTCATCGCAGCTGGTGGCATTGCCTCTGGCGAGGCTTGCTTGGCAGCACAGGTTTTGGGAGCCGAGGGTGTGCAGATAGGCACTCTCTTTGCTCTGTCCAAGGAGAGCAGTGCTCATGACAATTTTAAACATGTATGCACCACTCTGGAAGAGGGCGACACGATGCTATGCCTGAAAAAACTGGCTCCTTCGCGACTGGTGAAGAACGGACTATACAAACGCATAGCCGAGGCTGAAGCAAAGGGGGCCGAGGTGCCCGAACTCCTTGAGATTCTGGGTGAGAAAGCTACGCGCAGAGGCATCTTCAATGGTGATACCGACAACGGCGAGATGGAGATAGGTCAGATAGCAAGCGCTATCAAGCAGATAGATTCCGTCCACACTATCATGCAGCGACTTATCAATGAATACAATGCAGCAGTAGAAAAAATATGTCAGAATTAAGAAGCGAAGGACTCGTAAAAATATACGGCAAGAGAACGGTAGTGAATGACGTCTCTTTCAATGTCAGGCAGGGCGAGATAGTTGGACTGCTGGGCCCTAACGGTGCTGGCAAAACCACATCATTCTATATGACAACAGGTCTTGTAGTGCCCAATGCAGGTCATGTATATATCGACGATCAGGAGATAACCTCTATGGCCGTGTACGAACATGCACGCAACGGTGTCGGATACCTGCCTCAGGAAGCCAGCGTATTCCGCAAGATGTCCGTAGAGGACAATATCATGTCAGTACTGGAGATGACAGGCAAACCCAAGGCTTACCGCGAAGAGAAACTGGAAAGCCTCATCAATGAGTTCTCGCTGCAGAAGGTGCGCAAGAACCTCGGCGACCGTCTCTCCGGTGGTGAGCGCCGTCGCACGGAGATAGCACGTTGTCTGGCCATCGAACCCAAGTTCATCATGCTCGATGAGCCCTTCGCCGGCGTTGACCCTATCGCCGTGGAGGAGATACAGAATGTGGTGTGGCACCTGAAGCATCGCAATATCGGCATCCTCATCACCGACCACAACGTTCACGAGACTCTTAACATCACTGATCGCGCATACCTCCTCTTTGAAGGTCGCATACTCTTCCATGGTACGCCTGACGAACTGGCTGCCAATCAGATTGTGAAGGAGAAATACCTCGGTACCAACTTCGTGCTGCAGAAAAAGACGTTCCAACTGTAGGCTGGAAAGTTACCAGTTACTAGTTACCAATAATGAAATATGCCCCGCTAGTCTCACGACTGCCGGGGCATATAAAGTATGTTTAACTTAAACCTTTTCAAAAAAGAAGGAACATCTCACGATGTTACCTTTGCTATCCAAGAGCTAAACAATCTTTTCTAACCTAATAACTAAAACCTAAATCTATTATATATCTACTAACCTAAACAATATCTACTTTTTGATATGTCAATCTTTGCTTGTTTCTTTTTGACGATGCAAAGGTACGCCGAAATAATTTTGTGCGCAAGCAAACTTGAAAAAATCTTCTCGTTTTTGCCGTATATTTGACATTTATCAAGCGTTGTGTACGCACACAGCGCCAAAATCACCATTTTTTGGCGTTTTTTACATCCTCATCGACAGTCCTTCATGAAACGCCATTCGCGAGGTGTAAAATCGGCTGTTGTAGGTTGGTAGGATTCGTCTGGCATATACCACCAAAGACTCTCGAAGAAGCTTCTCAGAGACTTCTTCTTGAAGACATATCCGCGATGGGCAAAAGGCATATTGCGGGCTATCGAAGCAGGAGCCTTGCGTTCCTGAGGCCACACCACGAATTTATCGCTGCGGTCATAGAATGTTCCCACGGGATACTTCTCATTGAAGGAGATATAGGTGTCAGCAGACTGAATGCAGAAGTCCTCCGACGGGCGGAAGTTATCTACCTTCCACTCCACTGTTCCGTTGCGCAGAGCTATCTCCACCACAGACATCCACCCCTCCTTTATGTGGCGCACTTTTCCTACGCCCTCCACCACTTTAAATTCAGCAGCTCTGAATGTGGAGTCCGCCATGACGAAGTGCTTCGCTGTATTAGGCGCCTTAATGCGTAGCGTGAAATGCTCTATCACCCCACCCTGCCAACGTGCAGCAGGCGTGAGCCAGTAGGGCACCTCAAAGGTACGCCCTACGCCGTACGACATCTTATAACTATAGGTATGGTGAACACGGTTCACGCCCTTCTTCATGAGAGCATCGAAACAGTAAGCATAGGAATACTGTTCAAACTCCTCCGGACGGTCGTCCTTGATACCCGTATATGGAGTATCTAGTAGTCCCGGCTCCACCACAGCATTGCGGTATGGCATTTTCTCTCCGTTCACCTCCACTGTGAATCCATATATATATGGGTGGATACCCTTAGGGTTCAGCGTATCCTCCGTGTTGTAAGGCTTTGCAGCCTCAAATCCCATCTGAATGGTCTTTTCCGCGCCGTGGTTGTAGAATTCATAGTCCACATCCACACGAGCAAAGTCATCATCACACAGCGATATAGTCAGCACCTCGCTGCGCACGCTAACCTCCGTCTCACGCACAGGCACCAGTTCGGCACCACGCACATAGTACACACCATCATTAGCAACAGCACTCAGCATGCTAATGCCGAGCGCCGCTATAATCATCATTGTTCTTAGTTTCATTCTTTTTTCTTTCCTACAACCACCTCGGCATTGCCCGTCACCTCGGCAGCGTCGCCGCCGCCATACACGTTGCCGGTGATGTTGACACCCACTACCGTCACGCCGGTGCGAGGCTCAGCCTCACCGCTCGCCTTTGTTTCGAAGTCGATGGTGCTCTGCGTGCCGATGTTCACCTGCGTGCTGCCGATTACGTTTGCCGCATTGCCGCCACCGAAGACGTTGCCTATGGCACCTATCTTACCACTTACGTGTGCAGGCAGCGTTACGGTGTGGCCGTCTATCACCATATCCTTACCCTTGAAGCCCGTAGCGTCATAGTCATCGCCGGTTGTAGGATAATCACCTGGCTCACCCACTACCTCGTTGATGTTCACCGTCGGGTTGCCCACCATCACGGCTGTCTCACCATAGCCGCCACCATAAATGTTGCCGATACTGGTGAAGGACTTGATGTTCAGCGTAGGATGAGAGTAGAGAGGTCTCTCTCCACTTTCC
>CAJODK010000034.1 GCA_905233245.1 uncultured Prevotella sp. | reverse complement strand
GGGGTTCCACCTCTTCCCATTCCGAACAGAGAAGTTAAGCCCACTTGCGCCGATGGTACTGCAATGCAATGCGGGAGAGTAGGAAGCTGCCTTCTTTTTCTTAGAGAGCTTTAGAACGTCAGTTCTGAGGCTCTCTTTTTTTGTTTGTTCATTGAGGTATAGAATGCCTGTTTCTTCCTGATTTGCTAGTAACGAAAAATGTTTGTCCACTTTCAGGTGAATATCGCAAAATAAAATGCCCTCCGAAGAGGGCATATAGGATAAAATCCTTCGGCATATAGCCTTATTGTGATAAGATGTAGAAAATCTTATGGTGCAAAGTTAGTCAAAAATCTCAATACTGCAAAATTTTACAGAAAAAATTTGTATTCATCATTATTTTTGTGTAATTTTGGCATTTGAATAACTAAAACTTCTAATAATGATGAAAAGAATTCTGGGTATAGATACTGGTACTAACAGTCTTGGATGGGCTGTTGTTGACAAGGTAGATGACAAGACTTATTCCTTAGTGCGTAAGGGCAGCCTTATATTTCAAGAGGGCGTGAAGGTAGAGAAGGGCATAGAATCTTCAAAGGCTGCAGAGAGAACATCTCATCGTGCATTAAGAAAACAATATTTTCGCAGAAGACTTAGAAAAATTGAAGTATTAAAGGTTCTCATCGATTTTGATTGGTGTCCATATCTTTCTCCTGAGGCTCTTCACTTATGGCATGTGAAGAAGCAGTACCCCATGAGTGAGACTTTCATAGCATGGCAACGTACGAATGATAATACAGAGGATAATCCATATTATTATAGGCATCTCTGTCTGCATGAGAAATTAGATATGAACAATCAAGCTAATAGGTATATGCTTGGCAGGGCTATGTATCATTTGGCTCAGCGCAGAGGTTTCCTCAGTAATCGTCTGGAACAAGGCAACGACGATGAGACAGGCAAGGTGAAGGAGGCTATTTCGTCATTGTCTCAGAGTATGCAGGAAGCAGGTTGTGAGTATCTTGGTGATTACTTCTATAGAATATATAAGGAGAAAGGAAATACTGAGCGCATAAGAACTCGTTACACTGACCGTGAAGAACATTACAAGAAGGAGTTCTATGCTATATGTGAATGCCAAGAATTGCCTGAAGAGCAAATCTCAAAGTTAGAGAGAGCATTGTACTTCCAACGTCCATTGAAGAGTCAACGTCAGGGTGTGGGCAAGTGTACTTTTGAGTCAAAGAAACCTCGTGTAGCTGACTCCCATCCTGCATTTGAGATGTTCAGGATGTTATCCCTCGTCAACAATATCAAGGTCAAAGGTCCTCAGGATGTGGAACTTCGCCCTCTCTCTGCTGAAGAGTTCGAAAAGGCGAGATCGATGTTTTTTAGGAAGAGCAAACCTCAGTTTGACTTTGAGGATATTGCAAAAGCCATTGCGGGTAAGGGAAGATACCAACATATCAGGGATGCAGGCGACAAGGGATATAAGTTCAATTACCGAATGACTCAGAGCGTCACGGGGTGTCCTACGATTGCCAGCCTGATGTCAGTCTTTGGTGATGACTATGTAAATGCTATCGCCGAGCGCTACACACTCTCAGAAGGTAAGACACCAGAGCAGATGGTCAATGACGTTTGGAATGTACTCTATAGCTTTAAGGACAAGGAAAATGTGAAGAAGTGGGGTAGGGAGAAACTACAACTTGATGATGAAGAGGCAGAGAAGTTCTCGAAGATACGATTGACACGCAGTTTTGCATCACTCAGTATTGCTGCCGTTAATAAGATTCTGCCTTGGTTAGAGCGAGGCTTAATCTATTCCCACGCTGTATTGATGGCTAAGGTACCCGATATAGTAGGAAAGGACGTTTGGGAGAGTCGTGGTGATGAAATCACGAAGGAACTTCTATCGCTTATCTATAATTTCAATCCGAAGGATATATCTATGCAGGGCACTCTGGACTTCTGTATCAAGGATGTTCTTAAGGATATGTGTACCCTGAAACCAGGCGCTACGGAAGTGCTCTATCACCCATCTATGATAGACACATATCCTGATGCTAAGAAGAATGAGCAAGGTGTATATCAATTAGGCTCGCCACGCACCAATGCAGTGCGCAATCCAATGGCTATGCGCTCGTTGCACCAGTTGCGCAAGGTCATCAATGCTCTGCTTAAGGATGGCATCATAAATAGCGACACTGAGGTACACATAGAGTATGCCCGCGAACTCAATGATGCCAATAGGCGCAAGGCTATTGCTCAGTGGAACAAAGACAGAGAGACGAAGCGCAAGAAATATGCAGAGGATATACGCACTCTTTACAAAGAGGAAACAGGTCGTGAAATAGAACCTACGGAAGATGATATCCTGAAGTTCCAACTATGGGAAGAGCAAGGGCGTATATGCCTCTACACGGGCAATCAGATTGGTATTGCTGAGTTCGTTGGTGCTAACCCAAGTTATGATATTGAGCATACCATACCACGCAGTGTAGGTGGTGACAGTACGCTTGAGAATATGACACTCTGCTCCAGCAAGTTCAATCGTGATGTGAAGAAGGCAAAACTACCTACTCAGTTATCCAATCACGATGAGATAATGACCAGACTTGATGAATGGCGTGAGAAGATAGAAAAGTTCCGTAAGGACGTTGACCACGTAAAGACTCATTCTGGTATGGACAAGGCCGTAAAAGACCGTCTTATACAAAAACGTCACCTGCTGAAACTGGAACTCGACTACTGGGTAGGTAAGTACAAGCGTTTTCAGATGGAGGAAGTGCCAGAAGGCTTTGCTCGCAGGCAGGGAGCAGGTATCGGACTTGTAGGCAAATATGCGGGACTGTATCTGAAATCTCTCTTCCATAAAGCTGATGACAGGAGCAAGAGCAATGTTCGAGTGGTGAAAGGTGCCACTACTGCCGAGTACAGAAAGATGTGGGGCATACAGGATGAATACGAGAAGAAGTCACGTGACAACCACGTGCACCACTGCATCGATGCCATCACTATAGCCTGCATAGAGCCAGGCGAGTACAATGCTACGGCAAAGTACTATCAGCAGTTAGAAGAATATGAGAGGAACAATGCCAAAAAGCCTACGTTCCCCAAGCCTTGGCCAACCTTTACAGAGGATATCAAGGCTATCCAGCATGAAATGCTTGTAGTCCATAATACTCCTGACAATATGCCAAAGCAAGCACGCAAATACGTGTGCACTGCTAATGGCAAGAAACTCGCTATGGGTGATACCGCACGAGGATCGCTACATAACGACACCTACTATGGCGCAATAGAACGCGATGGAGAGATTCGCTATGTGGTGCGCAGACCTCTTAGCTCATTTGAGAAAGTATCAGATTTGGACAATATCGTGGACGAAGCAGTAAAGGAAATCATCAAGAGCGCTGTAGAGAAGAAAGGACTGAAACAGGCTATTGCAGATGGTATCTTTATGAATGAGGCTAAAGGTATAAGAATAAACAAGGTGAGGTGCTATGCAAAAGCCGTCAAGAAACCACTAAACATTCGCATGCAAAGAGACCTATCTCCTAAGGAATATAAGCAGCAGTATCACGTTCAGAATGAAGGAAACTATTTGCTCGCTATATATGAAGGAGAGGTGAAGGGTAAAGTAAAACGTGCCTACGAGTTGGTTAAGAGCATTGAGGCAGCAGAGTTCTTCAAGAGGAGTACAAGCAGAGATGATTATCCATCTATGGTGCCACTGACAAAAAATAATCTGCCACTAAAGCATCAACTGCGGATAGGGCAACATGTACTGCTGTATGAAAATACGAGTGAAGAAATAAACTTCTCTGATGTGAATGACATGTCCAAAAGACTTTACTACATTACAGGCCTAAGTTATTTGCCTGTTGGTAAGGGATTCGGAAATATAGTTATGCGTCATCACCAAGAGGCAAGAATGGCTAAGGATATAAAAACATCAAATGGTATATTCAAGAATTCGGATTCTTATAGACCATCTATACTGCAACTGCACACCCAATTTAAGGCCCTTGTTGAAGGTGAGGATTTTGTAATTACTGCATTAGGTGACATAAAACCGAAAAATTGATATGCTAAAACGTACACTGGTATTCTCAAATCCAATGAACCTCTCACTAAAGAATCAGCAAATCGTTATTGCATATAAAGATTCGCCAGATGAGAAGGTAACAGTCCCAATAGAAGATGTTGGGGTAGTCCTCTTGGAGCATCAACATACCAGCATTTCGTTACCTCTGCTCAATGCATTGGTAGAGGGTGATGTGCAGGTGGTCATCTGCAATGCCAAGGGTATGCCAAACGCAATGTTTCATGGGATGAACAGCAATAACCTGCAAGGTGAAACACTGAGAAATCAGATTGCATGTGGCGAGGTGCTGAAGAAGCAGCTGTGGAAGCAGATTGTAGAGGCAAAAATCAGGAACCAAGCAGCACTACTTGATAGCATAGGTGAAGATGGTAGTGTTCTCAAACCTTTCTATTCCAATGTAAAAAGTGGTGACACAGACAACAGAGAGGGCATAGCAGCACGCATCTATTTCCAACATATGTTTGGTGATAACTTTGTGAGGAACAGAGAAGAGCCAGGCGTCAATGCCTTGCTTAACTACGGTTACACTATTCTTCGTGCAGCAACATGCAGAGCTATAGTAACATCAGGCTTACTGCCTGCAATAGGAATATTTCACCATAATAGGAGCAATGCCTATCCATTAGCAGACGACTTGATGGAACCATTCAGACCTTTTGTTGACAGTGTGGTATATGACTTGGCTATGCATGGTAAGACGGAGCTGACAAAGGATGTAAAGGGCGATTTAATCAGTGTACTGTATGCCGACACCTCATTCCGGAATGTTAAGCGTCCCCTTAGTGTGGGACTGTCAATGACGACTGCCAGCATGGCAAAATGCTTGGCTAAGGAGCAAAGCATTTTGAACTTGCCTACGATGCTATGACGTTTGATAGACTTAATGCATATCATATTATGTGGCTATTCGTGATGTTTGATTTGCCAGTTATGACCAAGAAAGAGCGAAAAGAAGCAGCATTATTTCGCAAGAACTTGGAAAAAGATGGCTTTACGATGCATCAGTTTAGTGTTTACATAAGATATTGTGGTTCGTTGGAAAGTGCTCAGGTGCACATAAAGAGAGTGAAAAGTTTTACCCCAGACAAGGGGCATGTAAGCGTTCTTTCAATTACTGATAAACAATATTCAAACATCATTCATATATGGGGAGCGATAGAGAAAAAATCAAAGCCAACCCCATTGCAATTGGAATTTTTTTAGTACTTTTGCCAGTAGAAAGAGTGCTTTTAGACCACTTCATATAAGTCAAATATATTGTAATTGTTTGTATATAAGCAAAATAAGAACTATATGTTGTGGTTTGATGTAGAACAGAGATATAAGACAACTGGTAGAGAGCCAGCACCAACTACAGGAAGTTGTGGTTTGATGTAGAACAGAGATATAAGACAACATTGTCGTTATCTTCCAAGTACTTGCAAGAGTTGTGGTTTGATGTAGAACAGAGATATAAGACAACTATTGGCACTTGGGCGACAAAGGCTGCTAAGTTGTGGTTTGATGTAGAACAGAGATATAAGACAACAGAAATAACATGACGAAGAACCGCGCTTAGTTGTGGTTTGATGTAGAACAGAGATATAAGACAACGCAGATACTTCATTTCTATGGTAACCTTCGTTGTGGTTTGATGTAGAACAGAGATATAAGACAACGTTTTCAAGATTTTGTCCGATAGCCTGACTGTTGTGGTTTGATGTAGAACAGAGATATAAGACAACTAGTAGAGAAAGTATCGAGAGACGACATCGTTGTGGTTTGATGTAGAACAGAGATATAAGACAACTCGAATCCCCACCTCTTCATTTAATATTCAGTTGTGGTTTGATGTAGAACAGAGATATAAGACAACGGAAATTGAGCGATAAATGAATAATTTCAGTTGTGGTTTGATGTAGAACAGAGATATAAGACAACTTTTAATACTTTTTTATAATTCAACCTAAAGTTGTGGTTTGATGTAGAACAGAGATATAAGACAACACGGAAAGCGCTGGTGTCACTTGAATATTAGTTGTGGTTTGATGTAGAGATATGATCTTCGCAATTATGTGGGCTGAAATTTCAGTCCACATCCAGAACCTATGAAAATAAGGGCCGGTTATTGCTTAGCAATAGACTTTTGTTGCTTAGCTTTATACTTTTGTTGCTATGTTTTACATGAAAATCGCATTTTACCCTCACTTACTCACCTAATGGTCTCTATCCCGCGTGGTTACTGGGCTCAGTCAGGTGGGGGTAAAATGATTTACCCCCACCTGACCCCCACTTTTTCCCACTCATTGCCCCTATTTTGAACCATTGAGCCATTTAAACCTTTTGAACCATATAAAGTGGGGGAGAAGTGGGGGTAAACACTTTCACCCCCACTCGCTTCAGCCTAGTATTTATGCGGGTTGCAGGCGAGCAGGTGAGTAAGTGGGGGTATAAGGTGACGAGTGACAACAAACCAAGGAGTGACAACAAGTCAAGGATGGGAAGGGTCAACTTTCTACTCTGGAACTTTTGAGCATTGAACTTTTATTTGTACCTTTGCAGGTATGGAATACATGTCTAAGGAGGGCTACGACAAACTGGTGGCCGAACTGAATGAAATGATACAGGTGGAACTGCCCAGGGTGAAGGATGCTATCGCGGAGGCGCGTGACAAGGGGGATCTGAGCGAGAACTTCGAATATCACGCAGCGAAGCGAGAGCAGGCGAAACTGCTGAGCAGGATACGTTATAAGCAGAGGGTGCTGGAGTTTGCCAGGGTGATAGATACGTCACGCCTGCAGAGCGACAGGGTAGGGCTGCTGAGCAGGGTGGAGATTACCAACCTGGGCAACATGAGGACTATGAAGTACACTCTGGTAAGTCCTCACGAGGCGAACCTCAGTGAGGGCAAGATATCTATCAAATCGCCGATAGGACAGGCGCTGATGAACAGGAAGGTGGGCGACACCGTGGAGGTGAGGGTGCCTGCGGGACTGCTGAGGCTGAGGATAGAGAGTGTTAAGGTCTAAGGTCAAAGGTCTAAGGTCAAAGCTGAGAGTAGTGCTTGCGGCCTTTGACGTAGTATTGCCAGAGGATTGATAGAGGTGAGAGGTGAGGTGAGAGGTGAGGTGAGAGGGATTGTATGCGTCGGCGCTCTTGCTCAAACTGGTGGAGCCAGTGGCGGAAGTCGCGACGGGCGCGGAAGACGGCTCTGCAATTCTGGAAACTGCGGCCGAGGATGAGCATCTGAAGGGCGGCGAGGAGGTCAAGCCATTTTCTTACCTTCATCACGTGTGCCAGTTGGTCCTCGGGGAGGTTCTTGTAGAGCATCGTCAGATTGTTGCGGAAATTGAGGTAGGTCTTGCGGGGATTGCCCTGCGGGAGGGTGCCGCCGCCGTAGTGGTAGGCGACGCTCTGTGGCACGCATGCTACCTTGCGTCCCATGATGTTGAGGCGCCAGCATAGGTCTATCTCTTCATTGTGGGCGAAGAAGCGGCCGTCGAGTCCGCCTGAGCGCCAATAGTCGTCACGACGGATGAGGAGACAGGCGCCAGTGGCCCAGAGTACGTAGGTGGGGTCGTCATACTGGCCGTGATCCTCTTCGATGGTGTTGAAGATGCGACCGCGACAGTAGGGGTAACCGTATTTGTCAAGGTAGCCGCCGCAGGCTCCTGCGTATTCGAAATTCTTGGGATTGACATCGCTGAGGAGTTTGGGCTGACAGGCAGCGACCTCGGGGTGCTGCTCCATGTACTGCAGCATGGGGGTGAGCCATCCCTGCTCTACGCGGACGTCGCTATTGAGCAGGAGGTAGTAGTCGTGGAGTGGGGCGCCATTGCGCTGCTGCTCCATATCGAGCATGCGGAGGGATTTGTTGTAGCCTTCGGCGAATCCCCAGTTGCGCGCCATCACGATGGTACGCACCTCAGGAAACTCCTCGCTGAGCATCCTGAGGGAGTCGTCGGTGGAGGCATTGTCGGCAACGATGACTTCAACCTCCCCCCAGCCCCCTCCCGTAGAGGGGGAGCTAGAGTGCTTAATCACTGACGGCAGGTAACGGCGCATCATGGCGGAGCCGTTCCAGTTGAGTATGACGATTGCGATATTCATATCTGTGCTCTCAGGGGTGCGACATCATTCTTAGAGCGGACTGTGGGAGGCATGAGTGTGACCTCGACAATCTTGTTGTCGAGCTGGTCGGGCACTCCCCCTGCGGTGGGGAGATGGAGGGAGGCTTTTATATAGTTTTCGGTGAAGCCCTGCATCTGCCTGCCTCGTGAGGCTTTTTCGAAGAGCACCTTCGCGCGTGTACCTATATACTTATTATAGAATGCTTCGGTCTTCTGGCGGGAGAGGTCGAGGAGGAGCTGGCTGCGACGGCGCTTCTCCTTGTCGTCCACCACATAGGGTATCTTCAGTGCCTGGGTGCCAGGACGCTCGCTGTAGGGGAAGACGTGGAGCTGGGCGACGGGGAGGGAGTCGAGCAACTGATAGGTCTCGTCGAAACACTCCGGGGTCTCGCCGCGGCATCCCACCATCACGTCGATGCCGAGGAAGGCATCGGGCATGGCATCCTTGATGCGCAGGATGCGGTCACGGAAGAGGGCTGTGTCGTAGTGGCGGTGCATGAGACGGAGGACGGTGTCGCTGCCGCTCTGCAGTGGGATGTGGAAATGGGGCATGAAGGCGCGGCTGCGGGCGCAGTAGTCGATGAGCTCATCGGGGATGAGGTCGGGTTCGAGACTGGAGATGCGGTAGCGCTCGATGCCCTCCACCTGGTCGAGAGCCCTGACGAGGTCTATGAAACGCTCGCCGGTGGTCTGTCCGAAGTCGCCGATATTGACTCCCGTGAGCACTATCTCCTTGCCTCCCTCGCGTGCCACCTTCTCGGCTTGCTCCACGAGCGAGCGGATAGAGGGGTTGCGGCTGTTGCCTCGGGCGAAGGGTATGGTGCAGTAGGTGCAGAAGTAGTTGCAGCCGTCCTGTACCTTGAGCCAGTAGCGCGTCCTGTTGCCTCGCGAACAGGAGGGGGCGAAGGTGGTGATGTCCTTGACGTGCCTCTGCACGTTGAGGACAGTTGCGGCAGAACCGCAACCTACAGAGAAGGCGTCGCTGAGGTGCTGTATGAGGGTGGACTTCTCATTGCTGCCCAGTATGAGGTTGACGCCGTCGATGTGGGCGATGTCCTCTGGTCGGAGTTGGGCGTAGCATCCTGTCACCACTACGAAGGCTCCCGGATGCTGCTTCACCATCTTGCGTATCTGCTGGCGGCACTTGCTGTCTGCCACCTCCGTCACGGAGCAGGTGTTGATGAGGCATATGTCGGCTGTCTCGCCCTTGTTACCGTTAACGTTAACAACTCCCATCTCCTCCAGCATTTCTGCGAATGTGGAGGTCTCTGAGAAGTTGAGTTTGCACCCCAGAGTGTAGTATGCTGCTTTCTTGCCCTGAAAGACGGAAGTATCAATCATACATGCAAAGGTACAAAAAAAGGTTCAATGTTCAAAAGTTCAAGAGTTGAAAGTTGAAAAAAAGTACCTTTTTTAAGACTGTGTGCGTGCACAGAAAATATTTAACATTTGTTTAACATCTGTAACTGTCACAATATTAACGAGTTGCAAAAAAGTTACAAAAAAGGCTAAAAAAAAGTCTAAAAAATCCTTGCGGGTATCAGAAAAACTATATACCTTTGCACTCGGTTTTAATAAACAAAGATTGTTTTACAGATTTAAAAAGCTTAGAAAAATGAAGAAATTGGTATTTATGTTCGTAGCTATGGTAGCAATGACAATGGTTTCTTGTGGTAACAAGACTGAGCAGGCTGCTGGTAACGACACTGTTGACACTGCTGCAGTTGACACAGTTGCTGCTGACACAGTTGCTGCTGACACAGTTGCTTAATAGTTATAGAACTAAACAGCTAAGCGCTGGTTTGACGTGAGTCATTCCAGCGCTATTTTTTTTAGCAGAGCCTGACAGCCCTCTGAGACATCCTGCCAGGTGGCCTCGAAGTCGCCAGTGTACCAAGGGTCGGCTACATCGCCAGGACGCGAGGTGTAGTCCATGAGCATGGAGATTTTGCCGTCAGGGTCGCCGCCGCAGATGCGCTGCATATTGCGGATATTCCATGTATCCATACCGATGAGCATATCGTAGCGCTGGTAGTCGGCGCGATTCATCTGGCGTGCCGTCTTGCCCGTGCAGTCGATGCCGTGCTGAGCGAGTTTGCGTCGGGCGGGAGGATAGACGCCGTTGCCGAGTTCCTCAGTGGAGGTGGCCGCCGACTCGATAAGAAAGCGAGCCTCGAGGCCCGCTTTCCTTACTAAGTCTTTCATTACGAATTCTGCCATCGGACTGCGACAGATGTTGCCGTGGCAGACGAAGAGAATGGATGTCATAGTCCGAGTGACTTCTTGATGTCTGCTATGCGAGCGTCGGCCTTGGCGGTAGCAGCGGCGTAGTCGCCGTCAAACTGACCTGCAACAGGTACCTCGCAGTAGAACTTAATCTTAGGCTCTGTGCCTGAAGGACGAACAGAAATCTTCATGCCGTCCTCAGTGAACCACTGCAGCACGTTGGCTGTCGTAGGCATCACGATGTCGGTAACCTTGCCGTCAGCAGTCTGCTTAAGGGTCTTGTAGTCCTTTACGCAAACAACCTTTGAACCAGCGATTTCTGCTGGAGGAGTAGCGCGGAAGTCTTCCATCATCTTCTTTATCTCGTCGGCACCGCTCTTGCCTGGCTTTGTTACGCTGATGGCAGCCTCCTTCTGGAAACCGTACTCCTTATATATATCAAGGAGAAGGTCGTAGAGGGTCTTGCCCTGATCCTTAGCCCATGCAGCGATTTCGCAGATGAGGCAGATAGAAGCAGGAGCGTCCTTGTCGCGCACCTTGTCATAAGGCAGGTAGCCGAATGACTCCTCGCCGCCACCGATATACTTACGCTTGCCCTCGTTGACGCGGATGCGGTAAGCAATCCACTTGAAACCTGTATATTCGTCGAAGCACTCCACGCCGTTGGCGCGTGCAATCTTTGCTATGAGTTCAGATGTCACGATGGTCTTGACCATGAAGTCCGTTGGTTTGAGCTGTCCGAGCGCCTTCTTGTTCTTGATGGTGTACCAGTAGAACATGCAAGCGGTCTGGTTGCCGTTGAGAATCTGCCACTCGCCCTTGTCATTGCGGCAAACGATAGCCAGACGGTCAGCGTCAGGGTCGGTAGCCACTACGAGGTCGGCATTGAGCTTGGTGCCGAGCTTCATGCCCAGCGTCATAGCCTCGGCATTCTCTGGGTTAGGAGAAACGACGGTAGGGAAGTTGCCGTCAACGACCATTTGCTCTGGCACGACGTTGATATTCTGGAAGCCCCATGAACGCAGGCACATAGGCACGATGTGGCGGCCAGTGCCGTGCATGGCAGAATAAACGATGTTGAGGTCCTTGTTGCGCAGGATGACATCCTGATCAACCATACCCTCCTTGACGGCGCACATGTAGTTGTAGTCCATCTCGCCACCGATAATCTGCAGCAGGTCAGGGTTGAGGTCCCACTTCACGTCCTCAATCTTCACCTTGTTGACCTCGTCGATGATGCCCTTGTCGTGAGGAGCGAGCACCTGAGCGCCGTCCTCCCAGTAAGCCTTGTAGCCATTGTACTCCTTAGGGTTGTGAGAAGCGGTGACATTGACACCAGCCTGAGCACCCAGTTCGCGGATGGCGAAAGAGATTTCAGGTGTAGGACGCAGACTCTCGAAGAGATACGCCTTGATGCCGTTGGCAGTGAAGATGGCTGCTACGGTCTCAGCAAACATGCGGCCGTTGTTGCGGCAGTCGTGACCTACTACTACGGAGCACTGCTTGCCAGGGAATGCCTTCAGTATATAGTTGGCAAAGCCCTGTGTAGCCATGCCCACGATGTACTTGTTCATGCGGTTGGTGCCGGCACCCATGATGCCACGCAGACCGCCAGTACCGAATTCCAGGTTCTGGTAGAAGGCATCAATAAGTGCTGTCTTGTCAGGATTGTCGAGCATAGCCTGCACTTCCTTACGTGTTTCCTCGTCAAAAGAGGGAGAGAGCCACTGCTTGGCAACGGCTTCGCACTGAGCGATAAGTTCTTGGTTGTTTTCCATTTGTTTTAGTCGTTTAGTTGTTTGGTTATTTTGTTGTTTAGTTGTTTAGTGGTTTGGTCGTTTCGGCAAAGTTAAGAAGAAAAAATGGATTATGCAAGTTTTTCCTTCAGAAATTTTGCTGTATGGCTTTCTTGGCACTCTGCAACCTCCTCAGGAGTGCCCTCAGCGACGATGGTGCCACCACCAGCGCCAGCCTCGGGTCCGAGGTCGATGATGTGGTCGGCGCACTTGATGATATCCATATTGTGCTCCACGACCAGAATGGTGTGGCCACGGGCGATGAGACGGTCGAAGGCGGCAAGGAGATGACGGATGTCGTGGAAATGCAGACCCGTGGTGGGTTCGTCGAAGATGAACAGCGAGGGTTCGTGATTCTCCTTGGCGAGATAGTAGGCCAGTTTCAGGCGCTGATTCTCACCGCCAGAGAGCGTGGCAGTGGACTGGCCGAGGGTGATGTAGCCCAGTCCGACCTGCTGGAGGGGGAGGAGTAGGGCAGTGATAGCACGCTCAGAAGAGAAGAACTCAATCGCCTCATCCACCGTCATATTGAGGATGTCATCAACATTCTTACCCTGATAGCGCACCTCGAGAATCTGCGGTTTGAAGCGCTTGCCGTGACATGCCTCGCAAGGCATGGTGAGGTCGGCCATAAACTGCATCTCGATGGTGATGGTGCCTGCTCCCTGGCACTCCTCGCAACGACCTCCGTCGGTATTGAACGAGAAATGAGCTGCCGTAATGTCCAGTTGCTTGGCGAGAGGCTGCTGAGCGAAGAGTTGGCGGATAGCATCCCATGCCTTCATGTACGTGGCAGGATTGGAACGAGTGCTCTTGCCGACAGGGGATTGGTCGACGATGATAAGCCCCCCTCCAACTCTCCCCTGCAGGGGGAGGGCTGGGAACATTTTTATTATCTCCTTTACGAGAGTGCTCTTGCCCGAACCGCTGACGCCCGTGATGACCGTCATGACGCCGAGAGGCAGACGAACGGTGAGGTCGCGGAGGTTGTGGGCATTGAGATGCTCGAAGGTGATGCTGTGAGAGTAGGCACGGCGGCTGGTGGGCACGGGGATGGAAAGGGTGCCATCGAGATACTTGGCGGTGTAGCCCTCGCCCTCGGGGATAATCCGTCCACCCAGAGCACCGGCATCAGGACCTATCTCTATCATCTGGTCGGCAGCATGGAGAATGTCCTCATCGTGCTCCACCACGACGACGGTATTGCCCAGGTCACGCAGTTGCTTCAGAGTGTCTATGAGACGGTGAGTGTCACGACTGTGCAGACCTATGGAAGGTTCGTCGAGAACGTAGAGCGTGCCTACGAGAGGCGAACCCAGTATGGTGGTGAGATTCACTCGCTGGCTCTCGCCCCCCGACAGCGTGTTGGAAGGACGGTCGAGAGTGAGGTACCCCAGTCCTATATCATTAAGGTAGTGCAGGCGCGAGGTAATCTCGGTGAGGAGGCGGGAGGCGATTTTTAGTTCTTGGTCGTTTAGTGGTTTGGTGGTTTGGTCGTTTAGGCCTTCGAACCAGTCGAGGGCATCGCTGACAGGCATGCTGACGATGTCGCTGATGGTCTTGTTGGCGATGCGGACGTAGAGCGCCTCCTTGCGCAGTCGGCTGCCATGACAGTCTGGACATACGGTCTTGCCACGATAGCGGGCCAGCATCACGCGGTACTGTATCTTGTATTGGCTGGCCTTCACCATGCGGAAGAACTCATCAATGGAGGCTGTCTCCTCGCGAGGCATATTCTTGTCGCAAGGCAGGCCGTGCCACAACCATCCTCGGTGCTCCTCGGAGAGTTCGCGGTAGGGGGTGAAGATAGGAAAATTGTCTATCGCCGCACGACGTATGAAGTACTTCTTCCACTCACCCAGTTTCTCGCCCCTCCAACACGCTACGCAACCATCATAGACACTCAGCGAGGGGTCGGGGATGACCAGATTGGGGTCGATGTCGATAAGATTGCCAAAGCCCTCGCAGGTGGGACAGGCGCCCACGGGAGAATTGAAGGCGAAGAGTTCGGGAGAGGGCTCCTGAAACTTCATGCCGTCGGCCTCCAATCTTGAGTTGAAAGTTGAAAGTTGAAAGTTGAAAGTTGGAGAATTGAAAATTAAGGCACACTCACCATCGCCTTCAGAGAAGGCAGTCTCGGCGGAGTCGAGTAGGCGAGAGATGGTGGCGGGAGCGTTGGAGACCTTCAGGCGGTCGATTAATAAAAATGGCCCCCTTCCGTAGGGAACTCCCCTCGGTCCCCTCGTTTCGCGAGGGGCAGAAACCCCCAAATGGGAGGGAGTATTTAGAATTTCTTCTATATCAAGAATACTGTAATTGTCGCCGAGGGTCACCACTCGCGAATAACCCTGCTGAAGCTTGACTTTTAGCCTTTCAACAATTTGCTCGTGGGAAGGATTTTTCTCCCCTTTGGGGGAGATGCCCGAAGGGCAGAGAGGGGCCACTAATAAAAATCTCTCCCCCTCCTCATGACGGAGCATCTCTGTGACGAGGTCGTCGGGAGTATGGCGCTTCACCTCCTGACCGCTGATAGGCGAGTAGATATGTCCTATGCGGGCAAAGAGGATGCGCAGGTAATCGTATATCTCAGTCGAGGTGGCAACGGTGGAGCGAGGATTGCGAGCGATGGTCTTCTGTTCGATAGCCACAGCAGGAGGCAGATTGCGGATGTAGTCGCATTCGGGTTTTGCCAGGCGCCCCAGAAACTGACGGGCGTAGGCTGAGAGGCTCTCCACATAGCGTCGCTGTCCCTCAGCATAGAGAGTGTCGAAGGCCAGTGAGGACTTGCCCGAACCACTCACGCCAGCGATGACCACCAGTTTGTTGTGGGGGATATTGACAGAGATGTTCTTCAGATTGTTGACTCTCGCGCCCTTTATTTCTATGTATTTCTGCTCCATTGTTAGTGCAAAATTACGAAAAAAGAGTAAAATGAGCAAAACTTTCAACTTTCAACCTTCAACTTTCAACTTTTTTTAGTACCTTTGCAGGCAAATTACTCCCAAACGACAAAAAGATGTTAGAACAGAAGATAGAAGCCCTTAAGGCAGAGATAGAATCACTACAGGCAGAGACGCTCGACGTGGTTGAGCAGTTGCGTATCAAGTACCTTTCGCGTAAAGGTGCCCTCAACGACCTCATGGAAGACTTCCGCAACGTGGCGGCAGAGGAGAAGCGCATCTATGGTCCTAAGATAAACGAGGTGAAGCAGATGGCCTTTGACAAAATCAATGGTCTGCGCGACGCATTGAACGCTAACGTTAACGGGAACGGGAACTTCGACCTCGATTTGACTCGTACGCCTTACCCTGTAGAACTGGGTACGCGTCATCCGCTCTCTATCGTCAAGAACGAGATAGTCGAGATATTCCAGCGTATGGGCTTCACTCTGGCCGATGGTCCAGAGGTGGAGGATGATTTGCATATCTTCACCAAGATGAACTTTGCTGCAGACCACCCAGCCCGCGACATGCAGGACACCTTCTTCGTGGAGGAAAGCAAACAGGGTGATGTCACCAAGAATATCCTCCTCCGTAGCCACACCTCCAGTGTGCAGGCACGCGTGATGGAGAAGCAGCAGCCACCTATCCGTGTCATCTGTCCTGGTCGTGTGTATCGCAACGAGGCTATCACGGCTCGTGCCCACTGTTTCTTCCATCAGATAGAGGGACTCTATATCGACGAGAATGTCAGTTTCACCGACCTCAAGCAGGTGATGCTCACCTTCGCTCAGGAGATGTTTGGCCCTGATACGAAGATACGCCTGCGTCCGTCATACTTCCCATTCACAGAGCCAAGTGCCGAGATGGATATCTCCTGCCACATCTGCGGTGGCGTAGGTTGCGGTTTCTGCAAGCACACGGGATGGGTAGAGATACTTGGTTGCGGTATGGTAGATCCTAACGTACTCGAACTCTGTGGCATCGACTCCAAGAAGTACAGCGGCTATGCCTTCGGACTCGGTGTGGAGCGTATCACCAACCTGAAGTATCAGGTATCAGACCTTCGCATGTTCTCTGAGAACGACAAGCGATTCCTTGAGGAGTTTGAGGCAGCGAATTAGGCTTGGTCGTTTAGGAGATTAGTTGTTTGGTCGTTTAGGAGTTAAATCAATGGAAACTCATAAGGATTTGATTGTTTGGCAACAGTCTGTGGAACTCGTGTCGTCAATTTACTTGATGACAAAGTCTTTTCCACATGACGAAATGTTTGGCCTGACGTCTCAAATTCGCCGTGCGATAGTTTCTGTGCCATCAAATATAGCAGAGGGATATGCTAGAGGAACAGAAAAAGAAAAGTTACACTTCTTGAGAATAGCTTCAGGTTCCCTGTCGGAGACAGAAACACAATTACTCTTAAGTTTGAAACTTGGCTACATTGATCAAACCAGATATGGTGAATTATCTGCGGAATTAACTTCAGTTTGGAGGTTACTCAATGCTTTGATAAGTTCTGTAAAAAGAAAATCGTCATCAGAGGAAAACAATTCCTAAACCACTAAACCACCAAACCACTAAACCACAAAAGAAACGGAGTGAAAACGGAGTTGATAATGGTCGGCAAGACCAATGACAAACATTTCGCAGCAGGCATAGACGATTATGTCAGTAGGATAGGGCATTACATGCCCTTTTCTCTTATCACCATACCCGAACTGAAAAACACAAAGGCACTTACAGAAGAACAACAGAAAGAGAAAGAAGGCGAACTGATACTCAAGCAGTTACAGCCATCGGACACTCTCGTGCTACTCGACGAAAGAGGCAAGATGCTACGCTCGGTAGAGTTTGCTCAGTGGCTCACTGGCAAGCAGCTCACCAGTCGTCGCCTCGTCTTCTGCATCGGAGGTCCTTATGGATTCTCCAAAACCGTCTATGACAGAGCCAACGAGCGTCTCAGTCTCTCTACTATGACCTTCTCCCACCAGATGGTTCGCCTCGTTTTCACCGAACAACTCTATCGCGCCTGCACTATTATAAAAGGTGAACCCTACCACCACGAGTGATTGTAAAAACTTGGGGAAATATTTGGAGGAAAGGAAAATAATCCTTAACTTTGCAATCGAGAAAGGAAATAAATTATGTGTACAGTAACTTTAGAATACGATAAGACAGACGTTAGAGCTTGCCAACAACTCGCAGCTTTGTTGGCCACAGGCCTGTTCTTTGAGAAGAAAGAAGTGGATACACTGCGACCTCTCACGATTGTTGAGATAAATGCTATGCTCGACGATGCTGAGGCAGAGATAGAAGCTGGCAAAGGAACTTCTCATGAGGAAGTGATGCGTGAATGGCGTGCAGAGCTTGAGGAGTTAAAGCAGGAAGAATGAAGGTAAAATGGTATTCCCATGCCAGGGCCGGTAGGCGAAATGTGGCAACTTACATATTTCGTCGCTTCGGACTAAGACATGCTGAGAGATTCATGGAGCAGGTAGATGATAAGGTTTCCATGATTAAGCAGAATCCTTATATAGGCACGGTGGATTCGCTCTTTGAGGAACGTCCGTTAGAGTATCGATCTGTTATTATCAATAGATTGAGCAAATTGGTATATCGATACGAAAATGATACCATTCATATAGTTGCTTTTTGGGATACTCGTCAAGAGCCAAGAACTCAGGCAGACCAAATAAAGAAATAACCCACAAATGCAGACAACCGCTAAGTTGATAAAAAATATTACCCCCCCCTATAGGTATAGCGTAAAGAAAGGAAACTCTACGCTAAGGAATCATAAGGTGCATTATGGGCTCACAGAGAGCCTATAATGCACCTTTTTCGTGCCCCAAAATGAAATAATTCACATACTATAAATAAAAAAAGAACATGAAAAAACTATTTACCCTTTTATCGCTCTTCCTTTGCTTCGCTTCTGGAGCATGGGCTATAAACACTAATGGTGCTATGAATGGAGTTTTTTCTGTCAGTAGCACAAAGAAAGTTGTATTCTCACAAGGCAACTTGCAGTATGTAGGTACTTGGCAGTTTGCTGAAAATCAGTGGGATTGTTTCAGTACTTCGCAGTCTGACAATCACCGAGATCTTTTTGGTTGGGGTACAGGCGATGCACCTAACAAGGTAAGTGAAAATAATAGTGACTATAGCACTTTTACAGACTGGGGTACAAATGCTATTACCAATGGAGGCAATACAGCCAACGTTTGGCGTACGTTGACCAAAGACGAGTGGGTATATCTGTTTTATACTCGAGAGAATGCCGCCACACTTTTTGGGTTCGGTAACGTAGCTGGCGTGAATGGACTCATTATTCTTCCTGACAATTGGACTACTCCGGAAGGTGCTTCTTTTACTGCCAGTACGACACTAGGCTTGACAGATCTAGGTATTTACTATCATAATGCTAACAATGACAATTATACTCACAACACCTACACAACAGCTGAGCAGTGGGCTGTTATGGAATCGGCTGGTGCAGTCTTTTTGCCTGCCGCGGCCTATCGCAATGGTACAACTGTGGATTATATCTACTATGGTGGTTTTTACTGGTCCTCTACGCCTGAGTCTGCAAATAATGCATACTACCTCAATTTCTATTATAACGACCTTGCTCCGCAATTCAAAGAAGTGCGATATGGAGGTAGGCCTGTACGTCTGGTGAAGGATTATCAGTTGCAGCAGGACGGCGAGGGTTACTATTTACTTGGCACAGCGCAGGACTGGAAGGAGTTTGCCACATTGGTACAGACTACTCCAACTGCCAATGCCAAGATGACGGC
>CAJODK010000033.1 GCA_905233245.1 uncultured Prevotella sp. | reverse complement strand
TTTTTGTTATTTCGCTATCTCAACAACCTCGTAATCTGTTTTGTTGTAGCATCAGGACAAACTTTGCGCACCTGATTCATCATCCTCTCAAACGACTCTTCTGGACTGCGATTGCAGCGACACACATCCTCGCCATACAACTGTTCAGGCGTGGTGAGCAGCGACCATCCCCATCCATACTCTTTATTGTGCCTGTCACGAGGATAAACGAAATCCTCAGTCACTATGCGTCCGGCCATCTGCAACTTTGTTACCAACCCGTCAAAACGGCTACGCATCTTTGGTCCGGTGAAGCCACATGCAGCCCTCAGTTCACGAGTTATCATACTACCTTCCTCCCTTAACGTCAGCAGAATCATTTCCTCTATGCTCCCCTCTCCAGGCTCTGGGTGCACCGAGCGACGATAGTTGCAGAAGTCGGGCCACCAATCCATACTGATAAACCCTGCCTTGCCAGCAAAGAACTTGCCATACACGCAACGGCCCTCCGTTATTACACTGCCCTTCCATTTCCACAACGGCCAGTCCCAGCCACCGTCAGGGAATACCACATAGCGACAGTCCTCATCAACAACGTCCTCAGCCGTGTAACCCTCTATGCCACTATCCAGCAGTGGCAGAAAGCCTATCCGCTGTATCAGCTCTATCAGTCCTGCATCATTATATATAGGAGTGTTCACAATCATTCTATCGTAGTGTATTTAGAGAGTAAGAAAATTGACAAGCGATTGATAGTCAATTGCTTGCCAATTATTCTTGGTGATCCGCTTGGGGTTCGAACCCAAGACCCCCACATTAAAAGTGTGATGCTCTACCGACTGAGCTAGCGGATCTACCTAATCTCATTTTTTTTCAAAATGCGGTGCAAAGGTAGTAAGAAAAGTTGAAAGTTGAAAGTTGAAAGTTGAAAGTTGTGGTTCCTTTAAGTTTGTTTAACATTATTATATCCTCTCTTCTCGTGCCACTATGCACTTTTATTAGTAACTTTGCACCTTTAAAACCATACTTTACGCGAAATGATAGAAGGAACGATAACTTTCGACAGGGCTGCGAGGTGGGTCATTACCATCTTTGCGGTGGTTGCGGCGTATCTGGTGCTCGATTATCTGAGTGCCGTACTGTTGCCATTCTTTGTGGCGTGGGTGTTTGCGTATCTGCTGTACCCTCTGGTGAAGTTTATAGAGAATCGCCTGAAGGTGAAGGTGAGGGTACTGAGCATACTCCTGGCTCTGTTGGTGGTACTGCTGGTGATATGCGGCGTGATGTACTTCATCATCCCTCCGATGATAGAGGAGTTTTCGCGTTTCACCACTTTGGTGACGGCGTATCTGCACAATGCTACCAATATCAAGAATTTCCCTGAGACGATACAGGTGTGGATAACGGACAATCGCGATGGAATCGTGGATTTCCTGAAGTCGGATAAGTTTGCTGAATCCCTGAAGGACGGCCTGCCCAAGTTCTTTAACGTGGTGGGGCAGGGAGTGACGCTGCTGCTGAGCATCATAGCATCGTGCATCATGCTGCTGTATATGTTCTTCATACTAAAGGACTACGAATATCTCACGGAGAACTGGGTGCGCGTATTCCCTCCTAACCTGCGTCCATTCTGGCAGGATCTGGCAAAGGATGCCAGCATGTCGCTGAGCAACTACATACGCGGACAGGGCCTGGTGGCATTCACGATGGGTGTGCTCTTCTGCATAGGGTTCTCTATTATCGGATTCCCCATGGCGATAGGTCTGGGCATACTGATAGGCATCATGGATATGGTGCCATACCTGCATACTCTGGCACTGATACCTACCGCATTCCTTGCTGCGATGAAGGCGGCAGAGACGGGGCAGAGCTATTGGGTGGTGTTTGGCAGTGCCGTGCTGGTATTTGCTGTAGTGCAGGTGATAATCGACGCTATAGTGACTCCTAAGGTAATGAGCAAGAAGATGGGACTCAATCCTGCCGTGCTCCTGCTGTCATTGTCGGTATGGGGTAGTTTGCTCGGTTTCATCGGTCTTATCATCGCCCTGCCAGCTACTACGGTGATAATACTGTACTGGAAGCGCTACGTAACGAAAGAAGGAGGCGAATAGATGCTGTACCTGATACCCACACCAGTAGGCAATATGGAGGACATGACCTTCAGGGCCATCAGACTGCTCAAGGAGGCCGACCTCATACTGTGTGAGGACACTCGCACAAGCGGCATACTGCTGAAGCACTTCGAGATAACGGACAAGAGACTGATGGCGCACCATAAGTTTAATGAGCATGGGACAGCGAAGGCGATAGTGGAGCGACTGAAGGGTGGGGAGAATATCTGCCTCATCACCGATGCAGGCACTCCGGGCATCAGCGACCCAGGATTCTATCTGGTGAGGGAGGCGACAGAGGCTGGTATCGAGGTGCAGACACTGCCTGGTGCTACAGCGTTCGTGCCTGCCCTGGTGAGTAGCGGACTGCCTTGCGACAGATTCTGTTTTGAGGGATTCCTGCCACAGAAGAAGGGACGTCAGACGCGCCTGAAGGAATTGGCTGAGGAACCTCGCACCATGATAATATACGAATCACCCAGACGAGTGGTGAAGACTCTGGAGCAGTTCTGTGAATACTTCGGCGAAGAGCGCAGAATCAGTGCCTGCCGTGAGATATCTAAGGTGCACGAAGAGAGCGTCAGGGGTACTGTGCGTGAGGTGCTCGAGCACTTCAGGGAGAACGAACCGAAGGGGGAGTTCGTGATTATCGTACAGGGTAAAAACAAGAAGGATGGAAAGGCTGCTACACTACACATGGAGGCATAAACTGCTACCGCTGGGAGAACTGAGGACTACGGACGGCCAACTCATAGAGGTCATCGACTCGGGATTGTATAACAGCAGTGATGCAGGGCCGGACTTCTTCAATGCCAAGGTGAAGGTGGATGGTATGCTCTGGGTGGGTAATGTGGAGCTGCACATGAAGGCGAGCGACTGGTATCGCCACCATCACGACAAGGACGAGGCGTACGACAGCGTGGTACTTCACGTGGTGCAACAGGCTGACATGGAGGTGAAGACCTCGCAGGGCAAGACACTGACAACACTCGAACTGCCCATAGCACCAGAACTGAAGCAGGACTACGAGGAACTAGTGACATCAGACAAATATCCACCCTGCTATAAGATAATCGATACCCTGCCACTGCTGAAGGTGCACAGTTGGTTGAGCACACTGCAGGTGGAGCGCCTGCAACAGAAGACCAACGCGCTGGTGGAGAGGGTGCAGAGGACACGCGGGTCATGGGAGGATGCCTACTTCACTACGTTGGCACGCAATTTCGGTTTTGGCATCAATGGTGCCGCCTTTGAGATGTGGGCAGAGGCACTGCCACTGGGGAGCGTGGCTCACCACAGAGACAATCTCTTTCAGGTGGAGGCGATGTTCATAGGTGTGGCAGGATTGCTCGATAAAATGGACGAAAAATATGCCAGGGAGTTCAGTTACTTGCAGAAGAAATTCGGTTTGCAGCCCATAGAGCCAACCCTGTGGCGCTACCTCAGGACACGTCCACAGAACTTCCCCCATGTGCGCATCATGCAACTGGCGAAGATGTACCACGAACGCAGGACGTCACTGGGACAACTCCTGGCATGCAAGACGGTGAAGGATATCTCCATACTGTATGACATAAAAGGGACTAAACTGGACCTGCTCATCATCAATACCGTAGTGCCGACCATCTTCGCCTATGGCAGATACCACGCCAAGGAGGAGTATGAAAATCTCGCCTTCGACCTGCTCGAAGCCACCAAGGCTGAGGACAACAATATAGTGCGCATGTGGCAGGAATGCGGATTGAAAGTGAAGTCGGCTGGCGATTCGCAGGCCCTGATACAACTGAAGAAGGAATATTGCGACAGGAAAAACTGCCTCCGCTGCCGCTTCGGATATGAGTTCCTCTCAGGTGAGTACCGCAATAACTTTTTAAGAGAAAAATAATGGTTTTAAATTACATTTTCGTAGCATTCTTTTTAATTGCCTTCGTCGTGGGACTATTCCGCTTCATCCTCTTGGGTGACGTGGAGGTCTTTCCTGCCATGATGAACTCCACGTTTGAGACCTCAAAGACAGCCTTCGAGATATCGCTGGGACTGACGGGCGTCCTCTCCCTGTGGCTTGGTATCATGAAGATAGGCGAGAAGGGTGGTGTGGTGAATGTCATCGCCCGCCTCTTGTCCCCCGTATTCTGCAAACTCTTCCCCGACATCCCCAAGGGACACCCTGTGACGGGCAGTATCTTCATGAATATCGCAGCCAATATGCTGGGTCTCGATAATGCCGCAACACCGCTGGGACTGAAGGCGATGCAGCAGATGCAGGAACTGAATCCCAAGAAGGATACGGCAACGAACCCGATGATAATGTTCCTGGTGCTCAACACCTCTGGCCTCACCCTCATCCCTATCACCATCATGGTGTACAGAGCACAGATGGGTGCGGCACAACCCACGGACGTTTTTATCCCCATACTGCTAGCCACATTCTTCGCCACGCTGGCAGGCATCATCATCACCTGTCTCTATCAGCGCATCAACCTCTTCAATCGCACACTTATGCTGACACTCGGAGGTATGTGTGTCGCTGTGGCGGGTATCATATGGGGTTTCTCGCAGTTGGATAAGGATATGATGAACACCACCTCCACGATGGTTGCCAATATCCTGCTGATGACAATAATCTGCGGTTTTATCGTAGCTGGCGTACGCAAGAAGGTCAATGTCTATGACGCCTTCATAGAGGGTGCCAAAGAGGGTTTCCAGACAGCCGTGCGCATCATCCCATACCTTGTGGCAATCCTCGTTGGAATCGGCGTTTTTCGTGCATCAGGTGCTATGGATGCCCTGATAGATGGCATGCGATGGGGTGTCACCGCCTGTGGCATCGATGCAGATTGGGTGGGTGCTATGCCTACAGCCCTGATGAAACCCCTCTCTGGCAGTGGTGCTCGTGGTATGATGGTAGATGCCATGACCACCTACGGTGCAGACTCCTTTATAGGTCGTCTGTCGTGTATCTTCCAGGGTAGTACCGATACCACCTTCTATATCCTCGCAGTGTATTTTGGCAGTGTGGGTATTCGCTATACCCGTCATGCCGTGGCTTGCGGTCTATTGGCAGACCTGGCAGGTGTAATCTCGGCTATCATCATAGCATACATGTTCTTTGGATAAGATATGGCATCAATGAAATCTCTCGCTAAGGATACCGCCATTTACGGCCTTAGCAGTATCGTGGGCAGATTCCTGAATTACCTGCTCGTTCCACTCTACACACACGTCATCGCAGCATCGAGCGGCGGCTATGGCGTGGTGACCAATCTCTATGCCTACGTGGCACTGATACTGGTCATCCTGACCTTTGGCATGGAGACCACCTTCTTCCGTTTTGCCAACAAGGAAGGGGAGAATCCGCATAATGTCTTTGCCACCTCAATGGCTATCGTGGGCATACTGTCGGTACTCTTCCTAGCCCTGATATTTCTGGGCATTGACCCTATAGCCGACACCCTGCACTATACCAATCACAAGGAGTATATACTGATGATGGCGGTGGTGGTGGCACTCGACGCCATACAGGCCATACCATTCTCTTACCTCAGGTACAAGAAAAAGGCCATAAAGTTTGCTTCGCTCAAACTATTGTTCATCATCCTGAACATAGGACTCAACCTGCTGTACTTCGTAGTACTTGGCAAGACTGACGTATTCTACGTCTTCGCCCTCAATCTCGTCTGCACAGGATTCATCACTTTCTTCTTTATCCCCGAACTATTGCACGAGCGCAGGGAGGCGCATGTGGACATGGCTTTGGCGAGACATATGTTCGGTTACTCATGGCCTATCCTCGTGCTGGGTATAGCAGGCATACTGAACCAAACGGCTGACAAGATGCTCTTTCCACTGGTGTATCCTGACAAGGCAGAGGGCGTAGTGGAACTCGGTATCTATGGCGCCTGTGTCAAGATAGCCATGATAATGGCGATGATTACGCAGGCATTCCGTTATGCCTACGAACCCATCGTATTTGCGAAGTCTAAGGATAGCGACAAGACGGAGTACTATGCTCAGGCGATGAAGTACTTTATCATCTTCACCCTCTTTGCCTTCCTCTGCGTGGTGGGCTATATGCCTATCCTGGAGCATATTCTCGGAGCAGAGTACCGCGCTGGTCTGAAGGTGGTGCCTATTGTGATGGTGGCGGAGATTATGATGGGTGTGTATTTCAATCTCTCCTTCTGGTACAAACTCATTGACAAGACCATCTGGGGAGCGTGGTTCTCGCTGGCTGGCTGTGCCGTTCTGGTGGCCGTCAATATCATTTTCATACCAGAGTACAGCTACATGGCGTGTGCATGGGGCGGTGTGGCAGGATATGGTACGGCGATGACACTCTCGTACATCGTAGGACAGAGGAAATACCCCATCAACTATGACCTCAAGGGCATATTCACTTATGTCATCGTCACCCTGTGTTTCTACTATGCTATGGACTTCGCTACGAAGATTCCGCAGGTATGGCTCCAGCTCCTATCCAACACTATCCTCATCATGGCATATCTGGTGATGGTGGTTAAGAACGAGAATATTAGAATAAAGCATAAAGTATAAAGTATAATGAGAAAACTGTTAATAGCATTATTAATTATCAATTGTCAAGTATCAATTGTCAATTGGGCTAGTGCTGACGAAGGCATGTGGACACTCTTCAATCTGCCTGATGCCGTCTATCACCAGATGCAGACAGAGGGATTCCGTCTGCCCAAGTCATCGCTGTATGGCGGACTGAGCAAGTGCGTAGTAAACTTCAATGGTGGTTGCACTGGCGAAGTGGTTTCACCGCGTGGTCTGCTCTTCACCAACCACCACTGCGGTTTCGAGGCCATCAGAAGACATTCCACCGTGGAGCACGACTACATGATAGATGGTTTCTATGCCAAGGAGGAGAAGGACGAACTCAGAAATGAGAACCTCTTTGTGGCCTTCATGCGTGAGCAGAAGGATATCACCCCCATGCTCGACTCGCTGGGTATCAACAACCTTAATAATATAAGTAAGGAGGTGCTCATCGACTCGCTCAACGAGGTGCTGACCAAGGAAGCGAAGAAGGTAAACCAGTCATACTACGTGGAGATAGACCCTTTCTACGAGGGTAACGCCTATTATGCCACCACCTATCAGCGCTACAATGATGTGCGTCTGGTGTATGCCCCGACAAAGTCGATGGGTAAGTTTGGTGGCGAGACAGACAACTGGATGTGGCCTCGTCAGACGTGCGACGTCTCAGTATTCCGCATATACGTGGACCCCAAGACGGGCGCTCCTGCTGACTACAGCGAGGACAATGTCCCTATGGGCACCGACTCGCTCAGTAAGGCTCAGGGTATAGTGCCCGCCTACCTGCCTGTATCGATGAACGGCTATAAGCCCGGCGACTTCGCTATGACCATTGGCTACCCTGGTTCTACGGAGCGCTATCTCTCCAGTTATGGCATTGAGGAGATGCGCAACAACATCTTCGACCCCATGCAGCAAGTGCGTGGCGTGAAACAGAAGGTGATGAAGTACCACATGAACAATTCGGAGGCCGTACGCATCAAGTATGACTCCAAGTATGCTCGTTCCTCCAACTACTGGAAGAATGCCATAGGCATGATACACTGCATCGACTCTCTGGGAGTCATTCAGCAGAAGAATGACTATGAGAAGGAAATACAGAAGTTTGTTGGTGACCACTCACCTCTAAATTTCTCAAAACTCAGAAATTACTACAAGGAACGTGCTGAGGTCGTGCGTGCTATGACCTTCTTCCAGGAGTCGTTTGGCAAGCGTAGTCAGAACGAACTCGCCGTACGCGCCATGAAGTACTACAACGGTATGGAAGTCAAGGGACCGGAGAATAAGCCCAGCAAGCAATATCTCATGTTTGAGGACAATAGCAAAGAGTGGGACAAGGCACTCGACTCAGAGGCTCTCGCTGTGATGATACAGAACTACCGTCAGCAGATAAGTGATACCACCTATCTGCCATCTTTCTACAAGACTATCGACAAGGACTTCGGTGGCGACTCCTATCGCTATGCCTGCGAGATGTACAACAACTCGATGCTCATGCAGTCGGGCACGAAACTCAAGATGAAGACCACGAAGAAGATGGAGCGCGACCTCGGCATGCAGTTCGGACTGTCGCTGGTCGAGACCCTTGCTGATATACGTCTTGTCATCGACTCTCTCAAAGACAGCATCGACGTACAGGAGCGTCTGCTCTGCGCTGCCAAGATGCGTATGGAACAGGAAATGCCTCACTATAGCGATGCAAACTTCACCATGCGACTCTCGCCCGGACAGGTGGGAGGCTTCACTATGGGCAACTACGATTCAGGCTACTACACCACAGCATCTTCACTCTGTGACAAGATAAAAAAGGCCGATCTCATCGATGATTACAAGGCGCAACCTATCTTCAGCGAACTATTCTCTGCCAGTGATTACGGTATATACAAGGATAAGGAGACAGGAACTCTCAACCTCTGTTTCCTCACCAACAATGACATCACTGGAGGCAACTCGGGTTCACCTGTCATCGATGGAGACGGTAAACTCATAGGACTAGCTTTCGATGGCAACTGGGAGAGCCTCTCTGCTGATATCCTCTATGATGACACCCTCGCCCGCTGCATCTGTGTCGATATCCGCTATGTCCTCTACCTCATGGACCGCTGGGCCCATGCCGACCGTCTGCTTCAGGAGTTGGGAGTCAAGTAACCTTCAAACAAAAAAGTCAGGGAAATATTTGGAGAAAAAGAAATTATTGCTTAAATTTGCAAGCAGAATAATAAGCAACAATTATAATGAGTACAGCAACATTAACAGGACTACTTAATTTCCTCTATGGCACTCTGACACCAGAGGGCATGATTTGGTTAGGCACTCAGTTGACAGAGTATGGCAAAAAGAAAGAAGAAGCCCTAAAACCCTACACAAAGGAGGAACTCATAGCCAGAGCAGAAAAAGGAAGAGAGGAAATAGCCTGTGGTCATTATGTAACAATTGACGAGTTACTTCGCGATATGGATAATGACTATGCAAAAGACAATGTAGCCTTCGCGGCAGAGGATTTGCAACTTGAAACAGTATGAAAGTAAGTGTTAGCAGCCTAGCCAGTGAGGAGATACGAAGCATCGCAAGGTATATCCAGCAACAATTTGGGAAAAGGTACAGGATAGAATTTCGTAAAGACCTAGAGCACAAACTGAGATTGCTGGAAGAGAATCCCCATCTTGGTCCAGTAGAGCCCCTGTTAACAAATGCTTCTGTAGAATATCGCAGCGTTGTAGTTAATAGACTAAACAAATTAGTATATTGGGTAAACGAAGACACCATTGAGGTAGTTGACTTTTGGGATGTGAGGCGAGAACCTTCTTCACTTGCAGAAAGAGTATCAAAGAAATAGACTTAAAGACATACAGAAACAGAAATTGCACTCGTACCATCGAGTGCTTTTTTGTTTGTGCTCGCACACGAAGGGCTGATGTGCAAAAAAGTTGAGGAAATATTTGGAGAAAAGGAAAAGATTGCTTAAATTTGCATGTGAATATCGGCGAAATGTCGTAAACGACGCTGTCTGACAGACGCCCCAGAGGAGGCTGCCGATGTGAACTTAATGGTTAAATTAGCGTTTGCTATTATTCAGAGTTGCTTCAAGAACCTGAGAAATTCTAAAAGTCCAAACAGTTTGAATAAGTCGCAAATGTCTATGCTATATGCATGGACGTGACTTATCTAGTTTGGTGGGCAATCTCAGGGCCTTTGAAGCATGGATGAGAACCGTCCATGTTTTTTGTGTCCTGATTTACCCACTTCTGATGATAGGCCTACGCATAAATTTTTCATGCATGTGGTCAATAAAAGATGAATTAGCATTCTTCAATGATGCTATCAGAATCTCTAGCATTGAGAGTTTGATGACTAGAGTATGTGGTAGGTACTATGCATTTCAACCAAAAAATGATAGTACAAAGCATGTCAGTGTTCCTAACTCGCGCAATGCTCTTATAGGGACAAAGACAGAGAAATGGTGTAAAGAACTATTATCTCAAATTGCCAGAGATAATAATCTGCACGCAGTAAATGGGGTTATATGTGAAGAAATTGGATTGTCGCGAATGAGTCCAGCTGATTTGGCATTCTGTACATCCGAAGCAAGTATTCAAAGGCCAGAGAATATAAAACTAATTTTTGAAATAAAGATGGGGATAGTTAATAATTATCTCTATGATGATGATTTCAATTTTAAATTTTGTGGTGATTATAATACACACAAAGGAACTCCCTCTCTTCTCCGTTCTGATAGTATGTTAAAGGCTATTGGTAAATCTATAAATTTAAGGGTTGATAGTTCAAAAGGTAAAAGAATACCTATTGTTATTTTAGGGAACTCGCCAATAGCTTCTAGCTATGTAAAGAAAGTAGATTGTTTAAAGAAAAGTGGTGTAATACAAAAATTCATATCCCTATACCCGAATCCAACTGAAAGGGATTTTATAAGCAGCACCCCAGATAAGGGATTTGAAACGTATGACTCCCCTTCGAAAATAGAAAAATATCTTAGCAGGCTACTAAATTCAGAAATGAATTATTTTAGCACAATGATGAGTAATAGAGATTTGGGACATATTATTTCCATGGCTAGTACAGAATCTACAGATGAACTTAAAGGACAACGATTTATTGAATTATTGAATTTATGAAAAAGGGAACAGAAACTTCTTCATTTGGCGTCTCTGCGCGTGTTAGTCATGACTCTACAAAATTTTATCATTCCAATCTATACAAAGGAATTGAATTGACAGAGGTAGAAGATAAAAGCGAAAACAAAATAGATGCGAGTTTTGAAAATAGAATTTTCGAACATACTTCTGAAAATATGAAAGAACTACCGAATAATTCGGTACATCTTATGATCACTTCTCCTCCCTATAATGTTACGAAGGAATATGATCAGAATTTTACTCTTATAGAATATCTCCAAATGATAGAGAATGTTATGAGAGAGACTTATCGTGTATTGGTAAATGGTGGTAGGGCGTGTATAAATGTAGCAAATCTAGGACGGAAACCTTACATACCACTTTCTGATTATATTGGAAGGATAATGATGGATATAGGTTTTAATAATAGGGGACAAATAATATGGGATAAAGCAGCTTCGTCAGGAGGGTCATGCGCATGGGGTAGTTGGCAGAGTGCGGCAAATCCTAGTCTAAGAGATGTTCACGAATATATACTAGTATATAGCAAAGGCAACTTAAGTAGAAAGAAAGGAAAAGACACCATTAGGAAGGAAGACTTCTTGGAATGGACAAAAAGCATATGGAAGATGAATGCCGAGAGTGCTAGAAGAGTAAAACATCCTGCACCTTTTCCTGAAGAACTCCCTCACAGATTAATTAACCTATACAGTTTTGAAAATGATATTGTATTAGACCCTTTTATGGGTAGTGGAACAACTGCCGTTGCTGCTCTTAAGAATAATAGAAGATACATCGGTTATGATATTTCAGAAGAATATATAAAAATTGCTAACCAAAGAATTGCTAATATAGGACGACTTCTGTGACAGTTCTATATATGTGAGAGCTTCACAAGAAGTTGTGCATTTAGGTTGTCGCTTGTCACTTTTGAGGGTTAAACTGCTGATTATTATTGTATCTTCTCTCTCGCTCGTACGCGCGTAACATTTTTGTAAATCAAACTAAAATCCTCCACTCGCCTTCGGGACGGCGCATAAATACTGGGCTGGCGAGTGGTGGAGGTTTAGTGGAGAGTGGAGGTTTTTACCCAAAAACGCATAAAAAAGTTGGGAGAAAATGGGCAAAAATCGAAAAAAATGATGTTGGTTGCGGGCGCTTAGCCTCCATCTGTGGGTACTTAGCGCCCACGTGCGGGTGTAGGCGCTTAGCTTCTGCAAGTAATCCGAGTCGGATTGCACGCCCTAGCTTAGCAAGGGCGTTTTGTTGCTTAGTAACAGAGTTTTGTTGCTTTACAATAGGGAGAGAAGGCGGAGATAGGTCTCGATGGCGTGACGTATCTCCGAGATGCAGATATACTCATCAGCAGAGTGGGAGCGACTGCTCTCACCAGGACCAAGTTTGAAGCTGGGGAAGCGCATCAGGGCTTGGTCGGAGAGGGTAGGAGAGCCGAAGGGGTGGAGCTGAAGCTTTGAGAAAGATTCAGCAACGTTAACCTTAACTGGCTCCGCATTGTTCCCGTTAGCGTTCCCGTTAAATAGCGAACTGCTCTGCAGGTGGAAGGAGCGAGCTGTGAGGTCGCTCTTGAGACGGGATTGCAGGAACTCGAAGACCTCTTCGTTGGTGTAGAGTTCGTTGGTGCGCACATCGATGGTGAATCGACACTCATCGGGCACGACATTGTGCTGAGTGCCACTATTGATAATGGTGCACTGCATCTTGGTCTCGCCAAGAAGTGGGGAGACGCGTTGGAACTTATAATCACGAATAAACTGCAGGTCGTCGAGTGCCTCATATATGGCATTGACGCCTTCACCGCGAGCTGCATGACCGCTCTTGCCATGCGCTACACCATCGATGACCATGAGGCCACGCTCAGCGATGGCAGGTTGCATGCCAGTGGGTTCGCCAACGATAGCGAGGTCTATCTTTGGCAGATGGGGCAGTACGGCGCGGATGCCATTCACTCCGCTGACTTCTTCTTCGCAGGAGGCGAGGAAAATAAGGGAGCTCCCCCTAAATCCCTCCAAATGGGGACTTTTTAGTATTCTGAAGACCTGGAGGAGGCTGACGAGGCCACCACCGCAGTCATTGGAACCGAGGCCATAGAGACGGTCACCCTCAATGGTGGGAGCGAAAGGGTCGCGAGTCCAGGTGGAGACAGGCTTCACCGTGTCGATGTGGGCATTTAACAAAAACCTCCCCCCAGCCCTCTCCCGTAGAGGGGGAGATTGTACGATGATATTGTTGCCAATGCGCTCTGGCTCAAAGCCGTAAGAGCGGATGGTGTCTTCAAGAATGTCAGCCGCAGCCTTCTCATCACGGCTCACACTGGGTGTGGCAATTAGCTTCTTCAGCAGGTCAACAGCATCGCTGACATACTGGTCTAAAGTCTCCTTATTTATTATTTCCTCTGTCATAATTTGCAAAATTACAAAAAAAAATGTAACTTTGCAAATCGAAAGAGAATAAAACTGCAAAACGGGCTATGCAAACATTATGTTATCTGGCTCTTCTGCCTCACGAACAGGCGAAGAAATACGGCGACAGGACGGTTTTTGAGTACAAGGACTTTGGTGGCACGGAATGGAAGAAAGTGTCGTGGAAGGACTTCTCAGAGAGGGTGAAGAGGGTGTCGAACGCTCTCCTCAACCTTGGCGTTGGTGTGCAGGATAACATAGGCGTGTTCTCGCAGAACTGCGTGCAGTATCTGTACACCGACTTCGGAGCCTTCGGAGTGAGGGCTGTGACGATACCATTCTATGCTACGAGTTCGGAGCAGCAGTTGCAGTATGTCATCAATGATGCCAGCATCCGACTGATGTTTGTGGGCGAACAGGAGCAGTACGACAAAGCACGCAGGGTGCAGTCGCTGTGCACCACGCTGGAGCGCATCATCATCTTCGACCCCTCTGTGACTCTGGCAGAGCACGATGTGACATCGATGTACTTCGATGACTTCCTCAAGCAGGGTGAGGGATTGCCACGCCAGGCTGAGGTGGAGCGTCTGTGGACAGAGCAGCAGGATGACGACATAGCAAATATCCTCTATACCTCAGGCACTACGGGCGAATCGAAGGGTGTGGTACTGACCAACGGTCAGTATCTGGCAGCCTTCAAGGCCAATGACGAGTGTGTGCCGGTGGGCGAGACAGACAGAGTGATAACATTCCTGCCTATAGCGCATATCTTCGAGAGAGGATGGGACTTCCTCGCCCTGACGGAGGGCGCCGTGCTGATTATCAACACTAATCCCCACGAGATACAGAAGTCGATGAAGGAGACGCATCCTACAGCGATGTCGGCGGTGCCGCGATTCTGGGAGAAAGTGTATGCAGGAATACAGGCTAAGATAGACAATGCGTCGCCCATGCACCAGAAGATTTTCCGTGCAGCACTGGAGGTAGGCCGCAAGTACAATGTGGAGTGCAAGGCTATGGGCAAGCGTCCGTCGCCACTGCTCACGCTGAAATACAAGGCTATAGACAAGACTCTGTTGGCGGTGGTGAGAAAAGAATTCGGTCTGGTGCGCCCCAATATCTTCCCTACGGCAGGTGCTGTGGTATCGCCAGAGGTGGAGACATTCATCCATAGCCTGGGACTGACGATGATAGTGGGATACGGCCTGACGGAGAGTCTTGCTACCGTATCGTGCGACCATAAGGATGAGCCGTACACCATTGGTTCCGTGGGACGTCCGATAAGCAGTATCGATGTGAAGATAGGCGATAATAACGAGATACTCCTCAAGGGGCCTACCATCACGCGTGGCTACTACAAGCGTGATGAACTCAACAAGACGGCATTCACTGAGGACGGTTACTTCAAGACCGGCGATGCGGGTTTCCTGAGAAACGGCGAACTATTCCTCACGGAGCGCATAAAAGACCTGTACAAAACCTCCAACGGCAAGTATATCGCCCCACAAGCGGTAGAGTCTAAACTGCTGGTGGATAAATACATAGAGCAGATAGTGGTGATAGCCGAGGAGAAGAAATTCGTCTCCGCCCTCATAGTGCCTGCATACCCTATGTTGGAGGAATATGCTCGTGAACACGGCATCTCATTCGCTGGACGTGAGGACCTCTGCAAGAACGAAAAGATAATAAAAATGCTCACAGAGCGTATCAATACCCTGCAACAGGGACTGGCGGGCTACGAACAGGTGAAGCGATTCACACTTATAACACAACCATTCTCAATGGAGAACGGTGAACTCACCAATACGCTCAAAACACGTCGCCCCGTAGTGATAAAGAACTATGCGGAGGTGATAGAGAAGATGTACGAAGAATGATTACACAAGAACAACTGAAGGACGTGATGGACAGAGCCGACGCTCTGCATCGCTATCTTGACATAGACAGAAAGAAGATAGAATACGAAGAGGAAGACCTGCGTACGCAGGCTCCGGACTTCTGGGAAGACCCAGAGAGGGCACGTGCTCAGATGAAGGTGGTAGGCGAACTGAAGAAATGGCTTGACGGCTACAAGGAGGTGCGCACGGCTGCTGATGAGGTGCAACTCTCGATGGAGTTCTATCGTGATGAGATGGTGACTGAGCAGGAGGTGGACCAAGCCTACGAACGTGCCATAAAGGCTATCGAAACCCTCGAACTGAGGAACATGCTGCGTCAGGAAGAGGACCCTATGGATGCTGTTCTGAAGATAAACTCCGGTGCTGGTGGCACGGAGGCGCAGGACTGGGCACAGATGCTTATGCGTATGTATCTCAGGTGGGCAGAGAAGGGTGGCTACAAAGTTACTATCGCTGACCTGCAGGAGGCTGACGATGCAGGTATCAAGAGCGTCACCATGCAGATAGAGAACCAGGGAGAGGCAGACTATGCCTACGGATATCTGAAGTCAGAGAGTGGTGTGCACCGCTTGGTGCGCGTGAGCCCTTACAATGCTCAGGGCAAGCGCATGACGAGTTTCGCTTCCGTCTTTGTCACTCCTCTCATCGATGACACCATAGAGGTGGAGATAGACCCTGCTAGGATTTCTTGGGACACCTTCCGCTCCAGTGGTGCTGGCGGCCAGAATGTCAATAAGGTGGAGACTGGTGTACGCGTGCGCTATATGTACCAAGACCCTGATACTGGCGAGGAAGAGGAGATTCTCATCGCCAATACGGAGAGCCGCAAACAACAGCAGAACCGTGAGAATGCCCTCCGACTCCTGAAGTCACAACTCTACGACCGTGCCATGAAGAAGCGCCTGGAGGCTCAGGCTGCTATAGAGGCAGGCAAGAAGAAGATAGAGTGGGGCTCGCAGATTCGCTCCTACGTCTTCGATGACCGTCGTGTGAAGGATCACCGCACTGGTTACCAGACTGCAGACGTCGATGGAGTGATGGATGGTAAGTTGGATGGTTTCATAAAAGCATATTTAATGGATAATAATAAAAACAATGAGTAAAGTAAGACACGCAAAGCGTGATGCCAAGAGGGCAGCCTTTGCAGCAAAGCAGGAACAAGAAGGAAGAAACGTTATCAACTGGATTTTTGGTGTGCTGATACTCCTCGGAGCTATCTACGCCATCTATACCATTGCTTTCGTGGGATAAATGCAGGAGATAGAACGTAAGTTCTTGGTAAAGCGCGATGGCGCATTCAAGGCAGAGGCATCGTCGGCATCAGAGATAGCGCAGGGCTACATGGATGTCAAGGGTGCCACTGTGCGTATTCGTCTGCGTGATGACCGTGCCTACCTCACCATCAAGAGCCCATCGAGAGACGGCGGACTGTCGAGATACGAGTTTGAGAGGGAGATACCCGTAGAGGATGCCCGCGAGATGCTCAAACTCTGTCGTGGCGGTCTGATAGAGAAGACTCGTTACCTCGTGCCTTACGAGGACCACGTATTCGAGGTTGATGAATTCAAGGGACAGAATGAGGGATTGCTCTTCGCTGAGGTGGAGTTGCAGTCGGCTGATGAGGACTTCAAGAAACCAGAGTGGCTAGGCAAGGAAGTGACGGGAGACAAGCATTTCTACAATAAGAATTTGCTGCGCAATCCGTACCCCACGTGGAAACATCTGTATTGTTAAACGTGGTTAAAAAATTGCTTTCGCCTTCTTTTTGTTGTACCTTTGCATGTGAATTTGGAATAATGTGCACTTATGTCAAGTAATAAGCGAAGAAGAAACAGCCATGGACGCGGATTGCAGGCGGTGACGCTATGTATCAGCACCTCGCTGGTTCTCATATTGTTGGGTCTGGTAGTTTTTATAGGCCTGACAGCTCACAATCTTTCGGAATATATGAAGGAAAACCTCACCGTGACAGTGATGTTCGGGGAGGATGTGACCAATCATGAAGCAGCCGTGGTATGCCGCAGGATGCAGACACGTCCCTACGTGATAAATCTGGAGTACATCTCTAGTGATCAGGCTCTGAAGGAACAGACGGCAGCGCTGGGTACAGACCCATCAGAGTTCTTGGGCGCCAACCCCTTTGTACCCTCAGCAGAGATACATCTCAGGGCCAGTTGTGCTAACAGCGACTCGCTGAAGTGGATAGCCAAAGACCTGAAGCGATACAAGCAAGTGTCAGAGGTAAGTTATCAGAAAGACCTGATGGAGAGTGTCAACCGCAATCTGCAGAAGATTATGCTGGTGATGGTGGTCATAGCAGTGCTGCTGACGCTGGTGTCCTTCTCATTGATAAACAATACGGTGCGTCTGAGCATCTATGCCCGTCGGTTCACTATCAATACGATGAAACTGGTGGGTGCCTCATGGGGCTTTATCCGCAGGCCATTCCTCGGTGTAGCAGTGCTGGAAGGCCTCATAGCAGGCATCATAGCCGACCTCGTATTGGCAGGTGGCGTGTATGCCCTCTACACCTACGAACAGGATATCACGGCAGTAGTGACGTGGGAGGTACTCGCTATTACTGGGGCGTCTGTATTGCTCTTCGGGTTGCTTATCTCAGTAGTATGTGTATATGTGTCGGTGACTCGTTTCCTGAGGATGCCGACGAAAAGATTGTATAGAGTGTAAGGTTGAAGGTTGAAAGAAATGAACAAGGATTTTGCTTTTGGAAAGATAAACTTCATCATGATAGGCATATCGATGCTCATCGTGGTGATAGGATTTGTGATGATGACGGGTGCTGCATCTACAGAGACTCATTTCGATGCAGAGATATTCTCGCCCATGCGCATCAAGGTAGCACCATTGATATGCCTCTTCGGTTTCCTTTCGGTTATAGCAGGAATTATGTACAGAGGTAAGAAGTAAGAGGTGAGAGGTAAGAGATATGGATAGGTTTGAAGCTTTAATATTAGGTATTGTACAGGGCCTGACAGAATATCTGCCAGTAAGTAGCAGTGGTCATCTGGCTATCGGTCAGGCATTCTTTGGCATGAATGACGGCGAGGATAATCTCGCCTTCACCGTTGCTGTGCACGTGGCTACGGTGCTCTCTACACTCGTAGTACTGTGGAGGGAGATAGCATGGATATTCAAGGGGCTCTTCAAGTGGGAGATGAATGACGAGACCCGTTATGTTCTCAATATCATCGTCTCCATGATTCCCGTGGGTATCGTGGGTGTATTCTTCAAGGACTACGTGGAGGACTTTTTCGGTTCAGGACTATTGGTAGTGGGCTTCTGTCTGCTGATTACGGCGGCGTTGCTCACTTTCTCATATTACGCCAAACCACGTCAGAAGGAGAAGATATCTCTCAAGGATGCCTTCATCATAGGTCTGGCACAGGCAGTAGCTGTGCTCCCTGGTGTATCGCGCTCTGGTTCTACGATAGCCACAGGCCTCATGCTCGGCAATAAGAAGGAAAAACTGGCGCAGTTCTCATTCCTCATGGTGATACCACCAATACTGGGTGAGGCTTTGCTCGATATACTGAAGGCCATGAAGGGCGAAGAGTTAGCAGGCGGCATCGAGGCCATGCCATTGGCTATAGGTTTCGCGGCAGCCTTTGTCTCAGGCTGTTTTGCCTGCAAGTGGATGATAGACATCGTGAAGCGTGGCAAACTGATATACTTCGGCATCTATTGCGCCATCGTCGGTGTAGCCACAATACTCTGTTCTCTGCTGGCATGAACTTCGTAGAAGGGGAGATACTGCATATCAACAAGCCGTATGGCATGACCAGCTTTGGCGCTTTGGCCTTTGTGCGCAAGCGTATCTCACAGGCAGCAGGAGTGAAGAGGGTGAAGACAGGACATGCAGGCACTCTCGACCCGCTCGCCACAGGTGTACTGATACTCTGTACGGGAAAGAAGACAAAACTTATCCCGACCTTGCAGTATCACTCGAAGGAATACACCGCTACGTTACAGTTTGGTGCTACGACACCAAGTTACGATATGGAGCACCCTGTCAACGAGACTTTCCCGACGGAGCATATCACGAAGGAGATGATATTGGAAGTGCTTGAACAGTTCAAGGGCGACATCATGCAGGTACCGCCCACGTATAGTGCTGTGAAGAAGAATGGCGACCGTGCTTACGAACTGAGGAGAAGAGGAGAAGACGTAAAACTCGACCCTAAACCTGTGCATGTAGAAGACATTGAGTTCTTGTGGTTTGACCCAGAGAAGATGCAGGCGCAGATTAGGGTGGAATGTGGCAAAGGGACGTACATTCGTGCCTTAGCGAGGGATATAGGCAGAGCAATCGGTAGTGGTGCTTACCTCACCCAACTCTGTCGCACCCGTCTGGGCGACGTAAAGATAGACGACTGCATAAAGCTCGATGATTTCGAGCAATGGCTTGAAAAAGAAAATATATGAAATTATCACAGTTTGATTACAACCTACCAAGTGCGCAAGTGGCATTGTACCCACACAGCATAGAGCGCACAGTGACCAATGATAATGGCGAGGAGACAACATTCTCGCTGAAGCGTCCAGACGAGTGCCGTATGGTGGTGGTGCACAAGAAATCCCAGAAGATAGAGTTGCGCGACTCTCTCCTAGATGTCTTCGACTATTTTGATGAGGGCGATATGTTTATCTTCAACAACACCAAGGTATTGCCAGCACGTCTCTATGGCACCAAGGAGAAGACGGATGCGAAGATAGAAGTATTCCTTTTGCGCGAGCTCAATGAGGAGATGCGTCTTTGGGACGTGCTTGTAGAGCCTGCACGTAAGATACGTATCGGCAACAAACTCTTCTTCAATGAGGAAGGCACTATCGTTGCGGAGGTGATAGACAACACCACCTCTCGCGGTCGTACGCTCCGTTTCCTCTATGACTGTCCTCACGATGTATTCAAGGAGAGAATATTCTCACTTGGCGAGGCACCACTCCCACGATATGTCATAGACCACAAGGGCAAGGACGGTAAACTCGATCGCCCCGTGACCGAGGAGGATTTCGATGATTTTCAGAATGTCTTTGCTGAGATAGAGGGCGCAGTGACAGCTCCTTCTACAGGTTTGCACTTCACTCGTCAGATGATGAAGCGTCTGGATATCCACGGTATCAAGACAGCCTTCATCACCCTGCACTGCGGACTCGGCATATTCCATCCTATCGAGGTGGAGGACCTCAGCAAGCACAAGGCCGACTCTGAGGAAATGCATGTCACGGAAGAAACCTGCGATAAGGTCAATACGGTGAAGAAGAATGGCCACAGGGTATGTTGCGTGGGAGCCAGTGTGCTCAAGGCAACGGAGACCGTGGTGGGTACTGATGGTTTCATCAAGCCTTTCGACGGTTGGACTAATAAGTTCATCTTCCCACCATACAACTACGGTCTGGCAGACTCCTGTATCGTAAACCTCTACCATCCTAAGACACCGATGGTGATGGCAACGGCGGCCTTTGGCGGTTACGACATCGTAATGGATGCCTATAAGAAAGCGATGAAGGCAGGCTTCCGCGTGGGTTGCTTTGGCGATGTGATGCTGATAGTCAATGACTAAGGCATATCTGGGCATAGGAACTAATCTGGGCGATAAGGAGAAAAACATACTCCGAGCCTATGAGATGATAGAAGAAAGGGTAGGGGAGATAACCCGTCGTTCTTCGCTATATGAAACAGAGCCTTGGGGATACCACTCAGAGCACTCATACCTGAACTCCGCCATTTGCGTAGATACAGAACTCTCCCCACGCCAACTGCTCATGGCAACGCAAAGGATAGAGCGCGAGATGGGACGCACACAGAAGAGCATAGATGGTCATTACCACGACCGTGTCATAGACATCGACATACTGCTCTACGGCGATGAGACCATCGATGAGCCCGACCTCAAGATACCGCATCCGCTGATGCAGGAGCGCGACTTCGTAATGAATCCACTAAACGAAATAAAACCTAAATAATGAACAGACTACTAACAATACTCACCACTCTGCTTGTTGCTGTAACAGCGATGGCTACAGAGAAGACCGTGACGGTCAGCGTGACCAATACCTATTCGAAGGAGCGCAAGGCCGTTCCTGTTGTGGTGGTTCTAGATGGCACTACCACCTCTGCCCTTGTCACCCTTGATGGTAAGGAGGTGCCTTGCCAACTTGACGACCTCAATGATGACGGACTCTATGAGGAACTCTCTTTCGTTACTGATATGAAGAAGAAGGAAAAGCAGACCTTCAACGTAGTGCTTTCTGATGAAGGAACGCCACGCGAGTACCCTGCCGTGTGCTATGGTGCTATCGCCATTCGTGACCGTGCAGCAAAAAATCAGAAGCACATGCCAATCAATTCGGTCACCTTCCCTAAGACGAGTAATCCCTATCAGTATATCTTCCCCCACGGAGCCGTGATGGAGAATGATATGGTGGGATTCCGTGCTTACTGCGACCACCGTCAGTCTATCGACTACTATGGTCATCAGCAGTTGAAGGCAGATATTGCAGAGACAGCCTTCTATCCCTCAGCAGAGCAGAAGGCAGCAGGTGCTGGCGATGATGTGCTGTGGACAGGTTCCACCTTTGGATGTGGCACTATGCATGCATGGGATGCCAAGAAGGGTTGGACGGTGATGTATGAGAATGTCAGAAACACCACAATGGAGGTAGTTTCAGCAGGTGCCGTGCGTACCGTTCTTCGCATCACCAATCGTGCCTGGCAACCATTCGAGACGTTCAAGCCCGTAGATGTCATCACTACCTACACCCTCTATGCAGGGCATCGCGACGTCGAGGTAGATGTTAAGTTCTCACACGCCGTCAAAGGTTTGCCTCTTGCTGCGGGTACTGTTGACATTGCCGACCCTAAAGGCTCAGAGGAACACTCTGACTGCAAGGGACTCCGTGCCTGCTGGGGCACAGCGTGGGGAGGTAATAATCCCAAAGTCTATGGTGTGCACACCGTGGGTCTTGCTGTAAATGTCCCTGAGGAGTACTACAAGAGTGAGACACGCTTCTCTGACATGGAGAAGGAGAAGATAGGCACTCCTGACGGAAAAGGAAAACTCGTGCTGCCTACGCAGGCATATGTTAATATAATAGGTACGGAGACCGACCATCTCAACTACTGGTTCGCAGCTACCTGTGACCTTGAGTCTTTTGGCTTCAAGGACTCCAAAGCGTGGTTCGACTACCTTGACAATTGGAAGAAAGAGTTGGCTTCACCAGCAGAAATAACTTATAACTGATAACTTATAACTTATAACATTTAGAATAAACATGGAAGCTGTATTTTCTTACATCATCGGCCTTGGTGCCGCTGTTATGATGCCTATCATCTTCACCATCCTTGGTGTCTGCATCGGCATCAACTTCTCAAAGGCTCTCAAGTCAGGTCTCTTCGTAGGCGTGGGTTTTGTGGGTCTGAGTATCATCACCGCTCTGCTTGTTGACACCATGTCTCCAGCCCTCTCTAAGGTAGTGGAGATATATGGTCTTGAGCTTCAGGTGTTCGACATGGGTTGGCCTGCTGCTGCGTCAGTGGCTTACAACACCCTCGTGGGTTCGTTCATCATCCCAGTCTGCTTGGGTGTCAACCTCGTGCTGCTCCTTCTGGGTTGCACACGTACTGTCAACATTGACCTTTGGAACTACTGGCACTTTGCATTCATCGGTGCTGTTGTCTATTTCATGACACAGTCTGTTGCGTGGGGCTTCTTCGCTGCCATCGTGTGCTACATCATCACTTTGGTACTTGCCGACGTTACTGCTAAGAAATTCCAGCAGTTCTATCCAGGTATGGACGGCATCTCTATCCCACAGCCTTTCTGTCAGGGTTTCATGCCTTTCGCTGTTGCTATCAATAAGGTGCTCGATTATGTGCCAGGCATTAATAAGGTGAACATAGACTCGGAGGGTATGAAGAAGAAGTTTGGTCTCTTCGGCGAACCTCTCTTCCTCGGAGTGCTCATAGGCATCATTATCGGCTGTCTGGCTTGTCGTGATTGGGACGAGGTAGTTAATAACATTCCTACCACCCTGCAGATAGGTATCAAGATGGGTGCAGTCATGGAACTCATCCCTCGCATCACCTCTCTCTTCATTGAGGGTCTGAAGCCTATTGCTGAGGCTACCAAGGAACTCATCGCCAAGAAGTTTGGTGAGGACAAGGAACTCTATATCGGTATGTCACCAGCACTCGTTATCGGTCATCCTACCACGCTGGTAGTATCACTGCTCCTTATCCCTGTTACCCTTGTACTTGCAGTAGCACTGCCAGGCAACCAGTTCCTGCCACTTGCATCACTCGCAGGCATGTTCTATGTCTTCGTGATGATACTGCCTTACACCAATGGTAACGTACTGCGTTCCTTCATCGTAGGTCTCGTGATGATGGCCATCGGTCTCTACTTCGTGACATGGATGGCAGGCGACTTCACTCTTGCAGCTCACGAGGTGGCACGCATCCACCCAGACGATAAGACCGTGCAGGTGCCAGCAGGCTTCTCAGCAGGTGCGCTTGACTTCGCTTCAAGCCCACTCTCTACCCTCATTTATGCCTGCATGAAGTACCTCTCTTACATCGGAGCGGGTATCCTCACAATCATCACCATCGCCCTCGTAGCATGGAACCGTGTGAGAATGAATAAGAAATAGTATAAAGTATAGAGTATAAAGTATAAAGTATAACGTTATGAAAAAGATTCTTTTAGCATTAGGTATTCTCTTACCTCTTACCTCTAACCTCTCACCTCTTCATGCCCAGGAGGCTGACCGCTATGTCGGTGCACAGCATGTGAAGTTCCAGACTGCTTGCCATCCATGTGATGTTAAGCACTATGACACAAAGAAGTTGCGTGAGCGCTTCGTGATGGAGAAGGTCATGGAGGCCGACTCTATCCTTCTCACCTACTCTCACTACGACCGTTTTATCTTTGGCGGCGCTATGCCAGTCTATAAGACTCTGAAGCTTGAGAACTTCTGGGAACTCGGTCTCGATGTTGACAAGAACATCAAGGAGAAGTATTTCCTATATAACCGTGAGATTGGTATCGTAAACTGCGGTCTCGGCGACGGCGTAGTCATCGTTGACGGCAAGGAGTATGCTCTCTCTCCCAAGGAGGCTCTCTATGTAGGTCGCGGTCATATCTCTAAGGACAAGGACGTCAACAAGGTTGTGGAGTTCCGTTCCAAGGACCCAAAGAACCCTGCTAAGTTCTACCTCAACTCTGCTACAGCCCACCAGCACTACAAGACCCAGTGGATTACCCTCGATGGTCGTAAGGGCTCACTCAAGGCAGCTGTTTGGGGACCTGTAGGCACTGTGGAAGAGGCTAACAACCGTACAGTATATAAGCTCATCGTAAATGACGTACTCGAGGAAGGTCCATGCCAGCTCCAGCTCGGTCTTACCCAGCTCAACCCAGGTGCTGTGTGGAACACTATGCCACCTCACACTCACGGTCGTCGTATCGAGGCTTACTATTACTTCAACCTGCCAGAGGGTCAGACCATCTCTCACGTGATGGGTCAGCCTCAGGAGTCACGCAACGTATGGCTTCACAATGAGCAGGCTATCATGTCACCAGAGTGGTCTATCCACGCAGCAGCAGGTACCTACTACTACACCTTCATCTGGGGTATGGCAGGTGAGAACCTCTACTACAACGACAAGGATAACATCCCTGTGATTGACATCCGCTAATAAGGAAATATCTATATTCCAACGATCCACTTGGGTAGTGGTCTTTGCCCTGACCTGTGCAATAGTATGGGGATGGGCATTTCCACTTCTCAAGGTGGGTTTTCGTGCCTTCGGTATCACCCCCGATATGACGGGCGGTAAAATGCTTTTTGCAGGTATCAGGTTTACGGTGGCAGGGTTGATACTTCTTCTTTTGGCACGAGGCAGTGGGCGCTCGTTTCGCACAAGTAAAAGCGGTGACTGGCTGTTTCTTATAGCCTTCACCTTGATGAATACCACGCTGCATTACTTCTTCTTCTATGTAGGCATGTCCCACAGTCTGGGCTCCAGAGCCGCTATTCTCAACTCGCTCGGCACCTTTCTTGTAGTGCTTTTGGCATGTGCTTGCTTCAAGAGTGACCGCCTGACCTCGCGTAAACTCATTGGATGCATTGTGGGATTCTGTGGTATCCTCGCACTCAATCTCGGAGGAGCAGACAGTGGGCGATTTACGTGGCTTGGCGACGGGATGATTATTATCAATACTACCTGTAGCGCTATTGGTGGTCTGATGACTCGCGGGCTGAGCCGTCGCATAGATGTCTTTGTGGGCACCGGCTACAGTCTTGCCATCGGAGGTCTTCTGTTAATTTTTCCAGGACTCGCTATTGGTGGCACTCTTCCCCACATCAATTTTCTTGGCATATCCTGCCTTTTGGCGCTCATCACCATCTCAGCCCTTTGTTTCGCTCTCTACAACAAACTGCTCACTCTCAATCCCGTCGGGAAAGTCTGCATATACAATTCACTGATTCCCGTCGTCGGTGCCGTTACCTCGTGCTTTTGCCTTGGCGAGACGTTCTACCCCAAATACGTCCTCGCAGGTGGCCTTGCTGCTATCGGCATTTACATCATCAATAAGGGAAGAAACTGACAATATCGTGTGTGTTTTTCTTACTCTGGGTTCTTGGAGTCCATGCAGATGGTGACTGGACCGTCATTGACGAGTGAGACTTGCATCATAGCACCAAATTCACCAGTGCCGACGGGCTTGCCCAGGTCGGCACTGAGTTTTTTGATGAAGGCTTCGTAGAGTGGAACGGTGATGTCATGGCTGCCTGCACGGAGGTAGCTGGGGCGGTTGCCTTTCTTGTAGCTCGCCCAGAGGGTGAACTGTGATACGACCAGTATGTCGCCTCCTACGTCGAGGATGCTGCGATTCATTACACCATTCTCATCGTCGAAGACACGGAGGTTGACAATCTTCCTCGAAAGCCACTCGATATCCTGCTGGGTGTCATCGTTACAACAACCAAGGAGCACAAGATATCCCGAGCCTATCTGGCTCTTTATCTTGCCTTCGATAGTGACCGAGGCTTGGTTTACTCTTTGGATTACTGCGCGCATGGTTTTAGAATCTCGTTCCTACGGAGGCGTAGATGGTCCAATCAATAAGACGTCCCTTGACATCTTCACCACCGAAGGAGAAACGGTTGAACTGACCGTAGGCACGTACAAACATATTGGTCCAGTGGTAGATGAGTGATACACGTGCATCGAAGTTCAGACGTACGCGGTTAGGTGTCTTTTCCTTGTTCAGGGGGTATTTTTTCAGTAGGTCTCCTGTTGACTCGTCGCTAGTTTCATCGTCAATCCAATATTCTTCATCATCCAGGCGGTTGAAGTCCTCATTGATGATTTCTTTAATGTCGTATCGGTACACGGTATTGCGGTTGTAGAGGGTGAGCATGGGCATAACGGTGCAGTTTACCGTGAGATTCTTTGCTGGCACCCAGTTGTAGGCATATCCTGCTCCCACGCTCCACTGATTGCTCTTCACTCTCTCTATGCCCTGCATCGCAATTATCATATCAGCATCGTTTTCTGACCCAAAGTTTACGCGGGCGTGGCTGTACATGGCGCCTACAAATAATGAGCCTGCTGAGCGACGCTGTATGAGCGAGGGTGAGTAGGCTGAGAGGTATGAGAACTTGCTGCCATTGAAGAAGTAATAGCCATCGATGAAGAAGGTGCGTACCTTGATGGGGTCGTCTATCCTGGTCTTCTCGCGTGAGTGAAAGGGTTCTCCCCATGCGGTACCGTCGAACTTAATCTCTGGCGAATCACTCTCGTAACTTTTGATGCTGGCGTTGATGGCGTATTTGCTGCCAGAGAAGCCAATAGAGAAGTTAGAACCCGTGCCATTGACAATCTTCGAGAATCCTATGCCATAGCTGCGATAGGCTATAGCCACACCCACGGCAGTGGTCAGACCATTGTCAGAGTGCGATGTGAAGGTGCCGTTGATTTTGTCGTAGTTCCACTCCGTCTCCAGTTTCAGTGGAGAGTGATTGATTGTAGTGGTGAGTTCTGCCGTCCACTCCTTCTTGGGCACCTCGATATAGTCTTGGTTGATGCCCTTGACGGTGCTCTCGTACATGTAGTTCTTGAGCCACGACCATGCTTTCACAGGGAAGCTACTGTTTTTTTCTTCTGCTGATGCCGAAAGTGAAATGGTCAGCAGTATTACTACGTATAGAATAAGGTGTAATCGTTTCATAGGTGCAAAAGTACAAAAAAAAGTTAATAAACAGAGGAAATATGTATAAAAAATGTTCTGATTGGTAAAGAAAGTAGTAATTTTGCACACCGAAATCAAAAATGTGCAAGATTTGACATAAAAAATATAAAGTATTTAGGAAAATGAAAAAATTTTTTTTGCTTTTAGCAATCTCTTTCAACATTCAACTTTCAACATTCAACAAGATTCATGCAGGTGGCATGATGACTAACACCAACCAGAACGCAGCCTTCATTCGTAACCCAGCCCGTGACGGTGCCATCGGCATTGATGGTGTGTATTCCAACCCAGCTGGTGTGGCTCTCATGCCTGAAGGCTGGCATATGTCATTCAACTGGCAGTTGGCTTGGCAGCGTCGTCTGATTTACACCCAGAATCCTGTATTCCAGGCAGATGCTACGACTGCTGGCAGTGACAAGAAGCACTATCGTGGCGTGGCGACGGCTCCGTTCCTGCCATCAGTGCAGTTAGCTTACAACTGGAAGAAGTTCTCTTTCCAGGCATCAGGAGCCGTTTCAGGTGGTGGTGGTAAGTGTACCTTCGACAGCGGTCTGGGCTCATTCGATGCTGCCATCGGTGGAGTATGGTTTGGTGGTAACGAAAAGAGTGGTCTGAAGGATATTCCTACAGGTCTTAACCAGTTGTTTAGTGCCTATCGCCTTAATACCAGGGCAACAGAATCTACAGGCTTCAGCAGTAACGGCTTCCTTGAGGGTAAGCAGTATTACTTCGGTGGTACCATTGGCGCAGCCTATAAGATTGTTGACAAGGAGAACATCAAGGTCAGTGGCTATGCAGGTGTTCGCTTCCTCTATGGTATGGCAGGCTACAAGGCAGAGATTTCAGACATAAAGGTGCAGACCGCAGAGGGAGCAAAGCCTCTCGCTGAATACTTTAACGGCATCAGCAACACTATTTACCAGGCTGGTGTAGAGGCTGCCAAGGCAGACAATCAGGCAGCACTCGATGCAGTCACCCAGACAGGCGAGAACCTCTCAGCCCAGTCAGGTCAGCTTGCCAAGTATTATAATGGTGTATATCTGCAGTCAGACCAGAACGGCTTCGGCGTATGTCCTATCATAGGTCTTGACGTGAAGTATGCCTGGGTAAACTTCGCCTTCAAGTATGAGTTCCGCACTAAGATGAACATGACCAACAGCTCTACCGTCAAGGAGGCAGGACTCTTCCCTGTAGTCAACCAGTTTGTCGATGGCACCAGCGTGCGTGAAGACACTCCAGCCCTGCTCACCCTCGGTCTTGAGGTAGAGCCTCTCAAGGGACTCCGTTTCGATGTTGGCTACCACCACTTCTACGACCGTCAGGCAAGGAAGACCTACTTCGATGCCAACGGCAACCGTCACGACGACAAGAACCAGATGCTCTCAAAGGGCACCGACGAGTGGCTCGCAGGTGTGGAGTACGACTTCGGCAAGGACAAGCGCTGGACTGTCTCAGGCGGTATCCAGACCACTAACTACGGCAACACCGATGAGTATATGAGCGACATCTCTTTCGTCACCAACTCATGGAGCTTCGGCACTGGTGTCAAGTATAAAATCAACGACAAGATGCAATGTGGGCTATTTCCAGACCAACTATCGCGACTATAACCAGGCTGCGGACTATCGCGACTCTAATAACTCTAATAACAAGTTCACCCGTCGCAACCGTGTCTTCGCAGCAGGTCTCGATATAGACCTCTAAACGATAACGCAGGGGCGTTAACCCAATATAAAAAAGCCTCGCTCAGAGATGGGCGAGTTTTTTCTGTGTTCACCAACTTTTTTCACCATTTTATTTGCACGTTTGAGTAAAAAGGTGTAACTTTACAACGAGAAGTCTCATGGACGAAGCAATATGACTACAATTACAGTAAATATCCCTAACCGCAAGGTCAGTTTCTTTCGAAGACTCGTAGCAGAGATGGGCTATACATGCGAGGTGGAATCTGAGAAGAAGTAAAAAGGATAGACAATCCATGCAACTATCAGCGTTAAATAACCATAACACAAATAAAAGAACTGCCATGATATTTGGCGGTTTCGATAATTTGTATATCACTCACTCACTCACTCACTCACTCACTCTATAATAACCTCTCTAAGAGAGAAAGAACAGAAAAGGTCCGCATGCGGGGCATCACGCCCTGTGTGCGGACTTTTCGCATATATTCAGAAGTAAAAATAGAAACTTAAATAACTAAAACAAACTATGATGACAAAGACTATCCTTCATTCTTGGGTGGCAATAGCCATCGGCTGTGCCGCCCTGTTAGCTACGTCAAGCTGTAGCGACGACAATCTGGCGAGCAATTCCAGCGTCAACCCCTATACCCCTGTTGACCTTAATGTTGACCAGTTGCAGACCAAGGTGACTGCCGACGTGCCCACTGCCGTCCTCAGTTCCTTTGACGAGCAGTCGATGGGAGCAGCCCTTGTGCGCCGACTCTCCAACACCAGCACCTCCGTACAGAGCGATACCAAGATGATACTCATCAAGGGTGAGGACATCAAGAGCCACACCACCTTAGAGTGGCTTCAGGCAGCAAGGCTATACATGCGAGGCGGCTATATAGCTGTGGAGAAGCCCCATGATGCCCACTTGGTGGAGGTGGGAGAGCAGGTGTCAGCCCAGTTGGAGCAGGCATCTCGCGATTTGCTCACTGACGATGATGGTAGTGGCATCAAGATAGTTATCACCCCTCCCAATCAACAGCAATCTTTGGGCAACTCCGTCAATGCCGAGGCTGAGCGCTTCAAGACTCGCATAGCCAATGCCGAGGCACTCTCTTCCAAGGCATCATCTGGCGAGAAGCCAGTAGCCGAGATGGTCATCTTCTCTCGTCAGGGCTTCTATCAGTGTGCCCCTCATGAGGAGCGAACCATCACCACTACCATGACCAAGAAGGACGGCACCACTTCGACCTCTACCCAAACCATCAAGAATGAGTACAACAACTACACCAGTGGCAAACTTGCCGATGGAGCAGCAGAGTGGCTTAACAACCATGCCCCAGGCAAGGCTGACTCCAAGAGCAGGCTCCAGTCAAAGGCTGAGGGCACCGATGCCATCAACCAGCTGATGAGCGCCAGCGAGGAGCACACCTATCAGGGAGGACTCACTGGAGGAGTTGTCTATTTAGATAAATATGGGGATCATGATTTTGACCTCAAAGCTAAGCCAAACGCTTATCAGGAGATAATCCGCGTATGGGGAGTGCATAATATGGAGAAAGTCAAGGACTACTACCTCGTAGAGCAGCATGCAGTTGCCAGCATAGGCGGAAAGCAGGATGGCGATGCCCGCTATGATGCCAACAAGACCATCTATGTAGGACCATACGAGGAAAACAAATGGGAGGGAGTTACATATGACGATTTATGGAGGACATTTGATTGGTCTACTACTGATTTTTATGGCTCTTGGTTTGAGAGGGGTGAATACTCCATGAACCTCTCTGGCAACGGTGATATAATAGTGGAGGATGCTGCTCCAGATACTGACAACAACAACGTAAGCAGGACAGTAGCCGTAGGCGAGAGCAGTTCGCAGACCAACACCATAGGTGCTTCTGTTGGAGCAATGATAGGTCAGGTAGTAAGCGGAACCTTCAACGTCAACTACTCTCACGGATGGACTACAGGCACCTCATACACCGTTAGCTGGACTGACAACGTGAAGGAACTCAAGTGCACTAAGAACACTGATGGCACCAAGGTAGGCTGGACCTACGAGAACAGTCGCGACATGATGCAGGGTGATGGCGACGAACATGTGTTGGTGGCTGACATCCTCACCAACGATGTGAACATCGACAATCAGGTATGCTGGTCAGTCAGCAATCCTTCTGATGCCTATACCGTCAATATTCACCATCCATGCTATACAGCGCTATTGTCATATCAAAATGGTAATGGAGGTCCTGACGAGAAGAGGAAATTCGACGTGCGGGCAAACTGCGATATGGATGAGAATGTAAGTTTCACCATGCTCATTCCTAACCGTGCCAAGCAGACATGGCGCATGGATGTGGACTTCCCCGAGTTAGGACAGGAAGGACACATAGGACAGAGGGATCAGCTCATAGACTATCTGACATCGAAGTTCCCTGATGTCTATCAGTCCTCGATGGAACTTGCCGACCATACCATCAACAGCGAGAACACCATCATGTATGTGGTTGACGCTTCAAAGCAGATGCTCACCGACCCTAACGCCTTGCAGGATCTGCAGAGAACTGCACAGGATTATGGCATCTCTGAGTTTACCATCAAGTGGTACACCTCTGACGGCACTCATAGCACTTATACTTTAACTATTCCCGCAAAATAAAGCAGACTATCACAAGATAAGAAAATGAAACAACAACTGACAAAAATCCTTCTTATAGCAGTGCTCGTCATAAGCAGTCAGGTGGCTATGGCGGCTGAGAAGGCACTCTATGCCGTGGTCGATGGCACCAGCATGACTGTGAAATATGGCGACCCTGGTGAGAATCCTAAGTTTGAAAACAACGTGTGGAACTTCTCTTCCCCTACTGTTAGGGAGAGCATCACCGCTGTCACTATCGATAAGAGTTGCGAAAGCTATGACGGCACTGACCTCAACGCCCTGTTTTCCAACTTCACACAGTTAGAGACCATCACGGACATTGACAATCTGTGCACTGACGATGTGGAGCACCTTAACCACATGTTCTTTGGTTGCCAAAAGCTGACAGAGGTAAACATCAGTGCTTGGAACACCTCAAAAGTAACGAGTATGGCTTCAATGTTCAGTGGTTGCTCCAGCCTTAAGCGCGTTGACATTAGTTCTTTCAGCACTACCGCATTAGTGAACTGTTCTGAGATGTTTTTTAACTGCACATCCTTGGGTGCTATAGTAGTCGGAGAGGGTTGGAATCTTAGCTCATTAAGCGCAGGGGTTGGCGAGAATATGTTCTATAGCTGCACCGAATTGAAAACCTACGACGGCACTTTATACGACGCATCAAAACTTGGTGAAGCCTATGCTAAGGTAGGTGATGGGGGGTATCTGACTGCTCCCACTCTATCGCTCAACACCACTGAGGGAAGCGGCAAGCGCTGGACTACCTTCTATCATGGCTACCTTACCTACACCATAGATGATAGTGAGAAGGCATGCGCATACACTGGCGAGATTAAAAGTCTTGGTTCGGTCGGAAAACTTACATTGCACAAGTTGGGCAAGACCATTCCTGCAGGTCAGGCAGTAATCATCGCTACAGAGACAACCAACGAGGCTATCGCTATGACGGTTGACAATACCGCTACTGCTACCGTCACTGGTACTAACAACCTACATGGTTTAGACATACGCACTAACGTAAAAGAAATTGAGAAAAAATATACAAGCACTGATGGAGAGTACAATTGGGGAAATGCTAGGCTTCTCGTATTAGGGAAAGTAGGTGATGATGTTAAAATGTGTAGGTATAAGAAAGTAAATTCAGATGCCCCAGACCTATATATGCCTGCTCACAAGGCATATATAGTTGTAGATTTCACAAATAATCACTTTGACTCTCTTGACATGTCATTAGAGGAAGATGATGCCACAGGTATCAGCGAGGTAAAAGATGATGAGACACAGGTAGCTCAGGGCGATGACGCCTGGTACACCCTTGGCGGCATGAGGCTCCAGGGCAAGCCAGGTGCTGTTGGCATGTATGTAAGTAATGGTAAGAAGATAATAATAAAGTAAGGAGGCACACATCATGAAAAGAATATATCATAAGCCAGAGATAAAGACTGTTTACATCCAGCCTCTGCACTTTATTTGCGAGAGTTGTCCAGACTGTGACTTAGATGGTTCAGAAATGGATATAAATGATACATTTAGTGACGACGATTACAATGAAATTAATGATGAGAATGGTGTGATTTAGTCTCACTCCATCGAGACAGAAAAAAATAGATACTAACGATAACAAAAAAGTGCGCTGAGCCTTTTACTGGGCTTGGCGCACTGAAATCCGACATGAAAAAACACAACTCAAATTATGCAAAGAACCTCGATGTCGTAATTGCGAGGTCATAGCCAAGAAATAGATTGCTCACTGGGAACATCTTGGGAACAATAAATCCACTGACAATCGACATTACTACTGAATATCAGTGGATTAGTTACTTTGTATAGTCTTATTGATGGGTATTTTTCGCCTTCTCGTCTGGCACTACGAAGCCGATGGGACGGCGCTCACGCTGACTCCGTCTTCCTCCTTCGCACCTCGGCAATTCAAGTGAACTTGATTGCTCTCGGTTTGTCGTCGGTTGATGTCGTTCTGGTCGGCAAGGATTTCATCCATCTCCTTACGGATGGACTTTATTTCCTTACGCAATTCCTCATTACTCTCAGGCAAAGGTTGGGTGGCAATGTGCCTGAAAGTGACGAAAGCCCTCATAATATCACGATTTACGCTGATGGCTGTTTCTGATTTTAGTACGCTACTGAGCATGGCTACTCCCAGTTCTGTAAATGCATAGGGGAGATATTTTATGTTTGAACCTCTCTTGTTCAAGGTAACATTTTGTGACCTTGAACGTGTCACTTCTTCTAAACTGCCAGTGTCTTCATTTAAAGAAAGGTTGACAAGGTTGACAAGGTTGACATTATTTCAGTATAAGACATCATAGTATTTATGCCTGTTCCACCACCAAAATTCATACTCGTTAGAAAGATTATAAGGAAGAGGGGGAACTATATAAAAATTATAATTTTATAATTTTTATATTAAAGGGGTAATAGATATAATATATTATATATATGCGTGCGTGAGCAAAAACGCATGTCAACCTTGTCAACCTTTTTCGCTTTGGATATTGTGAGAATTGTTAAAAACAGAGATGCACAAATCGGCAAAAGTGTGCAAAAGAGGGTGAATTTCAAGAAAACTTTGAAAAACTTTCAACTCACTGATTATTAGCGACTTATCTGCAAAGGCGATTACCTCTATGCAAAAGCATTACTTTTGGAGGCGGAAGTAATGCTTTTGGAGGCAGAAGTAATGCTTTTACCCCCTAAAAGTAATGCTTCTGGAGCGAGGATTATCTATAGTGTTAAAAACGGAGAAGAATTTGCAGGATTTAAGTTAAGATAGTAACTTTGCAATAGGAAAATGAAGGAGAAGCCTCTCCCCATCCCTCCCCTAAAAGGAAGGGGGATGAGTTCCAAAACGGGACGGAACTTCAAAGGCCACGAAGGGAAGTCCACCAAAGAGTTCTTTGACTTATTGATACAAGACCACGGATAGGTCTTAACTCCTTAACTCCCCTTTTACTCCCGAAAGTTGAAAGAAGTGAAATTCTATGCGACATAGTGGGCAACACCCTTTACGTATGGTCAGACGGAGGTATAGAAAGATATGAGTAAGAGATATTTCATAAAATATGAAACGTAAAACATGAAATCATGGCGTTAATTTGCATATATGGGAAAAAAATTGTAATTTTGCGTGCAAAATTGAGATAAACAGACAGAATGGAACAAAAGGACTATAAGAGAATTACGGTGACATCGGCTCTGCCATACGCTAACGGCGGAGTGCACATAGGTCACCTGGCAGGCGTGTATGTGCCTGCTGACATATACGTGCGCTACCTCAGACTGAAGAAGCGCGACGTGCTGTTTATAGGCGGTTCAGACGAGCATGGAGTGCCTGTCACCATACGCGCCCGTCAGGAGGGCATCAGCGTGCAGCAGGTGGTGGACCACTATCATGAACTGATTAAGAAATCGTTTGAGGAGTTTGGCATATCATTCGACATATACAGCCGCACTACCTCGAAGATTCACCATAAGTTTGCCTCTGACTTCTTCCGCACGCTCTACGATAAGGGCGAACTGGAGGAGATAACAGAGGAGCAGTATTGTGACGAGGTGACGGGCGAGTTCCTCACCGACCGTAACATAGTGGGCGAGTGTCCGCGCTGTCATAACCTCAACGCTTACGGTGACCAGTGTGAGAAGTGTGGTGCCACACTCTCGCCTGACGAGCTCATCAACCCGACAAACAAGAACAACCCTGGTCACGGACTGGTGAAGCGAGCAACAAAGAACTGGTATCTGCCTCTGGGCAAGTATCAGGACTGGCTGAAGAAGTGGATACTGGAGGACCACAAGGAGTGGCGCCCGAATGTCTATGGACAGTGTAAGAGCTGGCTCGACATGGACCTGCAGCCTCGTGCTATGACGCGTGACCTCGACTGGGGCATACCAGTGCCAGTGGAGGGTGCTGAGGGTAAGGTACTGTATGTATGGTTTGATGCACCTATCGGCTATATCTCCAACACTAAGGAACTCTGCGACCGCGAACCAGAGAAGTGGGGCACGTGGCAGAAGTGGTGGCAGGATGAGGATACTCGTCTTGTTCATTTCATAGGCAAGGACAATATCGTGTTCCACTGCATCATATTCCCAGTGATGATGAAGGCACACGGTGGCTACATAATGCCAGACAACGTGCCAGCAAACGAGTTCCTGAACCTTGAGGACGACAAGATTTCTACCTCTCGCAACTGGGCTGTATGGCTTCACGAATATCTCGTGGACCTTCCAGGCAAGCAGGATGTGCTGCGCTACGTTCTGACAGCCAATGCTCCGGAGACAAAGGACAATAACTTTACGTGGCGTGACTTCCAAGAGCGCAACAACTCCGAACTCGTGGCAATCTACGGCAACTTCGTAAACCGTGCCCTGCAACTGACCAAGAAGTATTTCGAGGGCAAGGTGCCTGAGTGTGGCGAACTGACAGAGGTGGACAAGCAGGCGATAGACGAATTCAAGAACGTGAAGGCCGACGTGGAGACCTATCTGGAGCAGTTTAAGTTCCGTGAGGCACAGAAGGAGGCGATGAACCTCGCCCGTATCGGTAATCGCTACATTACGGAGTGTGAGCCATGGAAGGTGTGGAAGACAGATCCTGAGCGTGTGAAGACCATTCTCAACGTATGTCTCCAGCTCACCGCCAACCTCTCTATCGCCTTCGAGCCATTCCTGCCATTCTCATCAAAGAGACTGCGCGAGATGCTCAACCTCGACACTTTCTCTTGGGAACAGCTCGGCAGCATGGAAATCCTTGAGGCTGGTAAGCAGTTGGCAGAACCGTCACTGCTCTTCGAGAAGATAGAGGATGACGTGATAGAGGCACAACTGAAGAAACTCGATGATGCCAAGAAAGCTAACGAGGCAAAGGAGTATATACCAGAACCCGTGAAGGAGAACGTCGATTTCGATACCTTTGAGAAGATAGACATCCGTGTAGGTCTCGTGACATCATGCGAGAAGGTGAAGAAGTCGAAGAAACTCCTCAAGTTCCATATCGACGACGGAACACCAGAGGGTCGCACCATCCTCTCAGGCATAGCAGCCTTCTACGAAGACCCTCAGCAGCTCGTTGGCAAGCAGGTACTCTTCGTAGCCAACTTCGCACCACGTCAGATGATGGGCGAGGAGAGTCAGGGTATGATACTCTCAGCAGTTGACTTCGACGGTTCGCTCTCTGTAGTGACGACGTCGAAGAATGTGAAACCAGGTTCGCAAGTAGGATAAATGATTAGCAAGATACAGACTGCTGTTCTCACAGCAATACAAGAATTATACGGTCAGCAGGTGCCGGAGAAGATGGCAACACTGCAGAAGACACGTCCGGAGTTTGAGGGCAACCTCACACTCGTAGTGTTCCCATTCCTTAAAATGTCAAAGAAGGCCCCTGAGCAGACAGCACAGGAGATAGGCGAGTGGCTCAAGGCTAATTGCGACACTATCAGCGACTTCAATGTGGTGAAGGGATTCCTCAACCTCTCCATCAGCGACACAGCGTGGCTCGACCTGCTCAGGCAGATAGACAGTGACCCGCACTATGGCGAAAAACAGGCGAAGGACGATTCTCCCCTTGTGATGATAGAATACTCATCACCCAACACCAACAAACCTCTGCATCTGGGACACGTAAGAAACAACCTGCTTGGTTGGTCGCTGGCGCAGATTATGGAGGCCAACGGCAATAAGGTGGTGAAGACCAATATCGTCAACGACCGTGGCATACACATCTGTAAGTCTATGCTTGCATGGCTCAGGTGGGGCAATGGTGAGACACCTGAGACCAGTGGCAAGAAAGGTGACCACCTCATTGGCGACTACTATGTAGCCTTCGACAAGCACTACCGCGAGGAGGTAAAGGAACTCGTGGCACAGGGTATGGAAGAGGAGAAGGCTAAGCAGGAGGCTCCACTCATCAAGGAGGCTCATGAGATGCTCGTGAAGTGGGAACAGAACGACCCCGAGGTGCGTGCACTGTGGAAGAAGATGAACGACTGGGTGTATGCAGGTTTTGATGAGACCTACAAGGCGCTGGGCGTTAGCTTCGACAAGATATACTACGAGTCAAACACCTATCTTGAAGGCAAAGAAAAAGTGGAGGAAGGCCTTGAGAAGGGTTTCTTCTATCGCAGGGAGGACGGCAGTGTATGGGCTGACCTCACCAAGGAAGGTCTTGATGAGAAACTCCTCATACGCAGCGATGGCACCTCTGTGTATATGACCCAGGATATAGGTACTGCGAAACTGCGCTTCCAGGACTTTCCAATAGACCAGATGATATACGTCGTAGGCAACGAACAGAACTACCACTTCCAGGTGCTCTCTATCCTGCTTGACAAGCTTGGCTTCAAGTGGGGTAAGGACCTCGTGCATTTCTCTTACGGTATGGTGGAACTGCCTAATGGTAAGATGAAGTCTCGTGAGGGTACTGTGGTGGATGCTGACGACCTCATCGCTGCTATGGTGGCTGATGCCCGCAAGACCAGCGACGAACTGGGTAAGTTCGGTGATATGACCGAGGAAGAGCGTCAGGAAGTAGCGCGCATCGTGGGTATGGGTGCCCTGAAATATTTCATCCTCAAGGTTGATGCCCGCAAGAACATGCTCTTTAACCCTGAGGAGTCTATCGACTTCAATGGCAATACAGGTCCGTTCATACAATACACCTACGCTCGTATCCGCTCAATTCTGCGCAAGGCTGGTGAGCAGAACTACTCTCTCTCCTCTTACCTCTCACCTCTCACCTCTAAAGAAATAGATCTCATCCAGAAGATATCAGAATACGGAGCAGCGGTGGAGCAGGCTGGCAAGGACTATTCGCCATCTGGCATAGCCAACTACTGCTACGAACTCACGAAGGCCTTCAATCAGTTCTATCATGACTTCTCTATTCTCAATGCAGAGACGGAGGAGCAGAAGCAGGTGCGCCTTATGATAGCTGCCAATGTGGCTAAGACCATCAAGAATGGTATGGCTCTCTTGGGCATCGAGGTGCCGGAAAGGATGTAAGTGATGGAGGATATTCGTCTTGCGTGGGCTGTTGATGCAGCATGTTCAGGCAATCCTGGACCTATGGAGTACCAGTGTGTGGATATGCAGACAGGGAAGAGAGTGTTTCACTTTGGCCCTATCAGGGGAACAAACAACATAGGGGAGTTCCTCGCCATAGTGCATGCACTGGCCCTGATGGAGAAACGGGGCATCAAGGACAGGGTGATATATTCCGACTCGGTCAATGCACAGATATGGGTGCAGAAACAACAATGCAAAACAAAACTCGAATATACACCTGAAACAGAGAGAGCTCTGGAGCTCGTCAGGAGGGCGGAAATTTGGCTAAAAACTCATTCTTTCCGTGTGCCTATTTTAAAGTGGGATACAAAGAATTGGGGCGAAATTCCAGCCGACTTTGGAAGGAAGTAAAAAATGTGTACGTGCACAATGTTAAAGAATTTTAACAGGGCGAAAAAGTTTCCATTTTTTCTTGGAGCGACGTCTTAATTTCTCTAACTTTGTAAGTGTAATCCGGTGGCAAGACCCAATCAACGTTCCTTATTTCATACTATCTTACCACTTAATAACACAAACTAACTCCTAAACAAAATCGACATCGGATCAACATAAAGCCCCCGCTTCTCCCACCAGAGAGCGGGGATTTTTATTGAAAATGAAGATATATTTTTACATAGCAGCGTGTGTGATGGCGTTTCTCTTTTCTGCGTGCAGAAAAGAGAACGTTAACGTTAACGATAACCCTCTTGACACTATCCCTGTCATGCTCCAGCAGATACAGAGCACTTCCCGTCTCTATACCGCTGAATACAAGGTGCACAAGATAGTGACGCACGACGATGCGGTGAGCATTGACGGCAAGATATTGGGAAAAGATTTCTCAGTGGCTCTGCCAGTAGGCAAGCGCAAAGTGGCAATCCCGATGGATGCTACCCTGAAGGCCTATATCGACATGAGTCAGATAACAGAGCAGGACATCCGTCGTGATGGTGACAGGATAGAGATAGTGCTTCCCAAACCGCATGTAGTGCTTACATCGTCGAGCATAGACCATGACGGCATAAAGCAGTATGTGGCACTCATGAGGAGTAATTTCAGTGATGAGGAACTTGCCAACTATGAGGCGCAGGGCAGGAAGGCAATTATCGCTGACATACCTAAGATGCACATACTGGAGTTGGCAAAGGTGGGTGCCGCCCATCAGCTCATCCCCATCATCTCCCGACTGGGTTTCAAGCAGGAGAATGTCACTATAACATTCATAGAAGATGAGAAGAGAGGAGGTATAGCATGGATTTTGGATTAAGCAGAAAGATTATAGCACTGTGTCTCCTTGTCATCGTGGGAGTAGTAGCCTGGTTGGGCTATAAGATGAAGGATGACGGATTCTCCGTTGGTATCAGTGATAAGATAGACGACACTCCCACCATCGTACAACAGATGAGGGAGATAGGGCAGTGGGAATTCCTCACTGTCAGCGACGAGGAACTCATAGATACCGTGCGTACTGGATTCTTCTCTGACGATGAATTGGCTCGCATCTATTACGGTACTCTGCGCCTGGGTATAGACTTCAGCCAGTGTGACGAGAATTGGATAGAGCGTGATGGCGACTCTGTCAAGATAGACTTACCACCGGTGCAGCTCCTTGATGAGAATTTCCTTGATGAGGCTCGCACTCGTTCATTCTTCGAAAAAGGAAAGTGGACGAATGCTGACCGCAAGGCGATGGCCGAGCGTGCCAAGCGTTTGATGCGAGAACGCTGCTTGACGAAGGAGAATATCGCCATCGCTCAGAAGAACGCAGAGCAACAGGTGAATAAGTTTGTTACTGCTCTGCGAGATAATCCTTAGCATACTGCGCATAGTGCGCAGCAAAACTCTCAGCCTGGTTGGGAGCGGTTTTCTTAATAAACTTAGCAGGCACGCCACCCCATATCTCGTGGTCTCCCACCTTGGTACCACCCAGTACCAGCGCACCAGCGGCTATGATGGCACCTTCGCCGATATCAGCACCGTCAAGTACGGTAGCACCCATACCGATGAGGCAGCCCTTCCTCAGCGTACAGGCATGCACGGTAGCGTTATGACCTATCGTCACATCGTCTTCCATAATGGTAGGTCCTGTAGTGTTGGTGACATGCACGCAGGCGCAGTCCTGCACATTACAACGGTTTCCCATAGTGATGGGAGCCACATCGCCCCTCACTACAGCACTGAACCACACTGAGCACTCATCGCCCATTGTTACATCGCCCACTACAGCAGCTGTCTCGCTGAAGTAGCAGTTCTTACCCCATTTGGGGCTCTTTCCGTATATCTTCTTAACTATCATAAGCAACTGCCCAAGCATACCCTTGTTCTCGGTTTATTCCACTCTCTATCATCACACCCTCAGCACGTGGTGAGGTGAGACACGTTTTCATATCATCCGTGATACCCTCGCCGGTGTATTTCAGCAGTGCCTCTTTCTTAGTCCATAGCAGGGTGAATTCCGCATCAGGGTCTGGAGCCTCGCTGATTTGCTTCAGTTCCTCGTCACTCATGCAGTATTCTGCCAGTTGAGGCTTATATCTTCCCAGGCACTCAGCATCTATGCCTACCTCTCCCTCTTTGCTCACCACGCACCCGATGGCATTTTTACAGTGGGTGAGGTTGAATTTTGGTCGTTTGGTCGTTTGGTCGTTTGGTTGTTTGGAAAAAGCATCGATACATGGTTTACCATGCTTCCCTCTCTCGAAATTGGGTTGTGTGCCCAGCATCTTGGAGAGCAAGCAGTAGGAGAGAACACACTCTTTCCTGCCCTGGCGGTGCTTGAAGCGCAAAGCCTGCTCCCTGCGCCATTCAGGAAGGGTAGCGAGCAGCTCATCCACCTGCTCGTCCGTGTATTTGTGGGGGTCAATGAATTTGTAACGCATGATTTATGTCTGCAAAGGTACTATTTTTTTTTGAAATCTTTCAACTTTCAACTCTTGAACCTTTTGAACTTTTGAACTTTTTTTGTACCTTTGCAAATGATTTTAATTTTAATGAGATTATGTACAACTTACTGAAAGGAAAGAAAGGCATCATCTTTGGCGCACTAAATGACCAATCCATCGCTTGGAAGGTGGCAGAGCGCGCTGTAGAAGAAGGTGCAGAGATTGTGTTGACTAACACTGCGGTGGCTATCCGCATGGGAACTCTCGACGAACTTGCTAAGAAGACCAACGCTAAGGCAGTGATACCTGCTGACGCTACTAGTGTGGAAGACCTGGAGAACCTCTTCAAGGAAGCTATGAAGGCACTGGGCGGTCAGATAGACTTCGTGCTCCATTCTTGCGCTATGTCTATGAATATGCGTAAGAAGCGCACCTATGATGACCTCGACTACAACTTCCTTGACAAGACTCTTGACATCTCCGCTATCTCCTTCCACAAGATGATACAGGTGGCAAAAAAACTCGATTCCATCGCAGAATATGGCTCTATTGTGGCTCTTACATACGTTGCCAGCCATCGTACCTTCTTTGGCTATAATGATATGGCAGACGCTAAGGCACTCTTGGAGTCTATCACACGCTCGTTCGGTTATATCTATGGTCGTGAGAAGCATGTTCGTGTCAACTGTATCTCTCAGTCGCCAACGCTCACCACAGCAGGCGGTGGCATCAAGGGTTTTGACGGAATGCTCGACTTCGCTGACCGTATGTCACCACTTGGCAACGCCTCTGCTGATGATTGCGCCGACTACTGTATGACGCTCTTCTCTGACCTTACGAAGAAGGTTACCATGCAGACTCTCTTCCACGACGGCGGTTTCTCCAACATGGGTATGTCACTCCGCGGCATGACGCAGTACAACAAGTCGTTCATCCCAGAGAACACTGACGAAAAGACAGGTAAAATCATTTACGGATAAAAGAAAGTGGGCGGTTTTTTCGGTACAATACAGCATAAGAGATGCGTAGAAGAATTGTTCTACGGCATTGACTATCAGTCACACCTCGGTACCAAGCGAGGCGGTATGGCAACATATAGCGTGGAGACACAGGGCTTCCGCAGGTCTATCCATAGCCTGCAGAGCACCTACTTCCGTACGAAGTTTGAGGACGAACTGCCTCGCTTCTTTGGCGAGAAAGGCATCGGCGTGATAAGCGATACCGATGCTCAGCCTCTGCTGATGAACTCCCACCTGGGACGCTTCGCCCTCGTGACGGTAGGCAAAATCAATAACGCTGAGGAAGTGGCAAAGCACCTGCTCGACCAGAATATGGTCCTGAGTGAATTCTCCTCTGGCAGAATCAATCCTACGGAACTCGTAGGACTCCTTATCATTAAGGGAAAGAACTTCGTGGATGGCATAGAGAATGTCTATCGCACCATCAAGGGTTCGTGCTCCATGCTCATCCTCACCGAGGACTGCATCATCGCCGCTCGCGACCTGTGGGGCAGAACGCCTATCGTGATAGGCAAGAAAGAGGGCGCTATGGCAGCTACCAGTGAAACCACAGCTTTCCCTAACCTCGGTTACGACATCCACCACTATGTGGGACCTGGCGAGATAGTCCGACTGACGCCAGACGGTATGGATACGCTTCGCCAGCCCGAGAAAGAGATGCAGGTATGCTCCTTCCTGTGGATATACTACGGTTTCCCCACCTCCTTCTACGAGGGCAAGAACGTAGAGCAGATGCGCTACGAGACGGGTTTTGCTATGGGTAAGGAAGACAAGACCGAGGTAGATTGTGCGGGAGGCATCCCCGACTCTGGTCTGGGAATGGCGACAGGCTATGCCGCAGGTCATGGTGTGCCCTACCAGCGTACCATCTCCAAATACACCCCTACGTGGCCACGCTCCTTCATGCCCACCAATCAGGAGATGCGCAACCTCGTGGCAAAGATGAAACTCATCCCCAACAAGGCGATGCTCGAAGGCAAGCGATGCCTCTTCTGCGACGACTCCATTGTGAGAGGCACGCAGCTCAGGGAGAATACCCGCGAACTCAAGGAACTCGGTGCTAAGGAGGTACACATGCGTATCGCCTGCCCACCACTGATCTGGGGTTGTCCCTTCATCAATTTCTCCGCCTCCAAGAGCGAGCTTGAACTCATCACCCGTCGTGTCATTCAGGACCTCGAGACAGGCAATAAGGGCAAGACCATGCTCGCTGATGCTGACAAGGCACAGACCATCGATATACCAGAGGAGCGCCTGAAGCAGTATGCCAAGACCGACTCGCCAGAGTACAAGGCGATGGTGGAGGAGATAGCACGACGCCTTAATATCGACACGCTGAAGTTTGCTAAACTCGAAACGATAATCGATACTATCGGCCTGCCCAAGTGCAAGGTCTGCACCCACTGTTTCGACTGCTCTTCATCACACACCCTGTAGGCAGGTATTCCTATTGCTTAGTAATAGACTTTTGTTGCTTAGCAATAGGAATCCCTTGCTTAGCAATAGCAGAAAGTGATGTTTCTGCCGAGATTTTAACGTTTCCCCTATTTCCCCTTTTCCCTTTGTACCTTTGTACCTTTGTACCTTCGTACGTTCCTTCGCGCGCATATATATATATATTATAATTATTACTTATCCCTATATATAATAAATTATATATTGTCCCCTCTCTCTTCTTATTGAGTCTTATTGAGAAAGAGAAAAGAAAATGAAAAAGTACAAAGGTACAAAGGTACAAAAGTACAAAAACTGTAAAAAAGGAATTAGGGAAAAAGGGAAAAACGGATAACCTTAAATAGTGTTAAATAATAGGGGGGGGTAATAAGATTTGGTTAAAAACTCTTGCGGGTAAAAGTGAAATTGTGTAATTTTGCAAAATGAAGGGAGCAATTTTGTGATGATGAATGAGTTTGAGAAAATGAGAAAACGATATATGGAGACCATGAAATATAAGAACATGGGCAGACTGGCAAGAACGCTAGTCTGCTTATTCGTGCTATTTTGCGCGCGCGTGCTTATGTGTACGCGCGCAGACGCACAAATCACCATAGGCGGTAGCATCTATGGCGGAGGTAACCAGGGAAACACAGGCGGTAAGACTGCTGTTACTGTATATGCAGGCAACCTGCACCAGGTGTATGGCGGTGCCCGTATGGCAGACGTCGTTGGTAGTGCATTTGTGCATATCGATGGTAAGAATGCTGTTGATGGTTCATACATCATCATCGACAAGGTGTATGGCGGTAATGATATCTCTGGTAACATCGGAACCTCGGCAACCATACCGGATTCCCTGACTCAGGCTGTACAAATGGTATCAACAACGAGTGGAACGTCTTTGTTCGCACGTCTCATGGTGCCAACAACAAAATCTATATTGGTCAGCTCTTTGGTGGCGGCAATGGAGAATACAACTATGCGTACAATGCTGAGACGGGTGTTCACTCTATCATAGACAAAAAGACGAGTGAGGTATTGGCAACCTCTGAGGATGATTTCTATGTGCCTGATGTAGCCAGGACCTATCTGGAACTACTAGGCGCTTCTGTCGATTACATCTATGGCGGAGGTAATAATGCCACAATTACCGACAGTACCGTTATCTGCTTTGATAATCCAAGTACCGTAGTAACATCAATTGTGGATGAGAATGACGTCGAACTTATCACTGCAGATCGATGCAGGGACAAGATGGGACTTAACCTCGCATTCTCACATCCTGAAAGTCCTGACTTCCAGGTGGGATGTCTCTTTGGCGGTAACAACTTTGCAGAGATGAAGATTACGCCGAAGTGGATTCTCAATCAGGGTAAGGTGCGTAACCTCTACAGTGGCGGTAATCATGGTGACATGACCAGTCCGCTGGGTCTGATGCTTGAGATACCAGATACTTCTACCATTATCGTTGACAATATCTATGGTGGTTGTCGTATGGCAGATGTCATGCCAACCGTCAACGGTGTCTATACCCCAGCGGATAATCTTCCGGGCTATAAGTTCCCGAAGGGACTTTCTGCCCGCGTGCTCGTGCGCGGAGGTGATATAAATAATGTGTATGGCGGCAACGACATCACTGGCAGGGTCTATGGCGGCAGTGCCATAGGTATCTACGCCAGCGTGAGCGGCGACGTGTATGGCGGCGGCAACGGCTCATACGCCTATACCGACAACGCAGCCCTTGCTGACAACGAGACCTACGGCGACTTCTATTACACCGTCCCTGATGGCAAGACCTCGGTTGAGGCGCTCAACGACTTCCGCCCCAATGCCGAGCAGGTTTCCATACGTCTCCATTCGCCTGACCCCAATAAGCCTACCATCATCAAGGGTTCAGTATATTGCGGAGGCAACAGCGCGTCGCTCAAGACTACCAAGGCTAACCCCATGGTGGAGCTGAAGATAGGCTCCTATGTGATAGCCGAGAATGTGTTCCTGGGCAATAACGGCCGCAACATGATACGCTATAACGAGGCTGACAAGGATGAAGCGGGCAATTCTGTCACGGGTGCCGTGGAGGGCGTGCTTCGCACCATGCAGCGCACCGACCTCTCGGGCAATGGCTCGCGTTTCAGTAGTCTCGACCTCACCGACTCTCTCCAGTTTGCGGCATATATGCAGGGTGCTGCCATGCCGCTGGTGCCTCAGGTGGTGTTCGACTCTAAGGCAAAGGATGACCCCGATGACTATGTGCCTTTCACTACCTATGTAGGCTCTTTCTTCCTTGGTGGCAATGTGGGCAGCATGACGGCTCCCGGCACTTTCACTATGGATGAGCTCAACTCCATTATCATATATAAGAAGTTCGTTGGCGGATGTAACGATGCCTACGTAGCTGCCACCGACTATAATGCCGAGCACATGGGCGGCGTAACCGAAGCTCCCACGGCAGGCAATCCAAAGATACGCATGGATTTCGAGGGCTTGAGGCTCAAGCCTGGTAAGCTTAATGACGCTAAGGACGGTCTTGATTGGAACACCAACGGCAAGGATGGCGATGCGCGCCGTCTCATTGGCGGCAACGTCTATGGCGGCTGCTACAATAGTGGCTATGTCAACGGCGATATCGTCATCAACCTCGACCAGAGCACGGTAGATAAGGAAGAGGTGTTCGGCACAGGCGAGAGAGCATCAGGCGTTGACCCCACGATACAGCGTGACGAGCTTCTCTTCACCTCTATGGGCATCTTCGGCGGCGGCTATGGTGAGAACTCCGAGGTATGGGGCTCCACCACCATCAATGTCAAGGACGGCTACCACTTCAACGTCTATGGCGGCGGTGAGAAGGGTGTCATAGGCAAGAAAGAGGAAGGCAGCTATTTATATAACGCAGACTACAGCACCCACGTCAACCTCGTGGGCAACGTGAAGGGTGCCGAGACAGGCGACATGGCAGAGGCAGAGTACCTTTATGGCGGCGGCTTCGAGGGACTTGTGGCTGGCGACACCCACGTTACTCTTGGCAACGGTCGCGTCAACTCCACCTTTGGAGGTGCTGCAAATGCTGACATACTCGGACACGCAGAGACTATCATAGGCAGCGGTGGCTTCCCATACGTTATAGATGACGTATATGGCGGCAACGACCTTGGCGGCAACATTCTGGGTTCTGCTAACCTCACGGAAAAGGTGCGCTCAGATATACGCTCCAAGATGTTCAACGGCGGTTCAGCGGCTACAGCTTCATCATACGTGGAGTATCTGCAGGGACATGTTAACGAGATATTCGGCGGAGCATACGGCGGCTACAACTATGAGAGGATTCCTGAAAAAACTAAGGTACGTGCCCTTCTCCTCAACAATGACACGACCAAGGAGGTTGACAAGCCTTACCTCCCCAATGCTTTCGTGCACATTCGCCCAGAGCGTAACAACGACAGTAGGGTAGATGCCGTGTATGGAGCAGGCTTGGGCAGTGAGGGCAGTTCTGATAGTGCCGCTAAGGCGCACATTGGCGACATGATGCAAGACCGCAGCTACGTGCTCATCGACATACCCGACGCTTATGATAAGCTCAGAAGCCTCAAGGTGTTTGGCGCAGGTTCCTTCAACGGTTTAGGCATGGGCATAACGAGGAGTGCTTCAGATGCAGATCCTAAGTTGGCCACAGCCGTTATCGACCTCATGGCTGGTGAGGTGGATGCTGTCTATGGCGCAAGCTACCATGAGGGCATTACCCGTCGCACGCTCGTCAATGTGCCCGATGGCTCTACCATTGTTACAAACAGTATCTTCGGCGGAGCTTACGGAACACGTAGTGACAACGACCGGCCTTGCGATGCATTCGAGGCGAACGTAAACTATGCCAGCAACGATGCCATCGTGCGCCATGCCGTCTATGGCGGCAACAACAACGCTCGTCGCACCCTCTACGGCAAGGTGAACGTCAGCAGCAATGTATGGTCCAACAAGGAGAAAGGCTATCAGGCTACCGTCTATGGCGCAGGCTATGGCAGGGACACATGGTCACAATATACCGAGGTGAACCTCGAAAGCGGTGCCAATGTCTATGAGGCTTACGGCGGCGGAGAGATGGGTATGGTAATCAACAAGGAGACCGTGGCAAAGTGGAAGACCACCAAGGACAATCTCTATGTTGACCTGCCAGAAGGCTATACCGACAACGGACTCACCGACAACCTCGCCCTCGGCAACAAGCTGCATGAGCGCGAGTCATCACGACCAGAGAAATACAACACCAACGTACACATCAAGCAGGGTGCCTATGTGGGTGGCTACTGCTATGGTGGCGGACTGGGCTACAATGATGTAGCCAACAGTGGCAACGTCTATGGCACTACATACATAGACCTGCTCGGCGGCACGGTGAAGAAAGACCTCTATGCCGCTGGCACCACAGGTTCCGTCAAGGACTCCCTCGATATCGGCGGCGGCTTCATAGCCTCTGCTACGGCATACATAGAGGGCGGTACCGTGCGTAATGTCTATGGCGGCGGCTGGAAAGGCAGCGTGGGTCACCATAATGGTGGCATCGATGCCACAACCGAGGGTGACATCCTCGGCGAGACCCATGTCATCATAGGCATACGCAAGGACCAGGCAACCCCGCTAACGGGCTATGGTTACAACGTGGGCGTGCCAGCCGTTCAGCGTAACGTCTATGGCGGTGGCGAGGGCGGTGCCGTGTATGGCACCAACAACGGCTACATAGGCTATGTATATTCCACCACCGAGCCTACTGCGCCAGATGGTATAACGGAGAATCCTCCATACGAGGAGTCACCCTACGAGAGCGGTACTTACTATCAGGAGAAGATACATGACGAGACGTGGACCGACCACGTGGGTGAGAACCGTCTCTATGGCAGCGGCAATGTCTTCGGCGGCGGCTACATTGACAACAGTAGTGTCGATTACACTAATATAATAATGTGGAACGGCAAGGTCAGGAACAGTCTCTTCGGTGGCGGCGAGATTGCAGCCATCGGACGTGGAGCCGTAGAAGTGACCGGCTACCAGAACAGTGAGCGCACGCTGAAAGGCAAGTATAAACTCGGCAAGACCCACATAGAGATGTATAACGGCCACGTGCTGCGCGACGTGTTTGCAGGCGGCAAGGGCTATGACAACCTCGGTCGTGTTGGTACGCTCTATACCGACGGCTACGTCTTCGGACAGACCGAAGCCTTCATTCGTGGTGGCGAGATAGGTACAGCAGAGAACTATGACGACGGTTACGGCAACGTCTTCGGCGGTGGTGACCTCGGCTATGTTTACGGAAAGGGCAAGAAATGTGAAGACGCTGAGTATAGACCTTCACCTAATCACTATTATTACACAGAAGATGGCACGAAGAATACTACGTGGACAGAGGACTGTAAGGTGGTTGTAGAGCCATACGCTCAGGTAAAGGCAGCAGGCAGTGTAACCATTGCTGACAGCACTTTCTTACAGTATCAGTACGTGCCAGTGGAGTATCTGAACAAGCTCAAGGGCAAGAAAGACGCAACCGATGGTCCTAAGTGGGATGCCCTCGATGACAAGGGTATCATCATCCGCAATGCAGTCTTCGGTGGTGGCAACGTGGCTGACGGCTCTGATAAGGTATATGCCAACACCAAGACGGTGTTCGGCAACGTGACGGCAGCCCTGCGCGACGTATATCGCCGCGACCTCATCACCATAGGCACTGAGCACATCGGCGGTCTCTACGGCGGTGGCAACCTCTCGCTCGTCGATGGCTACCGTGAGCTTCACATCTCCAACTATGGTACCGACTATTACAACCTGCAATCCACGGTTACCAGAGCACAATACGACACACTCACAGACCGTGAGCGTGCATACTTCCGTCTGCGCTATACATGTAAGCAGAACGTACCTTCCCAAACCATAGATGGCGTGACCTACAGAGGATATAATGAAGGTCAGCAAATATATGAGGATGAATATAAGGAACTGCATTCAGACTATCAGGGAAGTGAATACTGGTCAGAGGACGGTGTCTGCTCTATCTATTCAGGCAGACTGCTCAACACCCTGCAGCGTGCAGACCTCGTGGGCGTGTTCGGAAGCCGCATGGTGCTTCAGGGAGCACGAGACCGTGTGACGGAGGTGCAGGACAATACCAACTACACCATTAACCGTGTGGGTGAGCTCTCACTGAAGAAGGTAGTGTCACCAGCAGGCGAGACGGATGAACTCAACAAGGAGCACGGCAACTACTTCGGCATCTACAGCGTGGTGAACTATCTTGGCAACCTCACCAGCGACGTGAAGATGGATGATCCACGCAAAACCGACTCTGGTGATGCCAATGGCACAACCACTTACCACGACTGGAAGGCAGCCAACCCAAACAGTCGTAAGCGTAATACCGCTACGTGCCATAACCAGGTGGCACTCGCCTCAGGCGTGTTCCTCGAACTGGTTAACGAGCCTACAGGCAAGGTGACAAAGAGTGGCAAGGAGTATGGCTACATCACAGGTGTGGTGGAGCTCGACCTTATCAACGCCAAGGCTGATGCTATTGGCGGTGGCTACGTATATGCCAAGAACGAGCACGGAAGACGCACCCCTGTGTCATACAAAATGGTCAGACTGTCAGAATATAACAGGGCTGACAGCCTGCGTACATATAAGATGTATGAGTATAGTGAAAACCCATCTGAACTTGAGTTTATCCAAACATCAGGTAATTTCATACACGGCAAGGCGAAAACCATTATCGACGACTGTTACCCTAACAACCTTGAGTATGACCATACTCATGCAAATTTCTCAGAGGCTCACTACTGGTATGTTAAGGGCTCAATATACATTTACGACCAGGTGATTTCAGCCTACACGGGTGCGCCAACGGCTTACAGCAGGTCAAAGCACATACCGCTCACCATCACGGCTGGCTCACACGGCAAGCTGCAGCTGCTTAACGTAAAGCCTAACAAGTATGCTTACTATAACAAGAGCGGAGTGCCTCTCGGCAGTGACGAAGAAGTAAAGGTAAACAACAACAGCGTTACCTATAAACTTAACGACGTTATAACCTATTGGGACTGGAGCCAGTTATCGAAAGACGAGCAGGATCTCTTCGTTGACGAGACTTGGGTCTGCATAGCCGACGGTAAGGTGGGCGATACGACCTACACGAAGGGCGAAGTATTCGACTCAGAACCCGCTTCTCCTGCACCTGGAACAAAAATAGTGAATGCAGATGGAGAGGATTGTGAGTTCAAGGACATAATCCGTCCAACTAACAACATCAGCCACAATACAGGCTACGTACTCGACTTCAAGATGGATACACCGCCGGCATGGAGCAGGTGGTGGTCACCAACGGGTGAAGGCGTAAAGATAGACTCCTTAACATACATTAAGCCGGAGACTATTAAGGCAAAATATGTTCCAGGTCCTACCTATAGCACTGTTGGCGGCGTATATGGTCAGCGTAACTATAGCGCGGGTGAGATAATAACCTCGGATGTAGTAGCTGACTACCTGACCACAGGACTCGCTGGAGACGACGGACAGGCTAAAGTAGAGGCTGCATACGTTGCCAAGGAGGCTGTTACCTATACATATAACGATGTAAGCAAGAGTGTCAGCAAGGGTACGGCGATATCTACTACCGAGTATGATGCACTGTCATCTACTACACAGGCAAAGTTCGGTTTAGCCAAGATGTGCACAAGCACTCTGAGGCTTAATGACGAGACATATCTGGTATATGGCGACCTGTTCACCGCTGACAGCATCACCGCCCTGAAGGATGAGTTTGGTGCTATGGCGGCAGAGATAGGCAACTCATTTACCGATGCCTATATATGTGCCACCGAGGGACTATATGGCGGCAAGAGATACAGCAGCAGTGAAAAGTACAGCGCGCTCGAAGGATGGGCTTCGCTCACCTCTGATGACCGTGACAAGAACGAATTTACGTTCAACTACGATGCCTTCGACGTGCTCATAGATCCGACGTACTCTGGTGATATGGCAGCGTCATACAGGTCGCCTTACAGCGATTTGCAGAATGTGGAGTATGTGGCTATATATAAGGGCACTGCTGATCTGGATGTTTCTTATGTAGATGCGGATAAAGACGGCTATTCTGATGGATTAGGAACCATAAAAACTGATTCGATATTGACACGCTTACAGTATGAGGCGCTTACCAACGAAAAGGCTAACTACACGCCGATAGTAGTACCTGCCAACATCGTGGGGAGTGAAGACATACATATTGTGACGAGTGATGCCCCCGTTAGTCTCGGCAGTATGGTATATACCAAGGGACAGATAATCCCGTCAAGCACCTATCTCGCACTCCCACCTTTAGAGAAGGCTAAAGTATCTAAGGTCACGGTTAGCAACAGCACCTCTGCTGCTGTAACCTACTACTACTGTCATACGGGTCACACCTGCAAGAATGACGTAACAGTCACCAACAGGAAGAATGACTATGACGTGATAGGCAGCACAACTACAAATGGCTCTCTCAGAAGTGTAAGCGCCGGATGGGTTATTGATCATACTGACTATGGCAAGCTGGTGAACGACCAGAAGGACTTTATCATCAAGGGCAACGAGCCTACTGAGACCACCACGCTCTACGTTAGCCGTGAGAGCGACATCAGGGACCTCTCCAAGGATAAGGTAATCACCGTTATCTACCAATACACCTATAACGAGAGTGATGATAATGGCGACGTGACACCTGTCAACGAGATGCACATCGTAAACATTCACTTAGACTTTGAGAGCGGTGCACCTATCATTGACCGCCTCATGGCACCAACCACCGTGCTGCCTGGCACTACGGTGGGCATGAACCAGCCAAGAGTAACGCCGGGTGCTTACGAGCTCATCGGTGGCGGATGGGAGATATTCGACAGCAAGTATAATGCTGAACATCACACAAACGGTCAGGAGTATGTAAACAACTCCACGCCTATGTACTACTATCAGGACGGTTACTATGTGGCTTACTACGCTAAGAGCTACTTAGGCAAGACATATTCTAACCCTGTGCAGTTCAGCGTGGCTAACTACCACGACCTGAAGAAGGTGATGGATGCTAAGACGCACCACTACTACATAGACCATAAGGACGCTCACCTTCCCGGCAAGCGCATACCTAAGATTTATATCAATGACTACACGGCAGATAGCGCGAACGGTCTCGACCTGCTGAAGGATCTCTATGACCTTACCTGCTCTAAGTCAGCGGCAGTCACAGCCTACGGTGCTCTGGATACACCAGAGAACATACGTGGCGCAAATGACCTCGACTTCATCCTGCGCACCAACCTCGCCGTAGGCTCTACACCGTGGACCCCAATAGGCAGCGGAGAGACAACGTGCTTCGGAGGCAACGTGCATGGTGACGGTCACTACGTGAGCGGACTCACAGGCTCACTGTTTGACAAGCTCTGCGGCAATGTCTATAACCTTGGCGCAATGGGTGCGTTCACCACTGGTGGCATAGCCAACAGCGGCGAGGGCACGGCAGAGAACTGCTGGGTTAAGGATACTACTGGCGTTGAGATAACCAACCCGATTATCGGCATCAGCAGCCCTGCTTCCAGTCAGATACAGAACTCTTACTACCTCTCTGCAGGGGCAGCAGGCACTCCGGGCGACTCACGTGTTGCGGCTACCGCACAGCAGTTCTATAACGGCGAGGTGGCTTACAACCTCAACCGCTTCTTCCTGCAAGAGCGCTTCGACCGCAACAAACCGGGAGGACAGGCGGCTATCGACGACACATACGTACAGGACCGCTACGGCAACGTTGACTTCATCTATGCTAACGGCGAGATACCAGAGGACGATGACGTGCGTCTTGACTCTGAGACAGGTAATTACGTACCTCTCTATCCTGACGACTACATCTTCTTCGGACAGGCGCTGAACTACGGCTACGTATATGACGCAGTCCATCAGGACGTTCCGTCACCAATCGTCAAGGATGCTGACGGCAACTACGTGGAGACGAACACTGCGGGCAACCGCGTGCTCCGTGCTCCTGCTTACTTCCGCAGCAGCACCATGAGCAAGGCTTACTTCAACCCATACGCTGTCTTTGCTAAGCATAAGAACGGCGATGAGAACACCTTGGTTCAGGACGGCATGACGGCTATCGACTTCACGGGCTATAACGATGTATTCAACGGCTCTACCGGCACAGCCAAGCCATACGTCAACGGCATTGATGCAAACAACAACTTCTTCACGCCGTTGCTCGATGCAGAGACGGCACTGACCAACTTCAAGAACTTCGGTCTGACGAAGAACCTGCTTGCATATACCGAGGCACCAGAAACTGGTGATGAGGCAACTGTAGCAGGCAAGACTGGACACACCGTATCTCTTGCGTTGGAGGAGATGCGCTACGCTGAGACCGATGGCACCTATGGCACCGTGGCACCAAAGGATGAGTCACAGGTAATGGCTCACTGGGTACAGAGGAATGAAGGACTGCTGACCTACAAGGCAACCTATGACCACTTCCTCGTTGACCGCAATGACTTCTATGCACCAATAGGCTACACCTTCGACGGCTCTTCACGTATGTGGCATCAGCGCATACCTGACACCTACGCAGGACTGAACATTGGATGGGAGTCAATAAGCCTGCCATTCAGAGTGCTGTCTGTAGGCACGCAGCAGAAGGGTGAGCTGACCCACTTCTATACTGGTGATGAAATGGGCAGGGTAGGTCATGAATACTGGCTGCGCAAATACACTGATATTGAGAGTGCTGACGCATCCACGATGAAGGCTACCTTCGTAAGCCTTGCCGAGAACGAGGGTACGGATGCGTATGACAAGGCTTATACTAACACCTTCCTATGGGATTATCTGCATAAGAACCTCGATATACTGGATGGTGAGACTGAAGGACAGAACCGTTACTACAGCACTTCTCACACCTATGAGGGCTATCCTCTCATGCAGGGAGCCACACCTTATATTATAGGCTTCCCTGGCAAGGAGTTCTATGAGTTTGACCTCAGCGGCGAGTGGAAGGCACCTAAGCTGCCTTCAGGCTTCGAGCGTCAGGTTGTCACCTTCGCTTCTGTCATGGGTGCTACCATCAATGCGAGTGATGCCGACATGACTGGCGTGAAGCAGGGCAACTACACCTTCAAGCCTAATTATCTGAATGAAGAGATCGCTGCAGGTTCTGACATCTACGTAATGAAGTCTGACGGCAGCAAGTATGTGAAGGTGCCTGCCGAAGGCGATGCAACACCACTCCTGCCGTTCCGTGCTTACTTCGTCAGAACGAGTGGTCCGAACTCGATGAATATCATATTCTCTGAGGCTGAAGAAAAGCCAGACGTGACACCAGAGCAGGACGATAAGCCGATTATCACACCTAAGGGCGAAGCGGAGACAGATGCTGACGGCGGTAAGATTACCTTCACCTCAGGCGTTGGCACCATCACTGCTACGTCAACTCTCGACGAGCCGCGCGTGGTACTCGTATATGGAGTGAGCGGCGCCCTCGTCAAGGCATTCGACCTGAAGCAAAACAGCAGCGTCACCATCCACGTGCCTTCAGGCTTGGTATATGCAGTGCGCACCGTGAGTGGTGACTACAGCAGCAAACTGTT
>CAJODK010000032.1 GCA_905233245.1 uncultured Prevotella sp. | reverse complement strand
CATCATCACACCATTGGCAAACGATGAATTGCATGGCCCGCGCAAGGATGGTTACCTGAAGATGATTGAGGGTATGCCAGCCCGTCGTGCCGGAACACCCGATGAAGTGGGCGACTTGGCAGAGTTCCTGATGTCCTCTCGTGGACGTTTCATTAGCGGTGCCGATTTTCTGATAGATGGCGGTTGTACGGCTTCCTATTGGTATGGAGATTTACAATACCTAAAGGCTACGCATTAGCGAGAGCAGAGTGAAACTCGTTTCAACTCTGCCGAGCGTGAGTAGGCTCGAACGAAGTTCAAGGCGACACACTAATGAGAATTCTTTTCACGATACTGCTTTTTGTAATGACGGCAATGATTATGCAAGCAAAGACGGAAGAAGAACAGATAGAAACTCTCTATAGGGAAATGTATAAGGCTATGGTTGCTAAGGACACGGTGACACTGAATCGTGTGATGATTTTGTGCTGACCCACATGACGGGGATGCAACAGTCAAAGCAGGTGTATATCCAGTCAATCGCCAACGGTACGCTCAACTATTATTCGGCAGAGCATGAGCAGATGGAGATCAAAGTCAGCGGTAATCATGCTACGCTGACAGGTCGCAGTCGTGTTACTGCAGCTGTTTTTGGAGGTGGCCGTCATACCTGGCGGTTGCAGCTTCATTTCAACCTTTCCAAAGAAGTAGGCAGGTGGTATTTTACATCTGCACGTGCTTCGACATATACAAAGGTAAAAATTTTTTTCATTGTCTTTTTGTTTTGTTATTTAGGTTTTGATTTCTGGCTGCAAAGGTACGACAAGATATAATATGTGTGGTTTGATGATATACAAAAAATGTTTGAAAACTTGAAAAAAACAGTATTCAAACCTTTTCGTGATAGTTTTTACACCCTATTCTTCGAGAGGATAGATGTATATTGTTGCTGTGTTACTAATAAATCATAAATCCCAAGGCAAAATATTCATGCTTTGGGATTTTTTGTCTACCTTTGCAAATAAATTAATGATATGGCACAGAAACGATTTCACAGACATTTTGAGGCGCCAGGGATACCGCTCTACTGGATTATCATCGCCTACATCATCCTCGGATGGTTCTTCCCCGTAGTGGGACTGCTCGCCATCATCTGTATGATAGGCCCTGTGGTGACGAGCATATACAAAGGTCGCTGGTGGTGCGGACATGTGTGTCCTCGCGGCAATATGTACGACCGTCTGCTCTCGAAGTACTCACCACATCGCGAGATTCCAAAGTTTGTGCGCACCTTCGGCTTCCGTCTGTTCATGGTGTTCTTCATCTTCACAATGTTTGGCATCCAACTGAGTTTCGTGCCTTGGAGCGAGGGCGGTCTGCCCATGTGGGCTGGCATAGGTAGGGTGTTCTGGACTATTATTGTCATGACCACCGTGGTTGGCGTCACCCTCTCGTTTATCTATGCCCCTCGCACCTGGTGCTCTTTCTGTCCTATGGGCACCATCTCCAGTTGGGTAGCACCGAGAAAGTCTCCTTACCCCAAGGCCTTCACCAATATTCATGTGTCCAGTGCCTGCCAGATGAAGTGCAAGAGTTGTGCCCGAGTCTGCCCCATGCAGCTCACTCCCTACGACTCCCGTGGCGAGGCTGTCGGCTATCTGCATCCCGACTGTCTGAAGTGTGGCAAGTGTGTACTCGCCTGTCCATCGAAGATTATGACACTGACACATTAAGCATTTTGTTACAGTACAGATATGACAGACGATAAGAAATACATGGAGAGGGCGATTGCGCTGAGCAGGGAGAACGTGGCAAATGGCGGCGGACCCTTCGGCGCTGTGATAGTACGCGACGGAGAGGTGATAGCGGAGGGCGCAAACAGGGTGACTGCAAACTGCGACCCGACAGCTCACGCCGAGGTGATGGCGATACGCAGGGCATGCGAGAGGGTAGGGGACTTCCGCCTCACGGGATGCACGATATATACGTCATGCGAACCGTGTCCGATGTGTCTCAGTGCGATATACTGGGCGGGCATCAGCCGCATCTGCTATGGCAACACGAAGAGGGATGCTGAGGAGATAGGGTTCGGAGACAACTTCATCTACGAGGAGATAGCCCGAGGTATCGCAGACCGCAAGATACCTACGGAGCAGATGATGCGCCAGGAGGCGCTGCAGGCTTTCAGGGACTGGGAGGAGAAAGAGGATAAGGTGGAGTATTAAAGTATTAAAAAAAGTGAAAAGCAAAAAATCTTTCAACCTTCAACTTTCATCTTTCAGCTAAAATTAGTACCTTTGCAAAAATTTTGGAGATGACTACAAAGTACATACATAAAACAAGATAAACGAAGGCCGCCTACACGTCTGGTGTTGGCGGCTTTTTTTGTAAAAAGACGTAGAGATAGAGTATAAAGTATAATGTATAATGTAATATGAAAAGGTGTTTTAGAATACTGGCGTTAATAATAATTTTCAATTGCCAATTCTCAATTGTCAATTGGATAAGTGCTCAGGAAGAGACGGCTGCACCATCAGGTGATGTGGCTGCATATCGTGCTCTGGTGAGCAAGGGTGACATGAAGCAGGCTACGGAGGCTGGCGTGAAGGTGGTGAAGAGATACTACTCTGCCAATCTGTACAAGGAGGCCTTCGACTTCCTGCGCGGCGTAGATCAGAATATCGAGGCACAGGGCGGTTCTGCCCAGGCAAAGGCAGCGCTGCACTACCAGACATACAAGGAGCGCATGAATATGTACAAGCGCATGCACAGAGGAGCGAGCGTGAAGGAACAGCTCAACTCTATGGAGCGCTATGCCAATGCCTCTGGCGACGAGGAGGTGAAGAACGACCTGCTCTACAATATGGCGATATACCACTATACATACGGTTCGGCTGAGAAGGGCAACGCAGCATTTAAGGAGATGGCTGCAAAGCTCACGGCTTCTGGCGACTATGACAAGGTGGACAAAGTGTACCAGCAACTGCTGGCCAGCGCACGCCGTTCGAATAGTGCTGGCATGGTGGCACAGTCATACAACAGCTATATGGTGTGGAAGGACTCTGTGTATGCTCTCAAGAGAGCTGCTGAGACCAAGGCACTGAATCAGAAGATAGCCGACCAGCAGGCATCGATAGACGAGAAGGACTCATCGCTGACGGCACGATGGTTTACTATCGTGGGACTGGGCGTGGTAGTACTCGCTCTGGCTGCTGCTCTGGTGGTGGGCGCTGTCATACTGATGCGCTTCATATACCTCACACGCAAACAGAAGAAGACCATCAATACACTGAATGAGGACAACGTGCTCAAGGCTGGTTTCATAAGCAATATCTCTGCTCAGTTGGAGCCCACGCTCAATAAGCTGGACAGTAAGAAGCCTGAGGTGAAGGCTCTGCAGGAATTCTCCAAGCATGTGCAGACTATCGCTGCGCTGGACGATCCTAATGGGAACGTTAACGGGAACGAGGATGACGAGGATGCCAACGAGCTCGAGGGTACCAACGCACAGAAGTACTGCGAGGCTCTGATGGACGAGATACGCGGCAAGGAGGCTGACGGCGTCACGCTGGTAGTCAATGCTCCTGCCATGACGGCTAAGATACATCGTGCCTACACCTCTCACATACTGCTGCACCTGCTGCAGAATGCTGTGCAGTACACTCCGGAGGGTGGCAAGATATGGCTGGAATACAAGAAGCAGAGTGCTCGCAAGCAACTCTTCCAGGTGACCAACCTGGGCGAGCCTATCCCAGAGGAGAAGCGCGAGAATCTCTTCAAGGCATTCGCTGAGATACATGACCTCACGGAGGGCGACGGCCTCGGACTGCCTATATGCAAGAAGATGGCGGAGAAGATGGACGGTGAACTGCGTCTGGATGAGACCTTCACCAAGGGAACAAGATTTATTTTGACTTTGACTATATAATACATTTAGGAGAAAGATGAAAAAGAAGTTATCAAAGGTATTAGTGCTCGGTTCTGGCGCATTGAAGATTGGCCAGGCTGGCGAGTTTGACTATTCAGGATCACAGGCGCTGAAGGCCCTTCGCGAGGAAGGCATCAGTTCGGTACTGGTAAACCCAAACATCGCTACCATTCAGACCTCTGAGGGTATCGCGGACAAGGTGTATTTCCAGCCTGTCACGACGCACTTCGTGACAGAGATTATCAAGAAGGAGCGTCCTGACGGCATACTCCTCGCATTCGGTGGTCAGACGGCCCTCAACTGCGGTACGGAGCTCTACCAGACAGGTGTGCTCAAGGAGTACGGCGTAGAGGTGCTGGGTACCAGCGTGGAGGCTATCATGAATACGGAGGACCGTGACCTCTTCGTACAGAAACTGAATGAGATACAGCTCAAGACCCCAGTGTCACACGCTGTAGAGACAATGGATGACGCCCTCAAGGCTGCCCGCGAGATAGGTTTCCCTATCATGATACGTTCGGCATACGCTCTGGGTGGTCTGGGTTCAGGTATCTGTCCTGACGAGAAGGCTTTCGTAGAACTCGCAGAGAGCGCTTTCACTTTCGCACCACAGATTCTGGTAGAGGAGTCTTTGAAGGGATGGAAGGAGATAGAGTTTGAGTGCATACGTGATGCTAACGACCGTTGCTTCACCGTTGCCTCTATGGAGAACTTCGACCCACTGGGCATCCACACAGGTGAGTCTATCGTAGTGGCTCCTACCTGCTCACTCACCGAGGAACAGGTAAAGATGCTGCAGGAGATTACAATCAAGTGCGTACGTCACCTCAATATCGTGGGTGAGTGTAACATACAGTTCGCCTTCAACGCACAGACCAACGACTACCGTATCATCGAGATCAACGCTCGTCTGAGCCGTTCTTCTGCTCTGGCTTCCAAGGCAACGGGTTATCCTCTCGCCTTTGTAGCTGCTAAGATAGCTCTGGGCTACACTCTCGACCAGATAGGTGAGATGGGTACTACCTCTTCTGCTTACGTAGCACCATCACTGGACTACATGATATGCAAGATACCTCGCTGGGACCTGACAAAGTTTGCTGGTGTGAGCCGTCTCATCGGTTCCAGCATGAAGTCAGTGGGCGAGATAATGTCTATCGGCCGCACCTTCGAGGAAATGATACAGAAGGGTCTGCGTATGATAGGTCAGGGCATGCACGGTTTCGTAGGCAACGACCACATACACTTCGACGATGTAGAGAAGGAGCTCGCTAATCCTACCGACCAGCGTATCTTCGCTATCGCACAGGCTCTGGAGGCAGGTTACTCAGTAGAGCGCATTGAGGAGCTCACCAAGATTGACGTATGGTTCCTGGAGAAACTGAAGCACATCGTGGACCTCAAGATAGAGATGAAGAAGTACAACTCACTGGAGGAGCTTCCTGATGCTCTGCTCCTGGAGGCTAAGCAGTGCGGATTCTCTGACTTCCAGATAGCTCGCTTCGTGCTCAAACCAAAGACGGGCAACATGGAGAAGGAGAACCTCATGGTGCGCAATCACCGTCAGCAGAAGGGCATCCGTCCATCTGTAAAGCGTATCCCAACTGTGGCTTCAGAGCATCCAGAACTGACCAACTACCTCTACTTCACATATACCCATACGCCAGCATTCGCTCAGCCTGACGGCAGACCATATGATGCTGTGCATGACATCAACTACTACAAGAATGAGAAGTCTGTCATCGTGCTGGGTTCAGGTGCTTACCGCATCGGTTCCAGTGTGGAGTTTGACTGGTGTTCTGTAAACGCTATCAATACGGCTCGCAAACTGGGTTACAAGTCTATCATGATAAACTACAACCCAGAGACCGTATCTACCGACTATGATATGTGTGACCGTCTCTACTTCGACGAACTGTCAATGGAGCGCGTGCTCGACGTCATCGACCTGGAGCAGCCTCGCGGTGTCATCGTATCAGTGGGTGGCCAGATACCTAACAACCTCGCTATGAAGCTCTACCGTCAGGGCGTGCCAGTTCTCGGTACATCACCAGTGGATATCGACCGCGCTGAGAACCGTGATAAGTTCTCTGCTATGCTCGACAAGCTCGGCATCGACCAGCCAGCATGGCGTGCGCTGACTTCTTTCGACGATATCAAGGAGTTTGTGGATGAGGTAGGCTTCCCTGTTCTCGTACGTCCATCATACGTACTCTCTGGTGCAGCGATGAATGTATGCTATGACTATGACGAACTCAAGCGCTTCCTCGAGATGGCTACTGAGGTCAGCAAGGAATTCCCTGTTGTAGTATCACAGTTCATGCAGGAAACCAAGGAGATAGAGTTTGATGCTGTAGCCGACAAGGGTGAGGTAGTGGAATATGCTATCTCAGAGCACGTAGAGTACGCTGGTGTACACTCTGGTGATGCTACGATGGTATTCCCAGCACAGCATATCTATTACTCTACAATACGTCAGATAAAGAAGATATCTCAGAAGATTGCCAAGGAGCTCAACATCTCTGGTCCATTCAATATCCAGTATCTGGCTAAGGACCGTCAGCTGAAGGTTATCGAGTGTAACCTGCGTGCTTCTCGTTCGTTCCCATTTGTCAGCAAGATTCTGAAGCGCAACTTCATCGAGACTGCTACCAAGATAATGCTCGATGCACCATATCAGCGCCCATCTAAGTTTGAGTTCGATATCGACCGCATCGGTGTGAAGGCCAGCCAGTTCTCTTTCGCTCGTCTGCAGAATGCTGACCCAGTACTCGGTGTTGATATGTCATCAACGGGTGAGGTAGGCTGTCTGGGTGACGACCTCAATGAGGCTATGCTCAACGCCCTCATCGCTACAGGCTATCGTCTGCCTAAGAAGAGCGTACTCATCTCTTCTGGTGCAGTGAAGGGTAAGGTGGCACTCCTCGAGCCTGCTAAGCAGCTCGTCAAGAAGGGCTACCAGGTATATGCTACCGCTGGCACTGCGAAGTTCTTCCAGGAGAACGGTGTTGAGGCTACTGCTGTTTGCTGGCCTGACGAAGAGGGTGACAACAATGTGATGGACATGATTGCAGATCACAAGTTTGACCTCATCATCAACGTGCCTAAGAACCACTCTAAGCGCGAGCTCACCAATGGTTACCGCATCCGTCGTGGCGCTATCGACCACAACATCCCATTGATGACCAACGTTCGCCTTGCCAAAGCATTCATCGAGGCATTCACCGCTCTCAAGGAGGAGGATATCAAGATTAAGGCTTGGCAGGAGTATAACAATTAAAGATTAAATATTAAAAAAATCCCGATTTCCTTTGCGAAGTCGGGATTTTTTTTTACCTTTGCAAAAGATGACTAAATCTAATTTAATATAACCTATAAAACTATGGACCAAAAAGATTTACAGCAGCTCCAGGCGAAGGGTATCAGTCAGGAGAAGTTCGAACAGCAGCTCGCTGAGTTTAAGACAGGTTTCCCATTCCTCAAACTTGAGGGTTCTGCTACCATCGGTGCAGGCATCGTGGCTCCTACGGCAGACGAGGTGAAACAGTATGTCAAGGCATGGAATGACTACAAGGCTGAGGGCAAAAAGATTGTGAAGTTTGTCCCTGCTTCAGGTGCAGCAAGTCGTATGTTTAAGGATATGTTTGCATTCGTTGATGCAGACTACGACGTACCGACGACCGATTTCGAGAAGAAGTATTTTGACAATATCGAGAAGTTTGCTTTCTACGGCGAACTCGATGCTCTGCTCAAGGCACAGAAGGGTAAGGGCGTGAAGGAACTCATGGCTGAGGGCGACTATAAGTCAGTTGCTAAGGGCATGCTCGCCAAGGACGGTCTGAACTATGGTCAGTTGCCAAAGGGTATGCTCCTCTTCCACAACTATGCAGAGGGTGCACGCACTCCTATGGAGGAGCACCTCGTGGAGGGCGCTATGTATGCTGCCAGCAATGGTGAGGCCAACGTACACTTCACCGTTTCCCACGAGCACCTCGACTTCTTCAAGGCAAAGGTGGCTGCTAAGGCAGACGGCTATGCAAAGAAGTTTGGTGTGAAGTATGACATCTCTTTCTCAGAGCAGAAGCCATCCACAGACACAGTAGCAGCAAATCCTGACGGTACTCCATTCCGCAATGAGGATGGCAGTCTGCTGTTCCGTCCTGGTGGTCACGGCGCTCTCATCGAGAACCTCAATGAGATAAAGGCTGATGTCATCTTCGTAAAGAATATTGACAATGTGGTGCCTGACCGTCTGAAACCAGAGACAGTAGAGTGGAAGCAGGTAATCGCTGGTGTGCTCGTGACACTGCAGAAGAAGGCATTCGAATATCTCGGAATCCTCGACTCTGGCAAGTATGACCACGAGAAACTCATCGAGATAGCACGCTTCGTGAAGCACGAGCTCTGCTGTGTGAAGAAGGACCTCAAGGAACTGGAGGACACCGACCTCGCTATCTATCTGAAGAAGAAGCTCAACCGTCCAATGCGTGTTGCTGGTATGGTGAAGAATGTTGGTGAGCCTGGTGGCGGCCCGTTCCTCGCTTACAATCAGGACGGCACTTACTCTCTGCAGATACTGGAGTCAAGCCAGATAGACAAGAACAATGCTGAATACATGAAGTACTTCAAGGAGGGTACACACTTCAATCCAGTGGATCTCGTCTGCGCTGTCAAGGACTACAAGGGCAATGACTTCAACCTACCTGACTATGTTGACCGCACAACGGGCTTCATCTCCAGCAAGAGTAAGAACGGCAAGGAACTGCAGGCTCTGGAGCTCCCAGGTCTGTGGAATGGTGCTATGAGTGACTGGAATACCATCTTCGTTGAGGTACCACTTGGCACCTTCAATCCAGTGAAGACCGTCAATGACCTGCTTCGCGAGCAGCATCAATAGAATTCTGTAGCGCGATGATTTCGTCGCGATACTGAGCAGCAAGGAGGAAGTCGAGATTTTTCGCGGCTTCCTTCATTTTTTCTGTCGTAGTGGCGATAGCCTTCTCTATCTGCTCTGGCGTCATCTTCTGCACGATAGGGTCAGCAGCCATAGCATACTGTGTGTTCGTAGGTTCTTGATAAGCCTGTGGTGAGCTAGTTCCCGTTAACGTTAACGTTCCCGTTTTAACCACACTCGTTGGCGTGATGCCATGCTCCTCGTTGTAAGCCATCTGTTTCGCCCTCCTGCGATTGGTCTCGTCGATGGTCTCCTGCATGGAGTCCGTTATCTTGTCGGCGTACATTATCACTCTGCCCTCCACATTGCGGGCAGCACGACCAGCCGTCTGTGTGAGTGATGTTTTGTTGCGCAGGAATCCCTCCTTGTCAGCATCCAGTATTGCCACGAGTGACACCTCAGGCAGGTCGAGGCCCTCTCTCAGCAGATTGATGCCCACGAGCACGTCGTACTTGCCGGCTCTCAGGTCAGCGAGTATCTGCACACGGTCCAGCGTGGTCACGTCGGAGTGTATGTAGTTGGTCTTCACACCGTGATTGAGCAGATATTCCGTCAGTTCCTCCGCCATTCGCTTTGTCAGTGTGGTGACGAGCACCCTCTCGTGCTTCTCCGTGCAGACGCGTATCTCCTCAAGCAGGTCGTCTATCTGATTCTCCGTAGGACGCACATCTATCTCTGGGTCCAGCAGTCCCGTGGGCCTTATGAGTTGTTCTACCACGACGCCCTCAGCAGCATTGAGTTCGTACTCTGCTGGTGTGGCAGAGACATAGATGACCTGATTGAGCATCTGCTCAAACTCCTCAAATTTCAGTGGTCTGTTGTCAAAGGCGGCAGGCAGACGGAATCCGTACTCCACAAGATTCTGCTTGCGGCTTCTGTCACCACCGTACATAGCCCTGATTTGGGGCACTGATACGTGGCTCTCATCCACTATCATCAGGAAGTCTTTGGGGAAGAAGTCAAAGAGGCAGTAAGGACGCTCGCCAGGTGCTCGGCCGTCGAAATAACGAGAGTAGTTCTCTATGCCCGAACAATGCCCTAGTTCCTTAATCATCTCCAGGTCATACTCCACGCGCTCCTTGATACGCTCCGCCTTCTCATTGTCGCCGATGGACTTGAAGTAATCTATCTGAGTGACCAGGTCATCCTGTATCATTCTCACGGCCTGCTCCTGTTGCTCCTTAGTCGTGACAAAGAGGTTGGCGGGATATATTTGATAGGAATTAAAGCTACTCCCCTCCAACTCCTTTATTGACTCTATCTCATCATCCCAGAATGTCACTCGGAGAATCTTGTCGCTGTATGCCATCGCGATATCCACAGTATCGCCCTTGACACGAAATTCGCCCCGTTCCAGACTCATGTCATTCCTCACATATTGTTGGTTGACGAGGCGTCTGAGCAGGTCATCACGATCCAGTTGCTCTCCCTTGTTGATGTTTATCACGCTGCCCTGCATCGTCGATGGTCCTCCCATGCCGTATATGCACGACACCGAACTCACTATCACCACATCCTGCCTGCCAGAGAGTAGGGCAGTGACGGCGGAGAGTCTGAGGCGGTCTATCTCATCATTGATGGCAAGGTCTTTCTCTATGTAGGTATCAGTAGAGGGCAGGTAGGACTCTGGCTGGTAGTAGTCGTAGTAGGACACGTAGTACTCCACGGCATTGTCAGGGAAGAATCCCTTCATCTCTTCATAAAGCTGCGCTGCCAACGTCTTGTTGTGCGATAGTATCAGCGTGGGTTTCTTCACCTGTTCTATCACATTTGCCATCGTGAATGTCTTGCCCGACCCCGTCACGCCCAGCAATACCTGGGCTGGCACGCCACTCTTCACGCCCTCCACCAGTTGTTCTATCGCCTCTGGTTGGTCGCCTGTCGGTTTGTATTTCGATGTCAACTTAAAGTCCATACTTCTTGCAAAATTACAAAAAATATTTAAATTCTTAATTCTTAGTTCTTAATTCTTAATTATTTTTCGTACCTTTGCACCCGATTTTACGTAAAATAATGAGTAAGAAGGCATTTTCAGTTATCGTTAGCGTTATCGTTATCGGTCTCTTTAGTAGTTGTGCTAAGGAGTTTAATGACGTATATAAGTCTAACGACTATGTATATCGCTACGAGTACGCCAAGGAACTCTATACCACAGGCAAATACTCGCGTGCATCGCTCTTCTTTGGCGATATGGTAACCCTCTTCAAGGGTACCGACAATGCTGAGGAGTGCCTCTTCCTCTATGGCATGTCATGCTTCAAGGCAGGCGACTACGAGTCGGCAGCCGAGATTTTCAAGAAGTATTGCCAGTCTTATCCTAAGGGTCGCTATGCTGAGTTCTCACGCTACTACGTGGGCGAGAGCCTCTTAGAGACTGTACCCGAACCACGTCTTGACCAGACGCCTACCGTGCAGGCGATGAAGGCCTATCAGGATTTCCTGGACCTCTACCCATACAGCCAGTACAAGAACGAGGCACAGGGCAAACTATACAAACTACAAGACCGACTGGTGGAGAAGGAGTATCTCAATGCCAAACTCTACTACAATCTCGGCACCTATTTCGGCAACTGCACCTCTGGTGGCAACAACTACGAGGCATGCATCGTCACGGCACAGAATGCACTCAAGGAATATCCCTATACCACGCTGCGTGAGGATTTTGCTACTCTCATCATGAAGAGCAAGTACTCCCTCGCCGTTCACAGCATCAAGGCAAAACAGGCAGACCGCTTTCAGGATGCTGAGGACGAGTGCTATGGATTCCTCAATGAGTACCCAGAATCCAAGGAACGCGCGCTGGCAGAGCGTTACATACAGAAATGCAAGCGCTACACCCAGACTGGTGAAGTGGATGATTAGAGTATAAAGTATAAAGTTTAAAGTTTAGATATGGACTACAAGAAATCAAAAGCACCCCTTGACACCGTAACCCGCAATATTGTGGACTTCAGCAAGGGAACAGACAACATCTATGAGAGCGTAGTTATCATAGGTAAACGTGCTAATCAGGTGGCACAGGACATCAAGCAGGAGCTCAATAAGAAGCTTTCTGAGTTTGCCAACTACAACGACTCCCTCGAGGAGGTCTTTGAGAATCGCGAACAGATAGAGATCAGCCGTTACTATGAGAAGCTCCCAAAGCCAACCCTCATCGCTACGGAGGAGTTCCTCAATAACGACATCTACTGGCACGACCCTGCAAAGGATGTCGATACCGATGATGATGACGACTATTGATTATGTGGCAGCGTAAGCAAACGATATACCTCTTTCTGGTAGCTCTGCTGATGATAGCGGCGAGCGTCTATGCCGTCATCGTGGTACTGCAGATACTGGGTGGGCTTATTGCTGGTCTCAGCACGGCCAACATATTCCAGTACAAGAACCGTAAGAAGCAGATGACGGTATGCACCCTGGGCATACTGTTGCTCGTATTGTGGGTGGCATACTTCTGCTATGACCATTTCTATATGCACGGCGGAGCTACCAGATATCCTCTCTATGCCATGTTGCCCATCGTGAGCATCATCCTCTTCTGGATGGCTAAGAAGGGCATCAAGCACGATGATGACCTCGTGCGCTCTGCTGACCGTCTGAGGTAAGCAAAAAGGAAGCGACCTGACTAACTCTATAACTATGACCATGCGAACAATCTTACTCTCTTGTGCCTTCACGTTTTTAGGCACACTTTCCTTGTCTGCAGCAACGTTGGAGGCAAGCACCAAACAAGCAGTATATCTCGGTACCACCTGTCCTCGCCTCTCTATTGTGAGTGGTAGCGGCAAGACGTCATACGTCTCAGGCGTGATAGACGACCCTACCGACCCAGCCGCTACAGAGGGTGTATGGTTCAATGCGCCAACGGGCAGTACCCTCACCTTCACCTCGTCAAAGACCAGCGTGGTGAAAGTGTCTGACATCACCTGTGAGGAAATAGAGGACGGACTCTTCGCCGTGCGCATAAAACCATCAGGTGTGGGGCTCTCCACCATCAAGGTAAAACTCTCGGGCGCTACCGACTACACCATAGAATATGCTGCAAGCAGGGCAAGCAGCAATCCCCAGCAGACCACGTGGTTGCAGGGTTGTAGCGATGCATCAGCGATGGCAAGCGTAGGCGACGGCTATTTCTATGTTGCTGACGATGAGGGCAATAATATGTTTCTCTATGATAGCACACAGTCAGGCATGCCTCTGAAGACTATCGATGCCTCAGGTTTCGCCAACGGTAGCGAGGAGTACGACGTGGAAGGTGCCACTGTAAGCGATGATGGCACCACCATCTACTGGATCACGTCACTCGCCAACAGCAAGAGCGGTAAGTCAAAACCCTACCGTAATCGTGCCTTCTCCACGAAGGTAAATGGTAGCGGAGCGACGGCCACACTCACAAGTGGAGCATACAGCGAGAAATTCCGCGATGCCATGATAGCCTTCGGTGATGCCAACGGATGGAACTTCACCGCCTCGGCATCCACCTCCAACAAGATGATACCAAAGCGTATCGACGGCTTCAATGTAGAAGGACTGACACTCAAAACCAACGGCAACGGAGCAGCTTACATCGGTTTCCGTGCTCCCTGCGTGCCTAAGAAAGGCGTCACGCCCACATCCAGCAACCGCAAATACGCCGTGATGGCAACAGTCACCAATTTCGTAAGCCTCCTCAGTGGTAGCGGCAAGAGCAATACGGCTCTGCAGGTGGATAACGCTAATCCCATCCTTTTCGACTTTGACGGTCTTGGCATACGTTCCATAGAGCGTGTGGGTAGCTATTACGTCATCGTGGCCGGTCTATTCGAGGGTGGTGGCACACCAAAAGCCTACCTGTGGGACGGCACCACCAATGCCAATTGCGACCCAATCACGACAGACGGCGGACATCTCGTTGATATGAATCTCCCCATGAGCGACCTCGGAGGAGACTACGGACACCCCGAAGCCCTTATTGCGAGTCAGGATAATAACCAACTTGTTATTAGTATCATATGCGATAACGGTTCTGACGATATGTACAATAACGGCAAGGAGAACAATACCTTCAGTGCAGACAGCAAGAAAGCCCCCTGGTCAAAGTTCCGCCTCGACACCTTCGTCTATACCCTGCCTGAAGAGACAGGCATTACCTCAGTCACCAGCCTGTCACCCGACTTTCGCTACAACGTCAGTGGTAGCACACTCTGTCTGGCAGGACTGGCACTAGGCACTCCTGTGACTATCACCACAATTGATGGCAAGACTATAGCCAATGCCATAGCTCAGGGCACTACCTGCACATTGCAACTGCCACATCCCGATGCAACCTACATCGTGAGGGTGGGCAACCACTCCGTCAAGCTTGTACGATAAAGCACAGAAACCAAAATTGAATAAATGGATTGCAAAAAATGAGATTACCATTCCATATTATCCAACTTTTTCTGAAAATATTATTTTTTGAAGGAAAAACCTAAAATCCTCCACTCGACTTCGGGAAGGTGCATAAACACTGGGCTTCGCGAGTGGTGGAGGATTAGTGGAGAGTGGAGGTTTTTGTCCTGTTTTTTGGGCGCTTAGCCTCCATCTGCGGGTACTTAGCGCCCACGTGCGGTTGCTAAGCGCCTAGATGTAGGCGCTTAGCTTCTGCAAGCAATCCGAGTCGGATTGTACGCCCTAGCATAGCCGCTCGGCTCTGCCGCTTTGCTTGCAAAGAAGGGCGCGCTATTACTTAGCTAGAGAGTTTTGTTGCTTGGCAGTTGGAGATAGTTTACTTGATGTTGCGGGCATTGAGCGCCTTGGAGTAGCGCGCTGCATTCTGCAGGTGCTCATCGTAGGTTCGGGCGAAGTTGTGGGTACCTGAGAAATCTTCCTTGGCACACATGTAGAGGTAGTCGTGCTTCACGAGATTGAGCACGGCGTCTATGCCTGCTACGCTGGGGATGCGGATAGGACCCGGAGGCAATCCCTCATTGCGATAGGTATTGTAAGGCGAATCGACATTGAGCATATTGTTGTAAATACGCTTGATGTCGAAATCTTTTAGTGCAAATTTCACAGTTGGGTCGGCCTGCAGGGGCATTCCCTGCTTATACCTATTATAATACATGCCCGCTATCATGGGTTTCTCAGCGTTGTTGGCGGTCTCCTCGTCAATGATTGAGGCGAGGGTTATCACCTCGTCGTGAGTGAGCCCCAGTGCCTTAGCCTTTCTGGTGCGCTCGTCATTCCAGAAGGACTTTGACTCCTTCTGCATCTTCTTCAGGAGGGCATTTGGGCTGATAGTCCAGTAAACCTCGTAGGTATTGGGGATGAAGAGGCAGGGCATGGTTTCGGGTGTCACACCATATTTGGCACATGAGTCGGCACTTTCAAATGTCTTCATCAGTTCCTCCTTCGTCACCATGAGTTTCTCCGACAATTCCTCTGCCAGACGCTCCATAGTGCGTACAGAGGGGATGGTAAGTCTCAGTGGTGATTGCTGACCGTTCATGATATGGCGGGCGAGCATGAAAGAACCCATCGTGGTGCCTATCTCGTAGCGTCCCACAGACATGCCGTCACCCATCAATGCTTGCGCCATCCATACTCCGTAGGGACGGCTTATCTCGCTGAGTTTCACTGCGACAGAGTCCTTCGTGTCGTCATTGTCTATATATAGGTATGCTGTCTCGCCGGTTTTGTTGATTGGGGCGAAAAGTAAAGCTAACGCTAACCCTAACGCTAACGTTAACCCTAACATTAAACATGTTTTCTTGCTTATTTTCTTCATTTTCTCTATATTTTTTTGCAAATTTACAAAAAAAATCGTACCTTTGCACCCACTTTCCCAATTCAGGGGAGTATTTTAAACTTATTTAATTCACATTATGTCTAACTTTAAAAATGTACAGCCTAACGAGGACTTCAATTGGGAAGAATTCGAGAATGGCGGTATTACAAACGCAAGCAAAGAGGCTCAGCAGGCTTCTTACGATGCAACACTGAACAAGGTATCTGAAGGCCAGGTGGTTGAGGGTACCGTAATCTCTCTGGACAAGAAGGAGGTAATCGTCAACATCGGTTACAAGAGCGACGGCATCATCGCTGCTTCTGAGTTCCGTTACAATCCTGAGCTGAAGGTCGGCGACAAGGTCGAGGTCTTCGTAGAGACTCAGGAGGACAAGAAGGGTCAGCTGATCCTTTCTCACAAGAAGGCTCGCATGGCTAAGAGCTGGGATCGTGTCAACGAGGCTCTTAACAACGAGGAAATCGTACAGGGCTTCATCAAGTGCCGCACTAAGGGTGGTATGATTGTCGATGTATTTGGCATCGAGGCATTCCTGCCAGGCAGCCAGATTGATGTACACCCAATCCGCGACTACGACGTATTCGTAGGCAAGACAATGGAGTTCAAGATTGTCAAGATCAATCAGGAGTTCCGCAATGTAGTAGTTTCTCACAAGGCTCTCATCGAGGCAGAACTTGAGGCTCAGAAGGCTGAGATCATGTCTAAGCTCGAGAAGGGTCAGGTATATGAGGGTACTGTCAAGAACATCACCTCTTACGGTGTATTCATCGACCTCGGTGGTGTTGACGGACTGGTACATATCACAGATCTCTCTTGGGGTCGCGTAAGTGATCCTCACGAGGTGGTAGAACTCGACCAGAAGATTAAGGTCGTTATTCTCGACTTCGACGACGAGAAGAAGCGCATCGCTCTCGGTCTCAAGCAGCTCACTCCTCACCCATGGGATGCTCTCGATCCTAACCTCAAGGTTGGCGACCGTATCAAGGGTAAGGTAGTCGTTATAGCTGACTACGGTGCATTCGTAGAGGTAGCTCCTGGCGTAGAGGGACTTATCCACGTCAGCGAGATGTCTTGGAGCCAGCACCTGCGTTCTGCTCAGGACTTCCTCAAGGTAGGCGACGAGGTAGAGGCTGAAATCCTCACTCTCGACCGCGAGGAGCGCAAGATGTCTCTCGGCATCCGTCAGCTCAAGGAAGACCCATGGGCTAGCATCGAGGAGAAGTATCCTGTAGGTTCTAAGCATACTGCTAAGGTTCGCAACTTCACCAACTTCGGTATCTTCGTAGAGCTCGAGGAGGGTGTTGACGGCCTTATCCACATCTCTGACCTCTCTTGGACCAAGAAGGTAAAGCACCCATCTGAGTTCACTAAGGTAGGTGAGATGATGGACGTAGTAGTTCTCGACATCGACAAGGACAATCGTCGTCTCTCTCTTGGTCACAAGCAGCTGGAGGACAATCCTTGGGATACCTACGAGACCATCTATACCGCTGGTTCTGTTCACAAGGGCGTTGTCTCTGAGGTGATGGACAAGGGCGCTGTTATCACTCTCAACGAGGGTGGTGAGGGCTTCGCTACTCCTAAGCACCTCGTTAAGGAGGACGGCACTCAGGCACAGAAGGGTGAGGAGCTCGACTTCAAGGTTATCGAGTTTGTTAAGGATAGCAAGCGCATCATCCTGTCTCACTCTCGTACCTTCGAGCCAGAGAAGGAACTCGAGACCACTGAGAAGAAGTCACGTGGCGGCAAGCGCGCTGCTGCTAAGAAGGACGAGACAGCACAGATCAACAATGTAGCTGCTGCTCAGTCTCTCGGCGACTTCGACGCTCTCGCAGCCCTTAAGGCTCAGATGGAGAAGGGCGAGTAATATGCTTCGAATGCATAATTCATAATGCATAATTCATAATTAAAGGCTCGCAGGATTACTCTCTTGCGAGCCTTTTTAGTAATATGACTAAACAGCAGATATACGACACAATCTTCGACTACTTCCGCAAGGAGCAGCCACTGGTGGATACCGAACTGGAGTTCGCCTCCGTCTTCCAGTTGCTCGTTGCCGTAGTGCTCTCGGCTCAATGTACTGACAAGAGGGTAAATATGGTTACACCCTCTCTCTTTCGTGCCTTCCCTGATGCCCATTCTATGGCAGAGGCTGATGAGACTGAGGTCTATGAGTATATCAAGAGCGTGTCATATCCCAATGCCAAGGCGCGCCATCTCATACAACTCTCTCGCATGCTCGTAGAGGACTATGGCGGCGAGGTGCCCAGTGATATGGATGCCCTGATGCGTCTGCCTGGGGTAGGGCGCAAGACAGCCAATGTCATGCTCGCTGTTGCCTTTCGTCAGAGTGCCATGCCTGTCGATACCCATGTCTTCAGGGTGAGCCACCGTCTGGGGCTGGTGCCCAGGACTGCCAACACGCCCTACAAGGTAGAGCAGGAACTGCTCAGGCATACCCGCAGCGAAGAGGCTGCCGATGCTCATCACTGGTTGCTCCTGCATGGTCGCTATGTCTGCAAGAGTCAGCGACCTCTCTGTTCCAAGTGCCCCTTCGACTCCTTCTGTCCCAAGCGCTTAGAAAATAGTAAATTATGAGAAAAGTAGCATCTTTCGACTTCGACGGCACCCTGACCACTCGCGATACGCTCTTCGAGTTTATCCGTTATGTCAAGGGCACGCCTCGTACGCTCTTCGGGATATTGCTCTTCGCACCCCTCATGGTCATCGCCATCCTCGGACTGTACGACCGTGGTCGTTGCAAGGAGCGCCTGCTCTCACACTTCTTCCGTGGCATGCGCTACGATGATTTCAAGAGGCTGGGGGAGTGCTTTGCTGCTAAGTATCAGGAGTTTATGCGTCCGGAGACCAATGCGCGACTGAAGGAACACCTCTCTCATGGTGACACCATATATATTATAAGTGCCAGCGTCAGGGAGTGGGTGCGTCCTATCGGTATGTCACTCGGCGTGGCCGATGTGCTCTGCACTGAGATGGAGGTTGATGAGAGAGGTCTGCTTACTGGGCGCTTCTCTACCCCCAACTGTAGCGGTCTTGAGAAGGTGCGCCGACTGCTGGAAAGGGAGCCTGACCGTTCCTCGTATCACCTCAGCGCCTATGGTGACTCTGGTGGCGACCGTGAAATGCTCTCTTTCGCTGACCATTCTACAAAAATACAATGACAAAGAAACAAAATAGAAACTCCTTTAGCGGTTCGCTGGGCTTCGTCCTCGCTGCAGCAGGTTCTGCCGTCGGTCTGGGCAATATCTGGCGTTTCCCATTCCTGGCGGCGCGTGATGGTGGTGGCGTATTCCTCATCACTTATATCGTGCTTGCTGTGACCTTCGGCTTCACGCTCCTCATCACCGAGGTAGCTATCGGCCGTCGCTCGCAGCAGGGGCCTCTCACTGCTTACGGTTATTTTCACAAGAAATGGGCATGGCTGGGCATACTGTCCTTCGTAATCCCTTGCATCATCCACCCCTATTACTGCGTCATCGGCGGTTGGGTATTGAAGTATTTCTTCACCTATATCACGGCTCAGGGCAGTGCTGTGGCTACTGAGGACGGCTTCTTCACTGACTTCATCACCTCTCAGTGGCAGCCCATCATCCTCATGACTCTCTTTACTTCCATCTGTTTCTACATCGTCTATCGCGGAGTGGAGAAGGGCATCGAGAAATACTCTCGCATCATCATGCCAGCCCTCTTCCTCATGGTGGTCTTTATCTGCGGATATTCCCTCTTCATCAGCCATACCGATGCCAATGGCATCACTCGCACCGGACTCGATGGTGTAGCCGTCTATTTCCTCCCTGATTTTGAGGGCATTACCTTGCGTCGCTACCTCATGATAGCCCTTGATGCTATGGGCCAGCTCTTCTATTCGCTCTCCATCGCTATGGGTATCATGGTGGCTTTTGGTTCTTATATGAAGAAGTCCGTCAACCTAGGTCAGGCCATCGACCGCATCGAGATTTTCGACACTCTCATTGCTGTCCTCGCTGGTCTTATGATTATCCCTGCCGTCTATGTCTTCATGGGCACGGAGGGTATGAGTGCAGGCCCAGGTCTGATGTTCATCGCCCTGCCTAAGGTCTTCGAGTCTCTCGGCTTCTTTGGCATCATCCTTGGTACCGTCTTCTTCCTTATGGTACTCTTTGCCGCCCTCACCAGTGCGGTGTCCATGCTGGAGGCTATCGTGACGAGTGTGAAGGACAAGTTTGGATGGTCTCGCAAGAAGTCCGTCGTCATCATGTCGGCAGTGGCTTACGTCGGCTCTGTCATCGTATGTCTGGGCTACAACCGTCTGTACTTCGAGTACACTCTCCCCAACGGTGCCGTAGGTCAGATGCTCGACGTCTTTGACTACGTCAGCAACAACGTCCTCATGCCTATCCTCGCTATCCTCACCTGCATCCTCATCGGTTGGGTAGTGGGTCCCGACCTCCTCGTCGGCGAGATGCGCCTCAATGGCTATAAGTTCTGGCGCAAGGGCATGTACATCGTGATGCTCAAGTACATCGTTCCCGTCTTGCTGAGCATACTGCTTATCACGGCGTTCATACAGTTTTAGTGCATTTTTTTTGAGATTTCGAAATATTTTTGTAACTTTGCAGGCTAAATAGTAAGAATTATGGCAGACAGATTATATATTTTCGACACCACGCTGCGCGATGGTGAACAGGTTCCAGGATGTCAGCTCAACACCGTAGAGAAGATTCAGGTGGCTAAGCAACTGGAGCAGTTAGGTGTTGATGTCATCGAGGCTGGTTTCCCTATCAGTTCTCCTGGTGACTTCAATTCAGTGATAGAAATCTCCAAGGCGGTCACATGGCCCACCATCTGCGCCCTTACACGTGCGGTGGAGAAGGACATCGACTGTGCTGCCGAGGCGCTGCAGTATGCCAAGCACAAGCGCATACACACTGGTATCGGCACCTCTCCTACGCATATCAAGTACAAGTTCAACAGCACTCCCGAAGAGATTATCGAGCGTGCTGTTGCTGCCGTGCGTTATGCCAAGAAGTACGTGGAGGATGTGGAGTTCTATGCTGAGGATGCCGGCCGCACCGACAATGAGTATCTGGCTCGTGTCATCGATGCCGTCACCAAGGCTGGCGCTACCGTCTGCAATATCCCTGACACCAACCCCCTACGAGTATGGCGAGAAGATTAAGTATCTCTACGAGCACGTTGATGCCTTCGCTGCTGGCAAGTCTATACTCTCTACCCACTGCCACAATGACCTCGGTATGGCGACTGCCAATACAGTGGCTGGCGTTCTCAACGGCGCTCGTCAGGTGGAGGTCACCATCAATGGCATCGGTGAGCGTGCAGGCAACACCTCGCTTGAGGAGGTGACTATGATATTCAAGACTCACCCTGACCTAGGTATAGAGACCAATATCAATACTCAGAAGATATGGCCGACCTCACGCATGGTATCCACTCTCATGAATATGCCTGTACAGCCTAACAAGGCTATCGTGGGCAAGAACGCCTTCGCTCACTCTTCCGGCATACATCAGGACGGTGTGCTCAAGAATGCCTCTACCTACGAGATTATGGACCCCAAGGATGTAGGTATCGACGAGAATGCTATCGTACTCACCGCACGCTCTGGCCGTGCTGCCCTCAAGCATCGCCTCTCCGTTCTCGGCATTGAGATGGAGAGTCAGGAGCAGCTCGACAAACTCTATGAGAAGTTCCTCGAGATGGCTGACAAGAAGAAGCAACTCGGCGATGAGGACCTCCTCGTGCTGGCTGGCGTTACCAACAGCGGTGACAATCTCGTGAAACTTGACTCCCTGCAGGTTACCTCTGGTAAGGGCGTCACTCCTATCGCTGCCATCCGTCTTAAGGTGGCCAACGAGGTCTTCGAGGCTGCTGCTACGGGTAATGGTCCTGTCGATGCCTCTGTCAAGGCGCTCAAGCAGATTATTCATCGTCAGATGGAACTCAAGGAGCTTACCATCCAGGCTATCAACAAGGGCTCTGACGACCTCTGTAAGGTTCACGTACAGGTGGAGCACGAAGGTACCATATACTATGGCTTCGGTTCCAATACCGATATCGTCACCGCCACCATGGAGGCCTACATCGATTGTATTAATAAATTCAAGGTTGCGAAATTATGAACACATTATTCGATAAAATCTGGGACAGCCACGTAGTACAGAACGTGGAGGACGGTCCCACCCAACTCTATATCGATCGCCTCTACGCTCATGAGGTGACTAGTCCGCAGGCTTTCGACACGCTGCGTGACAAGGGCATCAAGGTATTCCGCCCTGACCACGTCATCGCTATGCCTGACCACAACACCCCCTCCGACCAGCAGGAGCGCATCGACGACCCCGTTGGACGCACTCAGGTGGAGACCCTCGCCAAGAACTGTGCCGAGTTTGGCATACGTCACTTTGCTATGGGAACCAAGGACAATGGTATCATCCATGTCGTAGGTCCTGAGAAGGGTTTGTCTCTCCCTGGCATGACCATCGTGTGTGGTGACTCCCACACCTCCACCCACGGTGCCGTAGGTGCCCTCGCTATGGGTATCGGTACCTCTGAGGTGGCTCAGGTGCTTGCATCAGAGACCATTCTGCAGTCAAAGCCAAAGTCAATGCGCATCAATATCGAGGGCGAGCTGCAACCAGGCGTAACCGCTAAGGACGTGGCACTCTACATCATGGCACAGATGACCACATCAGGTGCTACAGGCTATGTGGTGGAGTATGCTGGCAGCACCATACGCAACATGTCTATGGAAGGCAGACTGACACTCTCTAACCTCTCTATCGAGATGGGTTCAAGAGCAGGTATCATAGCTCCAGATGAGACCACCTTCACTTACCTCAAGGGACGCGAATACGCTCCCAAGGGCGAGGAGTGGGATAGGGCAGTGGCTTACTGGAGGACTCTCCGTTCTGACGACGACGCCGTATTCGACAAAGAGGTGACTTATCGTGCAGAGGATATCGCTCCTCGCATCACCTTCGGCACCAACCCTGGTGCTGGCATAGCCATCGACGGCACCGTGCCTACCCTTGACAGCGTCTCTGCTGAGGAGGCAGCCCAGCTAGAGGCACAGCTCTCCTATATGCAGTTCCAGCCAGGACAGAAGCTTGAGGGCACACCTGTCGATTACTGCTTCCTCGGAGCCTGCACCAACGGCCGTATCGAGGACTTCCGCGCCTTCGCATCAATCGTGAAGGGTAAGAAGAAGGCTCCTAACGTAGTGGCATGGCTCGTGCCTGGCTCATGGCTCGTACGCCAGCAGATTATCGATGAGGGTATTGATAAGGTGCTCCAGGAGGCTGGTTTCGAACTGCGTCTCCCTTCATGCTCTGCATGTCTGGCGATGAACCCCGACAAGGTGCCTGCTGGCAAACTCGCCATCTCCACCTCCAACCGCAATTTCGTCGGACGTCAGGGACCTGGCGCACGCACCGTCCTCGCATCACCACTCACCGTGGCAGCATCTGCCATCACCGGTGTGATAACGGATCCACGTAAAATATAAAGAAAAATGGCTAAAGAAAAATTCAATATAGTTAAGTCCACCTGCTTGCCGATAAATATCGACAACAATAATACGGACAACATCATCCCTGCCCGTTTCCTGGCGTTCACCACGCGTGACCCTAAGTTCTATGGCGATGCCTTCATGCACGATATCCGCTACGATGCCGACGGCAAACCCGTGGCAGACTTCATCATGAACCAGCCACCCTTCGACGAGACACCTCGTGAGGGCGTCCGCCAGATTATCGTAGGTGGCAAGAACTGGGGTAGCGGTTCCTCTCGCGAGCATGCTGCATGGGCTATTGCAGGCTATGGCGTACGCGTTGTCATTAGTTCAAGTTTTGCTGACATACATCGCAATAACCTTCTGAATTGCTTTGTGTTACCCGTTGTCGTTAGTCCAGAGTTTCAGGCAGAACTCTTTGCTTCTATTGAGAAGGACACCGAGACTATCGTCACTGTTGACCTCCCCAACCAGACCGTCACCAATGAGGCTACAGGTCACTCTGAGCACTTCGATATCAACGGTTACAAGAAGTACTGTCTCGAGAACGCTCTCGACGACATTGACTTCCTGCTTAAGAACCAGGACAAGATAGTTGCATGGGAAAATAAATAAACCCCCTTCACTTCCCCTATTTGACTGACTTACAGCATCCTTGCACGCTAGATTCCAGTAGCAAGTGCAAATTTACAACAATAATTTGAAAAACTCAACCGTAGGTGTAGAAAAGTTTAACTTTTTTCTTGGCCTTCGGTTGAT
>CAJODK010000031.1 GCA_905233245.1 uncultured Prevotella sp. | reverse complement strand
GGTGGTTATTGCGGTGGGGTTCCACCTCTTCCCATTCCGAACAGAGAAGTTAAGCCCACTTGCGCCGATGGTACTGCAATGCAATGCGGGAGAGTAGGAGGCTGCCTTCTTTTTTAGAAAAGCTTTTTAAACAAAAGCACAGGAGAGTCTTAGGTATCACATACCTGAGACTCTTTTTTTGTCGTTTTTTTGGAGTTTATGTTTTTTTTTATTATCTTTGCCGAGTAAATCCTAAACATTAACCCAAAAACCTATAGTATTATGAAGATTAAAGCGAGCAAGGTGAGTTGGCCTACGTGGAAGCAACTGACGGTGAAGACCTCCGTGCCGGAGAAACTGGAGTGTCTGGACGAGATGGCTCACAATATGTGGTGGGCGTGGAATTACGAGGCACGTGACATGTTCCGTGCGCTCGATCCTGAGATTTATCACGAGACACAGCACAATCCGGTGATGCTCCTGGAGCGCCTGAGTTACTCCCGCAAGGAAGAGATTATGAAGGACAAGGTGCTGATGAAGCAGATAAAGGATGTCTATGCAGACTTCCGTAAGTATATGGATGTGGAGCCCGACAAGACACGCCCCTCAGTGGCTTACTTCTGCATGGAGTACGGCATTCACTCTGCGCTGAAGATTTACTCTGGCGGTCTGGGCATGCTGGCAGGCGACTACGTGAAGGAAGCTTCCGACTCCAATGTGGATATGTGCGCCGTGGGATTCCTCTATCGTTGTGGCTACTTCACACAGCGTCTCTCTGTGGATGGTCAGCAGATAGCCAACTATGAATCACAGAACTTCAGCCAACTGCCCGTAGAACGCCAGTTGGACAATGATGGCAAACCGATGATAGTTGAGGTGCCCTACAACAACTACAGCGTATATGCGAGCGTATGGCGCGTTAATGTCGGACGTGTGAAGCTATACCTGCTCGATACCGACAACGATATGAACTCCGAATACGACAGACCTATCACTCACTCCCTCTATGGCGGTGATTGGGAGAATCGCCTGAAGCAGGAGATACTGCTCGGTATCGGCGGCATGCTGCTCCTCAAGAAACTGGGTATCAAGAAGGATGTATATCACTGCAACGAAGGTCACGCAGCACTCTGCAACCTGCAGCGCCTCTGTGACTACATCGATGAGGGACTAAACTTCGGACAGGCTATGGAGCTCGTTCGCGCCTCTTCGCTCTACACCGTTCACACCCCTGTGCCTGCCGGTCACGACTATTTCGACGAGGGACTCTTCGGCAAGTACATGGGAGGCTACCCAGAGAAACTGGGCATCACGTGGGATGAGTTCATCGGCATGGGACGCACCAATCCCGATGACCACAACGAGAAGTTCTGCATGTCCACCTTCGCCTGCAATACCTGCCAGGAGGTCAACGGCGTGAGTAAGATACACGGAGGCGTGTCGCAGAAGATGTTCGCACCCATCTGGCAGGGCTACTATGCTGCCGAGAACCACGTGGGATATGTCACCAACGGCGTGCACTTCCCCACATGGGCTGCCAAGGAGTGGCAGGACCTCTATGCCAAGTACTTTGACAAGTCATACTACAAGGACCAGTCCAACGAAGAACTGTGGCACGGCATCTACAATTGTCCCGACGAGGAGATATGGGAAAATCGCAAGAAGCTCAAGCAAGACCTCTTCAACTACATCGAGGTGCAGTTCCGCGCTACCTGGCTCAAGGACCAGTCTGCACCATATCGTGTGACGAAGCTTACCGAGCACTTCAACCCTGATGCCCTCGTCATCGGCTTCTGCCGCCGATTCGCCACCTACAAGCGAGCACACCTGCTCTTCAAGGACCTTGACCGCCTCAGCCGTATCGTCAACAATCCAGAGCGCCCCGTCATCTTCCTCTTCGCAGGTAAGGCACACCCCGCCGACGGTGCAGGACAGGGACTGATAAAGCAGATTTTCGACATCTCGCAGCGTGATGAGTTTCAGGGCAAGGTAATCTTCGTAGAGGACTACGACTTCCTCCTCGCACGTCAGCTCGTCAGTGGTGTCGATATATGGATGAACACCCCTACGCGTCCGCTCGAGGCATCAGGCACATCAGGCGAGAAGGCCGAGGTGAACGGCGTTGTCAACCTCTCAGTCAAGGACGGATGGTGGTACGAAGGATACCGCGACGGAGCTGGATGGGCACTCACCGAGAAGCGCACCTACCAGAATCAGGAATATCAGGACCAGTTGGATGCAGCCAACATCTACTACCTCCTGGAGAACGAGATTATACCTCTCTACTTCAACCGCGACAAGAAAGGCATCTCTAAGGACTGGATAAAGGTCATCAAGAATTCCATCGCGCAGATAGCACCCCACTACACCATGAAGCGACAGCTCGATGACTACTACAGCAAGTTCTACGAGAAGCAGGCAAAGCGCTTCAAGGAACTCGCCAAGAACGACTACCGCAAGGCTAAGGACATAGCACAGTGGAAGGAGACCGTGGCAGAGCGCTGGGATGCCATCAAGGTCGTTAAGAGCGAGTGGGACTCCCCTGCATTCAATAGCGGTACGGAGGAGACCGGCAGGCAGTACACCCTGCGCTACGTCATCGACGAGGTAGGACTGCAGGATGCCGTAGGACTCGAGAAAGTAAATGTCGCCACCGATGAGAAGGGCGAGGACTACGCCTACTCCGTAGAACCCTTGAAGATGGTCAAGCAGGAAGGCAACAACTTCGTCTTCGAACTCAAGCATACACCGGTAATGGCAGGCATATATAAGAGCGCAGTCCGCATGTATCCCAAGAACAAGGACCTGCCACACCGTCAGGATTTCTGCTACGTTAGGTGGATAGACCTCCCAGGAGCATGATTCCTTCTCATGAGCATGGTACTTCGTACACAGTAAACTAAGAGCGGCACCGAGAATCCTTTCCTGTTCTCGGTGTTGCTCAGTCTTAATCTTTTAGTCTTAATCTTTCAATCTTCAACTTTCAAAAAAAGATGCTTGTAAAAACATACACGGCGGCGGTCAACGGGCTCGATGTGAGGACGGTGACTGTGGAGACCAGTGTGGAGGCGGGACAACAGATGACGCTCACGGGGCTCGGTGACGAGGCAGTGAGGGAGAGCTTCAGTCGCATCAGGACTGCCTTCCGCTACAGTGGGCTGCGCTTCCCCCAGCGCTCCGTCACCATCAATCTCTCTCCCGCCAATCTCCGTAAGGAAGGCTCGGGATTCGACCTCCCCATCGCAGTCGCGATGCTGGCAGCAGATGAGGGAATGCCTGAGGAGCACCTCAGCGACTTCATGCTCATGGGAGAGCTGGGACTGGACGGACGCCTCAAGCCCATCAAGGGCGCCCTGCCCGTCGCCATAAAGGCACGGGAGCAGGGTTTCCGCGGCCTCATAGTTCCCAAGGAGAACGGCTACGAGGCTGCCGTAGTGAACAACCTCGACGTCTATGCCATGTCCTCACTCCTCGAAGTCATCGACTTCCTCACCCTCTACGCAGGTGCCAGCACCAGCACCCCCACAGGTGCCAGCGCAGAGCAAGGCTCAGAATCCCCGCAGGAGCAAGGCTCTCCTTATTCTCCCATCCGCTACGATACTCGTCAGCTCTTCAGGGAGCATCAGTATCAGTTTGATTACGACTTTGCTGACGTGAAGGGGCAGGAGAATGTGAAGCGTGCTCTGGAGGTGGCTGCGGCTGGCGGTCACAATCTGATAATGATAGGTCCTCCGGGCAGTGGCAAATCGATGATGGCGAAGCGTCTGCCGAGCATCCTCCCGCCTCTCTCGCTGGCGGAGAGTCTGGAGACGACGAAGATTTACTCGGTGGCGGGGAAACTATGTGCTTCTATGTCTCTCATCTCCACTCGTCCCTTCAGGGCTCCTCACCATACTATCTCGCAGGTGGCTCTCGTGGGTGGCGGCAATAATCCTGCTCCCGGCGAGATTAGTCTGGCGCATAATGGTGTGCTTTTCGCTGACGAACTCCCAGAATTTTCGAAGCAGACGCTGGAGGTGCTCCGCCAACCTCTGGAGGACAGAAGGATTACTATCTCGAGGGCGAAGTACTCGACGGAGTATCCTTGTTCGTTTATGTTTGTGGCGAGTGCCAATCCTTGTCCTTGCGGTTACTATGGTGACCCTACTCACAGGTGCGTGTGCACTCCTGGTCAGATACACCGCTACATGAACAGGATATCGGGTCCACTGCTGGACCGTATCGACATTCAGTGTGAGATACAGGCGGTACCCTTCGCCCAGCTCAGCGAGTTGCAGCCTGGCGAGCCTTCTGCTGCTATCCGTGAGCGTGTCATCAGGGCGAGGAGAATACAGGAGGAGCGATTCAAGGATTACAAAGACATACACTGCAATGCGCAGATGACGGAGAAAATGATACGCGAGTATGCTCGATTGGATGAGAGTTCGATGGAGATACTCCGTATGGCGATGGAACGCCTGAAACTCTCTGCTCGTGCATACTCGCGCATCCTAAAGGTTGCTCGTACTATCGCTGACCTGGATGGCAGCGAGAATATTCAGTCCAGCCACATAGCCGAGGCGGTAGGATACAGGAATCTGGACCGCAGCGACTGGGCGGAAAGATGATTAGAGGAGTGGGGGAAGCTCGTAGGTGCGGGTGGAGTGTGAACCTTTGACAAGGATGAGTTTTCCTTGTGGTTGCTCCGCGTGCAATGCTTCCTTGACGGCGTCGGCATCTGGGAATTTGCGGAATGGGCACTGTGTGCCTGCAAACTCCTTGCCGATGAGCCATACGTCGGTGAGTCCCTGCTCCACGAGATAATCGACTACTTTCTGGTGCTCTGCATGGCTGACGTCTCCGAGTTCGCCCATGTCTCCGAGGATACACATCTTGGGTTCGGGGACGGTGATGAGTGCAAAATTCTGCAGTGCTGCCATCATGCTGGTGGGATTGGCGTTGTAGGCATCGATGATGAGTCGGTTGTGCTCGGTCTGGGTGAGTTGGGAGCGATTGTTGCTGGGCACGTACTCTGAGAGAGCCTGGCAGATATCCTCGGGGCTCACGCCGAAATGCAGTCCTACTGTGGCTGCTGCGAGCATGTTGGTGAGGTTGTAGGAGCCGACTAGATGAGAGGTAAGAGGTGAGAGGGGAACAGGAGTAGAAGAGGGAGTAAAAGAGGGAAAGTCGATTGTAAACTGCAGATATGGGTCGCAGGCGAGGAGAGTGCCGTGAAGGTAGGGTAGGGAGGGGTGATTGCCCCACATCCCGACGAGGTGTGGATTGTCGGTGTCGAGGAATACCTTGCCGCCATGAGCGCGGAGGTAGTCGTATAGTTCTCCCTTGGTCTTCTTGACGCCTTCGAAGGAGCCGAATCCTTCGAGGTGCGCCTTGCCTACATTGGTGATGAGTCCGTAATTGGGTTCAGCGATATTGACTAGTGTCTCTATCTCTCCTGGGTGATTGGCTCCCATCTCCACGACGGCGATGTCGTGCTCCGGTGTGAGACGCAGGAGTGTCTTTGGTACTCCGATGTGGTTGTTGAAATTGCCCTGTGTATAGAGTACATTGAACTTCTTGGAGAGTACTGCGGCGATGAGTTCCTTGGTGGTCGTCTTGCCGTTGGTGCCAGTGATGCCGATGATGGGTGTGCCGAGGCGGCGTCGATGGTCACGTGCATGCTCCTGAAGTGCCTTTAGTACATCGGGTACGATGATGTAGCGGTCGTCACCAGGGACGGCATACTGCGGTTCGTCGATTACGGCATAGGCGCATCCCTTGTCGAGGGCGCTCTGTGCATACTGGTTGCCATTGAAGTTGTCACCCTTGAGGGCGAAGAACACGCTACCCTCTGGACAGTCGCGGCTGTCGGTGGTTACGGGTCTATTCTCTAATTTGTCCATTGCCTTCTATAAGCCATTTATAGGTGGTCATTTCCTCGAGTGCCATAGGTCCGCGTGGTCCGAGTTTCTGTGTGGAGATACCTATCTCGGCACCCAGTCCGAACTGTGCTCCGTCGGTGAAACTCGTAGGTGCGTTGACATACACGCATGCAGCGTCCACCATCTTCTCAAAGAGGCGGGCTGCCTCCGGATTCTCGGTGATGATGCACTCGGAGTGTCCAGAACCGTTCTCTGCTATGTGTTCGAGTGCCTCGTCTATAGAGCCTACGGTGCGTATTGCCATGGCGTAGTCCATGAACTCGGTGCCGTAGTGGTGCTCTCGAGCCTGAAAGACGAGGTCCCTCGGGTACCTCGTCTCAGAGGTTAGTATGCTCTGCGCTGCCTGGTCAGCATATATCTTGACATTGGAGGCGGCAAGAGGTGCGACGAGGGCAGGGAGGTCTGCGATGCGGTCCTTGTGTATGATGAGGCAGTCGAGTGCGTTGCATACGCTGACGCGGCGTGTCTTGGCATTGTTGATGATGCGCTGTCCCTTGGTGATGTCACCGTCCTTGTCGAAATATGCGTGTACTACGCCGGCACCTGTCTCGATGACTGGCACCTTGGCATTGTCGCGTACGAAGTCGATGAGGCGACGGCTGCCACGAGGTATGCAGACGTCGATATACCCTACCGCAGAGAGCATCTCGGCTGTAGCGTCGTGTGTGGCAGGGAGCAGTTGTACTATGCCGGTGTCGATGCTTCGTTCTGCGAGCACCTTGTGTATGAGAGCTATGGCAGCCTGATTGCTGGAGTCGGCGTCCTTACTGCCCTTGAGTACGCAGACGTTGCCTGAGCGCAGACAGAGTGAGAAGACGTCGTAGGTCACATTAGGGCGTGACTCATAGATGACTCCGATGACGCCGAATGGTACTGATACGCGGCGCAGGTGCAGTCCGTTGGGGAGTGTCTTGTCCTTGAGCGTCTTGCCCAGCGGTGACGGCAGCGATGCTACGTGGCGCATGTCGCTGGCGATGTCGTGTAGTCGCTTGCTATTGAGGAGCAGTCGGTCGTATAGCGGACTGCTTTGGTCCATACGGTCGAGGTCAGCCTGATTGGCCTCGAGGAGTGATGCTTCGTTTTGCTCTATGGCGTCAGCCACGGCAAGTAGTATCTCTGATATCTGTTGGTCGGAGATGAGAGTGAGGGCGCAAGTGGCCTTCTTGGCGGTGATGAAATGGTCGAGCATTTTAGAGGTGAGAGGTTAGAGGTGAGAGGTTAGAGGTGAGAGAATACTCTCGTCTATAGAATTGTGAACTCGGTGTGGGGTATGCTGTCGGGGGAGGTGAGGAGTTGTGGTAGGATGTCATTCTTATTGCCGTTGGCGATGATGACAGGAATGCCACTGGCAGCTATGGTGCGTGCGGTGTGGTATTTTGACTCCATGCCTCCTCGTCCCGCGGTGCTCTTGCTGGTCTGTATGTACTGATCCAGATTGTCGGCGGGGCGTACGGTGGTGATGAGTTGGCTCTTAGGGTCGCGAGGGTCCCCAGTGTATATGCCATTGATATTGCTGAGGAGAATGAGTGCGTCAGCCTTCATCATCTGTGCGATGAGGCCTGAGAGTTCGTCATTGTCGGTAAACATTAGTCCGGTGAGCGACACGGTGTCATTCTCATTGACTACGGGGATGACGCCATTGTCGAGCATGAGTTGGATGCACGCCTGCTGGTTGCGGTACTGTTCGCCTGTCTCAAAATTTGACTTCATGGTGAGTACCTGCCCGATGTGCAGTCCGTATTCGCGAAAAAGGTCGTAGTAGAGATTGACGAGTTTGACCTGTCCCATGGCGGAGAAGAGTTGGCGCTGCTCCACTGAGTCGAGGTCCTGCTCTACGTGCAGTTCCTGTCGCCCGCATGCCACGGCTCCTGAGCTGACGAGTATTACCTCGTAACCATGTTCACGCATCCATGCTATCTGATCTACGAGTGATGAGAGTCGTGTTATGTCGAGTTTGCCTTTGTTGGTAGTCAGCACATTGCTGCCCACCTTGACGACTATTCTTTTCATATTAAGGGGGAAAAAAGTGCCCAGAACGGGACTCGAACCCGTACACCGTGAAGTATTGGTGTTTGAGACCAACGCGTCTACCAATTCCGCCATCTGGGCGATTGCGAATGCAAAGGTAGTAATTTTTAATTAAGAATTAAGAATTAAGAATTAAGAATTGCACCCGCTTTAAGTTTTATTAACTGTTGAGGAAGCGCTCAGCGTCGAGGGCAGCCTTGCACCCAGTGCCTGCAGCCACGATAGCCTGTCGGTATGTAGGGTCGCAGACGTCGCCTGCGGCGAAGACGCCAGGCAGCGGAGAGCCGTCAGGGCGGCAAACCTGCTGGCTGGAGCCGAGAGTGCGAATATAGCCCATTTCATCGAGCAAAATCTGTCCGCGGAAGATGTCGGTGACGGGACGGTGACCGATGGCGAGGAAGAATCCGTCGATGGCCAGGTCATAGTGCTCCTCATCTGCCTCACCGAGGCGCTTGACAAGGTGCATGCCCTCCACTCCGTTGTCGCCATAGAGTCCGGTGGCATTATGTTCGAAGAGAATCTCGATATTCTCAGCCTCACGCACGCGCTGCTGCATGATTTCCGATGCGCGGAGATACGGTTTGCGCACTACGAGATACACCTTCTTGCAGAGGTGTGAGAGGTAGAGAGCGTCTTCGCATGCCGTATCGCCTCCGCCCACTACTGCGGTGACCTTCTTGCGGTAGAAGAATCCGTCGCATGTAGCACAGGCGCTGACGCCCATGCCGTTGTATTTCTGTTCATCTGGCAGTCCCAGATATTTAGCCTTGGCACCAGTGGCTATGATGACGGTGTCGGCGGTGAGTTCTTCGCCAGTGTCGGTGGTGAGTACGTAGGGACGCTTAGAGAAGTCTGCCTTGACGATTTCTCCGTCACGGATGTCTGCTCCGAATCGCTCAGCCTGCTGGCGCAGTTCCATCATCATCTGATTGGCATCCACGCCGTCGGGGTATCCTGGGAAGTTTTCTACTATAGTGGTCTGTGTGAGTTGGCCGCCCATCTGCTGTCCGCAGTATTCTACTGGTGCGAGGTTGGCTCTTCCTGCATAGATGGCTGCGGTATATCCTGCTGGTCCGCTACCGATGATTAGGGTTTTCATGTAATATAATTGATAATTGATAATTAGGACTAAGAAACCTCCTCATATGGAGTGTCCTCAGCCTGTGAGAAGTCGGGTTTCTGGTTTACGTTGTAGAACTGCTGCTGTTTCTCGTATGCCTTGCGGTTGCTGCGCGCCTTGAGGGCGTTGATACATTCCACGATGCCATAGATGATGAGAAGCCATCCTATGAAGAACAGTGGGGCGGAGGCGAAGACGGTGGGGCGGAAGAGGGCTAAGCATCCTGCTATGAAGAGCAGTGTGGGCATTACCCAGTAGAAGAAGCCTACGGATCCTGTCTTGCGTGCCACTGCCAGTGTGGCAAACTGCTGTATGGCACCTATGATGAGGAATGCCGAGATGATATATACGAGGAAGCGTACGAAGGTCTCAGGCATGAGAGCCAGTACGAGTCCGAGGAGCATGCAGCCCATTCCCACGAAGGCTCCCCAGCCCCAGCCAGTGCGCTCTTCTTTTTGAGGTGAGAGGTCAGAGGTGAGAGGTGAGAGATTACCGTTGTCCTCCGAGTTCCCGTTATCGTTAACGTTATCGTTATTATTAACTACCTTCTTGCGGGCCATGGAGGCGAGCATGCCGACCAGTCCTGAGAGGAAGAATAGGACTCCGATGGCGATAGTCATCCACTGTACCATGTCCTCACGGTACTTAACGAGCAGAGCGCCCACTGCTACTGCACAGAGGGCGCGAAAGATACTATATTGTATTATGCGCATAATCTATTTTATCTACGTCCGTGTGAACCGCCTCCGCCGAAGCCACCGCCACGGCTACCGCCGCCTGAGTGACCACCGCTGAATCCGCCGCCTGAGTGACCGCCGCCACCGAAGCCTCCGCTACGGCTGCCTCCGCCGAATGAGCCAGAGGAGTGGCTGCTGCCAGAGGAGTGACTTCCGCCGAATGAGCCTGACGAACGACTGCTGCCCAGTGAACCAGAGCTGTATCTGCTGCCAGTGGAGTGGCTGCCGCCGAATGAGCCTGATGGACGTCCGCTGCTGTGGCGTGATGCGTCGCTGCCCACAGAAGAGCGAGTGCTGCTGGGACGATGTATGCTGGCTCCGCTGTCGGTAGGTCTGCCAGAGTGGTGACCAGGTCCTACGTGAGGACGTGGGTTGGCGCTGTAGTGACCACCACCGGGGCGTCCGTGTCCGCCGTGGTGACGCATGCCGTGGTGCACCTCAGGACGGAAGTGAGGACGACGACCTACGTACCATGATACTCCGCCATTGTAGCGCCAGGAGTGACCTCCGCGATAGGTGACCCATACGGTAGGGCGTGCAAAGAAGTAGAAGTCACGATAGGGGTAGTGGGCATATACTCCGAAGTGCCATACTCCTGCCTCCCAGTATAGCGGGCGGTAGAAATAGCTGGCTGCGCAGAATGCGTCCCACTGCCAGTCGTAGAAGATAGCCTCCATGTCGATGCAGCGCTGGCGCCAGTATTCGGCGTAGAGGTCATCTACGGTATTGACATTCATGAGGTAGTCGAGATTTATCTCATAGGCAGCCTCATACTGTTGCTCTGAGAGATTGAGCTCATAAGCCATCTTGTCGGTCAGGAACAGAGCCTGCTGGCGAGCCTGCTCGTAGCCCATTGCCTTAGCACCTACTGCTACTGTGAGCAGTGTGACCATTGTCAGTATAAACTTCTTCATAACGTTTATTTTTTTTATCTGGTGCAAAGTTACTGTCTTAATTTTATCAAACAAAGGGAAAAATCCCTAAACTGGCAGGGGGGAAACCCTACATGCGTTTTGATGCTATGCTGCTGCCTATCCGTTGGGCTATGTCGCGGCGCATCTCCTGTGCCGTCTTCAGTTGTTCCATGAGGGCCAACTGCCGCTCGGGGTCGTCGGCGCTCTGTGCTATCTCCGTGGTGAGTTGTTTGATGCGCATCATGATGTACTCGTTGCGGAAGTCGAACAGCAGGTGATTGATGCGCTCCTGGAGGTCATATTGTGTGGTCTCCACCTGCAGGCTCTTGGAGAGGATGACATTGTCAGAACAGAGTCGGATGGCCACCGACGACACCTCGTAGTCGGGGTGCAGGGTGAAGTAGCGTTCGCTCTCGAAGCCCTCCTCCGCAGAGTGCTCCACTGCCTCGGAGAGTATCTGATTGTAGAGCGGTTCGGCAAACTGCAGGTTGTCCTCCTGCAGATTGAGCGCCACATACTGTGCCAGGGTCAGCGACATGGTGGTGCCGTCCTCTGTCTCTACATTGTCGTAGAGCGTCATGCTCCCGTGGCGTATCACCTCTTTTATTATAAGGGAGGAGAGGGTGTTTTCTTTTATGGGAGTAGAAGGGGGAGTATTTTGAGGTGAGAGATTACCCTCGACTTCGGAGTTAGGGTTAGGGTTAAGGTTATCGTTAAAACTCCTCCTCTCCGCCTTCCGTTGCTCGTCGCGGTAGTTGCGTATCTCCTCATTGAGTTTGGCGTTGAGGGTCTGTTCGTTGTAGCCCAGTCTGAGTGAGCAGTCCTGTATGTACGTGGCGCGCACTATGGGGTCGCCTATGACGCTGATGCTGTGGATGATGCTGTTGACCGCCTCCGATTTCTCTCGTGGGTCCTTGGCATTCTGCAGCAGTACGCGGGTCTTGAATTCTATGAAGTCCGTCTGGTGCTCCTTGACATACTGACGCAGTTGCTCTGCGCTGTGCTTGCGGGCGAAGGAGTCGGGGTCGTCACCGTCGGGCAGCAGCATGACCTTCACGTTCATACCCTCCCTGAGCAGCATGTCGGTACCCCTCAGGGCAGCCTTGATGCCCGCCTCGTCGCCGTCGTAGAGCAATACGATATTCTGGGTGAAGCGGTGCAAGAGGCGTATCTGGTGCTCAGAGAGCGCCGTGCCTGAGTTTGCCACCACATTCTCTATGCCGCACTGGTGCATGGAGATGACGTCCGTGTATCCCTCCACCATATATACCAGGTCCTCCTTGGCGATGGCCTTCTTGGCCTGGAATATGCCGTACAGCTCGTGGTCCTTGTGGTATATCTCGCTGTCGGGCGAGTTCACGTACTTCTGACTGACGCCCTTGGTGCGGCTGTCCAGTACTCGTCCGCCGAATGCCACCACCTTACCGCTCACGCCTATCCACGGGAATATCACGCGTCCGGCGAAGCGGTCGTGTATTTCGTCCTTTTTCTTCTCGTCAGGGTAGCACAGTCCCGTCTTGATGAGAAACTCCCTGCTGTAGCCCTGTCTTAGCGCCTCGTCAGACATGGCATGGCGGTCGTTGAGGCAGAATCCCAGTCGGAATTTCTCTATGATGTCGTCCCTCACCCCGCGCTGACGGAAGTACTGCATGCCGATGGCACGTCCGTCGATGTCGTTGTGCAGGATATCCTTGAAGTATTTCGCCGCCCATTCATTGACGATAAACATTGACTCTCTGTCCGACTGCTCCTTCTTCTGCTCCTCGGTGAGCTCCTTCTCCTGTATCTCGATATTGTAGCGTCGAGCCAGCCATCTGAGGGCGTCGGGGTAGGTGAGCTGTTCGTGCCTCATGATAAATCCCACGCTGTCGCCGCCCTCGCCGCATACGAAACAGTGGCACGTGCGCCTCGACGGAGAGACGTAGAAGGACGGTGTGTGGTCATTGTGGAAGGGGCACAGTCCGCGGTAGTTGACGCCCACCTTCTTCAGCGACACGAAGTCGGAGACGACATCCACGATGTCGGCTCTCTCCTTAATGCGTTCTATGGTGAGGCGGTCTATCATTACTTGAAGATTGAGAAGTTGACAGAGCCATACTGGCGGTGCTCCACAAAGCGGGGATGCTGGGAGAAATCATTCTGCTTGCCATGCTCGAATACCAGCACGCCATCCTCCTTGAGCAGAGGCAGTACGAGGTTGGGGATGCTCTCCAGCGTAGGCAGGGCGTAGGGAGGGTCAGCGAAGATGAAGTCAAACTGCCTCTTGCAGGTCTTCAGGAATCGGAATACATCGCCCTTTATTAGGAGGTTAGAGGTTAGAGGTGAGAGGTGAGAGGTTTGCAACTTGTCGATGCACTGTTGAATGAATCGGGCATGGTCGCGGTCCATCTCCACGCTGACCACCTCAGCACAGCCGCGGCTGAGGAGTTCGAGAGAGATGCTCCCCGTACCGGCAAAGAGGTCGAGCGCTGCAGCTCCCTCAAAGTCGATGTAGCCCATCATCACATTGAAGATATTCTCCTTTGCGAAGTCTGTCGTGGGTCTCGCCTTGAATGAGCGTGGCACCTCGAAGTGCCGTCCCTTGTATTTCCCCGTTATGATTCTCATTTTTCAATCTTCTCGACCTTTGTAATATAAGCGGAGTATCTCTCTATCAGCCAGTCCCCGTGCGGCATGTCGCCCATCACGTAGAGAGTGTCGTCGGAACTGTTCATGCCCAACTGCTTCCACGTATAGAGAGTGTAGTAGAGAGCATCGTGGGCGTGAGTAGCCTGGAATGCATTGGCAAAGCGGATGCGATGCTGCTCGAAACAGAAGATATCCACCACCCTGTCATGGAAGTAAGCAAAGAGTTTGCGGTGGTCAGCCCCGTTGTAGTACTTGTTGTAGGTGTCGCGCCACACATCGGTCATCACATTCTGAGTGCTCACGATAGGGAAGTGGTCCTGTACCACCATCTGCAGGTCGCTGTTGACAGGGAAGATAGCCACCACGTCCAGTTCCTCTATCTCCGTCGCCACCTTCACCTCACCCTTATGTCCCGTGATGACCGTGCTGTAGAGCGTCTCGTTAAGGTTCTCGTTAGGGTTAAGGTTATACTCCTCCCTCGGCACCAGTATGGCGGGCGTGGCCACAGCCTTCTTGCCCAGGTCAGTCAGGTACGTCTCCTCCTTGAATGCCATCCTCAGATTGGCGGCTATCGACATATTGCTCTTCACAGGGTAGGGATGAGTCACGTAAGAGCCGTCACTCTCTGGCGTCATGAAGGACAGAGTGCCCTGTCCTACGCATATTATGATGGGATTATCTTTCAACTTTCAATTATTTTTAGTAATTTTGCACTTGCAAAGGTACGAAAAAAAAATGACAATCTCTGCTTTTCGCCGACATATTTTGCATAATATGCCATTCATCCCCACTCTGGACCAGGATGACGCCATCAATGTCTATATCCAGTTTCTGGCCTCCAGGGACGGTAGGGCAACCATGATACTGCGCGGTTCGGCAGGCACTGGCAAGACCACCCTCGTGGCAGCCATGGTCAAGACGCTGATGCAACTGCAGCAGAAGGTCATCCTCCTTGCCCCCACAGGGCGAGCCGCCAAGGTGCTCTCCCTCAACTGCTCTCAGCCAGCCAGTACCATACACCGCAAGATATACCGACAGAAGACGGGCAGCATGGAGTTCTCCCTCGACATCAATCTGCATTGCGACACCCTCTTCGTGGTCGATGAGGCATCCATGATAGCAGGAGACGGAGTGCTCGACGACCTCATCAACTACGTCTATTCAGGGCGCAACTGCCAGTTGATGCTCATCGGCGACAAGGCACAGCTGCCCCCCGTGGGAGAGGAGGAGGCGCCAGCCCTGCAGCGGTACGTTCTGGAGTGCTACGGCCTCACCGTCTTTGAGTGTGACCTCAATGAGGTCGTGCGCCAGGATGAAGAGTCAGGCATACTGTGGAATGCCACCAAGGTGCGCCAGATGATTACCCACGACGCCATCACCCAGTTGCCCAGGATGTTCCTGCGCGGATTCACCGACATCGTCTCCCTGCCAGGCAATGAAATCATAGAAAGTCTCGAGGACAGCTACTACCGTATGGGGCAGGACGAGACCATCGTAGTCACCCGCAGCAATAAGACCGCCAATATATACAATAATGGTATCCGTGCGCGAGTCCTCGACCACGAAGGCGAACTCACCTCCGGTGACCGCATCATGATAGTCAAGAACCATTATTTTGATAATAATGGTAACCTCTCACCTCTCACCTTCCTTGCCAACGGCGACATGGCCGAGGTGCGCAGGGTGCGGAGAGCGCGCGAGTTGCACGGATTCCGTTTTGCCGACCTCGTGCTGCGCTTCCCCGACTATGACGATGCAGAGATAGAGATGACCGCCATCCTCGACACCCTGCAGAGTGAGGCGCCAGCCCTCACTGCGGAGCAGCAGCAGCAACTCTATGAGAACTGCATGGCAGACTATGCCGACCTGCCCTACAAGGCAGATAGGCTCAAGGCACTCAAGAAGGATATCTATTACAATGCCCTGCAGATCAAGTTCGCCTATGCCGTCACCTGTCACAAGGCGCAGGGTGGGCAGTGGGCCCATGTCTATGTCGATCAGGGCTACATGACCGACGACATGCTCACCCCCGACTATGTCCACTGGCTCTACACCGCCATCACCCGCGCCACGGAGAAGCTCTTCCTCGTCAACTGGCCCAAGACCCAGGTGGAGTAGAGGGGCAAAGCCCCTACTCGGGATCCACGTCGTAGTAGATGAGGAGGGATTTGTAGCGGGGGTCCTGCATGAGGGCAGCGACCGCCTGACGTATAGCCTGCCGCGAGGCGGTGATGCTGAGGCTGGTCTCGAGTTTGAGCATGACCTTCCTGATATACAGCGTCTTGATGCGTGACACAGCGGGTTTGTCGGGACCGAGCACCCGCTCGGAAAGCGCCTGTCCTGGCACCCGCGCTGGAAATGCCTGCCTCAGACGGCTGGCGAGTTCGATGGCTGCGCTATCGACGGTGCGCTCGTCTTTGTGCTTGAGATAGACATAGATGAGCCGCGTGAAGGGTGGATAGCGGAATGCCCTGCGCTCCCTGATGACGGACTGGAAGAATGCCTCATAGTCGCCCTTGAGGATATGGCGTATGACGGGCAGTTCGGGGTGGGTGGTCTGTATGAAGACCTGTCCGCGGCGTCCCTTGCGCCCTGCACGCCCTGCCACCTGTGTCATCATCTGAAAGGCGTGCTCATAGGCTCGGAAGTCGGGTTGATGGAGCATGGTGTCGGCGGAGATGATACCTACTACGGAGACGCGGTCGAAGTCGAGTCCCTTGGTGACCATCTGGGTACCGATGAGCAGATTGGTCTTGCCAGCGGAGAATTCGGCGATGATACGTTCGTAGGCATTGCGGGTGCGTGTGGTGTCGAGATCCATGCGCGCTATGCGTGCCTCGGGGAAGGTGAGGCGGAAATAGTCCTCCACCTTCTCGGTGCCTGCTCCGCGGTCGCGCAGTTCGCGATTGTCGCAGTCGGGACACTGGGTGGGCATCTTCATGGTGTAGCCGCAGTAGTGGCAGGAGAGGCTGTCGGTGGTCTTGTGATAGGTGAGCGACACATCGCAGTGCGGACACTTGGGGCTCCAGCCGCACTGATGGCACTCCACGACGGGGGAGAAACCGCGGCGGTTCTGGAAGATGATAGCCTGTTCGCCTCGCCCCAGCGCCTCGTGTACGGCGGATGCCAACTGCGGTGACAGCAGGCCCGTCATTATCTTGCGGTGTCGGAGGTCCTTGGTGTCGATGACGTGTATGAGGGGCAGCTGCAGGTCACGGTAGCGCTGTCGGAGTTCCACGAGTTGGTACTTGCCCTGCTGGGCGTTGTAGTAACTCTCCACGGAGGGCGTGGCGGTGCCCAGCACCACACGAGCCTTAGCCCACGATGCCATCATCATCGCCACGCTGCGGGCGTGATAGCGGGGAGCGGGTTCCTGCTGCTTGAAGGATGTCTCGTGTTCCTCATCGATAATGACGAGTCCCAGCCGCTGGTAGGGCAGGAATACAGCCGAACGGGCTCCGAGGATGACGTCGTAGGGGGATGAGGAGAGCTGTTTCTGCCATATCTCCACCCTCTCGGCATCGGAATACTTGGAGTGGTAGATGCCCAGACGCGAACCGAAGACGTGTTGCAGTCGCTGGGTAATTTGCACCGTGAGGGCTATCTCGGGGAGGAGGTACATCACCTGCTCGCCTCTCTCGATGGCTTCCTTGATGAGGTGGATGTATATCTCCGTCTTGCCGGAGGAGGTGATGCCGTACAACAGGGAAGCCCCTCTCCGACTCCCCCCTTCAGGGGGAGTGTTTAAAGCTTCCTTGATTTTTGTTATAACGCCGTCAATATTTCCTAGTAATTGTTCATTGGAGAAGCGGAGTTCCCTGAATCCCAGTTTTTGTATGGCAAGTGTGCGTAGCCTATCGTACTCAGCCTGTTCTTCATCATTATGATAACCGCCATCAAGTTCTATAGTAAGACGATGTGTAAGACATGCAAAATCAGCAATAAAACAATCAAGCACATGTTGCCTGCGAAATCGAACTCCAAGTGCATCACCCTTTAAATAACTCCAAAGTGTTTCTTCTGCGAATGTGGGTTTCTTTCTATGTTCTTTAGAAAATTCTTTAAGTTGTTTATATAGTATCACATCAGCAGTTTTCAGAGTTTTGGTCACTCCCCCTGAAGGGGGGAGCTGGAGGAGGGCTCGCTGCTGGGCTTCGCTTAATGGCTTGATGCGCTCGGGGTGGTAGTCGCCGGAGGTGTTGAGACGTCCCACCTCCTTGTCGTAGAGGGCGAGGAAACCCTTGTCAACGAGGGCCTTGATGATGGAGGGGGAGCAGGAGGTGGCGTTTTGGAGGGTTTGGCGGGAAGTCTCGCCTAGTTCGAGGAACTTATTGAAGACTTCGAGTTGTTTGGGGGAACGGACGAGGGATTGGGGGAGTGCTTTATCACCGAGGCGGACGTAGGTCTCGGTGCGAGGGCGGTAGTGGTCCTCATTCTTGATGCCAGCGGGCAGTGCCGCCACCATGATGTCGCCCAGTGGGCACATATAGTACGAGGCTATCCACTCCCACAGACGATACTGGCCAGGGAGCAGGACGGGGGTGGAGTCGAGGACGGAGATGAGGGGCTTCACCGTTATGCCTGGTTCGGGAGGGTTGTTGTGTACGGTGACTACCAGTGCGGTGTGGGTCTTGGTGATGCCGAAGGGTACCTTGACTCTGACGAAGGGACGCACCTCTCCTTCCAACTTCCTGGGAATGGAGTAGGTGAAGAGCCCGTCGAGGGGCAGGGGGAGGATGACGTTAGCGTAAGACCTATTTTGCGTACTTCCTTCCATTATGTATATATATTCCTTTTGCCGTAGGCTTTCCACTGAGTTTGCGTCCTTGCAGGTCATAGTATGAGGCTCCCTCCCTGCGGGGGAGGGTTGGGGAGAGGTTCTCTATCCCCGTAAAGTGACTGAGGATATACTGCAAGCCTGCCTCGGCGTCAATGAGTCCGTGGCCGTAGGTGTTGTTGGGGTAGGAGAGTCGTCGGGATGTGAGGAGGTATTGGCTATAGCCTCGAGAGCCTGCTCGCGGGTGAGGGTAGGGCATGCCTCAAGCCAGAGAGCCACGATGCCGCCCACGACGGGCGTTGCCATCGAGGTGCCCGTCATGGTAAACCAACCGTAGGAACCATAGTATGCCTTGCTCTTGGCAGACATAATAGAGACACCTGGCGCCACGACATCGGGTTTGGTGATGCCAGTAACGGCAGGTCCTACGCCACTATCGCCAGCTATCAGGTAAGGGCTCGCCTTCTTGACGGAACCCACGCAGATGGCTGACTCCAGAGCACCTGGGGAGAGCACATTGTGCGTAGCCTCGGCATTGCAGAGGGAGGCATCCTTGGAGTTGGTGGTGAAATACCCTCCACGCGAGAAGGCCTCCACGGAGATGTCCCCGCCAAGGAGGGTGACGGAGATGGGTGTCGCCTGACCTATGGTGACGGTATTGTCGGTAGTGGTGAGGAGTACCTCGGTGACCCACTGCGAATTGTCATAGACGTTGGGGTAGGCATTGAGCAGTACCACCTCTTTGACGCCCGCTATCTCGAAGGTATCTGCCAGGATGCTCTTTTCGCAAGGCAGTATCTGGTCGGTATGATACTCCTTGATGATGGGGTCGGAGTCAGAGGGGTAGTAGGTGATGCGGAGAGTCATCTTGTCGCTCGACCGCGTGTTGTAGTACGCCCTCTTACCGTAAGGTCTCACGAAGGCTCCTGCTGACGAGGTACCGAGAGGTTTGTTGATGTAGGTGAGTTTGTTGCCCTCATTGCCAGCCGACGAGACGAAAATCCTGCCCTGTCCCTGCATGGCGAGCATCGTCTCATTGAAGAGCGCATTCTTGCCCTCCATCTCCTGAGTGCTGCCCTCGCTGAAACTGATGACACACGGTTTGCCCACGGACTCGGCATAGTCGAAGATGTACTTGAAGCCCAGGGCGTCGAGTGCGGAATTGTACTTATACCAGTCCTCCTCGGGGATGATGCCAGCGGCGATGCTGGTGGCATTGCTCACCAGGCAGATGTCAGCCTCAGGAGCCATGCCAGCGTAGTCGGAGAGAGAGCCGTCCTCATTGCGACCTGAACCAGCCGCCGTGCCCGCAGTATGGGTGCCGTGACCGGACTTATGACCGTCAGCAGAGCATCCCTTGGCGAGGATTTCCTCCTGGGAGATGTACTGACGTCCTACGTAGGTGGTGTCCTTACCCTTCTCATCAACCCCCGTGACGGGAGAGCCGCCAGAGGTCTGGTCCAGCATGTCCCAGAATCTCCTGATACGGTACTCCGTGCCATCAGCAGACCAGAAGGTGGGGTGGGTGAGGTCAAAACCGATGTCCATAAGTCCCATTACCACGTCCTTGCCCGTATAGCCCGTAGGGGTGGCCGTGTGGAGGTCAGCAGCGTGAGTGATGGATGCAGCACCATCATTGGTCGCCTCGCAGTGCTCACTCGCCTCGATGCGCTCCACACCAGAGGTGGCAGAGAGTTCGCCAAGGCGAGAGACGGGAGTGCTGATGATATAGACATCGCCAAACTCCGCCAGTATCCTGTAGCCCTCCGAACGGAGTGCCTCGCGGTCAGTCGTCTTTACAAAGACCGGCATCATCCTCTCCTCTGGGACGGACGACCTGGACATCAGCTCGCTCCTCTGTCGCGCCTCCTGCTCCAGATAGACCTGTCTGACGAAGGGGGACATTTTGCTTTGCTGGGCGAAGCATGAGGATTGAAGATTGAAAATTATTATGAGTAGGAGAAGTTTTCGCATGCACGTGTACACTGTTACAATGATGCAAAGGTACGAAGAAAAGTTGAAAGTTGAAAGTTGAAAGTTGAAAAAATGAAGAATTGAAAGTTGAAAGTTTGTCAGATTTATTATTTTTTTGTAACTTTGTCCTCACTTATGACTAATCTGGACGATTGTAAAATAATAGACCTGAGAAAAATCAGCGACCCTGCGAGGGGCAACCTCACCGTGGTGGAGCAGATGGATGATGTACCATTTGATATAAAGCGTTCGTACTGGATATACGATGTGCCCAGCGGCGAGAGCCGTGGAGGACATGCCCACAAGACGCTCCGACAGTTGTTGGTGCCCATGAGCGGTTCGTTTAAGGTAGTGATAGACAATGGCAGGGAGCGCAGAGAGGTGCTGCTGAACCACCCATGGCAGGGACTGCTGATAGTGCCAGGGATATGGCGCACGCTGGAGGATTTTTCCTCAGGTGCTGTCTGTATGTGTCTTGCCTCAGAGCACTATGATGAGGAGGAGTATATAAGAGACTATGGTGAGTTTAAGGCGATATACGCAGAGTGACGCCCCGGAGTGGGACAAGTTTGTGGAGGGCTCCAAGAACGGAACCTTCCTTTTCATGCGTGGCTACATGGACTACCACCAGGACAGATTCAGGGACCACTCGCTGATGTTCTATAATGAAAAAGGCCGCCTTATCGCCCTGCTGCCCGCCAATGAGAAGGACGGAGTGCTCTGCTCACATCAGGGGCTGACATACGGAGGACTGGTGCTCGGTAAGGAGGCCGTGACGGAGAGCATCGTGGAGGCGATGAGGGTGCTGAGAGACTATCTGCGAGAGGTGGGGATAGAGAGGATGATATACAAACCGGCACCATGGATATACGATATCGTTCCCGCTGACGAACCTCTCTACGCCCTGCATGTGGTCTTTGCAGACTACAGACTCACGGAGCGCGAACCATCGTCAACGATAGTGCTGAGCGAGCAATTGAAGTGGAAGGAAAGTCGCAAGGGAGGCCTCAGGAAAGCCGAGGCTGCAGGCATAGAGGTAGCCTTTGGTGAGGATTATCCCGAATTTTGGAAGATGCTGGCAGAGAATCTGGAGACACGACACCACGTGAAGCCTGTGCACTCGATAGACGAGATACTACTGCTCAAAGGGCGGTTTCCCAAGAATATCATGCTGGCAGAAGCACGTAAGGACGGCAAACTCGTGGGCGGCATAGTGGTCTATGTATCGCAGCAGGTCGTTCATACACAGTATATAGCCTCCAATGACGAAGGCAAACAATGCGGTGCTGTGGATGCCATCATGGACTATCTGCTGAAGTCCTTCCCCGACCACAGATACTTCGACTTTGGCAAATCCAACGAAGCAGACAGTGCCGACCTCAATGCTAAGTTGCTCTTCCAGAAGGAAGGGTACGGAGCGCGCACCCTCTGCTACGATACCTATGAAATCAACATATAAGGACATACTCAAGGCGATGACGCTCTTTGGCGGAGTTCACGGACTGAATCTTGCGCTGAACATAATAAGAACCAAACTGGCTGCCATGCTGCTGGGACCTGCCGGTGTGGGGCTCAACAGCATATACAACGAGACACGCGAACTGATGCATACCTCCACCAATGTGGGTATGGACAAAAGTGGCGTGACGGAGATAGCAGCAGCCTACGGCAGGCGTGAAGAGCCAGGCGGAGAGGAGAGACTGGAACAGGCAGTGATGCTGACCCGCTCGTGGGTGGCGATATTCGTAGTGGCAGGAGTGGTGCTCACCCTGCTGTTGGCACCCTTGCTCTCCAGGGCAACCTTCAACGACAGCGACCATACATGGGGATACATGCTGCTGTCGCCAGCAGTGGGACTGAGTTCGCTGGTATGCGGCGAACTGGTAGTGCTGACAGGTCTGCACAGACTGAAGGAACTGGCTACCGTATCCGTAATGCAGGTCATAGTAGGAATACTGACCACGATACCGCTGTACTACGTATGGGGCATGGATGCAGTAGTGCCGGCACTGGTGCTGATGTTTACGGTGCAGGCTCTGGTAGTTATCGGCTTTTCATATAGGCAGTACCGTCCGCGATTCTGTTTCTCCCCCTCATTTCTCAAGACAGGAGGCAGGATGCTGCGTCTGGGTATCACATTTGTCCTGGCAGGAGTAGTGGCGCATGCCACGCAGTTGGCTATACAAGCCTACCTCAACAAGGCAGGTTCGCTGGAGACCGTAGGACTATACTCCTCAGCCTCAGCCCTCAGCACCACGGTGGCAGGAGTGATACTCGCTTCGCTGAGCAATGACTATTTCCCACGTCTGGCGGGAGTCTTCAGCAACTACGAAGAGCGCCTCAGGACAGTACGCAGTCAGATAGAGGTCTGTGTGCCGCTATGCCTGCCCATCTCCGTGGCTCTCATCATCTTCATGCCCATCATCGTTCCCCTGTTGCTGAGTGGAAAATTCCTGATGATGGTGCCCATGGCACAGATAATCATGGCAAGCCTGATATACAGAGGGATGCACCAGCCACTGGCATACATGGCACTGTCGGCAGGCGACTCCAAACTGTTCTTCGTGATAGAGACAGCCTCGTGCGTACTGCTATTGCCTATGGTGACACTGGGCTACAGTCTCTATGGTCTTGACGGTATCGGCGTGGCGCTCTTTATGAGCAATTTCCTGGACCTCTTCTTTGTGGCAGCATGCACGAGATGGAGATACAATGTATTGCCCAGCAGGAAGCAGTTTATGCAACTGTTCATATACACAGCGGTGGTTATAGTGACATACCTCACGACGAGACTCACAGGTATGACCTACTGGATATGCGGCATAGTACTGATAGTGCTCACCAGCCTGATGTCGGTAAGCAAGGTAAAAGGAATGCTGAAGAAGGATGAATAGTTTGGGGAGAAATATCGGCGAGAAACGTTCGCTCATGCTCTTTGTCATAGCGGCGATGGCATTCGAGGGACTGCTTGTGGGACAGGGATTCTCGATGTATGACGAGACCTACTTCATGTCTGCCTACCAATGGATTTTTCGCGACCCGTCGGTATGTCAGTACCAGTTTCTGTACTACAACGGTGTACTGCTGGGAGGAGTCTGGGAGATGCTGTTCGGACAATACGGATACATCGCCTTCCGCATAGGAGGGGCGCTGGTCAATATCCTCACCTGCCTCACGATATACTGGGTGCTTCGTCCGCATGCGAGGAGAGGGCTGTGTCTGTTGGCGATGACGATGTATCTCATCTCCTTCTCCAGTGGTGTCATGGTCATCTATCCCAGTTTCCTGACAGCCCTGCTGACCACTCTCGCCGTAGGATGTATGGACAGAGCGATGATGCGTGACTCAGGGAAGTGGGCGCTCATGGCTGGCGTGATAATAGGTGTCAATATATTCACGAGACTGCCTAATGTGGCACTGTGTGGACTCTTGCTGGCATTCATACCATATTACTATAAGGGAGGGCGAGGGCGACTACTGCCACTATGGGCACTCGGCGGACTGGCAGCAGGCATAGTGGCAGAGATGCTGCTGATGATGGCACTGGGACATCTGGGATTGTTTGCGGACAACCTCACTGTGGGGATGGCTATAGCAGACAGCAGTGACAATACCCATGGCATAGCACAACTAATGAGTGAGTATCTCACCCAGTACCTGATGATAGTGAAGCGGGTGCTGCTGCTGCTGGTCTTGCCTGTAGCATGGTTCCGCGAACCCGTCATTATCACCCTATACACGCTGTTTACCGTAGTTCTGCTTGTGGCACTGTATAAGGAGAGGAACAATGCCCAGCGTGTATGTATCATATCCCTGGCACTGCTGCAAGCCTATCTGCAACCGCTGGGTAGTGATTTTGGCATAGCCAATATGGGTGACTGTTCGGACCTGATAGCTCTGCCGCTGGCGATAGTTATTCTGTATGAAGGTCAAAGGTCTAAGGTCAAAGGTCGAAGGTCGAAGGTCGCCCTTTACCTCCTTCTATCGCTGGTGTCATACTGCCTGGTCATGATACATACGATAGCCAGCAGGTGCGACTTTGATGAAGGTCCAAGATGGGAGAAGACCTATCGTATAGACAACCCTCTGGCCACGACATACACTTCGAAGGAGCATGCAGAGATAATCAATACCCTACTGGCGGCACTGAAACCATACGTGCAGAAGGGAGATTACCTCATGGCATACTACAGCCTGCCAGGCATCAACTATCTGACGGAGACACGTCCGTGGGTGCCCTCAGCATGGTTGTTGTCATACGATGCTGCCTCTCTGGAAAGAGAGATAGAAAAGGCAGAAAAGACGAAGCCACTCCCCGTAGTGGTGATAGAGAAGGGAAGTCCGACATGCTACTACAGACCACATAAAGACTGGGATAATGACAAGGCAGAGAATCCCGTGACATTCCACGTCAATAAGAAAATCACCCTGCGCCATGACTTTCTGAAGCGACACCGCTACGAGGTGGTGTGGGAGAATGACTTATTCCAAATACAGAAACCACAATGAAGCAGAAGAGAATAATGATACTTGGTGGCAACTTCGTTCAGGCTGAGGCTACGAAGGCAGCAAAGAGGCTGGGGTATTACGTCATCAGCACCGACCTGCATGAGGATAATCCCGGACATAAGATAGCTGACGAGTATTGCAAGGTGGACATAATGGACAAAGAGGCAGTGCTGAAGGAGGCCCAGCGTCTGGAGATAGACGGTATAGTGCCTTTCTGCTCTGATGTCCTCGCTCCCATTGCTGCCTATGTGCAAGAGAAGATGGGACTGCCAGGCAATCCGTATGATGTGGTTTATACCATGACCCATAAGGATTTGTTCAGGAAATTCATGCGTGAAAAGGGTTTCCTTGCGCCAGAGGCTCATAAGGTGGTAACCATGGATGAGGCCGTTGCGGTCATAGAGAATAATTCAGGTGACCGTGCTTACATGATGAAACCCACCGACAATGCTGGCAGCCGTGGGGTGTTCAAGGTGTGTACTGCTGAAGATATAAGGAAACATTGGGAAGAGACAGTGGGATACTCAAGGTCGCAAAGCGTACTGATAGAGGACTTCATAGAGAGTGTAGGACGCCAACAGGACGGAGATATTTTTGTCGTCGATGGTGAGATAGTTTCGTGGGAGATGTGCGATCAATACAAACAGCAGGACAGCCCCTTCGTTATTGCAGCAGAGGTGTATCCCTCGACGCAGGAGCAGCATCTGCAGGACAAGGCACGTGCCACGGTGCAGGAGATACTGAGAGAACTGGGATACCGTCAGGGACCATGCAACGTGGAATATCTGGTGGATGCCCAGGAGAGGATATGGATACTGGAGATAGGTCCGCGCAATGGTGGTCCGTTAATACCCTTTATCATAGAGAAGGCGGCAGGCATAAATATTACAGAACTCACAGTCCGTGCAGCTATGGGTGAGGAGGTCACCGTACCAGAGCGACAACATCTGTGCTATGCCATGTCAATGGTTCATCCGCACGATGGAAGGATGGATGATGTGGAATTATTAACAAGCGACAAACCCTTTGAACCATGATGATGGTATCAGTAATAGTCTGTACATATAATCAGGAGCGTACGATAGGCAGGGCGCTGGATGCCATCCTCTCTCAGGAGTGCGATGCCGACTTCGAGGTGATAATCGGTGAGGATGCATCGAGGGATAATACGCGAAGAGTGTGCGAGGAGTATGCTGAGCGTTATCCGGGAAAGGTGAGGCTGATGCCAAAGGCACCCAATAAGGGCATCGTGGACAATTACTATGGTTGCGTGAGGGAGGCTAAGGGTGAGTACATAATGGAATGTGGCGGCGATGATGAGTGGTGCCCAGGTAGGATGCAACTCTGCCTGGATGTCATGAGACAGCACTCAGACGTGGTGCAGGTATTCACACAGGTATATTATAGAAGAGGTAATACAGGAGAGATTCTGACGCCCAACAATGATTTGTTTCCTATGGGCCTACTGTCGGGACAGGATGTAATAGACGGAATGATGCATCAGCGTTCGGGGCAGATGGTGTGCTATGCGATGACAAGACGTAAGGCGATGATGGAACTGATGGAGGAATATCCGGAATTCTTTGCAGGACGAAAATACTTTGCTGAGGATAAGCAACTCACCACTTTGCTGGGCACAAAGGGCAACTTCGTAAATCTCCCCGATAGGACGTATTACTACACGATAGACAATAGTTCGATAACTCGTGGTGACATAGCGAAGCACTGGCGATATACGAAGAATATGATGCTCATGAGTCACAATCTGGCCAAGGCCGTGGGGTACAGGAAGTCACTCATGCCTCAGTATTTGCATATTCTTTTCATAGTTTGCAGGTTTACAGTTTGGAGATGGCTTTCCTCATTATGCGGTAAGTTATGTCAGCGATGTGGTAAGCGAGATTGTTAGAGTGGAACAATCTGTAAAGGGTCTTTGCAAAAAGGTGTTCAGGCTGATACTGTATTATCTCGTCACATTCCGAGGCAGACATCCCGACCTCGTAGCCAGAACGATAAGCATTGAGCGCACCAATCTCCACAGAGAGAGGAAGAGAACCACGGGAAGCGTAAAAGAGCACCATCAACCCTATGGCATTAAGGTAAGAGATGACCTCCTTACGTGTTACTTGCTTGGTGTAACTACCTGCATTGTCCGTGCGATAGTAGAACACCACCTCATCAGTCCATGCCCGCGACGTGACCGAGACGAGACGTGAGAGAGCGCAATAATCCTCAGCCACATCAATGCCCTGCACAAAGAGGTCAGGTACTCGGGTTAGGATTTCGGATTTGTATAATCTACCCAATAGAGTGTGGCAGAAGGTTCTTATCCGAATCTTTTTACGGTACTTATCAATGTCATCGTGGCAGGGATAGGTAATTGCTCCGTATTTATTTTCAGTGAAAAGTTGAAAGGCGCCCTCTACGATATCTACATCAGTCTCTGTCATGCGGTTGGCAAGAACCTCCGTAGCATTGAGGGGAAGGAAGTCATCGCTGTCAGCAAAGAGGAAGTAGTCACTCCTCACCTCTGAGAGAAGGCGGGCACGGGTGCCACCAATACCTAGATTATACTTATTGCGAATAATCCTCACATGAGGTTTGCGTTCAGGATAGCGTTCAGTGACCTCTTTCAGAATCTCTATACTGCGGTCTGGAGTACAATCATCGCAGAAGATGTACTCTATGTCCTTATAAGTTTGCTCAAACAGGGAAACAGCACACTCTTCCATGTACTGTTCTACTCCATATACAGGGATGAGGATTGTTATCGTTCCGATGTTTGCCATAGGTTGCTTCTCAGGATATTTGCGGAGATACGTTCCTCTTTCTCCGTCAGTTGATATGTGTCATTGTCTCGTAGCAGACTTCTACCCACTCCTCGCCATTCGCTCTGTATCCCAAACATGTCGAGCATGGTGGGGAAGAGGTCTATCTGATTGCATGGTTTCTTGGAGAAACGAGACGGTGCAATACCGCTATTTACGATGATGAGTGGTAGTAGGCTGTATTCTGATGCCTTCTCCGATACGTCAAGGCAATCAGATGGTGGCTCGTGGTCGGAGACTATCATGATGACGGTATTGTCGTATGTACCACTTTTTTTAAGATGACTGATATACAGACCTATCTGAGTGTCAGCAAAGTGGCACTTATTGAGATAGTTTTGATACCTTGATCCAGAACCTTCTACATAAGGAGAGTGCATGCTTAGAGTCAGTATCACGTGGAAGAATGGCGCATGGAGATTTTTCTGCTCTTCGATGACATAGCGGAAGATTTCATCATCCTGGCACCAGTTGCCATTATCTTTTGTCCCCAGTGCAAAAGAATGAGTAAAACCGTATTTATGGTTCAGTTCTTTCTGATGCCAGAAATTTTCATCGTTGGGTATCGTGATGCATGTGGTATAGCCCTTTTGGGCAAGGAGTCTGGGCAGTGCTATAATACTGTCTTTTAGCACACGCATTATGGTGAACTCATTCTTGAGAGGTATCAGTCCTGTGAAGTACGAAACCTGTGCATCGCTTGATTCGCCAGCACCTCGATTTGATATTATTTGTGGGTTGTAGTAGTTGTGAGGGTCGTATGCCAGAACTCTAAGATGAGGCATTACGTATTTGCCATTGATACGTTCTTCTATGGCCCGAGAGAGACCTGACTCCATAATTATCATTACGACGTTAGGTTTGCCTTGTATTTTGCATGAGTCACAGAGGGCATCAGTGCCTTTATTGCGAATGTTTATCAGAGAGAAGATTTCAGACTTTTCTTTTTCACTTAGTGTGATAGTTGCATTTCTATTTATTATTCCAGAAAACAGCTGTCCAACTACAATGCCATGTGCAAAGATATGAGCATTCGGAGCATAGACAGGTTCATCAGCATTGCCGATAAACTGTCGTAGGATCCACTCTGCTTTTGGTGTGTTGTCACCATTGTTTTGAGTTACGTCTTCATAATGTACGGAAACCCTGAATGCGTAAAATGCAGCAATAGCAAGAATCAGACACAGCACTCTGACGGGGGCTTTCCATGATTTTTCATTAGGCAACATGCGAATGACAAAGATGGATATGATGATGTTAGCGATGATAAATATATCTGTCCATCGAAAAGCCTCAAAGACATAACCGAGCCACCAGGAGCCTTGCATATTCTCGTATTCCAGAAATCCGTCAATAGGAATATACTGCCCCAAGAAACGTGAATATACAATGTTTGCTATGGTGAAGAATAGAATGAGAGCATAGGTCAGTGAGTATGCTATCTTACGTCGTCCCAAAGTAATAACTTCAAAGAAGAATAAAGGTATGAGGATGTCAAAGAGGATGAAGTAAAGAGGCGCCCATCTTCCAGCAGGGTTGGTGACGCCATTGTCGCAGACATACACCTCATAGTGCATATAGCATAGGTTTAATGCCATCAGTACTATCAGAGAGAATGCCGATATGAGCCCCTTTCTATCCCTCATAGAGTTTCCTCCATTTCTCCATAATTGTTTCCACAGAGAAACGCTTTACAGATTCCCTTGCTGCTTCGCCCATGCGTTCTCTTACTTCTGGATGTTCCATCAGATAGGTGAGTTTCTCTATGAACATCTCGTTATTATTGTATGGAATTAGAAAACCTGTCTTACCATCTTCGATAATATCCCGAGGGCCATAAGGACAGTCGAAGGCAATGCAAGGGAGCCCGCATGTCATAGCCTCAATGAGCACCATAGGCTGTGCCTCAAATCTTGATGTCATAGCAAGTACGGAACTTTCGAGATAGGCCGAGACCATGTCTTGAGTATCGTGGTGAATCTTCAGTTGCCAGTCAGTTTGTTTCTCGTGAACTATATTCCATAATTCCTCAAGCCGTTCGAAGTTTTTTTCAAAACATCTTCTGCCTACCGCCATCACTATTTTTGATTGGTAGTTAGGTGAAGACTTCGGTGCGAATAGGGTGAAGTTTGGTATAACTGCGATATGCTTTGCTTTTGGGTAGTCTTTAGCATGGCTGTCGCTAAGAACTACTATCGCATCAGCAAATCTTTCTGCTATATCCATAGCCAAAGGGTGCTGTATATAGGCTCTGGTACCGTGGGCTTCATAGACAGTCAGCGTTTTATGTGTACGAAACAAACATGACAGAGCTCCAATGGTCTGGAATGTCACATATATATCTGGCTTCAACCGCTTAACGACCTTATTCAACTTCCATAAAGACTTCGCACACATCATGAGTCCTGACGAAGTTACACCGAGTCCTACCACATCCACCTTTGTGGACAATCTGTAATATGGCTGACAATCCTGCTCCAAAAGGGTAATCACCGTAATGTCCCACCCCCACTCTTCTGCCATGTAATTCATACGGTCGGTAAGGATGCGTTCTAAACCTCCGTTGGTCGAAAGGCGTTCTATTTCATACAATATCTTCATTATCCTATGGCTCGTCGATGATATTTGTAATGCTATTGTAACCTAAATCTGCAATGGTCTTGCGCCTTGCTGCAATAACGTCTGAAGAAGCAGTGCTCTTCATAGCTTTGTCTATAGCGGATAGTATCTCTGCTTTGCTATTTGCTTCAATACAAAGGGTGCCAAGTGAATTGCCATGTAACATCTCTCTGTTGGCAATACAGTATCCATGACCTTTATATAGTCCATTGAGGAGTTTCAGCTTTATCCCTGTTGGTTGAAGCGTGATAGCCAGATTCACCTGGGCCTCGGTCATTAGCTGCTCCATGCGTGGTTGCACGGGATTGGCTATAACTTCCACATTATCATATTGTGCAGCCTTCTGACAGATGCTTCTCGTAGGATTGCGACCTGCGATAATCAGTCTGTGATTGATATTTGGCGCAATCTCATCAAGCAGGTATTCCGCCACTTTTATATTTTCTGAAATAGAGAGGTTTCCGTGATAAAGCAGATATGGCTTTGTTTTGATATCACAATCATTGATGGTGTCATCAAAAAAACAATTAAGAAGTCTGACATCCTTGTCAGGGAATCGCCTACACAGTTGAGCAACATCGGCATTTGAGATAGCAAGGATGCGGTTTGCATAATTGAGAATCCTTTCAAATTTCTTCAGTTTCCGTGCCTCCAAGCGATAGAATAATGATGCCCACGCCAGAGGATGATATGAGGACAGCAGTTTATAGTAGTCATGCTCGATGTTGTGCATACGTACCATTTTGAATCTGTCACGAAGCTGAGGATGTGAGAGAATGCCACACGTATGTAGTCCTTCAAACAGTATTGGATATTTATCCCTGCACAGATTGTTGAGAAGATTCTCGTTTATACGGCTCTTGACAATATATGGTATACTGGAGAAAACATTCTTCGCTCCAGTGTCCCTGCGATAATAGAAAACTTTTGATGCCAGCTTCTCCAACTCAGGTTCTTCTTTATAGTCTCTGTACAGAAACACATGCAGGATAAGCTTTATTCCTGCGCCATGCAAGGCTTTTATCTTATAGAACATGTCAATTGCTCCCCCATACGTAGGTGGATATGGTTGGGCAAGACATATTATGTGCAGGTGTTCAGTCATATTAAATCCTTTTGTGCAACAAACCATGGTATGTAACGGCGCATTATCGGTATAAGCATAAGGGATATGAGCATCACGCACAACAGTGTGGCGACGCTGCATATATCAGCATCAGCTATGGCTGGTTCAAGGAACCTGCGGCAGGCTCGTATCACCAAGACGTGAGTGACAAGTATCATAATGGAATAACGACCGTAATACGTTATCAACGGCACTCGTCCCCACTGTTTTGACAACATCAATACGAAGGCTATTCCTGATGTGCATGACGTGTAGAAAAGAAGAACGTTAAGTGGCAGGATACCCGACTTGATATTTGCGAACAAAATACAGATAATCAATAATGACACCGACAAACACCAATATTGAGCCTTTCCAAAGTCACGGCTTAATATTTCTGATTTGTTGGCACCAAACCCTATGCAAAAGAATGGTATGTAGTAACATGTTGTGTCAATGAATGCCGGCAGGTCTGTTTCATAAAACTTCATGGCATACCCTGCACTGCCAATAACAAAGGTAATAAGAGCCGTCAGCCAATACTTGTTTCGGCTGATGTCTGCAATGAGACAGAATAACATGTTTGCAAGAAAAAGACTCCACAGAAACCATATCGGGAGATTGGGAAACTCCTCCGGCCATATAAAGGCATAGGTGGAAGCCCAACCACAGACGGTGTTTATCTGCACCCCGAAAGCATCGTGGAAAACAGCAGGAAAAATGACCGATGTGGTGACGTAAAAGAACAGGAAAGGAACAAGCAGTTTGTTGGTCTTCTTGCGAAGCAAATTGAACCAGCTGCCGTACGTCTTGAAAAAGAAACCTGACAAGAAGAAATATAGAGGCATACGCACATTACTCAGTGCCGTGTCAAGACATTGGCCTGCATGTATGCTGCAATGGTATGCCACAACCAATATTATACATATTCCCTTAGCTATGTCAATATACTCTATCCTCTGCATTCTATCTTATGACAGCAATCTTCGTAACACAACCGCTCTCACCCTCGCCGGTAGCCACAAGCACGTTGTAAACCCCTGAAGCCACGCGGCGTCCGCTGCGGTCACAGCCATTCCACGTATATGAGCCACCCAAACAGGTGCCTTTGTTTACTACGTAGCCAGATGTGTTGGTTATCGTGATATAGCATCCAACCTGCAATCCCATTATAGTGATAGGTCCAGTATAGCCAGGCTCCACGGGATTAGGGTAGGCATAGACGTTGTCACTGTTGAGGTCGCCGTAGGTTTCTGTCACATCTGACTGATAAGAGCAAATTCCCTCTGCAGTAGCGAACCATACAAGACCTGTTTCTTCTATAAGAATGTCGTAAACGCTGTTTGAAGGTAGCAGACTGTTGCTTGTAGTGAGATGTAGCAATTGTGTGTTGTTGTCACTACTAATAAGATACACACCATCTTCAGTTGCAAACCATTTTCTGCCGGCGGCATCAAGTTTCATACATCTTGTGGATACTCCAGCGAGGAGATAATCTGCCAAACCAGAACCGTCGTTACGGTTTATTTTGTGTTGTATGAAAGTTGCATTTCCCTTAGCCATATCCTCTTTAGCCCAATAAAAAGGACCCTTGGAAGAGGTTATCCATAGATTGCCTTCATCATCTTCGGTTAAACCATACAAGTAACCAAAATCAATATTTGCTCCATCTTCATTGATAAAAGACCTGACGCTGTTAAGTTGGTCGTTCTTGTAGTTATAATAGTATAAGAGATTTGTATTCCAGTTGGAATTAACCATAAACATCCATCCGTTCGATGGACTAATGAAGGTCCCCTGTATGTCAATGGTAGAACGGTTGTCGAAATTGTATTCGCTATGAGGAAAATTTACTGACTCGTTGTTGCTATTGAAACGCACTATGAAATTGTCGCACCAACCGTTCATCGCCCATAGATAGCCATTGCTGTCGTATAGCATGGAGGTGACATTAGAGCGTGTTTCGTCAGTGTTATACACAGCGGAGAGTGCACTGTTCTTGCTGTTGTATGCATTTACAGGTTTGTAATTGCGATATTCATACAATCCGGAACCCGCTCCTACCCAGAAATGATTTTTGTCCTTAGGATCAAAAGCTATGCAGTTGGCAGCTATATAGTCATAGCCTGTCATAGTTCCAGGGTCTTCAAGTTTTGTCCATGAAGAACCATCGTAATACTGCACACTTCCAGGTCTGCGAGTGTATGTAGAAGGCATACCAGCAGCAAAGGCTCCTCCTGTCACGAAAATCTTGCCATCGTGCTTATAGATTCTCCATGCGTAACTACTTACTGCACCATCTGGTCTAACACCCGTTGAGACTGCGACAAGGGAACCGTCCTGCTCTATGTATTTAGTTAGTTTACCATCGGCATCGTTGCCCCACCAGCATTTGTTGGTCTGGTCGTAATATACGGTGCCATAAGGACCATCTCTTGTTGGAATTGCAGTAGATGAGGATGGCATATCAGGCACATCCTCTGCACTCTGATAAGTGCCTTCGATATAATTGTCCTTTGCATCTACCTTCACAATTCCAAGACCGGTGATGAGATAGGCATACTTGCCGTTGATGCGTATCTCATTGATGGTCTTGTCTTTGAGTGAAGATGCATCTCTTAGTCCCACGATAGAGGCTACCTCTTCCTTGCTGGATAGCAGGTCGATGAGATAGTCGGAATAGACAATGAGGAGTTTGTTAGCCCCCTTCACCCATACCATGTGGGTGATGTTGCGCCCATTGAGCGCAGGGTTGGTAGTGGCGTTATATTCTCGTATCTCCGTCGTCTTGATATTGTAGGAGTAAAGATTGCCATCAGCCAGTGCATATACTTTGCTACCAGTAGGCTCTGCCTTGCTGATAGTGGAGTAGGATGGGTAAAGCTTCCAAGTACCCACAGCATCGGCATAGCAATTGACAATTGACAATTGACAATTGACAATTATGATTGCTAACAATATATATCTAAGACATATCATCTTCACACCGCTCCTCCTATCTGTTCTTTTACTTTTTCGTTAATCTCCTTGCGTTCGGGATCGTTCCACCATCCCCATTTATTAAAGTACATTATGATGTTTACCACATGTATGCGCCATAGTCTCAGGCTCTTTCTCGAACCTCGTGTAAAAGTGTGGTAGATGGTCGTAACAGGATAATACAGCGTCTCGTATTTCTTGTGCATCCTACGAGTCATGTCAATGTCTTCGGCATACATGAAGAAATTCTCGTCGAAGAGTCCCACCTCCTCTAATGCCGACATGCGTAGAAACATAAAACATCCAGAGAGATATGGCACATTCATCGTCTTGGTGAACCCCGACTGACAGAGTTCGTACTTCGCATTGCGACGTTTGATGATGAAATTTGGCAGGCAGAAACGTCCTATTATGTCCAGTGGCGTGGGAAGCATCTTTGCCAAGCGTTGTATCTGTCCATTAGGATACATCACCTTAGGCATCATCTGTCCCACTTCTTGGTGGGCATCCATATACTCTATTAGTGATGGGATAACCTCAGGTCCAAACCATACATCAGGGTTTACGACAAGGTGATATGTACTGTTGACATTCTGCGCCTCCTTCAGAGCTACGTTGTGACCTCCTCCATAGCCATTGTTCTCATGGGGAATATAGATGAGTTGGAAGCCCTCTTCTGCTTTTCGCTTCAGTTCAGGTTCACCCCCCAACACCCTCTGTGCAAACTCCTGCAATTCTTGTTTCAAATCCATCATGTCATCAGAATGGTCGATGACATATACAATATTGACAGGTGAGGCGAAAAGACTTCTCAGCACGGGCTCGAAGTCAAGAAGATGGTGGTTGTATGTTACTACTGATGCGGTTATCATTTATATTATAACGTAGGTACACATTGTTTTATTGCGCGCACGCACTGCAAATGCCCTTTACGATGTATTCCACTTCCTGCATTTGGAATCCATCTGGAATTTCTACTATAGGTATTTCGTAGTCCTCTAGACAGTAGGTCTTGCCACATTTCGTGCAAGTGAAGTGTATGTGATTGATATGATGATTTGCCTCGCAACGGCATACGCAGTACTTCTGCTGCCCTGTGCCATCATCGATGATATGTAGCAGGTCATGCTCCACAAAGAGGCGTAGTGCTCTGAATATGCTACTTTTGTCCATGTGAGGCATCCATGTCTCCATGTCGTGCAGGGAAAAAGTCTCCGTTTGCAGGCTCGCTTTCTCCCACACTAACATTCTCACAGCTGTCGGCTTTATGCCATGATGTTCTAGGTATTCTAAAGTTTCTTGCATTTCAGTTTGCAAAATTACAAAAAAAATCTTACCTTTGCACCATATGAACGAAAAAAAACTAATACTAATCTCCAATGATGATGGTTACCATGCCAAGGGCATTAACCATCTGGTAAGTATTCTCAATGGCATGGCCGACATTATTGTGTGTGCGCCAGAAAGTGCTCGCTCTGGTTTCTCGCGAGCCTTCAGTACCATTACGCTATCCCTGAAGCATCGCAAACATATAGAAGGTAAAAATGAAACTTCCATCGATGTGTGGAGTTGTAGTGGCACACCTGTTGACTGTCTCAAGATGGCATACGCTAAGGTATGTCCACGCAAGCCAGACCTTGTGATTAGTGGCATAAATCATGGTGACAATGCCAGTACCAATTTGCACTATAGCGGGACTGTGGGAGTTGCCATTGAGGGCTCGATGAAGAGGATACCTTCTATTGCATTTTCTCTCTGCGACTATGACGATGATGCCGACTTCTCGGCAATGAATCCACTTGTGCTTGACATGGTGGAGGATATCCTGCAGAAGGGGCTGCCTCTCTATACCTGTCTCAACGTAAATGTGCCAAAGGAATGGAATGGTGAGGTACGCTATTGTCGTATGGCATATGGCCATTGGCGTAATGAGGTTGAAGAGCGCAAGCATCCTGGTAATGGAAAGCCCTATTACTGGATGACGGGTTACTATCAGAATGATGAGCCCGATGCTGAGGACACTGATGCTTGGGCTATTTCTCATGGCTATGCCTCAGTGACCCCTCTCACTGCTGATGCTACGGACTATAACTACCTAAAATCTAAATGAAATATTACCTGATAGCAGGTGAGGCGAGCGGTGATCTCCATGCCTCGCATCTCATCGAACATATAATAAAGGAGGATTCGGAAGCCCAGTTCCGTTTTTTTGGTGGTGACAATATGCTTAAGGCCACCGAGGGGAGGGGAAAGATGGTGATGCACTATCGCGAACTTGCATATATGGGTTTTATCCCTGTGCTACTCCACCTGCCCACTATCCTCCGAGGTATGAAGAAGTGCAAGGAGGACATTACGGTGTGGAAACCAGATTGTGTGATATTCGTGGATTACGCGGGCTTCAATCTCAAGATAGCCAAGTTCTTGAAAGAGAGGAGAATGGAGAATGGTGGGAAGACACCTCGCCTTTATTATTATATTGCGCCAAAGATTTGGGCATGGAAGGAGTATCGCATAGAGAATTTCAAGCGTGATATTGATGAGATGTTCTCTATTCTGCCCTTTGAAAAAGAGTTCTTCGAGCAGAAACATAATTACCCTATCCACTATGTGGGCAATCCTACGTGGGATGAAGTGAAAGCCTCTCCCCAGCCATCCCCAGTTAGTGAGGGAACTCCAGTGATAGCATTGTTGCCAGGCTCGCGCCGTCAGGAAATTAGGGATAATCTTCCAGCAATGCTCGAGGCTGCCAAACCCTTTGCCAAGGACTATAAAATCGTGATAGCAGGAGCTCCGAGCGTTGATCCTGCATACTATGAGCAAATCGTTCCCCTCTCTCGCAGAGAGGGGTTAGGGGTGAGTCTTTTATTTGGTCAAACCTATTCACTTCTCAGTCAAGCCACTGCAGCACTGGTCACATCTGGCACGGCGACACTTGAGACAGCATGTTTTTACGTTCCTCAGGTGGTGTGCTATAAGACATCGTTTCCACGTATCACTCGTTGGGCATTCAATAAATTTGTCAAGTGCAAATATATCTCGCTGGTCAATCTTATTGCGGGCAAGGAAGTCGTCAAGGAACTCTTTGCCGATCGATTCTCCGTGGAGGCTGTCCGTGAGGAATTGGAAAAAATACTTCCTGGCGGAGATAAGCGAGAGACTATGTTACGCGACTACGAAGAGGTGCGCAGAAGGCTTGATGAAGGTGGTAGCGCACCAGAAAATACAGCAAGGATTATGGTAAAAAACTTAAAGAGTGAAAAATCTTAATTCTTAATTTTTAATTCTTAATTTTTATTTGTAACTTTGCAAGCATGTTTAAACAGTTTCTCGAAATAATGCGACGCTATCTCAGCCCGTATAAGAAGTATCTTGCAGGCTCGATAGTATTGAATTTTCTCTCTCAGTGGCTCAATGTTTTCTCATTCGTTGTGCTGATTCCTATACTGAATATCCTCTTTCAGATAGACCAGAAAGTATATCACTATAAGGAAGTCACGTGGAGCAATCTTGACAAGGAGACGCTCCTCAATAATGGATATGCATACGTTCAGGAATTGATAGCCTCGGACGGCGCATTCTATACGCTGTGTCTGATGGGCTTTGGACTAGTTTTTATGACAGGTCTCAAGACATTCTGTTATTTTGCGGCCTCTGCTGTGATGCTCCCTCTTCGTACAGGTGTGGTAAAGGATATACGTATGGAGGTATATCGCAAGGTACTCAAACTGCCTCTCGCCTTCTTCTCTGCAGAGCGCAGGGGTGACATAGTAGCCCGCATGAGTGCCGATGTGAGTCAGGTGGAGAATTCCGTTACCTCGAGTATTGACTTGCTCATCAAGCACCCGATAGCCATTATCGTATGTTTCTCGACGATGATATTCGTCTCTTGGCAACTCACGACTTTCGTTATTGTCATTGCCCCAATAGCAGGTTACATCATGGGTAAAGTGAGCAAAAAGTTGAAGGCCCAGTCTACTCGTGTTCAGACCCTATGGGGTGATATGCTTGCCCAACTCGATGAGACTCTTGGTGGATTGCGTATCATTAAGGCTTTTATAGCAGAAGATAAGATGATAGACCGTTTCGAGGCTGTCAACAATGATTTCCGCAACAGTTGTATCTCGATGTCAATGCGTCAGTCCTCTGCGCACCCTATGTCAGAGTTTCTTGGTACTATCATTATCGTCGTAGTGCTACTCTTCGGAGGTTGGCTGATACTCAGTGGCTCAAGTCTTGTTGATGCCTCTACCTTTATATTCTATATGGTGATACTCTATAGTGTCATCAATCCACTGAAGGAGTTTATGAAGGCCACCTATCAGATTCCACTTGGTCTTGCTTCGATGGATCGTATCGACTTCATCCTTAAGGCAGAGAATCCTATCAAGGAGTTGCCAGTACCTAAGCCAATAGACGATTTCACGGATAAGGTAGAACTCAAGGATGTGTCATTCCAATATCAAGAGGGTACGCCAGTGCTGAAGCATATCAACCTCACCATTCCTAAGGGTAAGACCATCGCCCTCGTGGGACAATCTGGTTCTGGCAAGTCAACTCTCGTTGACCTTATCCCTCGTTATCATGATGTAACCTCAGGTGAGATACTCATTGATGGCAAAGACGTTCGTGATGTGGGTATCCATGACCTTCGTGCTCTTATAGGCAATGTCAATCAGGAGGCTATCCTTTTCAATGACACCTTCTATAATAATATCACCTTCGGTGTGCCTAATGCCACGATGGATCAGGTTATCGAGGCTGCGAAGATAGCCAATGCTCATGACTTTATCATGGAGTCTGAGCATGGCTATGACACTATGATAGGCGATCGCGGCGGCAGGCTCTCAGGAGGTCAGAGGCAGCGTGTTTCCATAGCCCGCGCCATACTCAAGAATCCTCCGATACTGATACTTGACGAGGCAACATCGGCACTCGATACAGAGTCAGAGCGTCTGGTGCAGGAAGCGCTCGAGAGACTGATGAAGAGTCGTACCACGGTGGCAATAGCCCACAGGCTGTCAACCATCAAGAATGCCGATGAGATATATGTGCTGCA
>CAJODK010000030.1 GCA_905233245.1 uncultured Prevotella sp. | reverse complement strand
TTTCTGGCACGTGGAGAGTTGCTGAGTTGTTGATACCTGGATCACCAGTCAATACCTGAGGACTGGTCGCCTCATCATATATCGTGACAAGATTAGGGCAATTAGAAAAAGCATCTTCACCTATCACCGTTACGTTTTCAGGGATGGTGACTGAAACGAGGTTCGGCGAATCCTTAAACGCTCCATCATCAATTTTCGTCACATCATACGTCTTATCATCATAGACCACAGACTTTGGTATTACCACATTACCAGAATAAGATTCGCCACCCTGAACTACCGTTGCTTCACTCCCTGATAATTCGTAGGTGATACCATCTTTATAATATATTGTAACACTTGAAGCATCTTCCACTATATTTGAGAAATAATGCCAATAGTCGGCTGCCTTGTATAGTTCTTTCGTCCCTGCAGGCACGTGGAGGGTTGCTGTTGAGTAGTTGAATTTAGGGTCATACGAAAGTCCTTGAGGTGTAGTTGCCTCATTATACACGTTGTTAAGTTTTGAGCATCCAAAGAAAGCATAACTGCCAATAGTCGTCACGCTGTTGGGGATAGTTACAGAGGTTAGTCCTGAGCAACCGTAGAAAGCCCATTCTCCGATGGTCGTCACGCCATCAGGAATAACCAAATCTGTTATTTCCGTATTCTCATCACTATACAGATGATGAGCATAATAAAAAGGATTAGAGAGATGATGAAAAAATGATATATTACACCACGCAGCAGCATCTTTGACTATGACTTTCTTAAGTCCTGAGCAACCAGAGAATGCTTCAAAGCCAATACTCGTTACTTCTTCACCTATGACAACTTTCTTTATCGAAGTCAGACCTTTGAACCACGCATCTATTTCTTTACAATGGAAGGTGACAGATGTAAGTCCAGAGCAACCATTGAAAGCCCAAATGCCTATGCTCGTCACGCTGTTGGGGATGGTTACAGAGGTAAGTCCTGAGCATTCATAGAAAGCTTCACGACCTATGCTCGTTACGCTGGTGGGGATGGTAGTATTCATACAACCTGCAATCAGAGTATTGCTTGCTGTTTCTATAATAGCATTGCAATTATCGCGCGAATCATACTTCGTGTTTCCAGACGCTACGTTTATAGAAGTCAGTCCTGAGCAACCAGAGAAAGCATTCCTGCCTATGCTCGTCACGCTGTTAGGGATGGTGACAGAGGTGAGAACTGAGCAAGAACGGAAAGCTTCACTGCCTATGCTCGTCACGCTGTTAGGGATAGTGACAGAGGTCAGTTCTGAGCAAGACAAGAAAGCACAATCACCAATATTCGTCACGCTGTTGCCAATTATGACAGATGTAAGTCCAGAGCAACCATCGAAAGCATAATCGTCTATGCTCGTCACGCTGTTAGGGATATTGACAGAGGTAAGATTTTTGCAGCCATCGAATGCTTCACTGCCAATACTCGTCACGCTCTCGGGGATAGTGACAGAGGTCAGTTCTGAGCAAGACAAGAAAGCTTCACTGCCTATGCTCGTCACACTATAAGTCTTGTTATTATAGGTTACCGACTCTGGAATAACAACTTTACCTGTGTACCTTCTTGAATCATAATCGGAACCTGCATAAGTTACAGATAGTTCTTGGTCATTAATATAATTGTAATAAATGGTAACGCCATCTGCATTCTTCACAGCAATATCGTGTGCAGAAGCATTAAGGTTTAATTTTTTCATAGTTCTTTAATTATTGATATTTAGTTTTGATATAGACACAAAAAAACGTGGACTAATTACTTCGTCTACGTTCCTCCAGGTATCGCCAAACACCATTGCATTCATATCCGAGTAAAAGCCCACGCCAGAACTGACGTGAGCATCCTTGCTTTTACTCTTGTGTGTTCTTTTTAATTTTGCGAATTAGGAAGAACAAGATTCAAGCGGACGCTTCTATTTCAATATGTCTTTAAGATTTGAATTATCTCATAGGCAATCAGTTTAGTTATTGGTTGAAATATTGACCTTCGTATTGGTTATTTGTTATGTACTTTACAACATATTCTGTTGGGTAACACTCAAAAGCAACCTTCATGCGAATAAAGATTTTAAGCCCTCATGGAGTCTTGCCTTCAACTCGTCACCTGATATGGTTTGGCTGATGTCACTGCGTGAATCCATCATTACAGAAATAGCAGGTGGTTCACTGACAATTCCTCGTTCTTCCTCAAGTATGTCGTATTCCTTGTTATTCATAAATAACTATTTTCTCCTTGCAAAGTTAAAGAATTATTTTTATTTCTCCAAATATTACTGATGCGATAAAATCGCGTTAAGTTATACATTATCAAATAGAGTGAGTTCTTTGACAGATTGATTGAGACTGACAGAGTCGCGTGGCTTGGTAAGGAGTTCTCTCATGGAGATCTTCTCCAAAGCTGATATTCTTATCAGCGTAGCCACCTCGGTGATGGAATATGGACTTTTGTTGTCCGCCTTGATTCGGGCTATAATCAGATAGGCGATGACTGCTATCCAAAGATGGGTGCGTACGGCATTCTCGGAGTATCCCCACAGGGTTTTTACAACGATGTTCTGCTTGACCCATTTGAAGAAAACTTCAATATCCCACCTGTGCCTATACAGGCATGCTACTTCCAATGCGCTGATTTCGAAGTTATTCGTAATGAACGCGATTTCCTCACCGGCTTCTTCATCATAGATGCAGACGGCGCGTATCGGTTCTGGATAGAGGGCAACCGTTTTGGTGGTCAGGCGAATAGTAAAGTCTCCTCGGATGCCACCTTCCACATCAGAAACACTCAGTTTCCTGTGTCCCAAGACCTCATACTTCATGTTGTCCTTCGGACGGCTTACCCAGTAGGCACCAGCCAGATGGAAACGGAACAGAGCATCGAAGTCAACATAAGCCTTGTCCATCATATAGAATGCGAAAGGCTCAGGTTCAAGGACATCCAGTTCGTTACTGTCATGCCATCTGCCATTGGTGATATGAATGTTGGCAGGAATGCTGCCTCGCAAATCCAGCAGGGTATGCATCTTCACAGCACCTCGGCTGTATTTCCCCAAGGCCCAGGTAGCCAGCTTTATACTGGTGGAGATGGTTGTGGAATCAAGCGCATAGAGGACATTGTCAACGGTTATCTCGGGAATGGAAGTCTTTGCATACAAAGGCCTTACAACGCTGATGAGATATGTTCCCAACTCTTCGTATATGCGATAGTCCCGCTTCTCGTTGGCACGAGAGAGTGACGACTGGTTGACAGTATTGCGGAAACCGAGGTGATAGAGAATAGGCTTGTGTGCTTCGAGGCACATGCATATATCACGCAGGGAGTCACAGTTTGTAATCTGACCGAACAACAGATGTAACAACTGGTTGTAACAGGTCAAGTCCTTTGCATGCCAGTTACCACGATACTTGGCAACGAGTTTGTCAAACTGATACCGAGGGATGTAATCCACAACTTGGGAGAAAATATAGCTACCGACGTTCATAATCTTGCAGTTTAGACTGCAAAATTACTCTGTCATTTTCAAATCAAAAAATCAAAGATCGCTCTGAAACCCTTATTAAGAAAGGGATATATTGAGTTTTTAATTAAAATATTGCATCACTTATAATTGCGAACAATGACGATGCCTACAGAGCACACGCTGCTGCGAGCATTGTTGGCGGTCTCAAAATCTATGGCTGCAAAGTCTCTCATTACTTGTATTTCTTGTTCATTTGTTCTACGATGTTGGCTATCTCCTGACGAAGGAACTGAGGCTCCAGAACTTCCATGTCTGCACCATTCCAAAGCAACTCCTGAATGAAGTCGTAGGATGGACGCAGATGGTATGTGAAGATGCTGTATTCCTCATTCTTCTCTATCTCTTCCTGCGTCTCATGTATCATCAGGTCACGGATATAGTTTGCCTGTCCTGCTGACACCTTCAGTTTTATATCTTGAATCTCCGTCCTATGGTCGGCAATGATGCCAAAACATCCGTCGAAGTATTCCTCTGCAGTCCAATCCTTGGGCATCTCGAATGTCTCGTCTGTTGCGTGAAGGGAATGGATGCGGTCGAGGGCATAGATGCGTGGGCCTTGCTCATAATAATAGGTATAGGTGCTTCGTGCCACCATATACCAGCGCTGACGGAACAGTTTTACACAATACGGCTGAACATCGAAGTTATTTTCTTCGTCCTTCCAATAACTATGGTAAGTAATATTAAGCACACGGTTTTCCTTCATTGCCTCAATGATGGGCTGAAGGCATCCCTGTCCAGACGGCACGTATTCCAGAATGATGCGGTCTTTGATGCTCTGGCTGTTTGCTAAGGCATTGCTCACACAGAAAGTGTTGTAGAGCCATGAACGGAGTCCGTTCTTGCTGATGTCATCCTCATTCTCGATGTAGTAACGGTACTCGCCACGCCCCTCATTGGCGATATTGATACCAAACATATCCCAAATAACACAACGCCAGTTGTCGAAGGTACGTTTGGGAATATCCACACCTCTGCTGATATCATCGCGAAGCCATAACTCGTTCAAATGCTTGAACGAAATCTTACGTCTGCGATAGATGGTTTCTATCACCCAAACATATTTGGTTATCAAACTTTGTCCTCTATCGTTGTCCATTCTGCAAAAGTATAACAAGGGTACGCCATTCTGTGGCAGAGCTTCCGCAAAATTACAAAAAACTTTTGATAACGCAAGCAATAGTACAAAAAAGTTTCTTCGTTTCGATAATGCAATAAAAAGCGATTTTTCTTGCATTATCAAAAACTTAATCGTAACTTTGCTTCGTAATTACGAACCCTTAGTATTGAGATAGGATTATGGAGTATAGAAAGATTGGTGAGAAATATTATGTGAGAATGGATAGAGACGATGAGATTATCAACTGCCTCTTCCAAGTCTGTGAGAAAGAGAATATTCCTTCGGCCATATTTTCTGGCATCGGGGGATGTAAGGATGCTGAACTTCAGTTGTTTATTCCTGAAACTGGTGGCTTCGAAACGGAGGTACTGGAGGGTACGCTCGAACTGGTATCGCTCAATGGGAATATAGTGCGTGATGATGAGGGAAAGCTGTTCCACCACGCTCACGCTCTGTTCTCTTTCAGAGGGGAGGGATTGGATGCTAAGCACGGTATGGCTGCCGGACATCTGAAGTCAACCACCGTGCTCTATACGGCGGAGATAGAACTGCGTCCTACCATCGACGGTGCTATCGGCAGACAGTTTGACCCCGAAACCGGCACGGGATTTTGGAAATTTTTGTAACCCGCTAAAAAAGTATCACTCTTCCGCCAGCGGAACGGTCTTCAGCTTTTCCAAAGCGCAGCTCAGTTGGTCGGGGCATGAGGTGCTCTTGGCTCCGCAACGGATGCCGCTGAGCTTCCCTATGACATCGTCTATCTTCTGACCTTGCACCAGTTTGCTTACTCCCTGCAGATTGCCGTTGCATCCGCCAAGGAAATACACTTGCTGGATGACGTCGTTCTCGTCTGCCGTCACACCTATCACCTTGGAGCAGGTGCCCTGTGTCTCGTATTGTATGCTTCTTGTCTTCATCTGTTTATTTTCTGTTTTGGTTATTATGCCACAAAGGTACAAAAAAAAATTGATAATTTTGGTGGTTTCAAAAGAAAATTCTAACTTTGCACGCAGATAAAACAAACTGATAAAAACAAACGGTATGAAAGAGAACAAGGTATTGTGCGCAGTGATTCTGGCACTGGGTATTGTCATCATGGGATTTGCCCTGAAGCAGGGTATCGACAATTTCACCAACAAGGACCGCAAGGTGACCGTGAAGGGACTGGCGGAGAGAGAGGTGGACGCGGACAAGGTGACGTGGCCTATACAGACAAAGGAAATAGGCAACGACCTGGGCGAACTGTACACGAGAATCAATTCCACGAACAGCGCCGTGAAGCAGTTTCTGCTCTCCAACGGCATAAAGGCGGAGGAGATAAACATCAATGCGCCTACCGTAATAGATATGTCGGCGGAGCGCTATCAGTCAAATCCCGTGACGCAGCGATACAACATCACTTCGACCATCACAGTGACTTCGAACAATGTGAAGCAGGTGCGACAGATAATGGCGAAGCAGGGCGAACTGCTGAAACAGGGTATCGCCATCGTGGACGGCGGGTATGAGAATCCTATAAGGTACGAATTTGTGGCTTTCCAGAAGATGAAGCCTGAGATGATAACGGAAGCGATAGAGAATGCGGAGAAGACGGCTCAGCAGTTTGCTGAGAATTCACACAGCGTACTGAACAAAATCATCAGCGCTGACCAGGGACAGTTCTCTATCGAGAACCGCGACGAGAATACTCCTTATATAAAGAAGGTGAGGGTGGTGACTACGGTGACCTACTCGCTGAAGGACTGAGCAGGAAGAGACGTCAGTCTATCTCGCCTATAAGAGTGCCACGAGTCCGACATAGACATTGGCAATGAACATCAGGACGAGGGCTATAACACTTACTCCGTGCAAAGGTAATAAAAAAAGTTGAAAAGACAATCATTTATGCAAATATGCAACTTTTTTGCATGAAAAAGTAAAAATAATGCATAATGCACAACGCATAATTCATAATTATTTATTAATTTTGCAAGTCGAATGCGAATAATTATGCATTGTGAACTATGCTAAAGGTTTCGAAGAAAGATAGGCTGGCTGCACTGAGACTGGTGATACTGACCAATGAGTTGGCATCGCAGGAGGAGGTGATACAGGCAATGGCGAGACAGGGGATAGCAGTGACGCAGACCACCCTGTCACGCGACATGCGACAGCTGAAGGTGGCAAAGGCTGCTGACCGAGACGGCAGATACGTATATGCCCTGCCTGAGGAGACATCCTACCGCCGTATGCACCGCCCAGAGCCTCAGCAGACTAACCTGCTGCCCTCGCCAGGATACAAGTCGATACAGTTTTCTGGCAACATGGGGGTGATAAAGACCCACCCGGGATTTGCCAGCAGCATAGCTTCGAACATAGACCAGGCAGCACCTCGTGACGTGATAGGTACGATAGCTGGTGACGACACCATATTTATAGTATTGCGCGAGGGAGCCAAGCACCTCGACGTGGTGGATCAGCTGAGTGCCGTAATACCGGAGATAGTAATATGACAAAAGAAGTTAGAATATTGGTGGCTGACGAAAGCCACGAGAAGTACGTGGACGAGATACTCGATACCATACGCGAAGCAGCAAAGAAGCGAGGCACGGGTATCGCAGAACGTACGCATGAGTATGTGGCAACGAAGATGAAGGAGGGCAAGGCGGTGATAGCACTGGACTCCGAGGACAACTTCGCAGGATTCAGTTACATCGAGACATGGGGCAACAAGCACTATGTGACGACATCGGGACTGATAGTGCATCCCAACTACCAGGGACTGGGCATAGCGAAGCGCATCAAGGACTACACCTTCACACTGGCGCGCATCAGATGGCCGCAGGCGAAGATATTCTCGCTGACCTCCGGCGATGCTGTGATGAAGATGAATACGGCGCTGGGATATGTGCCTGTCAGTTTCAACCAACTGACGGACGATGACGCCTTCTGGCGCGGCTGTCAGGGATGCGTGAACCACGATATCCTGATGATGAAGAACCGTAAGTTCTGTATCTGCACGGGGATGCTCTACGACCCCGCCAAGCACAAGGGCGAACCTACGCCTGCCAGCGTATTCCAGGACATCATGAAGACACTGGCGAAGAGGGGGATGATATAGTTGAAAGTTGAAAGTTGAATGTTGAAAGTTTAAAGATAAAAAGATATGGCTAAGAAAAAAGTTGTTGTAGCATTCAGTGGAGGTCTGGACACCTCCTACACAGTGATGAAACTGGCTCAGGACGGATACGAGGTGTATGCCGCTTGCGCCAACACGGGTGGTTTCTCTGCAGAGCAGTTGAAGACCAACGAGGAGAACGCCTACAAGCTGGGCGCAGTGAAGTACGTGACTCTCGACGTCACACAGGAGTATTACGAGAAGTCGTTGAAGTACATGGTGTACGGCAACGTGCTGCGTAACAACTGCTACCCTATCTCAGTGAGCTCGGAGCGTATCTTCCAGGCTATCGCCATAGCACGCTATGCCAACGAGATAGGCGCTGACGCCATAGCACACGGAAGTACTGGTGCAGGCAACGACCAGATAAGGTTTGACATGACATTCCTCGTAATGGCACCCGGAGTGGAGATTATCACACTGACCCGTGACGGCAACCTCTCCCGTCAGGAGGAGATAGACTACCTCAATGAGCATGGATTCTTTGCTGACTTCACAAAGTTGAAGTACTCATACAACGTGGGCATCTGGGGCACCTCCATCTGTGGCGGCGAGATACTCGACTCCAAGCAGGGACTGCCAGAGAGCGCTTACCTGAAGCACCCTACGAAGGAAGGTCCGGAGACTCTGAAACTGGGTTTCGAGAAGGGCGAACTCTGCTCTGTCAACGGTAAGAAGTACGACGATAAAATCAAGGCAATACAGGCAGTGGAGGAGATAGGTGCTGCATACGGCATCGGACGTGACTGCCACGTGGGCGACACCATCATCGGCATCAAGGGACGCGTAGGCTTCGAGGCTGCCGCTCCTATGCTCATCATCGGTGCACACCGCTTCCTGGAGAAGTACACCCTGTCTAAGTGGCAGCAGTACTGGAAGGACCAGGTGGCTAACTGGTATGGTATGTTCCTGCATGAGAGCCAGTATCTGGAGCCAGTGATGGCAGACATCGAGGCTATGCTCACATCTTCACAGCGCAACGTGACGGGTGAGGTGGAACTGGAGCTCCGTCCGCTCTGCTTCCAGACCGTAGGTGTGGACTCACCTAACGACCTGGTGAAGAACAAGCTCGGTGAATATGGTGAGACTGCCAAGGCATGGTCTTCGGAGGATGCCAAGGGATTCATCAAGGTTTCATCTACTGCCCTCAGAGCATATTACTTAGCACATCCAGGAGAAAGGTCATGATAAAAGTAGGCATTTTAGGAGCCGCAGGCTACACTGGTGGCGAGTTGATAAGGTTGCTTATCAATCACCCAGAAGTGGATATAGTCTTCGCCAACAGCGAGTCGAACGCAGGCAATAAGGTGTACGAGGTGCACGAGGGACTGCTGGGCGAGACAGAAATGGAGTTTACCTCAGAGATGCCTTGGGACAAGGTCGATGTGGTATTCTTCTGCTTCGGACACGGCAAGAGCGAGGCTTTCCTCAAGGAGCACTCTATCCCTGAGAACGTGAAGATAATAGACCTGGCACAGGACTTCCGCATAAAGGGTGACCACGACTATGTCTATGGCCTGCCTGAGGTAAGACGCGAGGAGATAGCACAGTGCAAGCATCTGGCTAACCCAGGATGCTTCGCCACATGCATACAACTGGGACTGCTGCCACTGGCAAAGGCCGGACTGCTGACCCACGACATCAGCGTAAACGCTATCACGGGCAGTACGGGAGCTGGTCAGAAACCAGGCGCTACGACTCACTTCTCTTGGCGAAATAATAACTTCTCCGTCTATAAACTCTTCACCCATCAGCATCTGCATGAGATTTGTCAGACGCTGAATGAGTTGAGACCTGCAAGCACTCCACAAGTGATAGATACGCTGGACGAAGGATATGACAAGGATGGCATCACCGTCGATTTCATCCCCTACCGAGGAGACTTCGCACGAGGAATATTCTGCACGGAGGTGGTGACGCTCAACAAGGCGATGACCGCCGCAGAGATTGCTAATATATATAAGGAGTACTACAAGGACGCTGCCTTCACGCACTACTCGGACAAGGCGCCAGACCTCAAGCAGGTGGTAAATACCAACAAAGCCATAGTACACACTGACGTATTCGGCAGGAAAGTGGTAGTAACCTCAATGATAGACAACCTGCTCAAGGGCGCCGTAGGACAAGCGGTGCAGAACATGAACATCATGTTCCACATAGACGAGAAGGCAGGACTAAATCTCAAGGCGTCAGCCTTTTAACTTTCAACATTCAACTTTCAACCATGAAACTATTCGACGTATATCCCCTATTCGACGTAAACATCGTCAAGGGACAAGGCTGTAAGGTATGGGACGAGAAGGGACAGGAGTATCTGGACCTCTATGGTGGTCATGCCGTCATCAGCATAGGACACTGTCACCCACACTACGTGGATATGATGACAGAGCAACTGAACAAGTTGGGATTCTACTCCAACTCAGTACAGAACAAACTGCAAGTGCAGCTGGCAGAGCGTCTGGGCAAGGCATCCGGATATGAGGACTATCAGTTCTTCCTCATCAACAGTGGTGCCGAGGCCAACGAGAACGCCCTCAAACTGGCTTCCTTCACCAACGGCCGCAAGCGTATCCTGTCGGCTCAGAAGGCATTCCACGGCCGTACCTCACTGGCTGTGGAGGTGACCAACAATCCAAAAATCATAGCACCTATCAATGACAACGGTCATGTGACCTTTCTGCCTATGAACGACCTCCCTGCATGGGAGGCAGAACTGGCGAAGGGTGACGTGTGTGCAGTGATACTGGAGTGCATCCAGGGCGTGGGCGGCGTGACGATGGCAACTGCGGAGTTTGCACAGGGACTGGCAGAGGCCTGCAAGAAATACGGTACCATCCTCATCTGCGACGAGATACAGTGCGGCTACGGCCGTTCTGGAAAATTCTTCGCTCATCAGTGGCTCGGCATACGTCCTGACCTCATCACAGTAGCAAAGGGCATCGGCAATGGTTTCCCAATGTCGGGACTGCTCATTTCTCCTGAGTTTAAGCCCGTCTATGGACAGTTGGGCACCACATTTGGCGGCAATCACCTCGCTTGCACCGCAGCACTCGCAGTACTCGACGTGATGGAAAAGGAGAATCTCGTGGAAAACGCCCGCATCGTGGGTGAATACCTGATGGCAGAACTGAAGAAACTGCAGGCATCGCCAGAGGGCAAGCACATCACTGATGTACGTGGTCGCGGACTGATGATAGGAGTGGAGTTTGACATCCCTCATGCAGAAGTTCGTAAGCCTCTGGTATATGACCAGCACTGCTTCACGGGCTGTGCAGGACAGAATCTTCTGCGTCTCCTTCCCCCACTCTGCCTGACAAAGGAGAATGTGGATGATTTCATCTCTCGTTTAAAAAATATACTTAAGACATTAGACTAAAATGAATATAGCAGTTATAGGCGCCGGCAACATGGGTGGCGCACTGATACACGGATGGGCTAAGAGCGGTAAGGTAACTCTCACCATAGCGGACAAGAACGAGCAGTTGCTCACGAAGTTCAAGGAGACATACAAGAACATCACGACCACTACGGACAACGCAGCAGCCGTGAAGGGTGCTGACATCGTGGTGGTAGTAGTGAAGCCCTGGCTCATGCCAACGGTACTGGAGGAGATAAAGCCTGTGCTCGATATGGAGAAGCAGATTATCGTTTCGGATGCAGCAAACTTCACTACGGAGAAGCTTGCCGAGGTACTGGGCAAGGGACAGTTCTGCTACGTCATCCCTAACATCGCTGCCGAATATGGTGCTTCGATGAGTTTCATTGCCAAGGGCAAGGACACCTCAGACGAAGCGCTGGCTCAGGTAAAAGCACTCTACGACCTCTGTGGCGACACCCTCGTGGTGACGGAGAATCTCGTAGGTCCCGGCATGATGATGGCATCATGCGGCATAGCCTACGTGATGCGATATATCCGTGCTCAGATGGAGGGCGGTTGCGAGATGGGCTTCTATCCTGACCAGGCTAAGCAGATAGCTCTGCAAACCATGCAGGGAGCCGTCTCACTGCTGAAGGAGACAGGATGGCACCCAGAGGCTGCAATAGACAAAGTAACAACCCCTGGTGGCGTAACCATCAAGGGTCTCAACGAACTGGACCACGCGGGATTCAACTCCGCAGTAATCCGTAGTCTGAAAGCGGGACTTAAGTAAGAACTAAACTTTTCTTACTGGGTCACAAGTAAGGCCTACACCAAGTTTCTTGAGTATCTTGCGATCTACCTCAGAAAGCATGACGGTAGCATGCGCCTGACAACCCTTCAACTGAGGGAGCGTCTCAAGAGCCTTGACACAAGTATCATTAACCTGCGACAGCACAGAGAGGGCTATGAGTACCTCATCAGTGTGAAGTCGTGGGTTTTTGCCTTGTAAGTACTCCACCTTGGTCTTCTGGATAGGCTCTATCATGTGCTGAGGTATGAGTTTCAGCCCATGGTCGATGCCAGCCAGATGCTTAATGGTATTGAGCAACAGAGCTGCACAGGCACCCAAGAGCTCGCTGGACTCCGCCGTAACAATAGTACCGTCAGCAAGTTCGATGGCTGCACAGGGAGTTCCGTTGCTGGCCTCCTTACGCTGGCGAGCCGCAACGGTTACCTTGCGGTAATCAGTAGAAATCTTGGCCTGATTGAAGAGCAACTGAATCTTCTGCACCTCGCCCTCATTATCGGCTCCGAGGGCGTACTTATTGGTAGCATCGTAGTAGCGACGGATAATCTCCTGCTTGGAAGCCTCACAGCATACGTCATCATCACTGATGCAGAAGCCCACCATATTGACACCCATATCGGTAGGTGACTTGTATGGGTTGTGGCCATAGATGCCTTCGAAAAGTGCATTGAGGACAGGGAATATCTCGATATCGCGGTTGTAGTTGATAGCTGTCTTGCCATACGCCTCCAGATGGAAGGGGTCAATCATATTGACATCATTGAGGTCGGCAGTGGCAGCCTCGTAAGCGATATTTACTGGGTGCTTGAGTGGCAGAGACCATACGGGGAAGGTCTCAAACTTAGCATAACCAGCCTCCACGCCGCGCTTGTGCTCATTGTAGAGTTGGGAGAGGCACACCGCCATCTTACCAGAACCAGGGCCAGGGGCAGTGATGATAACAAGAGGACGGGAGGTCTCGACATAGTCATTCTTGCCAAAACCCTCATCAGAAGCGATGAGAGAGACATTGTGGGGATAGCCGTCGATAAAATAATGCACGTAGGACTTGATGCCCATGCGCTCCAGACGATGTCGATACTCATCAGCCGCACGCTGACCATTGTAGTGAGTGATGACTACGGAACCCACCATGAAACCACGTTCGGTGAACTCATCACGCAGGCGCAGTACATCCTCATCATAGGTGATGCCAAGGTCGGCACGCACCTTATTACGCTCTATATCCTCAGCACTGATGACGATGACTATCTCTATCTGGTCGCTGATTTTGCTGAACATGCGCAACTTGGAGTCAGGCTGAAAACCTGGCAGCACACGGCTGGCATGATGGTCATCAAAGAGTTTTCCACCAAGTTCGAGGTATAGCTTACCCTTGAACTTTGCTATCCTTTCCTTAATATGTTCTGACTGAATACTAAGGTATTTGTCGTTATCGAAACCTATCTTCATATCTTTATTCTAACACCTGCTCCATCACAGTCTGCTGAGAATGGAGGGGCAATCTTTCTTATATCTACGGTGACGCTCTCAGTGAGAGGAAACTGGCTGGTGACAGCACGAGCGATACGTCCTGCTACATGTTCCAGCAGATTGCTGGGCAGAGCCATCTCACGCTTCACTATCTCCGCCAGCAGAGAGTAATTGAGGGTGTCACTGACATCATCACTCTCCAGGGCAGGCTCAAAGGGATAGTCCACAGAGACATTGACCACATAGTCATTGCCCACCGTACGTTCCTGCTTCAACACACCATGACAGGCATGCATGCGCATATCCTTTATGTATATCTGTCCTACCAACTATGAACTGTGAACTGTGAACTGCCTACGCCTCTCCCTGACTGGAACCGAATGGGTTGGCAGTAGCAGGACCAGGGATGCCACCCTGCATTGGTGCATTATCCAACTGTATCTTTCCAAACTCCTGCTCGTAGCGCATGATATTCTCCTGAAGTGCCATAGCCAGGCGCTTAGCATGCTCCGGAGCCATGATAACACGGCTCACCACCTGTGCCTTAGGAGTACCTGGGAGAGTGGAAGCGAGGTCCACGATAAACTCAGCATGAGAATGTGAAATGATGGCAAAATTGCTATACACTCCCTGCGCCATCTCTGGGGAGATATCTATCTGCAGTTGTTGTCCTTGTGGTTTGCTCATTTTCAAATTAGTGAATTAGCGAATTAACGATTTTTGCAAAATAATGAGCGCAAAATTACAAAGAAATTTCATAATGCGCAATTCCTGTTTCATAATTATTTTCCCATTTCTTAACAAATCCTAAAATAGAAGACTCTTTCAACTTTCAACTTTCAACTTTCAACTTTTATTAGTATCTTTGCATTCACTAACTCCAATAAAAAGTGGTAAAAAGACTTATCATACTGTTAATCAGCGTAATGGCCATTGCAGAGATTGCTGTGACCAAGCGTTTTACGTTGGTGATAGACGCTGGTCATGGCGGTCATGATGCAGGAGCGATTGGTGCTTTCTCTAAAGAGAAGGATATCAATCTGAGAACTGCACTGGCCTTTGGCAGGTATGTGGAGAAGTACAGCCCAGACGTAAGGGTGATATACACTCGTAAGACAGATAAATTCGTAACCCTGCACGGAAGAGCAGATATTGCCAACAAGGAAAAGGCAGACCTCTTTATCAGCATCCACACCAATGCCGCCCCTACCCGACCTTCATCTGTACGCGGACTTGAGACATATACTCTGGGTATGCACCGTGCTGCGGACAATCTGGCTGTGGCAAAGCGAGAGAATGAGGTAATCCTGCAGGAGAAGGATTATAAGACGCGCTATCAGGGATTTGACCCTAACAGTTCTGAGAGCTATATCATATTCGAATTCTTGCAGGATCACAACATGCAGAAGTCGGTGGATCTGGCAAAATACGTACAGAACAACGTATGCAGCACGGCAGGACGTCCCAACAAGGGTGTGAAGCAGGCTGGATTCCTGGTACTGAGAGAGACGTCTATGCCCAGTTGTCTGATAGAACTCGGATTTATCTCCACACCAAGTGACGAACAGATACTCAACGACGAGAAGAAGGTTGACGACATAGCACGCGGCATATACCAAGCCTTTACACAGTATAAGAATAGGTATGACGGCAACAGCGATACTGCTATCAACGTGGCTCCTATGGTACAGGAGAGTCCTGTAGAGACAGTAGAAGCAGCAGAAACTGTCGAGACGGCACCCACACCTGTTAATAGCAAACCCGTCTTCAAAGTGCAAATCTTCGCCGTGGACAAGAAACTGAAATCGACGGACGCACGTCTGAAAGGCAGAACAGATACCGACCATTACAAAGAGGGCGGACTGGTAAAATATACCATAGGTGAATCAAACGACTACAATGAGATAAACCGTCTGCGCAAGGAACTCAATGCACAGTTTCCTGGTTGCTTTGTCATAGCATTCAAAGACGGCGACAAAATGAACATAAACGAGGCTATAAGAGAATTCAAGCAAAAATGAACAAGATATTTACAAAGGAAGTCAAGATTGCAATCACGGCTATCGCTGCAGTGGTGGCGCTGTACTTCGGAATGAACTTTCTGAAGGGACTGACAGTCTTTAGCAATACCAACACATACAAACTGCAGTTTTCTGACCTGAAGGGCCTGTCACGCTCTACACCTATCTATGCTGATGGCTACAAGGTAGGCACGGTGACTGATATAGACTATGACTACGTCAACCATACCGATATAATAGTAGAGGCAGAACTCGACCCCGAACTGCGAGTTCCAGCAGGCTCTACAGCCACGATAGAGAGCGACCTGATGGGCAATATCAAGGTGACCTTACTCCTTAGTAACAACCCTCGTGAGCGCATCGAACCAGGTGGCATCATTATGGGCGTAGATGAGAATGGCGCCATGAAGCAGATGCAAGCCATGGTACCTATGGTGCAGGCAATGCTGCCAAAGTTGGACAGCATCATGGCATCACTCAACAAACTGATGGCAGACCCCGCATTGGCACAGACCCTGCATAATGCTCAGGCTGTATCATCAAATCTCGTGACATCCACACAAGAGCTCAATACACTCATGGCAACCCTCAACAAGGATTTGCCAGGCATGATGGAGAAGGCTAACAGCACTCTGGACAACACCGAGAAACTGACAGGCAAACTGGCTGCGGTGGACGTGGAGGGCACTATGGCAAGGGTGAACAATACTCTGGCTAATGTAGAAAAGATAACAGCAGCCATCAACAACAAAGAGGGCTCTATGGGACTGCTGATTTACGACAAGGGAATGTACGACAATCTCAACGCGACAATGCGTGATGCTGACTCGCTGATGGTAGACCTCAAGTCACATCCGAAGCGCTACGTACACTTCTCCGTATTTGGCAAGAAAGACAAATAATTCAGGAAGGACAGATACACTACTACTGATTTGAAAGACTCGAAAGGCCTCTGGCAGTCGTGCCAGAAGTACATACTTGAGCAAGTGGGACAGGAGGAATACTCCCGTCTCTTCTCTCGTGTGGAATTTGAGACCTATCGAGTGGCCAATATGACGCTGGTGCTCAGAGTACCCAGCAGCTATATCTATGAGGAGATAGAGACCAAGTACATCGACGTGATGCGAGTGGCCATCTTCAATACCTTCGGCAAGATACGCCTGAGTTGGGACATAGATGTAGTGGAGTCATCCAAAGGCAAGGGTTGGGTGCTGGAAGGCAACGACGAGACAATGGCTCCCGACCAGAGCGTACTGGCAGCCAAGGAAAATATAGAACAACAACAGTACGCTCAGGCTCCAGGTTCTGCAAATGGCACTAATCTGCCTCCTATCGATACGCAGTTGAACCCCATGCAGACCTTCCGCACCTTCATTGAGGGTACGAGCAACAAACTATCGCGCTCTGTAGGTCTGTCCATAGCCGAGCACCCCAATACCACGCAGTTCAACCCCATGTTTATCTACGGTCCGTCAGGATGTGGCAAGACACACTTGGTGAACGCCATAGGCAACCACTGCAAGAAAATTTACCCAACCAAGCGAGTGTTGTATGTAAATGCACGTACATTCCAACTACAGTTTACCAACGCCACTCACACTGGCCAGCAGAATGACTTTATATCCTTCTATCAGACTATCGACATGCTGATAGTGGATGACATACAGGAGTGGTCAACTGCTCTCAAGACGCAAGACGCTTTCTTCCATATCTTCAACCACCTGTTTAAGAATGGCAAACGCATCATTCTGGTCAGCGACCGCACTCCTGCTGAGATGGAGGGACTGAGAGAGAGGATGCTTACCCGTTTCTCTTGCGGAGTAATGACAGAGATGCACAAGCCAAACAAGCAGCTCTGCATAGACATCCTCAATAAGAAGATAGCACGCGATGGTCTCACCGTGCCACAGGAGGTGGTGGAATACATCGCCAAGATAGCCGACGGCTCTATTCGCGAATTGGAGGGCGTGATTAACAGCCTGATGGCATACAGCGTAGTATATAGTTGCAATATCGACATGGCATTGGTGGAACGAGTAATGAAGCGCGCCATCAAGACTGATAACGCCCCACTGACTGTTGATGAAATCCTTGAGCACGTATGTCGTCACTACGAGGTGACGCCCAACACCGTGAAGGGAAAGTCGCGCAAGAGAGAGGTAGTGGTGCCACGCCAACTCTCCATGTACCTTACCAAGAAATACACTAACATCCCCATCTCGCGCATAGGTAAATTAATAGGTTCGCGCGACCATAGCACCGTACTCCATAGCATCGCTATCATAGAAGAAGCTATCAGCAACGATAAGGCATTTGCACGAGAAGTTAAGGAGATAGAAAGAGGTCTCGACGTAAAGAAAAGAGCTAAATAATGTTAAACCTTCGCTGAGTTCATTTTTTTTTAGTAACTTTGCACTCAATTAGTGTAATAGCGCTAATCTTGAAATTAGAGAAGGAGTACTAACTGACCAATGAACTTAAGGAATATAAACATTTCAATTATCACTTTGTTGCTAACTTTGGTGGCGTCTGGTGCTACAGCACAGGATATGCTTGCACGTCAGGCACCCGTGGATCGTCGCATGCGTTCACTCGACACCCTCTCACTGCGCACTGCAGTAGAGCGCGAAGAGGCACGCACACCAGCATCACAGTTGTATGATGATTGGAATAACACTTATGCACATCGTGCAACAGAATTACCAGATTCATTCCGTATTAACCTGCAGCATTTCCATATGCCTTGCCAGAGCCGTGTTGTGACCAGTAACTTTGGTGCACGCTGGGGCAGAGCGCATAAGGGTCTTGACATCAAGGTATATATTGGTGACACCATCCGTGCCGCATGGTCAGGTAAGGTGCGCATCGTGAAGTACGAGGGTGCAGGATATGGCAAGTATGTGGTAATACGTCATAACAACGGACTTGAAACAATCTATGGTCATCTGAGCGCATGGCTCGTAGAAGAGAATCAGACTGTAAAGGCTGGACAGCCTATCGGTCTGGGCGGCAACACTGGACGTTCCACAGGTTCTCACCTGCATTTTGAGACACGTCTCTGTGGCGTAGCGATTAACCCTGCTATCATCTTTGACTTCCGCAATCAGGACGTAGTAGCAGACTACTATATGTTCCGCAAGGCAACATACGAGAGCGAAGGCATGGTAGCCAACGAACTGCGTGGCAAGGTGGGCAACGGTGGTTATGTAGCATCTGACGTTCGCGGTGAGACAGCACCTGGCGGTGGTGATGTAGCACGACACAAGGTTCTGCCTGCTAGCCAGATGAAGAATGAGGCTATACGCTACCACAAGGTTGTTGCTGGCGAGACACTCTACGGTATTGCAAAGCGCAGAGGCCTTACTGTTGACGAACTCTGTAAGCTCAACCACCTGTCAAAAGACGTGAAGGTGCGTCCAGGACAGTTGTTGCGCTACTCTTAATTGTCAGAACAAATCTCCTTTCATAATCATAAAACATAACTTTGCATAAACCTGCTCAGACGTGAGTCTCGGCAGGTTTTTCTTTAAGATGGAACAGATAACTAGCATACAGAATCCTAAGATAAAACATCTGCTGGCCCTGCAGCAGAAATCCTCACTAAGACGTGAGGAAGGTCTCTTCGTGGTGGAAGGGCAACGCGAACTGATGCACTGCATCAATGCAGGCTATGAAGTGGACAGCATCTTTTCACTCACCTCTAACCTCTCCGCTCGGCTCTGCCGCTTTGCACAGCAAAGACCTCTAACCTCTAACCTATACGAGGTCTCTCCCAAGGTATATGAGAAAATAGCCTACCGCGGTTCTACAGAAGGCATCATCGGTATCGTGAAAGCAAAGGAGCATAGTCTTTCAACCTTCAACTTTCCGCTCGGCTCTGCCGCTTTGCACAGCAAAGAACATTCAACTTTCCCTCTGATAATCGTCCTCGAAAGTGTAGAGAAGCCTGGCAATCTCGGTGCCATACTCAGGAGTGCTGATGCAGCAGGAGTGGATGGAGTAATAGTATGCGACCCACTTACAGACCTCTACAACCCGAATCTCATTAGAAGTTCGATAGGAGCAATCTTCACAGTACCCGTAGCTACATGTTCGTCAGAGGAGTGCATCGCCTTCCTAAAAGACAATGGCATACAGATTCTCACTGCACAACTGCAGGACTCTAATCTGTACTATGATCAGGATATGACTAAAGGTACAGCAATAGTGATGGGAACGGAAGCCACTGGTCTCACAGACCAATGGCGCGAGGCCGCTGATGCTCACATTCGCATTCCCATGCTGGGAGCTCTGGACTCACTGAATGTTTCGGTCTCCGCAGCCATTCTGATGTACGAAGCCGTAAGGCAGAGAAAGGCTATTCTTTCGGAGCTTTACCGATGAGACTCATAAACTCATCCAGTTTTGGAGTGATGATAATCTGAGTGCGGCGATTCTTTGACTTGCCACTTGCGGTAGCATTGTCTGCCACTGGATTATACTCACCACGACCACCTGCCGTGAGACGCTTAGGATCTACGCCATATTTATTCTGCAGAGCCTGTACCACACTTGAAGCACGCAGGCATGAGAGGTCCCAGTTGTTACGGATATTGGTCTGAGCGATAGGCACATCATCAGTGTTACCCTCTATCAGTACGTCATAGTCCTTGTAGTCTGTGATTATCTTTGCTATCTTTGACAGGGTAGCATCAGCAGCATCACTTATCTCATAAGAACCACTCTTATAGAGCATATTGTCTGACAGTGAGATATACACCACACCCTTGAGTACCTGAACATCTACATCCTTCAGGTCTTCCTTAGACAGCGAACGTGTCAGGTTATTGGTCAGCACAAGGTTCAGTGAGTCACTCTTAGACTTCACCTCTACCAGATGACGGATGTATTTATTTGACTCATCTATCTGATCTACGAGCTTCGCGATATTCACGTTATTAGAACTTGAGTTTGCAAGGCTCTTCTCCAGACTATTCTGCAGAGCTGCATTATTGCTCTCGCAAGATGACAACTGCTCCATCAAACTGGAGATGCGGGAATTGGCAGCAGCCAATTGCTCACGTGCACTCTGATAAGATTGTGACAACGTACGATTCTCGTTCTGACAATTCTCCAAATCCTTCTTGCTTGCGCAAGAGCTGATAGCAAGGCATCCTGCCACTACTACAGCAAATAACATAATCTTCTTCATATTCATTATCGTTATTATTTACTTTGTTATTATTTGGGGCAAAGGTAATAATAAAAGTTGAAAGTCTAACTGTTTTTAATATTTTTTCTTTTTAATCTTTTATTTTTTAGTCTTACATCTTCACCTTCACACCTGCTATAATGCAGAATCCAGGCTGTCTGACAGCCACGTAGTCATAATATTCTTTATTGAAAATATTGGTAGCATTGACATAAAGCGAATAATGTTTAGCATCCCAGGACAGACGGCCGTCAAGCAGCGCATAGGGAGCATTACCCTCTCCCACTCTCTCCTGCCAACGCCAGTTGAGTGCCAGATTGAGTTTCTTCCACACTCTGCCATCCGCACCAAGTATTACCTTATGACGCAGGTAGTCCATCGCATACTTGCTGGCAGCCACTGGCACATCATACTTCGATTTCTCGCTTATATAACAGTACTTAGCCTCTATCTTCCGCAATGCATGATGTTCGCCCCACAGTTCACGAGCCATGAGAGACGCTTCCACCTCATAGCCCACATTATCCATCTGAAAGTTCACCGAACGGAATACTGTCTCCTCAGGCTTTCTCACCCAGTCTATCATATCCGTCTTATGGCTATAGAACACCTGCGCCTTCAGCCTCAGCCCTGTTGGCGAATAGTCCGCCCCCAGTTGCACCTCATTGGATTTCTCTGGTTTCAGGTCGCTATTGCCCTCTATTCCCACGCCACTATAGTATAGGTCCGTGAATGTAGGCATACGCATACCCATATTCCAAGAAAGGAAAAAGTTAAGGTTAGGGTTAAGGTTAGGGTTATATTTTATATCCACACCAGGATAGAACCTCCACCTTGTATCAAGACCGTCATTCATATTTGCCAGCATGCCCAACGATGTCGTGAAATCTCCAAGTACCACATCGTGCTCAAGAAACAGAGACACGTTACACCTCTGAGCACGATACTTATAGAAATTGTTCGCATCGTACAATCGTCCCAGTTTGGTACTGCGAATTCGCTCATCTCTGACCTCCACACCGAGTACTGTCTTGCCCAACGCCCAGTCTGTCCACGCATTCAGAGACACGCCTTTACTCTCTACTCGGTGGTAGTTCTCCCCCACTGGCGAGTCACGATGCCACTGATAGTGGTCATTCCATCTATTATAATAGGTTGAAAGTTGAAAGTTGAAAGTTGAAAGTTTGAATGCTGCATTGACTGCTGCCATCCATCTTTCTACTCTCTCCCACTGGTCTGTGCTTGCTGCTCCATAAAAGGTATTGGCCTCAAAGGGCTTATTGCTGTAGCCTACCTGCCATGAGAGGAAATCATACTTACCCTGACAGAAGAGTCTAGTAGAAGAGAAAGCACTATTGTGTGTGGCACCATCACTACGGGTATAGCCTGCAGAGAAGGCCCCCCACCCTGCCTTCCCCAAATGGGAGGAGAGTCTGCCATTAGCACCTAAATATCCATACGAACCTCCATCAATGCTTACGAGGGCATTGACTCCCTCGCCTTTGGGAGAGGGCTGGGGAGAGGGGCCTTTCGTTACCACGTTTATCGCCCCATTAAACGCACTGGTGCCATACACTCGTGATGTAGCGCCCTCTATTATCTCTATGCGCTCTATATCATCGGGCGAGATGGGGAAATCAGCCGAAAGATGTCCTGTATGGGGTGAGGAAATATTGACACCGTTGAGAAGAATGGTAATCTGGTCAAAGTTTCCTCCACGTACCGAGATGTCCGTCTGTACACCATAGCCACCACGCTGACGGACATCCACGCCGGTAGCTAGTTTCAATACATCATTGATAGTCTCTGCAGCAGCACGGTCTATATCCTCGCGAGTTATCACAGAGACAATCTTCGCCGTCTCACCCAGTGTGAGCGGCGCTCGCGAACCCATCACAACGACCTCGTCGAGTTTGAGTTCCTTGCGCTGCAAGCTATCCTTGGCTGCTTCAGTCTCCACGCTCACTCCTTCAGCCTTGGCATGAGAGAGAGTCGCTACGCTGAGCGTACCAATGAGCACCTCGCGTCCAAGCACAGAGAAGAGAGCATATCTCTTTCTTGTAAATCGCTTGAAACGAAGCGTCTTGCTGCGCATCGTAATTGTCTTCATTTTTCTCATAAACAGGCACAAAATTACAAAAAATAATTAACCTGGCAAAAACTTTCAACTTTCAACCTTCAACTTTCAACTATTTTTCGTACCTTTGCACCATGAAAAAATTTTTGACCATATCACTTTCTCTCTTCGTTGTGCTCGGAGCCAGTGCTCAGGGCAAACTGAGTAGTCGCATCACAGATATGCTGTCTGATGTCAATCGTCAGATTAGCGAGGCGCAATCCAACAGCCAGTTTAAGGGTGGCATGATGCAGGTCACCGACCTGTGCCCCGTGGATACGATGGCTATCAAGGACCAGATGGTAGTATCCTTCAATGCCGACGGCACGGTAAAGACCGTTGACGTCCTTGCAGAACTGGCAGAGGGTGCCACATGCCCTACAGCACTGCTGGAGTCGAAGGGCATCAAGGTATATGGCGGAACAGAGTATTTCGCCTTCCTCACCGTACCTGTTGAGCAGTTGGAGTTTCTGGAGACCGTACCTGAATTTACCGAACTCTTTGCCAACAACGTCTATCACCCTAATAACGACACTTCACGCCAGATACTCAATGTCAGCAATATCAATGGCATAGACAATAGCACCTATACTTTCGACCAACCGTTTACTGGCAAGGGCGTAGTGGTAGGTATCATTGATGCTGGCATAAAATACAACCACAGATCTTTCAAGAACAGCGATGGCACTTTTCGCGTAAAGAAGGTGGTCGATTATAGTGGTGGTGGTGAAAACATTGTCACTGCAGAAGCCGACATCGCTGCTCTGACGTGGGATGGAGATACTGGCGATGACAATTCACACGGCACCCACGTAGCATGTTCTGCAGCAGGTTCTCCTGTTGCCTCTACTATTGATTATGGTTCTGGCAGCCGTAACCTCATGGGCATGGCACCAGAGGCAGACCTAGTGCTTTGTGGACTGCAATCTCTCTACGAAAACCGTATCCTTAAGAGTATCGAAGCGATAACGAAGACTGCTCAGGAACTACATGAGCCCTGCGTCATCAATATGAGTTTTGGTACTACAGAGGCAGCTTGGCACAATGGCAAGACGGCACACAACAAAAATATAAACGACTATGCCAAAAAGGGGGTCGTATTCTGTATGTCATCAGCCAACGATGCTGGCGTTGCCTGGACTGTTGACAAGACCCTTGCTAAGGGTGAGTCTGTTAAGATTATCCCCGTCAAGGATGGCAATGTGAGCAGTAGTAGCAGGATATACCATAAGAATCAGACCATCGGTTTCTTCATGCCACAGTGCACCAATAAAAATGCTCTCACCTACTCCTTTGAGGTCGTCGATTCCATCACTGGAGAGACTACCACCCTTGCTAATGCTCCTCTCAAAAAAGTGAATGGCTCAGAATACACTCCCTCCATCTCTTTTTCTGCAGATGATAAAAACGATTATTGGATAAAGGGTAGCATGACTCTTCCAAAGAGTTATTTCGCGGAGAACAGTAAGTTCCTTGTTATCAAACTGGAGAACACAACTGATGAAGATGTACGCGTATATGCAATAGCACCTAGTTTAGGTAGAAATAAAAACGGAATACGTATAAGCTCACTTATTTCCACAGACATTCCTAACTACACCTATGATAAGGGTACTGCAGATATGAGTATGAATCTGGCATGTAGCGCAGAAAATATTATAACGGTTGGTGCATACGCCTACAACACCCGCCACTTCTACCATAACCTAGCGGATTTCTATAGTTATAATGGCAATCCACATAATTATAACAATGCCATCAGCGACACCCACAATTCTACCGCTACCTTCTCCAGCTACGGCAGAGATGACTTTGGCAAGATGCACCCTGATGTGATAGCACCTGGTACAGCCATCGTATCGGCATATAATTCGTACGATACTTCTAAGGCAAATATATCTACCAATACTCTGTCTGAATTCATCGGTGCTTACCTCAAGAATGATGCGGGTGACTATACTGACCTGTGGTTTGTCAACAACGGCACCTCTATGGCAACGCCTATCGTGACTGGAGTCGTAGCACTGTGGATGCAGGCTTGCGCAGAATACGCTCCAGAATATGGAGGTCTCGATGCCGCTGACGTTCGCGAGATTATCCAGAATACCTCACGTACCACTATTGAAGGTCAGGACATTGTCATTTCTTCTGGCAACCCCATTCAGATGGGCTACGGCGTCATTGATGCAGAGGCTGGCATCAAGTACATCAAAGAGCACTTCCCAACTGCCATCAGTGGAGTGAATGCCAACGAAACGAAACCGACCGACATCATCAAGAAACTCGTGGGAGGCAAGATTGTCATCGAGAAGAATGGCAAACTATATAACACCTCTGGACAACAGATTTTTTAATGCATAATTCAAAATGCATAATGCATAATTAACTCATAAAGGCGCTTGGAAAATTTTCCAAGCGCCTTTATTTTAAGAATACCGCCACAGGCGGAACCTTCTCCAAAACCAGTGATAAATACGAAAGACGGGTTCCCATAGCACTTCCGAAGGATAGGTGAATAGGAAGCGAGCATTATGTCTGAGACGGGTCACAGCATAGTCAGCCCCTCGGTACTCCATCGAACCATTTGTCGTCTCTGCCCAGTTGTATCGCTCATCATACTTACCGAAGTTGCCTCCCCGCATTATCTCATCCAGCAGTTGTTTGCCCTCTCTCTCCCGAGGTTCACACAGCATTATCTCCCTCGGCATTGCAAACACCTCACTCATCACGTACATCACTGCTCCAGCGAACTCCTTCAGTCCCAGCTTCGCAATAATCCCGCTCAAGTTGTCTTGGTTGTCCTTATTGTCTTTAATATCGTTTTCGTAGCAATCTCCGATTGCGTTTCGTAGCGTAGCGTTTCGTTTTCGTACGAAGTCTCCGTACTTCGTTATCACAAAATAGTAGTCAAGAAGTTGTCTCAGCCCTATTCCCTCCTCAAAGATATGCTTATAGAGGTGCAACAACTGAAACACCACATCAAACTCCACCGATGCCACCTTAAAACCCTTAACTGTGCACTGTGAACTGTAAACTGTGAACTGACCAAACCACCTTTGCAACCTTCGGTTTGCAAAAGGGTTATACAGCCACGTAGGTCTGTAGTGCACCTCTACGGGAGTTTCGGGCAGAATCGGGAAGTCCATGTTATGGTAATACACATATTTTCCCTTCCTCTTGCTCAGGCAAAATTCTATCACTCTCCTTACGTTATCGTAGGAGCTCTGCTCGCGTATCGTTCTTTCAGTCGCTTCGCTTTGTGAAAGCCAGCAAGCTGGAGCGGCAGGCTCTGCCTGCGTTTCGTAGGCGTCAGCCTTCGGCCAACACCACACATCTATATCCCCCGTACTCCTCAGCCCCTGCAACCATTCTGGGTAGTAGGCATAGTTTGCCTGTCCTTTCAGGATGACCGCCTCGAAACCATTCTGCTCGAAATACCGGCATATCTGCGCGCTCTCCTTAGTCAGTCGTGCGTTGTGCTCCCGTATCTTATCGGCCTTTACTGCCCACTGACGTATGCGTCTGCCTGGTGGCAACTGTTCCTTTGGCAATCGCTCCAGTGCAGCGAAAGCTATTCCTGCCACCGCCTGCTTCTTGCACTCCTCATACACTTCTTCCCACTCTTCAGCGGAAAGAGTGCGTGACAGCGCCTTGCGATTACCTATCGCCACTTGCAGTATTTCAAAGAACAGTTCATTCATCGTTATCGTAGGTCTATGACCGTTTCGTAGCGCAAGCGTTTCGTAGCATCAGCGTTTCGTACTGGGGAAAGCAGTCTGCTTTCTCCAGTTCAGCTTATGGAAAGGCACGTTCGTCATCAATTGCTCCCACGTTTCATTACCTATATTCGCATGCTCTCCCAACCATATAGCATGATAACTATTGCCTCGTGGCATCTTCTGTATCATCTCAGGATGGTGCCTCGATGCCTTGCCAAAGAACAGGTGGAATATATAGTACTCCACCACGCAGTCATATTCTTTCCAGTACGCATAGAGCGAGTCCCTCACCTCTATGAGCAAGGGATTTCCGGGCTCCTTAGCATGTATAAACCAGTTTGACAAGCCCACTACCCTGCCCTGTTTGTCGAAGTATCGGTATATGAAGAGTTCGCTCTCCCTTATCCTTTGCCATATCTTCTGGCATCTGCTACCCTCCTCCTTTATCTTTGGCGAGACAAATACCGTAGCATCTATCCATGTACCGCCATAGCGTATCAGCAGTTCCA
>CAJODK010000029.1 GCA_905233245.1 uncultured Prevotella sp. | reverse complement strand
AAAATCGGACTAAAAATAGGGGAAGGCTATTTCTCTCTTATTTCGTCGCTCCGCTCCTCAAAAATCAGGTGAAAATCCTTACCAAAATCCAGAAAAAAAACTAAACCACTAAACAACCAAACCACTAAACAACTATGTCTGACAAAGCTAGAAAGAACTGGTCAGTGATAATCAATGCGATACTGACAGCTATCTGTACTATTCTAACCACCAGCTCTTGCGCGAGCCATCTGTAAAGCAAGGGAGCGACACCAATTGGTGTCGCTCTATTGTTTTACTTCACCTCCCAGATGTCGTTGGTCTCGAGGAGTTCGGCGAAGTTGTGGTACTTCTTCTGTGCCTTGAGGTCTTCTATCTGCTGGTTGACGGCATCGTCGTAGGTAGGTGCGTCAACGTCGCGGATAACGCCGAGGGCGATAGGGAAGCCGTCGCCGTTGCCCATGAGGGCGAGCTTGAGCTGGAGGGTGTTGTCCTCACAGTGGGCGTCGTGAACGAGGATGTCCTTCTCGGTGATGCCGTTCTCGCCTATCTTGACAATCTTGAGTCCGAAACCTTCCTGTACGAGGCCGAACTCACGGTCCTTGCCGAAGATGAGGGGTTTGCCATGCTCTACGTAGATGGCGTTCTCTGCACGACCTGCCTTGTTATAGACAGAGGCGTGGGTACCGTCATTGAAGATGACACAGTTCTGGAGCACCTCGGTGACAGAGGCTCCCTTGTGGGCGTCGGCTGCCTTGAGGACTTCTACGGTGTGCTGGCCATCGGTGGCTACGGTACGTGCGAAGAAGTGGCCGCGTGCGCCGAAGCAGAGCTCGGCTGGACGGAATGGGTCTTCCACTGTGCCGTAGGGTGATGACTTAGAGACGAAGCCGCGTGGCGACGTAGGTGAGTACTGTCCCTTGGTAAGTCCGTAGATGCGGTTGTTGAGGAGGATGATGTTGAGGTTCACGTTACGGCGGTTGACGTGTATGAAGTGGTTGCCGCCGATAGCGAGTCCGTCACCGTCACCGCTGACCTGCCATACGGTGAGGTCGGGGTTGACTACCTTACAACCTGTGGCGATAGCTGCGGCACGTCCGTGAATGGTGTTCATGCCGTAGGTGGCCATATAGTGGGGCAGGCGTGATGAGCATCCGATACCTGAGATGACGGCATTGCGCCAAGGCTCCTTGCCTATCTCTGCCATTGCCTTATGTAGTGATGCGAGGAAGAAGTGGTCACCGCAACCTGGGCACCAACGTGGCTGGCCCTTCTTGAAATCTTGTGCTGTAAATTCCATATCTTGTTCCTTTCCTTTTTTACTTGATGAGGGTATTAAAATAGTTGACAAGTGAAGAAGTGTTGAACGGCTGTCCTTTCACTTCGTTGTACTGGGAAGGTACGAAGTTGTCAACATGCATGCGGAGATAGCCTGCGAGCTGTCCCATATTCTGCTCTGCCACTACTACCTTAGGATACTTCTGGAGCACCTCGGCGGTGTTCTTTGGCAGTGGGTTGATATAGCGGAACTGCGCAAGGGCTACCTTCTTGCCTGCCTGGCGCATCTCGTCCATAGCGGCATGTAGGTGACCGTAGGTGGAACCGAAGCCTACGATGAGCAGGTCGGCATCGTCCTTGTCACCAAGTACCTCAAGGTCGGGCACCTGAATATTGGCAATCTTCTGAGCACGCTTGCGTGTCATGAGGTCGTGGTTCTCGGGGTCGGTAGAGATGGCGCCAGTCTTGTCGTCCTTCTCCAGTCCGCCGAGGATGTGCTGGAAGCCCTCACGACCTGGCACTGCCCAGTAGCGTGTACCGTTTTCAGCACGCATGTATGGTGTCCACTGTCCCTTCATCTCCTCTGGTACGTAAGGTGGATTGATAGCGTCCATCTTAGCGAGGTCAGGGAGCTTGAAGGCGCCTGAACCATTAGCGACATAGGCATCGGTGAGGAGCACTACTGGTGTCATGTGCTCAAGAGCCATCTTGGCAGCGTCGTAGGCTGCGTAGAAGCAGTCGGTAGGACTGGTGGCTGCAATGACTGGCATTGGGGACTCACCATTACGGCCGTAGAGCACCTGCAGGAGGTCTGTCTGCTCTGACTTGGTAGGCAGACCGGTAGCAGGACCGCCACGCTGTACGTCGAGTACTACGAGAGGGAGCTCCATGATGACTGCCAGATTCATAGCCTCTGACTTCAGGCAGATGCCAGGACCGGAGGTGGAGGTGACAGCGAGAGCACCACCGAAGGCGGCACCTACGCTGGATGCACAGCCTGCTATCTCATCCTCACACTGCACGGTGGTGACACCGAGTGACTTGTGCTTGGAGAGCTCGTGGAGCACGTCGGTAGCTGGGGTGATAGGGTAAGAGCCGAGGTAGAGCTTGAGGCCTGCCTTCTCAGCAGCGGCGATGAAACCGTATGCCGTAGCCTTATTGCCCGTGATATCCATATAGCGACCTGGGGTCTTGACCTTTGACTCGATGCGATATACATTGGCAGCAGAAGAGGCGGTATTGTGACCGTAGTCGTAGCCTGCCTGGATAACCTTGATATTTGCCTCTGCCACGCCTGGCTTCTTAGCAAACTTCTCCTTGAGGAAATTGGCTACGAGGTCGAGGTCGCGGGAGAAGAGCCAGCAGACGAGTCCGAGGGCGAACATATTGCGGCACTTGAGCATAGCCTTGTTGTCCATACCGGTGTCCTTCAGCGCCTCCTTGACCATAGTGGTGATAGGACATGCGATGACACGGTCAGGGTCGATGCCCATCTCACCGAGGTAGTCGGTGGTCTGGAACTGTGCCTTGTCGAGGTCGCTCTGTGCGAAGGAGTCGGTATCGATGATGATGGTGGCTCCCGGCTTAGAGTACTTGTACTGAGTCTTGAGTGCTGCGGCATTCATAGCCACGAGCACGTCACACTGGTCGCCTGGGGTATATACCTGACCGGCACCGATGTGTACCTGGAAACCACTGACGCCAGTCAGCGAGCCTTGCGGGGCGCGGATATCAGCAGGGTAGTCAGGGAATGTCGAAATACTGTTTCCCACGGTAGCACTGACCGTAGAGAAGATATTACCGGCGAGCTGCATGCCATCGCCGGAGTCACCTGAGAAGCGAACGACCACCTGGTCGAGCTCCTTAATGTCTAATGCTTCTGCCATTACTTACTGTTATTTATTTGTTATACGTTTGCACTTTGGAGTTGCAAAATTACTCAAAAATATCGACATATCAAAACATTTTGTCAGAAAAGTACCTTTTATGCTGACAGATTGATATGCTCTACGTCTATGTCCGTATGAAGGAAGATGCTGGCGCACTCCTTGAATCGCTCGGGCGACTCGGTGGTGTAGAAACGCACGGTGCCTCCCGTGGAGCACAGGCGGTCCATATCGGGGTGGCGGCGGAGGTAGTCATCGAGGCTGCGCGCTACGTACTCTCCCTGCGGCACGATGCGGATACCCTGGGGTATCGCCTTGTTGATGGCATTCATGAGGAGCGGGTAGTGGGTACAACCAAGGATGATGGTGTCGATGAGCGGATCCTTGGCAAGCAACTGGGTGATGCGCTTACGGACAAAAAAATCAGCTCCCTCGCTCTCGCTCTCGCCTGCCTCTACGATGGCAGCCCAGAGGGGGCATGCCTGACCTGTCACCTGAATGTCGGGATAGAACTTGGCTATCTCCAGATTGTAACTCTCGCTGCGCACGGTGCCCTCAGTGGCTACGACGCCTACGTGACGGCTCTCCGTGAGCTGGCCGATAATCTCTACCGTAGGACGTATGACGCCCAAGACGCGGTAACCCTGTTCCAGAAGCGTACGGTCGCTGCCATCACCGATGGTGTCGGAACACTGCGTGAGGTCGTTCTGCTGTATGGTGCGCAGAGCCTTTGCCGAGGCGGTGTTACACCCCAGGATGACAAGACGGCAGCCGAGGGAGAAGAGTGTCATCACTGCCTGACGCGTGAACTCATACACTACGTCAAAACTCCTCGAACCGTAGGGCGCGCGGGCATTGTCGCCGAGGTATATGAAGTCCCTCTCCGGCAATTGCTTGCGCAACTGCTGGAGGATGGTGAGACCACCATAACCGGAGTCGAATATGCCTATCGGAGAGTTCAAGGGTTCAAGAGGTGAGAGGTGAGAGGTAAGAGGTGAGAGATTACCTTAGTTGTTGGAGTAACAACGGGGTGACGTCGTCCGTCGTTGACTCATCGAGGTACGGACAGGAGTCGGAGTCCGTATTGATGAGGAGGGTGTAGCCGCCCTGCTGACCGACGGTCTTGATGACCTCAGCGATGCGAGCCTTGATAGGCGTCATAAGGTCGGCCTCGGTCTGGGAGAGGGTGCGGCGGGAGTCGTCACGAAACTTGATATTGCTGTCATACAGACTGCGCAACTCCGCCTGGCGCTTCTCACTGATAGAGGGATCGAGGGAGGACTGCTGCTCGATGAAGAGCTCGTACTTCTCGGAGAATTCCTTCTCAGAGAGTGCCAGTTCGTCGCTGTACCTCTGGCGCATACTCTGGAGAGTGCGCTGTGCCGTAGCGTAGGCAGGCATCGCCTCCATCACCGCCTTATAACTGAAATGCCCTATCTTCTGCGCATTTACAGTACAGAAGACAGAGCATAGTAGTATGGTTGTAAGAATTACTTTCCTCATTTAATCTTGTTTATCTCAGCCTTAACTTCTGCTGTGACGTCCTTAGCGCCGGCACCCGTGTAGAGAGGAGCTGTGGTCTCGAAGATGAAGGTGTACTGACCAGCCTTACCCACATTCTGGATAGCAGTCATAATCTTCTGCTGGATAGGCTGCATCTTCTCCTGCTGCATCTTCTGCAGGTCCTGCTGATTCTGCTGAGCAGCAGACTGTATCTTGTTGTACTGCTCCTGGAGCTCGTTCTCACGATTCTTCTGCTGGTCGGCAGAGAGGGTAGCCTTAGCCTTCTCGTATGCCTCGTAGTTCTTCTGGAACTCGTCCTGCATCTCCTTCATCTGGTTGTCCAGTTCCTGAGCCTTAGCCTGCAGTTCGCCGTTAGCCTTGGTGATTTCGGGGAGTGACTGCATGATAGACTGTGTGTCAACTGTACCGAACTTCTGTGCCTGTGCTCCGAGTGCTACGCTGAACATAGCAGTGAGAGCGATAATTACCTTTTTCATTTTGTTTTTGCTTTTACCTTATTTATTATTATTAATATCCGAGTTTATTGAGTACTTCGTTTGAAATGTCTATCTTGGGCGAGGCGTAGATGACGCCGGCATTGCCGGAGGCACGGTCGATGACCATCTGGTAGCCGCGCTGTTCGGCGACATCCTTGACAGCATTGTATATCTCCTCCTGTATGGGCGACATGAGACTCTCGCGCTTCTTGAAGAGTTCACCCTCGGGACCGAAGTATTTCTTCTTCAGGTCAGCAGCCTCTTTTTCCTTCTTGACGATAGCATCCTGACGGGCCTGCTTCTGCTCCTGAGAGAGGAATACGGACTCATTCTGGTAGTTCTTGTACATCGTGGCAGCTTCTGTATTGAGAGCCTCCACCTCAGCCTGCCAGCGCTTGCTCACCTGCGCCAGCTGCTCTGTGGCACGCTCGTAGGCAGGGATATTCTTCAGCAGATACTCCATGTCTATCAGAGCGTACTTCTGGGCACTAACTGAATTGATAATTGAAAATTGAAAATTGACAATTATCACCAGCGTCAGTATTTTGAATATCTTGCTCATAACTGTGAACTGTAAACTGTAAACTGTGAACTGAATTAGAATTCCTGTCCGAGTATGAAGTGGAAATTACTACCACCCTTGGTGCCATATACCTTGTCGAAACCGTATGCCCAGTCAAGTCCCATCAGACCTACCATAGGCAGGAAGATGCGCACGCCAAGACCTGCGGAGCGCTTCATGCTGAAGGGGTTGAAGTTGGAGATATCATGCCATGCATTACCTGCCTCAGCAAAGCCCAGACCGTAGATGGTGGTATTGCCCAGGAGGAGCGGGTAGCGCAGTTCTACGGAGAAACGGTCGTAGGCATAGCCCTCCTGTCCTGATGGGGTGAGCGAACCATTCTCGTAACCACGCAGGCCGATGGTCTCCTCAGCATAACTGGTGGAGTAGCCCGACATACCGTCACCACCCATGTAGTAGGTCTCAAACGGTGACTTATTGTACTTATTGTAGTGACCGAGGAAACCTATCTCAGCACGTGTCATGAGCACGAGGCACTTCTGTCCCTCGGTGAGCGAGGTGAAGGTGCGTGACTTAAACTTCCACTTGTGGTATTCTATCCAGCGGTACTTCTCCTGCTGCTGCTCGTTGTAGTCGGCAGCGTTAGGATTGGTGGCCAGATTCTTGTAGTCCTTCTTGAAGATGGATGACCAAGGCGGAGTGACCGTGAGGCTCAGCAGGAACTCCGAACCGCGACGTGGGAATATCTGATTGTCGGTAGAGTTGCGGGCAAGGGCCACGGTGAGGTTGATATTGTTACAGTTGCCGTTCTTGACGATGAAGTAGTTCCAGTTGCGCAGCATATAGCGTGTGTATGCCAGGGTGAGTGACAACTGGAAATAGTCGTCTGGCCAGCGCAGGCGCTTACCCCAACCGATAGAACCGCCGAGCATCTGTACATACTTGTCAGGGTCGTAGTAGTTGGTGTAGTTGGAATAGTTGCTGCCATATCCGCCGAGGTACTGGTAGTAACTGTTCTGCCAGTTGGTGTTATAGTAGTTGGAGTTGACGTCTGTCTGCTTAGAGTAGAATACACCCACGCTGAACTGTATAGGACGCTTGCCGCCAAACCATGCAGTAGAGTAAGAGGCGTTGTATGCCTGATAGTAGGTACCGTTGGTCTGTGCACTGAGGGCGAGGGTCTCGCCATCACCCACCGGCATGATACCACGGCGCTCACCCTTCTTGCGGAAGAGGTTGGCCATAGAGAAGTTGTTGAGCTTCAGGCCTATCTTACCAATGACACCCGTCTGTCCCCAACCGAGCGAGAACTCCACCTGGTCGTTGGACTTCTGCTCCAGGTCCCAGTTGATATCTACAGTACCGTCCTCGTAGTTAGGTTTCACGTCAGGCGATACCTTCTCCTGATCGAAGTGTCCCATGGAAGCCAGTTCACGAGCCGAACGCATAAGGGCGTCCTTGGAGAAGAGGTCACCAGGCTTGGTGCGCAGTTCGCGACGAACCACCTTCTCGTAGAGCTTCGTATTACCACTGATGCGTACGTGGGAGATGTGTGCCTGAGGGCCTTCCTGTATGCGCATCTCCAGGTCTATGGAGTCACCCACGATATCCACCTCCACGGGTTGCAGATCGTAGAAGAGGTAACCGTTGTTCCAGTAGGCATTACCCACCGCATCATCATCCTCGCGGAGACGCTTGTTGAGCAACTTCTGATTGTACACGTCACCCTTCTTCATGCCCAGCAGATTAGCCAGATAGTCAGTAGAATAGACGGTGTTGCCCACCCATGTGATATTGCGCAGGTAGTACTTCTGTCCCTCGTAGAGCTTGAAATAGATATCCACGTGCTTCTCATCGTAGGAAGCCACGCTGTCCTTGAGTATCGCGGCATCGCGGTAGCCCAGTTCATTGTACTTGTCGATGAGGTTCTGCTTGTCCTCAGCATATCGCTCCGGCGTAAACTTCTTGCTCCTCAGGAAACTGCTGAGCTTATTGACCTCATGGAGCTTCTTCAGTGCGCCGCCGCCAAAGAGACCGCCTTTGAGTTTCTTGGTGGTTATGGCCTCATTGCCTTCGAAATGTATGCGATGCACCTTGGTCTTCTCCTTCTTATCCACCTCGATGTCGAGGATTACGTGGTTCTTCTCGCTCAGGTCCTCACGCTGGGTGATATTTATCTCCGCATTCTTGAATCCCTTGTCCTCGTAGTATTTCTTTGCCAGGGTCTGGGCACGCGTAATCATGTTGGGAGTGACCTGCGAACCCTTCAGCAAGCCCAGTTTCTGCTCCAGGTCCTCACGCTCCGACTTCTTCTTGATGCCGATGTAGTTGATGTTGCTCACGCGCGGGCGCGTCTTTAGATAGATGTGCAGGTATATGCTGTCGCCCACGATAGAGTCGGCAGCTATCCTCACGTCAGAGAAGAGGCCGTGCTTCCAGTAGCGCTTTACGGCTTCCGTTATCTCATTGCCCGGCACGGCTATCTCCTGCCCCACGCTGAGTCCGGAGATGCTGGTGAGCATGTAGTCCTCATAGCCGTCCACACCGCTGACATTGAGTGCGCCGATATGGAGCATGCGCACCGATGAGGCGTAGGAGATGTCGGGATTGACTTCCTTGACCTGAGCGCTAATCAAATTGAAAATTGAAAATTGAAAATTGAAAATTATGATTAGCGTCAGTATTCTTATGTATCTTATCTTACTCAATTATGAATTATGAATTATGCATTATGAATTATGAATTCGCTTCCTCCTCCACCTGTGCCTCGGTCTTGCCAAAGCGGCGCTGCTTGGTCTGGTAGTACTCCACCGCCTTGATGAGTTCGTCATTGTTGAAGTCAGGCCAATAGACTGGCGTGAAGTAGAACTCCGAATATGCTATCTGCCACAACAGATAATTGCTGATGCGCACCTCGCCGCCTGTGCGGATGAGGAGGTCGGGGTCGGGCTGGAAACTGGAGTCGAGATGCTCTGATATGGTCTCCTCCGTGATGTCTTCGGGATTGAGCTTACCCTGCTTTGCCTCCTGTGCTATCTTCTTCACAGCGTCTGTTATCTCCCAGCGAGAGGAGTAGCTGATAGCCAGTGTCACGGTCATCACGTCATAGGAAGCGGTATGCTCCTCCATCCACTCCAACTTCTCGAGCACCTCCTTTGGCAGACGCGAACGGTCACCGATGACGCGCATGCGGACATGGTTCTTATCGAAGAGCTCCTCCGTGAGATGCGTGAGCACCAGCCCCATCAGAGTTGCCACCTCGTCATCGGGGCGGTTCCAGTTTTCTGTGGAGAAGGCATACAGGGTGAGATATTTCACTCCCAGACGACAGCAGTCAGCTGTCACGCGCTGCAGGGCTGCCACGCCCTCTATGTGACCGGCGGTGCGCACCTGTCCGCGCTCCATGGCCCATCGGCCGTTGCCATCCATGATGATGGCGATATGCTGTGGTATATTTTGTTGTTTGGTCATTTGGTCGTTTGGTCGTTTGGTCGTTTAGTCGTTTGGGTTATCTGTCTTTATGACATGTGGAGCACTTGGGTGAGAGGCTGTAGGTCAGAGCCAGTGTGAAGACTGAGTAGCAGTCGGTATTCTTGAAGAGTCCCGTGCTGGGTATGCGGTATGGGTCATCCACACCGTCGAGGTGGTCGGAGAAGGTGACGTGCATCTGGTAGTCGAAGGAGAGGTTGGTCCTGTCACCTATCTTGTACTTTATGCCTACGCCGATGGGTACATTGCCTGTCAGCACTGTCTTCGAACTGCTGTGCTGCGGCACATACTCCCCACCCTCCTCGTGGCCTTTCTCGTAGTCGTACTTGCCGTTCTTGGAGTTTACGTATGTCAGACCCATGCCGAGTGATATGAAGGGAGTGAATCGACGTGCTCCCCTGTAGTCGCGTCCTGTGCCGTAGGGCCAGAAGTTGTATTCGTAGGTCACGGAGAGGTCGCCCATCATATTGCTGAAGGAGTACTCCTTGATGTCAGGATATACCGTATCAGACCTCTTCACGTCGCCCTTCAGTTTTGACACCATAGCATTGATGCGTACTGCGGAGCGTGGATTGATTATAGCACGGAAGAGTATCGACCCTCCTGGCTGCATACCCTTGAAGAGGCTGTTTGAGAAGTCTCCGTGGTATGAAGTGGCATTGACACCAGCACCCAGTTCCATGCGGTATTCCACGTCATCCTGAGCAAAGGCGAGGCCCCCACCTACCCCCCAAAAAGGGAGGAACATGAGAGCTACTACTATCGCCAGTATTTTTACTTCAATCTTCAATTTTCAATCTTCAATCACTGTATTTCCCTATCCTCAGTAGGTTCCCATGTAGCGTTGTTCAGTTTGCAGCGGAACACCCTACCCTCATCAGCGCTTATGATGTAGAAGTAGTTGTAGCTGTCACTTACGATGACTGCTGGCATATTGCCGTCGAGAGGGTCATCGGTCCCTATTCCCGGCATGCGCAGTCCGGCGAGCTTGTGCCATGAGGTACCTCCGTCCTCCGAACAGAAGATGCGCTCCAGCGGCTTGGTCGTCAGTGGAGTGACCTCATTGAGTCCCTCACCTCCTATGGCGAGCAGCCATCCGTTGTAGTAGCCCGTAGTAGAGAGATTCTTCATCGCTGGCAGTGCCACACTCTTCACCTTGGCGTCAGTAGGATTGTTGTATATCCAGGGCTGGTCGTAGCGCTCCACCAGATCCACGTTCTTGTTCCACACCACTGCGCAGGTGTCGTATTCCTCTGTGTAGCTCGCCTTGTTGCCCACCATCGTGATGCGTGAGATAAACATATTGACCTTCTGCACCACCGTAGCGGAACAGATATCCCTAGTAGGCACGAGGTCTATATTGTCATAGACATCGTCCTCCACCCATTCGGCACCTAGATTGCCCTCCTCCAGCGAAGTCACCATAATCCTGCCGTCAGCATTGATGGCATAAAACTCCTGATTGCAACCACCCACGACGGCCTTGAGGTTGTAGGCTGACACGTCGATGGTCTTCGATGTCTCGCCATCGGTGCAGTAGAGTTTGCCATTGTCGAGTACAAACAGCATATCGTAAGCCGCTGCTATGGTAGCATCAGCACCGAATGTGTCGCTCTCCGTCCACGTCTCGCCCTTGTCCTCGCTGTAGTACAGCGTGCTGCTGCTCTCCTTGCCTACGAGCACATAGAGCGATTCATCTATCGAAGCTGCCCTGAGCGACTGAGCCTCAGCAAAGATGGCCTGCTTGCCCAGTTCCTTATACTGGAAAGAGTCTGCATACTCCTTGTGAGCCACTATCTGTACCTTGTAGTCGCGGGTGTAGCCATTCTGCGTAGCCAGTACGCGGAATCTGATGTACTTCGACTCACCGCCGTCCTCACCGAAGAGGATGGAGTCGCCGGAGTTGTAGTAAGTCCATGAAGCATCGTCAGCAGCATCCCAGTCGCGATACACGATGGTGGCAGAGTTCTTTGCCGAGATGCTTGCCAGCATCTTCATGTGCGAACCAGCAGGCAGAGAGTCGTTGTTGTATATCTCTCGTGACAGATGGTCTATGATGACGGGCGTCTTGCTGCCTGAGTAGCTGTAGGTATAGATGCTGTCCAGGGGATTGCCCTCTGAGTCCTTGGCATATTTCTTCTTGCCCACGACACGGGATACCTTCACCGTTCCCAGTGTGAACGATGTGATGGCAGTATCTTCATAGACGGATGATGCAGAACTGCTGTCATCCTTGATGCAGGATGACATGAGATAGGCCGTAAATATGAGAATAGCCACGAGGCTAATATATTTCTTCATGCAGTTTTTTTTCAAAATCAGCCACAAAGGTACAAAAAAGTTGAGAGTTGAAAGTTGAAAGTTCACAGTTAGTACTCTTTTTTAAGTTATCTTTGCACTTTTTATTACATAAAAAAGCCCCGCAAGCAAGGTGCCTGCGGAGCTGTAGTTAGCGTTAACGTTATCGTTAGCGTTATTACTGTGGCTGCTTGCCGATGTAAGCCAGGATACCGCCGTCCACGTAGAGCACGTGACCGTTGACAGCATCAGAAGCCTTAGAAGCGAGGAATACTGCAGGACCACCGAGCTCTGATGGGTCGAGCCAACGTCCGGCAGGAGTCTTAGCACAGATGAATGAGTCGAATGGATGACGAGAGCCGTCTGGCTGACGCTCACGCAGAGGAGCTGTCTGAGGAGTAGCGATGTAGCCAGGGCCGATACCGTTACACTGGATGTTGTACCCACCATACTCAGAGCAGATGTTGCGTGTGAGCATCTTCAGACCGCCCTTAGCAGCAGCGTATGCAGAAACTGTCTCACGGCCGAGCTCAGACATCATAGAGCAGATGTTGATGATCTTACCCTCCTTACGCTCCATCATCTCTGGGAGGACAGCAGCAGCGCAGATGTAAGGTGCTACCAGGTCAACGTCGATGACAGCCTGGAACTCAGAGCGCTTCATCTCGTGCATTGGGATACGCTTGATGATACCAGCATTGTTCACCAGGATATCAATCTGACCTACCTCTTCGTGAATCTTCTTAACGAGCTCAGCAACAGCTACTTCGTCACATACATTACATACATAACCCTTCACGTTCTCAATGCCTGCTTCTTTGTAGTTAGCGAGACCCTTCTCAAGGGCTGCCTCATTGATGTCGTTGAAGATGATAGTCTTCACGCCAGCTGCAACGAAAGCCTTAGCAATGTTGAAACCGATACCATAAGAAGCACCTGTAATCCAAGCGTTCTTGCCCTCAAGGGAGAAATTCTGTAAATTTGCCATTGTCTTAGTGTTTTTTAGTTATTTAAGTTGAGTGAATATCTTTATCTTTTTCACATTACACCACAAAGTTACGAAAAAAGTTAGGGTTAGGGTTAAGGTTAACGTTTTTTTTAATGTTTATTAAGAAAAAAGTCGTACCTTTGCATCGTGGCAAAACAAAAAAAAGACAAATCATCACCCATAGCGGCATTCAGACGACACCTTCGCCTGCAGCGCGGACTGTCGCCCAACACCCTCGACGCCTACCTCCACGATGTAGCGCTGCTCCAGAGGTGGAGTGACAATTGTCAATTGTCAATCGTAAATTGTAAATTACAAGACCTCCAAGCCTTCTCCGCCTCCCTCCACGACCTCGGCATCGCCTCCTCCACCCATGCCCGCATCCTCTGTGGCGTCAGGGCTTTCTACAAATTTCTCGCTATGGACGGCTACATCGAACAGGACCCCGCCGAACTCCTAGAATCGCCCATACAGAGCAAGCATCTGCCCGAGGTGCTCTCCACCCAGGAAGTCGATATGCTCGAGGCGAGCATCGACCTCAGCAAGTGGGAGGGGCATCGCAACCGTGCCATTATCGAGGTACTCTTCTCGTGCGGACTGCGCGTCTCCGAACTCGTCCATCTCACCTTCTCGCAGGTCTATGAAGAGGAAGGCTTCCTCAGAGTCTTCGGCAAGGGTTCCAAGGAGCGCCTCGTGCCCATCTCCCAGCGCGCCATCCGCGAGCTCCACCTGTGGTACGACGACCGTTGTCACATGCAGATAAAACCAGGCGAAGAAGACTACGTCTTCCTCAACCGCCGAGGCGCCCACCTCACGCGTACCATGATACTCATTATGATTAAGCAGCAAGCCCTCCTGGCAGGCATCCACAAGACCATCTCGCCCCACACCCTGCGCCACTCCTTCGCCACCGCCCTCCTTGAAGGCGGAGCCTCACTGCGTGCCATACAAGCCATGCTCGGCCATGAAAGCATCGGCACCACCGAGATATACACCCACATCGACATGTCCACCCTGCGTGAGGAGATAGAACAGCATCACCCACGCAACATCAAGTGAACTTTTGGCCTTAGACCTTAGTTCTTAGACAAGAGTATCACCGTAGCTTTTGCATTGTCCATGCCTGGCATGGTCATACCTGCCGGAGCTCCTACGTAAGTCGGGTCGCACACTACAAACTTCTTACCATCGTGCATGATGTAGTCGCCCTTGACATCCATATTGAAGTGTACTGCTGTAGCAAGGTGTCCTGGATAATATACCAACACAACGTCCAGACCGAGCAGGTCGCGTATCAGTCGTGAGAAGAGTATGGAGCGATCTTCACAGTCACAATATGGATAGAATAGTGTCTCCTCTGCGAAGAAAGCCCTGTCGCATCCCCAGATTTGGCTGTCATATCCATATATAAATGCCGTCTGAACCCAGTTTAATATTCTTTCCGCGGCACCTTCCTCTGTCCTGTCTTTCAGTATCTTCTTCAGGGCTGGATACAGTTTTTCGGTCACCGTCTTGTCCAAAGGTGTATTAGCATAGGCTGACCATCGCGTCATGAAGTTGTTGTCTATGCTAGTCACTGGATAGCCATCATAGAAATCCACCAGATTCTTGTTTACCTGAACCTTGAGTTGCATGGTAGTATAGCGCAGAGACAGCAGTTCTCTCTCCTCAGACATATCCTCATCGAATTTCTGTGGCTTAGTGATATAGAGCGACATAGCCTTTTCACCAGGGAACTTTATATCGCAGATGTTGAGTGCCCTCTCATTACCATCAAACAGGTAATATCTCACGTCATCAATATCGTAATACGCCTTATCGTATATATGCTGTTTCGCAGCATAGAGCATGCGCAGTTTACCATCCGCTGTGGCCAGGCGCATCTGGTAGCCCGACTGACAGTACAGGTATGCCATCAGGAGCGTTGCCTCGTTTGTCTTGCCAAAGCATGACTCTGCAAATTTGCTCAGCATATTCAGGTATGCCCAGTCGCTGAGGTTTCTTGTCACACGTATCTCCAGGCAGTCTCGTATCGTATTGTTGTAGCTGTCGAGCGACATCTTCTTCCATGTCTCTGATATCGTATTACGACTGACGTCTTTCAGGCTGAACCTCTGTCCGTCATAGAATCTCACCTTCATTGGCGTGCCATATATGGAGAACTCGCTCTGCTGCACCGTTGGCGTCGGAGCAGGTTGCTCACGTATCGGTGCTATTGGCAGGGGTTGTGGTTCTGGCAGCGGTGCCACCACAAAATTGATTACCGGCAGTGGTTTGTCCTCCTTGGGTTTCTGTATCTCCTCTTCCTTTATCACTACAGGCGGTATCTCCTCTTCCTTAGGCTGTGGGACAGCAGGTTTTGAACCAAAGGATTTCCATGCCAGCTTCATAAACTCGGCATACTCTCTGTTGGCCTTCTGACGAAAATCCTCATATTCGTTCCTTGCCTTCTGACTGAATTCCTCGAAGGCTGTGCGCATAGGATCTTCCTGTACATCCACGATAGTTGTATCACTCTTGTCACGAGTCACCGTCGCAGGGTCACTGGCATTCTTCTGCGCAATCTTAGTCTTGCCCTGTGCCTGACCCTTCACGTATTTCACATATTTCTTTGACGCCTGCGCCACAGTTTTCTTTTTCTGTGCCACTGCATCAGTCAGCATTCCTACTGAGAAGAGGCTTGCCAACATTATGACAAAAAACTTATTTCCCATCTTGCTTCTGTATTAATGTAACAATTATTTCGTCGTAGATACTTTGTGCGAATCCCAGTAATGCCATTGCAGCAAGTGCCATTCCCATGTCTATGGTGAAATTCTTCATATAGAACAATACGAATGTCAGCCACATCCATAATCCTATCCAGAAGAACATCAGATAGCCCTTGATAAAGGATGCCGACAGAATGATTCTCAACACCCTGTTGGAGCGTCTCTGGGCAAACATGGCATACCTGCTGAATATAATCTGCGTCACCAACACTATTAAAAAGAGTACTATCGCCGTAACCCATGGATTAACTTTCACCACCTCACTCTGATCCATCAGCGTCTCTATGGCATAGGCGAGCAATTCCGTGCCTGCTATCTTGCCAAGCGGGGTGTAGTGCATATCATACTCCTCTCTCATGGCACCAAACAACACCACATTGCCCTTTATGTACTCTGGATGTGCTGCTATCGAGTCGGGCGAGATAATGTGATAGCGGCGAGGAGTAAAGTTTATGCCCAGTTCCTTTGTGCTCACCTTGTCTATCTTTCTACCCTCATACATGGCTACCGTCATGGCTATAAACGAAGGTGCATCCTTTCCCTCTGCCCTTTCTCCAAGGGTAAGCTTACGCTTAATGCCACCATAGAGGTTTCTGGGCATATTGGTAAAGCCCTCTGTCACGTTGCCTTCCTCCTGAGCAAAGAAAGAGTGCACCGTTGTAGCATGACCTATCGAGTCATTGACATAATCGAGCAACTTATAGGAGAATACTATATTGTCATTTGACAATGCCACCTCTGCTATCATGTCGTCACCGATGGAATCTTCTTTCAGTCCCTCGAATACCACGTCAACGCCAATCACCTTAGGCTCGCAGTTCTCTATCTTCTGCAGTGCCTCGGCTAAGTCGCGTCTGCTGTAGAGGTCTGAGATGTCCACTATCGACACTTCCTCGCTGTATTCCTCATCCTCGTCTGCCGTATCCTGAAGTATCTGGTAATACACATCCGTCATGTCAAAATCCTTGATAGCCTCAGCTATCGGACTCATAAACGGCATCTTGTAGGCAGTGAAGGCAAATAGGAACACCAACACGAATGCTATGACAGTTATCGCACTATGTCTTAGTAGTGATTTGAGCATTTTTTATAATACTTTTTTTTATTTCATACGAATAGACTTCCAACTATCAAACAATCCCTGCGAAACACTGATGGTGGGTGTCTGCAACTTGCTGTTCTCCACTATAGACTGTTGCTTTACCTTCATCGTTACGTAGTCAGAGAGTTCACCCAACGACACTTCTCCTCGCGTCTCTTTGAGCTTGCGGAGCAGGTAATATGTAAACATGCCATGCCTCTGTGCGGAGTAAGGGTAAGCCGTCTCGTTGCCCTGTGCAGCAGAGAACACCACCACCTTGCCTTGAGGTGCATGTTCCTTGCTCTTTATCGCTACGCCACGAGCCGCCATCAGCATGTGGCCATTGCGCTTCGAACCACTGAAGCAAGCATCCAGAAAGAGCATAATGCGCTGAGCAGGCATGGCGCCAAGTTTCTTATACAATTCATTAAGGCTGTATGCCGACATCAGGTTACTGGGATAACCATCAGCAGGAAGAAGATAGGCATCGCGACTACTCTCGTCGGGTATGCCGTGACCAGCATAATAGACTATCGCTGAAGCCTCACCATTGAAGGCTTCCATCACCTGTTCCAACCAGTCCAACTGGAATCTCATGATGTTCAGCGATGCATCCTTAGCCATCCTGATATTCTGTTGCGGAATACCCAGCGTCTGTTTGCAGTATGCCTCAAACATCTCGCCATCGTTGTTGGCATATGGCACACCATCCACTGTAATATAATGTTCGTTGGCTATTATTACAACAAAGGTTTGTTGCTGACGGTCTGTCGTTGTAGGTATGTCGCTATCCACATCTATCGGACCATCGTTCTTTACCACCACGACCTCTGGCTTTGGCTGCACTGGTGAAAGTGGTGCCGGCTTAGGTTCGGGCTTGGGCTCGGGTTTTGGTTCTGGTTTCGGCTCAGGCTTTACCACAGTATTTACGCTGGCTAGCAGATTCAGAGATGCTGGCTTAGGAACATCCTTAGAGAGGTACTGTGCATAGTGTTTCTTCATCTCTGATTTCGCCCTCTCATCACCCTTCTTGTCTGCCTTCTGATACCAGTAGGCAGACACCTCATCATTCTTTACTACGTATTCAGACATCTCGCCATTGCGCCACGTGGCAAATATCTCACCAAGCCTACGCATAGCCATCACATCCCCTCTCTCTGCAGCCTTCTCATACAGTTTGATGGCTTCAGGTATATCTGCTGGCATGCCATCACCATGTTCCATACTCCTGGCCAGCAAAAACGTAGCACGAGCATTACCTCTGGCTATCTGGTCAACAAACATATTCTTGGTTATGTCCATGTAATACCAGTAGAGCGGTTTTGTGAGTCTCGTCATGGCACTTTCATCACCCTTAAGAGCACGTTTCAGTACCTCTTCATATGGTTTGTAGTTTGCTATATCCTTCAGTCTGTTACTACACTCTACCTGTATATGGTCGCTGATACCCTTCAAGCAACCCTCCTTATACCATGAGGCAGCCTTTTTAAGGTCTCGTTTAACACCACGAGCAAAAACATAGTCATCACCTAAGTCAAGGTAATAACCGCCATAGCCCATATCAGTAGCCTTCTGCTTCCATTTATGTGCCTCAGTCCAGTCCTGCTCTGCGCCATTACCATAGCTGTAGTTGTTTACCAGAGTCTTAATGGATTCCAGATGTCCCTGCTCCGCTGCCTTGGTGTACCAAAAGTTTGCAACTCTGTAGTCTCTGTTCACAACAGCATAACTCATCGCCACATTATACTGAGCCTCAGCATCGCCCGCCATCGCCTTTTTCAGGTTTGGGTCAACGGCACGCTGAGCACTTATTCCTATCGAGATGGCAATAAATATGGCTAATATATATGACGTTCTTCTAAGCATCATCTTCTTTTACCTAAGTTTCATTGTTTGCCAGTTGCTCGTCAAAGCCTGTGAAGGGATGACGGTTGGAGTCTGCGTCTTGTTGTTTTCTTCAAAGGCCTGACGCTTCACCTCTGTGGTGAGATAGTCACTTAATGCTCCAAGGGTTGTTTCTCCCTTTGTTTCCTGGAGCTTCTTCAGGAGATAGTAAGTGAACATGCCATGCTGCTGCGATTTGTAAGCGAAGGCGGTCTCATCATCCTGAGACGCCGTGAATACCACAAGGTTTCCTTTGGGGGTAACAGACTTAGCCTTTACTGCTACGCCACGAGCTGATGTGAGCATACCACCCTCACGCTTGGCACCACTAAAACTGGCATCCAGGAATACCATGATTTGCTGTGCTGGGATATTGCCTAGTTCCTGATAGAGGCGACTCAGCGGATATGCTGACTCCACGTCACCACTCACTCCATCAACAGGTAGCAGACAGGAAGACTGATTTGCCTCATTAGGTATGCCATGTCCTGCATAATAGAATATCGCCTTACCCTTTCCGCCTGTTACCTCCATAGCCTTTGCCAACCAACGCACTGACGTACGGATTTTGTTCAGTCCCGCATTAGTGATATAGTTTATCTGATTTTCTGGTACGCCAAAGGTGCGTTGTACATATTCCTTGAAGATTTTGGCATCGTTCTCAGCATAGGGTACAGCTGCATCTTCCGCATATTCCTCATTGCCGATGATTACAGCAAAAGTGTTCATATCGTAACTCTCTGCCACAGGAATTCCTTTATCCACGTTAGCAGCCATTGCTGTCTGCAGTCTGTGTTGCTCCTCCAGTCTTTTTTTCACGCGTTGCAGATATATATTGGCACCTTTGTGCTTTGGATTCTTCTTCAACACCTGCTCTATCAATTCTTTTGCACGCTCATAGTTCTGGGGCACACCTTTTCCTTCGTAATAGCATACGCCCATTTCTACCATCCCCCTGTTATAGTTTTGGGCTGCCGCCTTACGATACCATTCCACGGCCTTATTGATATCTATGTTGACTCCTTTGCCATATTCATAGCAAGAACCCAGAGCGCATTGAGCTGAGTCCAGTCCCATCTCAGCAGCCTTCTGATAGAGAGATGCCGCCTTTTCTCTATTCTCTTCAACACCCTTTCCCTTCTCATACCTCCTACCTTCCTGATAGAGTTTTACTGCCTCTGCTTTTTGAGCATAGGAAAGCATCATGGATGCCAACAAGAACAACAGACAAAATACTCTCTTCATCATAATACCTTTATTGATTAAGATGCAACCCACGCCATGTATTCTGCAGTCCAGCAGAAGGTACGATGGTTGGTGTCTGTACTTTATTATTCTCTACAAACGACTGGCGCTTGACCTCTGTAGTCAGATAGTCGCCTATCTCACCCAGGGTGGCATTGCCCTGTGTCTCCTGCAGTTTCTTCAGCAGATAGTAGGTGAACATACCATGCTGCTGCGACTTGAATGGGTATGCCGTCTCATCACCCTGTGCAGCAGTGAAGACTATCATCTTTCCCTGTGGTGCGCTTTCCTTTACCTTGATAGCGACGCCACGAGCTGATGCCATCATGTCGCCCTCACGCTTGGCACCGCTGAAACAGGCATCGAGGAAAACTGTGACACGCTCTGCAGGCAACTCGCTCAACTCCTTGTAGAGACGATTCAACGGATAGGCAGACTCCACATCACTGCCTATGCCATCTACAGGAAGCAGATAGGCCTCTTTGTTAGACTCATCAGGAATGCCATGCCCAGCATAATAGAATAACACCCTTGCCTTACCCTCACTAATCTCCATAGCTTGTGCGAGCCATCTCACGGAACTGCGGATTCTGTTCAGTCCTGCATTGAGCATGAAGCGGATATGATTCTCAGGCACGCCTAACGTCCGTTGCACATAGTTCTTAAAGACCTTAGCATCATGCTCAGCAAACGATACTGGCGCCTCACTCTCGTAATTCTCGTTGCCAATAATAACAGCATAGGTATGTACCGCTTTATTATTAGTCTGCGGAATATTCTCATCCACATTCATGACATTGCCCTTTGTAGGCAATCTGGGCTGTTTATCCTCCACTGAGGTCTCCTGCTGTCTGGCTGCTAATAATGCCTCTTGCTGTTTCTTCTTAGCCCTCTCCAACCATTCCTTAGACTGTTCATATTCATTGGCTATAGACTTTTCAAAAAGAAGTACGGCCTGTGCATAATCCTGCTCCACGCCCTCGCCATTGTAATATGCCTTGCCTAAAAAAAATTGTGCCATACCAAGCAGTGGCCCGCTCTTACCATGTTCACAAGCTTTCTTTAACCAATAACATGCCTGTTCGTCACTTTGTTCTCCTGCATCACCATTCCAGTACCACATTCCCAGCAATGCTTCTGCTCCTGCCAAGAAATTCATATTGTCGGGGTTGGGCTGGGCCACTGCTTTGCGAGCCCAAAACACTGCCTTATCAATATCTTTTTCTGCAACACCTTCTCCAGTATAATAACAACTGGCTAATGTGGTCATCCCCTGAACACTCCCGTGTTCTGCCAATTTTTTTATCCAACGAAATTCTTCCGCTTTGTCTTTATATTTTTTTGCGTCTTCTAATGTTCCCGAGTAGATAACCCACAAGCACTTCATTGACATTAGGTGCCCCTGTTCACCAGCCTTACGCAACCAAGCTATTGCCGTTTCATAGTCTCTGCCGTCAAGACTACAGAATACTTGATACTGTGCCTCCGCATCACCCTTCCTGGCTGCGTCTATGTATTTATCATACAACGCCTGATTAGCAGGCGTATATTGGGGCTCTTGTCCCATGACAGTCACCATGGTCACCGTCAGCAGCAGGATTAGTATGTATAGTCTTGTCTTCATGCTTTTTTTACTTTAGTTTCATATTACGCCATGAGTTGACATAGGCCTGTGAAGGGATGACGGTTGGAGTCTGCATCTTACTGTTTTCTATGAATGCCTGTTGCTTCACCTCCTTAGTCAGATAGTCGCTCAGTTCGCCAAGTGTGGCATTACCCTTGGTGTCCTGCAACTTCTTCAATAGATAATAGGTAAACATACCATGTCCCTTCTCCCTGTATGCATAAGCCGTCTCGTCGCCTTGCGATGCTGAGAATACTATCATATTTCCATTTGGTGCCTGAGCCTTGGTCTTGATTGCCACGCCACGTGCAGACGCCATCATGCCTCCTTCACGCTTAGCGCCATTGAAACTTGCATCAAGAAATACCGTTATCCTTTCTGCTGGCATAGACCCTAACTCCGCATACAGCCGTGACAAAGGGTATGCTGATTCTGGGTCACCACTCACTCCATCAACAGGTAGCAGACAGGAAGACTGATTTGCCTCATTAGGTATGCCATGACCTACGTAGTAAAATATACCCTTTCCCTGTCCGTCGCACACCTCCATAGCCTGTTTCAGCCATCTGACAGCCATGCGCATGGTGTTCAGACCACCATTATGAATGTATTTTATCTGTTTCTCAGGCACGCCCAATGTCTTCTTCACATATTCCTTAAAAACCAAAGCATCCTGCGTGGCAAAAGGCACAGATGACTCGCTCTCGTATTTCTCGTTGCCAATGATTACTGCAAAAGCCTGTCTGTCTTGTTTTCCTGTTGTGGGGATATTCTTGTCTATCTCAGATACCTGTCTCGGGGCAGTCATTGTGGGACTTGCGGACGAGCGTCCTGCTTGTCCGTTTGAGGCTGTGTAAATAGGTTGCTGTCCTTCAGTAAGTATCCTGACATTATCGCCCACATACCCTTTCAGCCTCTGAGCCATCTTCTGTGGCGCACTGACTTCCTTCAGTTTCTCTGTCTTGTAAAAGGCATCGCTCTCTATGAGCCTGATGGTGCTCGGAATACTTACATATTCTAAGTTAGAGCAGCCACCAAAAGCGAGGGCATGGATAGACTGAACTCCCTCGGGCAGAATGACGGAACGAAGACCTGTGCAAAGGGAAAAGGCTGCCATACTGATGGATGAAATACTACCTGGCAACGTCACTGAGGTAAGACCTTTGCAATTCATGAATGCGTAATCCTGTAAGAATGCCACTTGATACTGCTTTCCCTGATATGTGATATACTCAGGTATTACTATATTTCCCTGATAAGACGCATCATTTTTTTTCATGACCGTCGCCTTGCCCTCCGAATTGTCATAGATGTATATCCTGTATGATATACCGTCTATCTCTGTCCAGGCAGTTTTCTTTACCCCATCTCCCTTAACGGTATTCGCCAAGGGTATCAGCATAAGCAATATAAACAGAATTTTTCCTCGCATTCTGTTCTGAAATAGACTTTTTTACTTCAACTTAAAGTTCTTCCAACTATTCTGCAATGCCACAGCCACATTGACTGCGGGAGTCTGCATCTTATTGTTTTCCAAGAACGATTGATGCTTCACCTCCTTGGTCAGGTAAGTACCCAGGTCACCAAATGTAGCTTCGCCCTTGGTCTCTTGCAGTTTCTTCAACAGGTAGTACGTAAACATACCATGCCCCATCTCCTTATAAGGATAGGCAGTTTCGTCGCCCTGAGCAGCAGTAAAGACCACCATATTACCCTTTGGTGCCTGAGCCCTTGCCTTGATTGCCACACCACGAGCTGATGCCAGCATGCCACCCTCTCGC
>CAJODK010000028.1 GCA_905233245.1 uncultured Prevotella sp. | reverse complement strand
TATTGCGCGAGTCAGTTCTACTGTTCTCTCCACGCCGTCACTTGCTGCTATGCGGCAGATGTTGTATGCACTGCTCTCACCAAGCACGAGGTTGTCCTCATAGATGCGCTCTGGAGTGAAGCCGAGGAAGCCTACCACGCCTGCATAGAGGTCAAGAGCGTCAGCATCATCAAGCAGACCGTTGATATTAGAACCATTTGGACCTGTTGTGCTGTAGTTAGCGTTAACTGTAGCATCAAAGTCATAGATATGGAGGTTTGCTGTACCATCAGAAACTCCATGTTCACTCATGGAAGTCCATTTGTAAGACATCTTGTTGCCAAGATCCTCGTTCACCAGATTGAAGTAATAAACAGTGGCAGAAGTTCCTCCCCAGTCACGGCCGAGGTTGGCAGCAGTATAGGTACGATTGCCTTTCTTCACTGTACAGTCACGGAATATATACGAATCACCACCAGCACCACTCTGAGCTGTAATGTATGCAGTAGCCTCCTTATCGCTGTAGCCACCGATTGTCAGATAGCAGTTGTCAAATACCACATGACCACCGCCGAAGATATAGTCAGTGTTACCCTGTATGTCACAGTTCTTGTTATAGACACGACCGCTTGTGTAGTATGTATCCTGCGAACCGATGAATGTACAGTTGTACAATTCGCAACCCGTAGGATCGTTCTCAAATGCGATAGCCGCAGCGCGCTCTGTTACAGACTTTGCATCAGCAGCCTTATAGCCTGTCTGACCAGATGTCAAAGTACGATCGTACGTAATACTCTCTATACCATTAGCATGTACACCATCCAGTACCTCTTCATCAGTATAATACTGGTTGAAGCTGTTCTCGAAGATGATGTTCTCAGCCTTGAAGTTATTACCCTTGTTAGTAACCTTTACGGTGCAACCCCAACGGTCAGGATTCCTTGTCAGCATAGAGTTGCGTGTCATAGCACGGTCCTTGTCATAGTAACCGCTTGAGTTCAGGCTGTAGTAAGAATAGCCTATGCCGTAGTAGAAGGTTATCTTAGCCGGTCTTAAGAGTTACGTTAGCCATATCCACGATTACCTGCTCGCGATATGTCTGACCGCTGGTCAGTGTGATTACAGGAGCAGAGATATTACCAGCCTTTGCAGCAGCCAGAGCATCGCTGACGCTCTTGTAGTTGTTAGCAGTAGCTGTAGCCAGAGTATTATCTACGGTAATGTTCTGCTGAGTAGCAGCAGGCACAGTTTCTGGATAGTAGATGTTGAATGTCACAGCGCTGCTAATTACCTGGAAGCTCTCCTGTGATAGTGTTGACAAAGTGCCTGCACTTGAACTGATGGTATAGGTGTCCGGCATCAACTCTGCCTCGAAACTTGTAGCATTAGCTGCGCAGTTTACTACTGTTGTATGAGTATTATCGTTCGTAGCTGTGAAGGTCAGAGCGAATGCCTCTGCTGGAGCATTGGTGATAGCACCAGTGACAGTCTGCTCAGCAGCAGCAGCAACAGTAAGATTCAGAGCTGCAGCAGCAGTTACGGTAACGGCCGTTGGAGTGCTGAGCACATAGCCTACAGCATTCTCCAGTGAGATAGAGTATGTATCAGCAGGCACGTCAAGAGTGAAAGCGCCATCAGCCACAGTAGCAGTAAACTCCTGACCAGTAAGATTAGAGGTAAGAACCACGTCAGCACCATTGATATCGCCACCACTGATACTTCCCGTTAAGGTGTAGAGGTCAACAGCAGCAACTGAAACGAATGGGCAGTAACTCATGCCGTTGATAGTCAGCGTTGTTGGATCGCCTGTGTAATACATATAGGTGACCTTGGTATGGTCATTCTTCCAACATGATGCAGCAGGTGTTATGCTTATTACGGTAGTGTTATTGCCATCCTTGACATTAATCTTGCTGGTGCTGTAAGAACACTGACCAACGCCAATCTTCACTGCACCAGGCACAGGTACTACTACATTCAGTCCAGTGCAGCCGTGGTCGTTGTGGTAAGTACCACTGATAACAGCGATAGCGTCCTCATCATTAGCTGCCACGCGAGTGCTGCCACTTCCAATGCCGAAGCTAACAGCTGTACCCTGAACCAGCTCTTCCTGTGTCAGCAGAGTTCCAGTCTGGTTGTTGACAATAGCACTGAAATCCTCGAAGTTTGCCCCTGGAACACTTGTACCAGGATAGGTAACTGAGATATATGACAGGAATTGATTGCCTACATTGACGTCAATGGTGGCAGCCTCTTCACCTGTATAGGTGTAGGTATATACCACATTACCCGTTGTTCCGTAAGTTGAATTGTATGCTATTACCTCGCCATTGAATGTGGCATCAGATTCATAATAAACCTTAGCAGAAACTACTGCGCCAGGAGATACAGGCACTGTCATGTTCTTCTGCTGGTTGTTCATCCACTCGTCAGTACGACCTTCGTTACTGCCACCTGCCATAGCGATGCCCAAATCGACAGTGGTATTCTTAACTTTTACCTGCTGTACTGTAGCAGTTACAGAACCATCATAGTCAGGAGCTCCGTTGCTCTTACCGAAGTACCATGTTACAGTTTTGTCCTTCTTGAATTCATCCAGACCCTCCGTGTTCTCAGTGAATACAGCGGTCAGTATTACGTCAGCAGTTGGCGTATAGATATCACCTGCAGCATAAGTAGCTGTTCCGTCATTCCAGCCTGTCAGCGTGTAGCCAAACTTGTAGAGTGATGTGTTAGTAGGAATTGTTACAGAAGATGCCTGTTCTGCGCTTGGTACTTTTCCATATACATCAGTAGCATCACCGATAGAATAAGTAACTATATGGAGAGAAGAAGGAGAAACAATTTCTATCGTCGCAACTTCTGATTCAAATGTGCCATTGTCATCCGTTACAGAACAGTAATAATAGAAAGTACCAATATCTTCTGTAGAAAAACCATCATAGGTAGCATTATTCGCTCCAGATATTGGATTAGCATTTGTTTTATTCGTATCATCACAACGATACCACTGATATGTTGGTGTACCTGCAGTTGAATTCTGGGTTATGCTCAGCGCAGAAGGGGTTTCTCCCTGTCCATATATAGCATCGGATGGCTGCTGAGTAATAGGTGTTGTCGTAATAAACAAGACATAACACAACTGTGTTCCCGCATTGTTAAATGTAAAAGAAGATACACCTCCAAGACTATAAGATGCTTTATCTGGCTTAGTCAGATCTCCATCATTATAGCATGTAAGGGCAGGGCTTGTGTATGAAGTTCCGTTTACTTCCTTCCAATAATAAGTTCCTTCTGGGTCTGCTTGAGCCGTTGCTTTATTTACATAACTATAGATATCCAATGAATAAGCATACTTGCCTGTTGGCATAGTCAACTTATTCTGTGCTCCATTAGACACCTTGATGGTTTTATACGAAGTACCATTAATGGTAACATCGTTACCATTTGACATACCCTTGGCACCATTCATAATCTTGACTGATGTTCCGTCACTCCATGTCCCCAGGTTATCTTTAGTACCCGTCGTGGAGCAATCCGTGTTGTCATTGGTGCATGTAGGGGCAGTATTCCACGACACAATCAATTGGTCGTCCGCCAACGCACCACTTGTTCCGATGATGCACAATAGCACCATGGAAAAGAGATAAAATAGTTTTCTTTTCATTTTCAATAAATTAGTTAATAGATAATATTCTTTTTTTGTGGTCTAAGCTAAATCGGGGTGCAAAGTTACTAGATTTCTACGAAATGTGCAAGAAAAAGGATGTTTTTAACATCTCAAATTCACAAAAACAGGGTTATTGCTTCACCTTAATATATACTCCGTCAAAGGAGGCACCCATACCGAAACATGAAAGAGTCCCGTAGCCAGTTGTCGTTTTCAGCACTACAAACTTCTTGAAGAAATGGGCACTGAATCCGTAACCGCACTCGTTGACATTCTCATAGTAGAAGTAGTCGTGCGTGGTCTCGCCCAGCACGGCAGGACGGTTGGGCTCGCTCTTGCCCTCAGCAATGTTATGACGTGCTCCTACAACACTCAGGAGCATCACTATCAGCAATATTTTTCTCATACAGATTCTTACCATATCGTTATGTTTGCAAAGTTACGATTAAGTTTTGAATAATACAAAAAAAATGCATTTATTTTGCATTATCGAAACGGAGTGACTTGTGCGAAGCAAGAGTTACGATTAAGTTTTGAATAATGCAAGAAAAAGAAGAAAAAAAGAAATTTCGAAGATTCAACAGAAAAATTTGCTCGAAATACATTTTTTTTGTACTTTTGCCCATATCTTTGTAAGAAAGGTAATAAAAAGTATATAGCAATATGCGTAAGAACCTATACATCATCATCTCCCTGCTGTGCTGGGGTATCGGAGCATGGGCTGGCAACAAGGAACAGCAGGAGGCTCTGCAAGCCATCATGCAGGTCCTGGACAGGGAGAGCATTACCAAAATGGATGTCCCCAGGATATTGCTTGACGACCAGGCGGCAAAGGACTACTGCATGAACATTCTCAATATCAGCGACGAGCAGTACAGCAAGGACACTGCGCGTGCCAACGAAGTCATACGCAATGCAGAGTGGATAAGGGAACACATGGTAATGCCTGACGAGGGGATGATGAAGAAACTGGCGAAAAAGAAGTATGACGCCAGCAAACTGGACGACATATTCTGCTGGGCTGAACTGATTCTCCAGAATATACATCCGCGATACGGCATCGTGACCAGCCACTGCGACCGTCAACTGCTATCCAGACGTGAAGCTCTGAAGAGGACAATGCCAGAAGGACCGCTGGTAAGTCTCTACTACAGGGAGTATGGTTCCTCGCGCCCTAATGAGGTGGTCTGTGATTTGCATCGCGACAAGGCTACCAACCGCTGGATGCTCAACGGCAAGGAGGTGGCAGAGACGGTAGCACAGAGAGTGCGCCAACTGGCAGAGGAGGGAAAGACCTACCAGTGCCTGAGCCGTTACGTGGAGGCACCGCCGTTCCCAGGCAGTCCGCAGGTGCTGGGCGGGCCAGCCTCGTGGCAGTTCTATTGCAAGTTTGAGGGCGGCGACATCATCAGCGAATCGGAGTGCATGCCCGTGCCTGCCAACTGTGCTGCAATCGTAACATATCTAAAACAACAATAACTATGAAAGAATCTACAAAATCTAAACTGAACATCTTCGCACATCTGTGGGCTGTCTCCATGATACTCTTCGTGGTGCTGTGCATAGTAGGTGTGATAGGTGGTATGAACGAAAACAAGAATATGATGGGAATTTCTATGGTAGGCACATGCCTAATGTTTTTAATTTTGGTATGCCAATTGATAGCATCTATTGTAATACGCCGCTGGTGGTGCGTGGCAGGCAGCGTATTCGGCATACTGCTTTCGCTCTTCGTTATGGCATGCTCTATCACCGCCTTAGCGGCAGGACAGTACCGTCCGCCGGTAATGGAGGGTGAGGTGGCTGAGACAGACAGCGTGTTCTACTCCTACAGCGACGACAGGATATCGTGCAATATCGTGGCTCTGGTACCCGTGGACGGAGTGGATGGTGAGTTCAATGAGTGGCTGAGCACCGAACTTGGTGGCGGCTACAAGGGCGACCGAGGTGGAGTGCAGGGCGTGGTGGACTACTACGGAGAGGCGCACACAGACTCCCTGCGCAGTATACTGAAGAGCGGCGTGCCCGACTATGCCGAACTCAGTTATGAGGCCATAATGGACAAGATATACGAGAGCGACAAGGTAGTGACATACACACTCTCCATCACCCTCGACCTAGGCGGTGCCCACCCCACTACCAGAGAGGTAGGTGCCACATTCAGCAAGGAGGATGGCAGACAACTGAAATGGGATATCGTGCGCGATGACCAGAAGGCTAAACTGAACGATGTGCTGAAGGATATGCTGAAAGCATATTTCGATGCCAAGAGTGACAATGACCTGAAGGGCAAACTGCAGGGCGTAAAGAGCGTATCCAGTCTGCCGTTGCCCTCTACCCCACCCTTCATGACAGAGAAGGGATATGTCCTTATCTATCAGCAGTACGAGATAGCACCATACGCCATGGGTATGCCCGGCGACACTATCCCATACAATGTACTGAAGCCATGCCTCACCCCGGAGGCACAGAAACTTATTGCGGAATGAAGAAAATACTCAGCATAGCCCTTCTGCTCGTGCTGGCGATGGCGGCACGGGCGCAGGAAGATTACAGCTTTCCCGTGGAGTTCAGGGGAAAGACACCCACTGTCACCGACTTCGTGAAGGCAATCTCCCATCAGGAAGACCCTGGCGAACTGCTTGCCAATATAGGGAAGCACAAGAAGAGAATTTGCGGCAAGGACTACGTGGTGTATTCCAAACGCACGAAGGAGGGCAGGTTCGTGTGGACCGACTCCACGGAATTCTGCGTGTGGAACTACAGCGACGGGCGTCACAAGATGGTGGTCATGATACACCGCGACTACCTGAACGGAGAGATTGCGGCAGGACAGTACAGCGGTCTGTCGCTCTACGTCTATGACGCCCCTACCCGTCGCATGAGGATACTGAGCGTGTACAACCAGGGTATTGAATCTCCTGAGATAAACGGAGTGCCCGTCTATACGCTCTCAGCAGAGGGGAAGACCATCACCGTCTCGGTGAATAACCCTGACGAGGGCAGTGACTCTATAACCTACAGATGGGACGGTGCCTTTTTTTCGCCCATTTGTTTGTAATTTGAGAATTTTTGTGTACATTTGCAAAATGTTTGTGTAAACAGCGCAAAAACGATATAACAACTAAAAATTTAAATACAATGAAAAAGAATGTAATGACACGTGTAATGGTGTTCGGCTCAGCTATCACGCTGTTGACGGCGTGCGGACTGGATGTTCCACAGGAAGAGCAGACATCGTATGAAACAGTAACTATCAAGAAAGAGGACATCACGGTGCCTATAAAATTCAGCGCCAAGCTGAAGGGCCAGACTGACGTGACCATCACGCCGCAGGTGAGCGGACAGCTCATGAAGATATGCGTAAAGGAAGGCGATCAGGTAAGAAAAGGTCAGGCGCTCTTTATGATTGACTCACGCAGCGCTCGCCTTGACCTGGAGTCTGCACAGGCTAACCTGCAGGCTGCCTTGGCTCAGGAGAACTCGGCTAAGCTGGAGTATGAGTCAAATAAGAATCTATTCGACAAGAAGATTGTGAGCCAATATACACTGAGCAGTTCAGAGAACTCATGGAAGCAGGCTCGTGCCTCAGTGGCACAGGCTCGTGCGTCAGTGAACAACGCAAGGGTGAATCTGGGCTACTGCACCATCTCGTCTCCTGTGACGGGTGTGATAGGTGAGATTCCGGTGCGCACTGGTGATCAGGTGTCGCCTGGCACCGAACTGACCGTCGTCAGCGGCAATACGAATATGGATGCAGAGTTCTCGCTGCCAGAAACAGTCCTTGAGGAGGCTGTCAACGAGGGTCTGTCAACCAACATCGAGGAACTGCTGAAGCACCTGCCCGAAGTGACATTCGAGATGAAGAACGGTACGGCGTACAAGCACAAGGGTCACATCAGCAGTGCCACGGGTGTGGTAAATGCCACGACCGGCACCATCGCCCTGAAGGCAACCTTCCCCAATCCTGACGGACAGCTCTTCTCCGGCACGCAGGGTACGGTGGTAGTGCCCAGCGACAGGAAAGGCGTGATGATAATACCGCAGGTGGCAGTGGTGAAGCTGCAGGACAAGCAGCAGGTCTATAAGGTGAAGGCTGACAGCACTGCAACGGCAGTCACGGTGACCACGGAGGATGTGTATAACGGCAAGGACTTCATCGTTACGAGCGGTCTGAAGGTGGGCGACAGAATCATCACCGTAGGAGCTAATAACGTAAACGAAGGTCAAAAAGTTCTTTTCCCGGCAAAGCCTAAAGAGTAATGGATGAAGGATGAGGGATAATAACTTTCGACAAAAATATAAAGGATGAAGAACAATATATTTATAAACAGGTATGTGATGGCGTGCGCCATCAGTATCGTGATTGCACTGGTGGGCTTCATTTCGATGAACTCGTTGCCCATAGAGCAATACCCTAACATTGCACCGCCACAGGTGAGTGTGTCAACATCATACACCGGTGCTGACCCTTCAACTATCATGAAGTCAGTAATCCAGCCACTGGAGGAGAGTATCAACGGTGTTGACGGTATGACGTACATGAGTTCGAAGGCTACCTCAACGGGTAACGTGAGCATCGACGTGTATTTCAAGCAGGGCACCGATGCCGACATGGCGACGGTGAACGTGCAGAACCGCGTGTCGAAGGCGGAGTCACAGCTGCCCTCTGACGTGACGAAGGTGGGTATCGAGGTATCAAAACGACAGAACAACATTTTGCGTATCCTTGCCATCAGCAGTACCGACGGCAAATACAGCGACGACTTCATATCCAACTACGTGGATATCAACCTCAAGCCCCGTGTGCAGCGTGTGAACGGCGTGGGTGAGGTGATGTCGCTTGGTAACACCTATGCCCTGCGTGTGTGGATGAAGCCTGACGTGATGGCACAGTATGGTCTGGAACCCGATGACGTGACGAATGCCATCAACAGCCAGAGCTTCGTGGCTTCTACCGGTACCTTCGGTGAGCAGAGTGCCAACAAGTACCAATATACGATGGAGTATAAGGGTACGCTGAAGGATGTTGATGAGTATAAGGACATCGTGCTGAAGACTACCGACGGCGGTCACCTGCTGCGATTGGGCGAGGTGGCTGATATTGAGATTGGTGCCCAGAGCTACAGCTTCGTCTCAAATGTTAAGGGCAAGCCAGGTGCCATGATGCTGATATTTCAGGCTCCTGGTGCCAATGCTACAGAGGTGAATGCTCGCATCGACAAGATGTGCGAGGAGGTAAAGGGCACCATGCCCGCAGGCATAGAGATTTCTACGATGCAGACCTCTGACGACTTCCTCTTCGCTGCCATCCACAACGTGGTGGAGACACTGATTATCGCCATCATACTGGTAATTCTCGTGGTGTTCTTCTTCCTGCAGAACTTCAAGGCAACGATTATCCCTTCTATCTCGATTATAGTGTCACTTATGGGAACCTTCGCAGTAGTTTCGCTGGCGGGATTCTCACTGAACATCCTGACCCTCTTCGCACTGGTGCTTGCCATCGGTACGGTGGTTGATGACGCCATCGTGGTCGTTGAGGCAGTAATGGCGAAGATGGAGGGTGGCATCACCGATGCCAAGGAGGCTACACGACAGGCTATGAATGAGGTGTCGGTGGCTGTAGTATCCTGTACCTTGGTATTCATGGCGGTGTTTATCCCTGTGACGTTCATGAGCGGCACGTCGGGCACGTTCTTCACGCAGTTTGGTGTGACGATTGCCTCGTCAGTAGGTCTGTCATGTGTTTCGGCACTAACACTCTGTCCTGCTCTCTGTGCCATAATGCTGAAGGTAACAGAAAACAAGGAGGAGAAAAAGAGCCTTACTTACTACGCAAAGAAGGCGTATGACATCAGTTACAACGCCATCGCCAATAAGTATTCAAAGACGGTACAGAAGTTTATCAAGCGCCCCGTGATGGCATGGGCACTGCTGGCGGTGGCTGCCGTACTGCTGGTTTTCTTCATGAAGAACCTGTCATCGGGTCTTGTACCTCAGGAAGATCAGGGCGTATTCATGGCAGAGATACAGGCACCTGAGGGCTACACCCTGCAGCAGACCGACGAACTGATGAGACAGGTGGAGGAGAAGGTGAAGAAGATACCTGAAATGGAGAACTATGCTGTGTCAAGTGGCTACGGTCTGATTTCAGGTTATGGTTCGAGCTACGCCTTCCTCGTTGTGCGTCTGAAGAACTGGGATGAGCGTCCTGGCATGAACCACAGTATCGATATGGTCATGTACCGCTTCTACGTGGACTGCATGAGCATCAAGAATGCGAAGGTGATACCGTTCCAGATGCCACAGATTCCAGGTTACGGTACGAGCAACGGTGTGAGCCTTATCGTGCAAGACCCTACGGACGGCAATCTAACGGAGTTTGCTCAGCAGACGGACAAATTCCTGGCTAAGCTGACGGAACGTCCCGAGATAGCCTCAGCTATGTCAACCTACTCTGAGCGATTCCCCAAATACCAGGTGGATGTGGATGCAGCACAGTGCGACCGTGCTGGTGTGTCAGCAAAGGCAGTGCTCAGCACGCTGGGTGGATACTGTAGCGGCAGCTATATCGGAAACTTCAACCAGTTTGGTAAGGTGTATCGCATTATGACGGCGGGCACACCGGAGAGCAGGCTTGACCCATCATCGCTGCAGAACATCTTCGTAAAGGTGAAGGACGGCAAGATGGCTCCCCTCTCTGAGTTTGTATCGCTGAAGGAGATTGTAGGTCCTTCAAACATACAGCACTTCAACCTCTTCCAGAGTATCACTACGAGCATCACCACCGCCAGTGGATATAGCGAGGGTGACGCACACAAAGCTATCGAAGAGGTGTTCCGTAAGGAGATGCCCGCTACGGCAACCTACGAGTACAGCGATATGTCACGCGAGGTGGAGGAGTCAGCTAATTCTAACACCACATCGATAATCTACTGTATCTGTGCGATACTGATATACCTGATTCTGGCATCACTCTACAACTCGTGGTTCACGCCGATGGCTGTGCTGCTCAGCGTGCCTTTCGGACTGATGGGTGCTTTCATCATGGCTTACGTATGCTCGAAGTTCAGTCTGCCGGGTTCCGACAACAACATCTACCTGCAGACGGGTGTCGTAATGCTGATAGGTCTGTTGGCAAAGACAGCCATTCTGATTACGGAGTTTGCCTCTGAGCGCCGTGCACAGGGCATGAGCATTCAGGATGCCGCCTTCGCCGCTTGTAAGGATCGTCTGCGTCCTATCCTGATGACCGTTGCCACGATGATTATCGGTATGATACCGCTCATCATCGAGGGCGGTGCTGGTGCCAACGGCAACCGTGCCCTCGCCATGGGTGTAGTAGGTGGTATGAGTGTGGGCACTCTGGCTCTGCTCTTCGTAGTACCTGCCTTCTTCATCATCTTCCAGAAGTTGCATGAGAAGTATCAGGGAAAGGCAGTAGAAGTTGAAGATTGAAAGTTGAAGATTGAAAAATTGAAAATTCTATGAAAAGAATAAGCTATATATTTGCTGTTGCAGCCGTGAGCATGATGCTCACAGGTTGCGGCTTGTATAATAAATATGAGAAGACGGTGGAGGAACCAGCAGATATCTTCGGTACCTCGCAGGATGTGACATCGGCTGTGAGCGAGACATCCATCGCAGAACTGTCGTGGCGTGAGTTCTTCACCGACCCGCTGCTGCAGCAGTTGATAGAGCAGGCACTGGCAAACAACACCGACCTGAACACTGCACGCATAAACGTGGAGAAGAGTGAAATCTCGCTGAGAACCAAGAAACTGGCATATCTGCCATCGCTTAACTTCTCACCACAGGGTTCGTTGTCCAGTTTCGACGGGGCAAAGCCTACGAAGGTATACAGCCTGCCACTTGATTTGTCATGGGATATCGACGTCTTCGGTTCTATCACCAATAAGAAGCGCGCCGCCAAGGCTGCTCTGCTGCAGGCACAGATGACTGAGGAATCTACACGTTCAAACCTCATCAGTCAGATAGCTCAGCAGTACTACTACCTGCAATTGCTGGACCGCGAGATGGATATTCTCATCCAGACCGACAGCCTGTGGAAAGCATCTCTGGACACACAGCAGGCACTCTATGAAAACGGACAGGCATACTCAACTGCCGTCAACCAGCAGGAGGCATCATGGCTCGACGTAAAACTGCAGATAATCAGCACACGCAGTAGCATACGCTCCGCGGAGAATGAGATATGCAGCCTGCTGTGCATCACACCGCAGCACATAGAACGCAGCCACTGGGGAGCAGAAGCAGGATATCACTCTTCGGCAGAAGGAAAACGCCTCTTCGAAGAGAAGATAATGAGGATTGGCATACCTGCCCAGATGCTGGAGCGCCGTCCCGACATCCGTCTGGCAAACTACTACATAGAGGAAGCCTTCTATAACGTGCAGGCAGCACGCGCTGCCTTCTTCCCCAGCATCAATCTGACGGGAGAGGTAGGATGGACCAATAACAACGGTATCATCGTCAATCCGGGTAAACTGCTGTGGCAGGTGGTAGGTTCGCTAACGCAGCCTATCTTCGCTCGTGGACAAATCAAGGGCAACTACAAGACTGCCCAGCTCACTGAGGAGAACCTGAAGAAAAAGTATGTGCAGACAGTCATCGATGCAGGCAACGAGGTGAACGAGGCTATTGCCGACTGTCGTGCAGCACGCGATAGTCATGACTACTACCACCGTCAGGTGGAGGTGCTCCACGAGGCATACAAAGGCACCCACGAGCTGATGGATAACGGCAAGGCAAGATATCTGGAAGTGCTCACCGCACAGGAGTCACTCCTCAATGCCCAGCTCAATGAGGCTACCAACATGTACAACGGTGCTCAGGCCATCATTTCCCTGTACATAGCACTGGGTGGAGGAGTCAAGTAAAGAAGAATATCTCCAGTCCGATGGCGATGAGGATGGTACCTCCAAGGATTGAGGCATAGCCGGAGAGCCGAGTACCAAATCGCCTGCCGATAAGGAGACCAACCCAACTAAATATAAAGGTAACAACAGCTATTATCATGGCACAAAGAAGTGCCATGATAATTTTGTAATGTGCTATGGTGAAGCCTACGGAGAGTGCGTCTATGGAGGTGGCGATGCCCTGGAAGAAGAGGATAGCCCCCCTCAATCTCTCCCCCGTAGGGGGAGTGTCGTTGCGTGTGGTTCCCTCGATGAGCATCTTGCCGCCGATAAAGAGGAGCAAGAGGAGAGCTATCCAGGGGATGAAGGGCTCGAACTGACGAAAACGAGTAACCATATAGTGTACACACGCCCAACCTATCAGGGGCATGAAACCCTGGAAGAAGCCGAAGGTGCTCGCTATGAGGCACTGCTTGCGGCGAGGCATTTGTGGTTCGCAGAGACCATCGGCAAGAGAGACCGAGAAGGAATCCATCGCCAAAGCTATGCCGAGCAGAATACTATGTAATATAAAGGAGAACATATCTTTTACCTCTCACCTCTCACCTCTTTAGTGGCCACCACCGAGGCGAGCATTGAGATGACCAGCAGACCAAAGATAGTGGCAAGACTGAAAACGGTAGGTACCTCGATGTGGTAGGTGACGGAGAGAAGCATCTTTACGCCTACGAAGATGAGGATGACACCAAGTCCGTACTTGAGGTACTTGAAATACTTTGCCACAGCAGCGAGTGCGAAATAGAGAGCCCGCAAGCCAAGGATGGCGAAGATATTCGACGTAAGTACTATGAAGGGGTCACGACTGACGGAGAAAACAGCTGGGATAGAGTCAACGGCAAAGGCGACATCGGTAGTCTCGATGACCAACAGAGTAACGAAGAGCGGTGTAGCCACGAGACGGCCTGCCTCGCTCCTGACGAAGAAACTCTCACCGTGCATCTCAGTGGTGACAGGGAAGAACTTCTTGAACCACCTAACGATGATATTCTTTGAGGGGTCAGCCTGTATGCTGTCATCATGGCCGAACATCTTGGCACCGGTATAGAGCAGGAAGAGACCAAAGATGCCGAGAACCCACTCGAAACGCTCTACCATAGCAGCACCGGCGAAGATGAAGATGCTACGCAGGACGAGGGCACCGAAGATGCCCCAGAAGAGTACCTCATGCTGGTATTTGCGCTCTATACCGAAGAAAGAGAAGAGCATGAGAAATACGAAAAGATTGTCCATAGACAGGGACTTCTCGATAAGATAGCCCGCGAGAAACTCTATCGACATCTCGTGAGAATCACCGACTGGATACCATAGATAGATGCCTGCTGCGAAGAGAAGAGAGACGCCAATCCAGACGGCTGTCATCTGCAGGGCTTCCCTGACACTGACTTCGTGCTGACCTTTCTTGCCAAACATCTTGAGGTCAACAATCAGCATGATGAAGACCAACACATAAAATAATATCCAAGCCCAGAGAGGCAAAGCTTCTAGATTCATTTACTATTTGACTATTTACTATTTACTATTTTTGAGATTAGCGCTCCGAGAAGTACACCGAGGGTGTTGCAAAGGGCATCAAACCAATCGCCCGAACGGCAGGTGGTGAGATAGGCTTGCGCCAGTTCTATCAGGATGCCCTGTGCTATTGGTAACGATAACGATAACGTTAACGATAACTTTTTCGGAGCCTTGCGTCTCTCCCAAAGCAGCGTAATGGTGAGAACTCCGTACATAAGGAAGTGTGTCCACTTGTCGATGAAGGACAACTCATTGAGCGGAGTCTCTGGTATGGGGATAAGACACACCACCCATATCAGGAGGGAGAGGAGTATGGTGAAGCGATATTTTTTCAGTTCAAAGTTCAAAGTTCAGAATGCATAATTATATCGTTTATGACGAGCGAGGCGAGGGTAAAGCCGAAAACGCCGACAACTTGACAGACGGTGCCATTGACATCACCACGGCGAGGCTGAGGGAGTTCGTCACTATATACGCAGAGGTACTTATGGCCTGGCATCAGTCCACGCTGACGCATACGTTTGCGCATCATGGCACCGAGGGTATCATTGCGCACCTTCCAAAACTCCGTCACCTTCACCTTCGTAGGGTCGGTGCGCAGGGCGGCGCCCATGGAGGAGAAAAAGACAGACTCACCCCTAACCCCTCTCTGCGTAGAGAGGGGAACAATAGATGTGGCATGGACTGCAAGTTGGATTTTGTCCTTCAGGGAGTCGATGGCATCGACGACGTAGTCGTAGTCCTCAAGCGGGAACTCGTGCATCGTCTCCTTGCTATAAGTCTTCTGCATAGCAAGGATGTCTGCCTCGGGATTGATGTCGAGCAGTCGCTCACGCATCACCTCCACCTTGGGACGGCCCATCGAGGAGTTTGTTGCCACCACCTGACGGTTCACGTTCGTGGCATTCACCACATCGGGATCCACCAGCGTGAGGTGACGTATGCCAGAGCGCACAAGGCTTTCAGCACACCAGCCCCCTACTCCACCGACGCCAAAGATAATCACCCTCCGCTGGGCAATCCTCTCCATTATGTCATCGCCCAGCAACAGTGCCTGGCGGGAAAAGAGTTCACTTGTCATAATCCTTAATCCTTCATTAATACCTCAAGGTGCTCCTCGATGATTTTTTTGTACGCCTGTTTTTGCTCCTCACGGATGAAAGAATGGTCGATACACTCAAACCACTTGTCCTTATACTTCAGGAAGCGACTTAACATTCGCTTGGCCACGTGAGACTCTATGCCACTGTCCTCCATTGCATGTACGAAGTCAAAGGGCATTAGTTTCTTCTTAAAACCTTGCAACGTAAGTGCCAATTCCTCTGTATCCTCAGGCATCACAAGAGCCGTTGAAACCTGATCATAAGCAGGCGAGAGGCGATACTTTCCGTATTCATTACTGATGAGCGAGAAGTTCTTCATGTGCATATCAGCATTGCCCACTATCCAAGAGAATATCACCTGCTCCCAGTAGTTTACCAAATCCAATCTTGCAATGCTGGAGTACTGTTTGAGGAGCGAGGCAATATTGAGCAACCATCCCTCAGGTATCAGTCCATCGAAGAAAGAGACTTAGTCTCCTCTATCTCTCTTGGCACTAGTTCCATATTGAATAAATGCAACACCTGATTGACCTTATCAAGTCTGACGGTAGGCTTTCCCTGCTCTAGTTCACGAAGGAAACGGTAGCCCACACCTGACTTCACAGCCAAATCCTCCTGAGTAAGACCATACTTCTTCCTCAGAGCCTTCACACATATAGATATTTTATTAGCTTCCATAGGCGTAATAATCCCTATCGGGTGCAAAGGTACATAAAAAGACTAACTCCACGCGCTTAATGCCCCCGAAAGGGTGCATTTTTAACTTTATTTATGCATATCGCCCCCTTTAGGGTATATTTTTTGGCTCATTCAACTATTTTTTGTAATTTTGCGACATTGAATAATATTTATCACCACAATATGAAAATAGTAGCGATAATGCCTTTAAAGCTCAAAAATGAGCGCTGTCCTGGTAAAAACACTAGGATGCTTGGTAAAAAACCTCTTTTGCGATACGAATTAGATTCATTAATAGAAACGAGGTTGTGCAACAGCATTAATGTATACTGTAGTAACGAAGAAGTTGTTCCTTATATTCCTCAAGGTGTAGAATTCATAAAAAGACCAACATTTCTCGATCTCCCCACATCGAACTTTACACAAATCTTTGAGAACTTTATGCGTGAGAATGATGCGGATATATACGTATACGCTCATGCCACTGCACCTTTTATAACTGTTGAAACGATGACAGAATGCATCAATGCCGTAAAATCTGGTAAATATGACTCAGCATTTTGTGCAGTGAAACTTCAGGATTATTTATGGCAAGATGGTATGCCATTAAATTTTGATGCGACCAACTTACCACGCACACAAGACTTAAAGCCAATATATCAAGAAACATCGGGAGTATATGTATTCACCAAACAAGTTTTTCAAGACCTCAGACGCAGAATCGGAGAAAAGCCTTTTATAAGGGAGGTAACATTCAAAGAGGCTGTGGATATTGACACCCCAGAAGACTTTAGACTTGCAGAAATCTTGCTAAATGTGAACTTATAAATGCGAATATAATGAAAACGGTAAAAGTACTTGATGTTACTCTAAGAGATGGAGGATGCGTCAATAATTTCAATTTCGGCCAGTCATATATGGAAAGGATTCTTAAAGCCCAAGAGGCTTCGGGAGTCGAGATGATAGAATTAGGCTACATTGACGAGAAAAAAGGTTCTACGTCAGATCGTACTCAGTACATCAATGACAAAGTTATTGTTGATTGCATATTAAAACATAAGAAACAGGGGATTACTTATGTTGCCATGATTGACTATGGCAAGTTCAACGTTGATAATTTAGAATCCCGAACTAACAAGAGCATCGACGGCTTACGCATAGCTTTTCATAAAAAAGATATGCACAAGATTGTTCCGGATTGTCGTAAAATCATTGAAAAAGGATATGAGCTGTATATTCAACCTATGATAACTCTGCGTTACAGCGATGAAGAGTTGTTAGACTTAATCAAAGTGGTTAATAAGGAACTTCCTGATGCCTCTGGTTTTTATATCGTTGATAGTTTTGGAGAGATGCGTCCAAACGACATGAATCGAGCGCTTAATCTCGTAGATCACAACCTTATCTCCTCAATGGCATTAGGATTTCATTCTCACAATAACCTTCAAATGTCCTATTCCAATGCTTGTGCCATGCTTCAGTTCCCCACAAACAGAAATCTAATGCTTGACTCTTCAATAATGGGCATGGGCAAAGGAGCTGGCAATCTGAACACAGAACTTCTTTTAGAGCATCTGAATTTATACTATGGGAAAGATTATAAGATAAATCCCCTATTAGAGGTAATTGACAAGGTTATAAATCAGCTACATAGCGAGTACTATTGGGGCTATGCTCCCGAATATTACTTGTCCTCTGCACATCACTGCACTCCAAGCTATGCTGGACATTTTTACAACAAGCACATGCTGCCTATAGATCAAGTGGCACAATTGCTCAGCATGATTGATGAAGACAAGAAAGTATCCTTTGACGAGAACTATGCAGAAGAACTTTGGCGCTCTTATAATGAGAGTAAGCAAGTTGATGATTCTGAGGTTGTCAAAGAGCTAAAAAAGGTATTTGCAAATAAAAGAGTACTATTAATTGCTCCAGGAAAAAACATATCTACTCATAAAAATGATATAGAGGAGATTATTAAAGAAAAGGATGTAGTATCAATCGGACTAAACTTGACAAGATTATTCATTGTTGACTTCCTAATGACCACTCGTCAAGATGTATATAATATGGCCGTTACTCAGGGAAAAAATGTTATAACAACCTCAAACATATCAAAGGGGGCGCGTGGTAACGTTAAGATATTAAACTATAAGAACTGGATAGAAATAAGTAACGGAAGAACACATGACTCATCTTCAATTGTTACATTTAATCTACTTAAATCATGCGGAGTAAAAGAAATACTACTTGCCGGCTTTGATGGTTTTATGGTTAATATCAATGAAAACTATTTTGATCCTGAACTTCGCAGACCCGTAAGCATTGAACAGGTAAATCGAAGAAATAAATACTATGCATCCTTTATAAAGAAAATGCAATCAGATGGTATAAATGTAAAGTTTATAACCCCATCTATATATGAGCAAATTCTCATTGATGAACAATAGAGCTTATTTTCTGGGGAAAACGTCTAACAGTGAGACCTCGGTTTTATTAATAACTCTTACTCCCATATAATCGGAGAATTTCTTCATTTTTATATGACCGTCAAAAAGGTTTGCATATTCATGAAGAAAAGATGCCATATTGTGGGAATGCCGTTCCCCGGTAATTGGGTCAAACCAGTATATAGGCTTCGGAGCGGTGTCGGTCCCATATACATGATTAGTCTCCCTGCATAGAATGTTATCATCTGTTACGCAGATTCCTGTAAAAAACGTATGGTCTGCACCATATAAATGTACCTCTTTATATCCTAACAGGACTCCCACGTGTATTGCATGGTGTATTACGGTGCCAAAATTCGCTCCACCGATATCATGCTTCATCAGCCAATTTCTCAAACACTCGAAACCATTATACTCACGAGTATGCATAGGGACTACATTCAAGTTCTCATTCTTGAACAATCTCATGTACTCTTTATCTTTATACCATGTATATTGTATATAGACATTCATTTTCCACGTTATAGCATTAAGATTTTCATAAACCTTATCCACTGCCTCTCGGTGGTATTTCCCTCTAACGTAAAATTTGGGATCTGATATGATATAGTACTCTGGCTTTATCTTGTAGAAATCGTCAGTATTAACTGTATAGTTGACCATACAGCAGTTTTCCCTTTTTATTTTGCCACTATAGATATCATCTAATGTATTCCTCAGCGATGGTCCATTAGCCAATACTAATAGATTATCACTTCTATCCTCAACGATTGTATCACTTGTTATGTGATTGTGAAAGCCTTCTTGCATAATCATCTTCTCGAAAAATTTTACAAAATAAAAAAGTTTCACAAAATAATCAAATAGTGTTTGTATCATATTACCGAATATTTATGCTAATATTTGTTATATACCATTCCCCCTTATCCACACTCCGAAGAATGGGTCTTCTATTCTGTATTCTTTCTCTCTTATGATGTGCCCTTGTCTTAACAATCGCTTGAGGGCGCTTGAAGCCGTACTGTATGCAGTGCTCCTGTCTGTCTGAGGATTCTCGCCCTCTGCTAAAATGGTCAGCGTCTTCATGTCCGTACGATTGAAGGTCTGCCAAAGTCGCTCATAGTCTAGGTCGTGCTCCCTTACTATCTCTGCTATGCTGTCCTTGACCACATCCTGAGTGTATTTGTCATACTTCATAATAGTGTACACAGTAGCGGAGAGTTGCTGGGTATAATATGGATGGCAGTCCGTGAATGCAAGTATCTCACTGGCGATTTGTTCTCTTGTCTTGTCTATAGCGGACTCGGGCAGACGTTCTACTATAAACTTTAGGAAATCATCATAGGGCACCTTGCGAAGGTTCATCCTCTGTCCGAAGTGATAGAATGGTGACTTCTTCTTTTCGAATATCTCGTCCATCATAGACTCCTGACTACCCATGAATACATAGTTTAGCCCGCTCTGTCGCTGCATGATGGAGCGTAGTATCTTGGCCAGATTCTTGTCAATGGATTCTACTTCCTGAAATTCATCTAAGACTACGATAAGACGATTGTCGGGCGCAGTGACCTTTTGTAGTAGTTCCATTGCGTCCTCCAACTCCGTTACTGAATCGCTCACTGAGGTATTAAACTTCACACCCCAGACATCCGTAGTGGGATTGTAGGATATTGATGGATTTATGCGGAAGTGGCTCATCAGGTGCTTTATATTCTCCATCTTGTAGATACGGAAAATTGCTTTGAGAATCTGTGCAGCCAGGTCCTCCATACTCAGCACCTTCATGAAGTCGATAGTAATAGAAGGACGGTCCAACTGCGTGAGCGCTTTATTCAGCAGACTGCTCTTACCATAACGACGTGGCGATATGAGAACCAGGTGATTCTCACTATCCAACTTACGCTTTACTTCCTCCAACTCCTTAATTCGGTCGGTAAAGAAGTTATTTTCCACTATTGTTCCGAACTTAAATGGTATCATACTCAACTAATTACGTGTCACGAAATTTTTCGTGACGAACTTTTTCGTGAGCAAAGTTACGAACTTTTTCGTTAACTACAAAATTTTAAGCTCTTTTTTTCAAGAATTGCAGGCACTCCTTCATGATTTCAGCGCCAAGGAGACGCATCAGCGTATAATATAATAAGGTGGCGAGGAGTATCCTGACGAGAAGGAGAATGTAGATATTCTCCAGCGACTGAGTGAGATAATGGGTGGCGAGCATCACCAGAGCTGCGATGACGGCGAATGGCGCCACGTCCTTGAAGGCATCCCACCAGCGATAACCTATCAGCCGTCCTGCGAAGAGGTGCCAAGGCAGGAGCCAGAGGATGATAAAGGCTGAGTAGGCGTATACCATCGTCAGCATGCCAAGCGATGAGAAGGCTACGATGACGGCTATCTGCAGGACTATCTGCACTATGTTGAGCCACATGTATAGGTCGCTTCGCCCCTTGCTGATGGCGAGATTCTGATACATCGTGTATAGTGGCATGAAGGCGCCTGAGAGACAGAGCACTTGCAGGAGCGGCACGCAGTCAAGCCAGTTTTCGCCTATCGTGATCAGTATAAACTCGCGAGCCACCAGTGCCAAACCAAACATCAAGGGCATGGAGAGGAACGCCGTGAAGCGCATCATCTTGCGATACACCCTCTGCGAACCTTCCTCCACCAGGACGGGCTGTGCCAGCTGGCCTACTGTATTGGTGATGAGCGAGTGGGCCATCGTGTCCCACTTGAAGGCCTGTGAGTAGTTGCCCACCTGACGTATTGGGAACAATCGGCCAAAGATGACGGTCAGGATATTGTTGGAAGTCGTATTGACTATCTTCGTCACCAGAATCTTCAGGGCGAAGGGAGCCATCTCTCTTACTGGCTGGAAGTCGAGCGTGAGGCGTGGACGCCAATCCTTGACATAGTAGTATCGACCTATATTGACAACGGTAATATAGGCTATCTGTTGCCACGCCAATGCCCAATATGAGAAACCCAGAGCGGCCAGCGTGATGCCCACCGTGCCAGAAGACACGAGGCCTGCAATGCCTATGATGGCCATCTCCTTGTTCATCATATTCTTGGTCATGTATCCTCCATGAGCAATGCCCAGCGAGGCTATGAAGAAGGAGAGAAACACCACCCTGGAGACACTCGTCAGACAGGGCTGATGAAAGAACTCTGCTATCAGCGGAGCACACATGAAGAGCACGGCATACATCGCAAGCGACATCACCACATTGAAGGAAAAGACGCTATTGTACTCCCTCGCCGTAGGACTATGAATATTGACCAGCGCTTGCGTAAAACCGGCACTCTGCAGGTCACCCGCTATGGCCGTGAAGATGGCGAGCACACCCACGATGCCATAGTCCTCTGGCGAGAGTAGTCGTGCCAGAGCTATGCCTATGACGAGGTTGAGCACCTGGGTAGTGCCACTATTGAGCGCTCCCCAGAAGAGTCCCTTCGCCGTTCTTTGTTTCAGTGATTCAGCCATCTGTTGCCTTTGAATAAATCTGCCTGCAAAATTACTAAAAATAATCCTACTACACAACCTTCTAACGAATAAAACTCACGCTTCTGCCTCATAGTCGGTAGAAACAAGCGGCAGAAGCATAGAATTTCATGATAAAACGTGTGCTAATAGAAAAAAATTGCGTACCTTTGCAGTATGAATACGAAGAAATCCAGCCCCGAAACAGACGTAGCCGTCATACTACTATTCTTCACCCGCAAGGAGACCTTGCAGAAGACTTTTGACGTCATCAAGGCTTGTCGCCCTCACCACCTCTTCCTCTATCAGGATGGGCCTCGCAATGATGAGGACAGACGAAAGATAGAGGAATGCCGCAAGGTGGTGGACGACAGCCAGATAGACTGGGAGTGCGACGTGCAGAGGAATTACCAAGAGGTGAACTCAGGCGCCTATGCCTCCAACTACAGAGCACAGACATGGGGATTCTCGCTCTACGACAAGTGCGTATATCTGGAGGATGACAGTACGCCGTCGCTCACCTTCATCCCCTTCTGCAAGGAGATGCTTGACCGCTATGAGCATGACGAGCGCATCACGATGATAACGGGTTTCAATACTGAGGAAAAGACAGACTACTGTCCCTACGACTATTTCTTCTCATCATGTTTCAACATCTGGGGATGGGCTTCATGGCGCAGAGTGGTGAGCCAGTGGGATAAGGACTACAGCGTGCTCAATGATGAGTACAACGTGAGACTGATGAGCAAGATGATACACCACAATGGGCATCCCAAGGCACTACTGCCCTCCATGCGCCAACACTCCGAAGCTGGTACGCCAATATACGAAACTATCTACTGGTCATTCAATCTGCTGCACTCAGGACTGGCTATTGTGCCTACCAGAAATATGGTGTGCAACAGCGGGTTCTCTGGCGGAGAGGCATCCAACTTCAGTGGCAGCCTAAAGACTACGCCACACAGACTGAGGAAGATGCTCACGATGCCAAGCTACGACGTGACATTCCCTCTGCGACATCCACCATACGTGATAGAAGACATTGAATACCTGGACCGTCAATACAGGATAATGGCATTGGGCAAATACTCGTGGGTAAAGGTGTTCAGGAGCATAGAGGAACTCATGCTCAACCTTCGCTATGGCAATTTCTCCCGCATCAAGGAAGCCATTATGCTCAGATGGAAGAAAATGCTAAACAGACAATAGCCTAATAAAGCGATACAGGGCATCGCTGACTCTGTAAGGGAAAACTTCTGAATGCAGCAACCCATACAGAATACGAGCAGTCGTGTGCTCTGGCACATACTGTATCGCCTCGTCTGTCTCTGCAATAGTTATGCTGCTCGTAAGATGAGGAATACGGTAAACATCCAGTATTCCCACTTCCACGCTAAGTGGCAGATGGCCTTGCATGTGATAGAATGAGAGGACTTTCTTGGTAGCCCTCAGTCGTGAAAGGATGCCCCTGCGAGGCAACTCCTTGGAATAGAACGACTGCTGCTCCACGCGATACAGATAAACCACCTCGTCAGTCCAAGCACGAGTGGTGACAGCTACAAGGCGAGTCATAGCACAATAATCCTCTGCCATATCGATACCCTCTTCAAAGAGGTCTGGGACACGCTCCATCACCTCGCTCTTGTACAGACGTCCCCATACCTGATGCCTCACGAGATTGCCCACCTGCACCTTACGACGATACTTCACCAGACTATCGTGACAAGGCATTATGGATTTGCCCATATCGCCATTACCAAACTCCTGATAGGCGCCATCCACTATATCCACATCAGTCTCCTGCATACGTTTGACCAGAGATTCTATGGCATTCTCCGGAAGGATGTCGTCACTATCTGCAAAGCAGAAACAATCACTCTTGACCTCTGAAAGAAGATGAGCGCGGGTGCCACCAATACCCATATTATGCTCATTGCGGATAATCCTCACATGCTCCTTACGCTCTGGATAGCGCTCCACGACTTCCTTGAGCACATCAATACTCTTGTCAGGAGTACAGTCATCACAGAACACGTATTCTATATCCTTGTAGGTCTGCCCGAACAAGGACTCTGCACACTCCGCTATGTAGCGCTCCACGCCATATACGGGAACGAGTATTGTTACTGTCATATCTTA
>CAJODK010000027.1 GCA_905233245.1 uncultured Prevotella sp. | reverse complement strand
CAAAAGTACGAAATAATTTTCAATTTATCAATTTTTTTTCGTACATTTGCACCGATAAGTCTATTTATATATTCACTATTTCTCTATGAAACACTTTCTACTAGCACTCGTGATGGCTGTGACTAACATCAGCCTACATGCAGCAAACGAGACCGCCTTTGGTTGGGGCGCATGCAGTGATGCAAATGGTACATCATACACTCTTGATGGCGGTTGGCGCATAGCCAATCCAAAAGTTGGCGTTATCCATGCTATTGGTAATAATGCTGACGACAAAACGGCTATTGAGGCTGCTATCGCATATTATGACATCATTATATTTGATGGCTCGAATGGTGACTTCACCGTTTCTAGTTCTATCAGTCTTAGTAATGTATCAAACAAAACTTTTATAGGACGCAACAATGCCCGTCTATGCACTCAGTGGTACATCACTGATGCTATACGCACAGCATTGATTAATGCCAACCTTAGCCAGTATTCATCAGATGAAAGTCAAAGCACTGGTGGAATAATCAATGGAGAAACAATCAAGGAGGACAGAGAATACCACACTCGACTAACACTCATCGAGGCTACTGGTGATGACACCGAATCTTATCGCAAGGCTGGCATCTTCACTCTTGCTGAAACATGTGAGAACTTTATCATCCGCAACATCACCTTTGTGGGTCCTGGTAGTGTTGACATTGGTGGTAACGACCTTATCACCAATCATGGAGCAACTCACGTGTGGGTGGATCATTGTGACTTCATAGATGGTATGGACGGCAACCTTGACAGTGGCTATGGTGCAAATATGTTCGTGACCTACTCTTGGAACTACTTTCACTACACCAGTCGCAGTTTCTCTCACCAACTCACCAACCTACTGAATAGCGGTAGCAACCCCACACAGTATGTTACCTTTGCTTACAACCACTGGGGCAATGACTGTCTTCAGCGTATGCCATTGGCAAGCGGTGTTCGCATGCACATGTACAACAACTACTTCTCTTGCACCAGCAGTACTGCAAACATAGCTCTTCGTGGTGGTTGTGATGCTCTTGTTGAGAACAACTATTTTGCGAATGGTGTGAAGTCTTGCTTTACTGATTCTAGCGGTGACAACTACTACACCGTACGCAATAATATTGCCTTTACCACAGGCGGATCACAATACACTCTCACCAATTCAAAGTATGGTGGCACACATACTCAAGCATCTATGGAAGTGCCTTACACCTATACTGACATGATAGCAGTAGCTAACGTGCCTTCTGTTGTGGGCAATACCACCACTGGTGCAGGTGCTACGCTGTCTGACGACTATTTTGATGTAGAGGTGACAAAAGATTTCGGAGCCAAACTGATTCTTAACGGAAAGAATTCAGAGTTTGTTAATGGCGCTCCTACAACAACGTCCACATTGCAATATTTCTCTACAGCTGGAGATATTCAGTTTAACTCAAAGTATAATGGCTGCACTTATGATGACGTTACCTATACCTCTGGTCTAAAATTGCAGAACGGAACAAGCATCTCATGGACCTCTGCAGCTACTGCTACAGTGAAGATAGTTCAATCTACATGGAGCGATGCAGCCATAAAACTTAACAACACTACACTAGCCGTTGCTGATGCATCAACAGCTGTTACAGGTTGCCGTGTTTACACTATAAATGATGTGGCTGCAGGTGATTACACTGTAGCAAGAGTTAGTAATGAGAGCGGACTGTTTGCCATATACGTAAACTACAATCCTGTACTGACAGCCAATAATGCTGCTTCTATCTCCGCAACACAAAATGGTGTAGAGGTTACAGAGGACGTTGCTGTTAGCGGTCAATATCTCACAGGCACTACTCTCACCGCTACTTTCAGTCCTGCTGTGACTGGCCTCAGCGTAACGCTCGATGAGAATTCTATTGGCGAAGATGGTACAATTTCTGCTACAGCTACCCTTCACTATACTGCTACCACCAATGCCAGTGGCACCACTACTCTTACCCTCTCTGATGGTACCACATCCAAAGAGATAACTGTAACGTATAATGCCGATCTCGCAGTAGTACCTTATGAGTTTAATGCTCCTAAGAAATATGCACTCGCAGCAAGTTCTAATGCTATTCCTTCTAATACATCCGTTGAACTAAAAGATGGCACAGAACTCCTTGCTACACTGACTTATGGTGAGTCTGGAGGAAATGATTTTGGTGACCCAAAAAGTGATACACATGTAACAGGCTATACAGCATTTACATCAGGTAATGGCACTAATGGAAACGAAACTGGCGGAACATTCTACACCATTGTTCCTAAGTATAATGCAGTAATCTCCATTGCAGTCGTTTTGAATAATGGCAAATCTTTCTATATTCTGGAAGATGGCACTGCCCTCAGTGATTACAACGGAATAACGGTAACAGAAAAATATTACGGCACCTATGAATTCAAGGCTACAGCCAATAAAGCATATAAATTCTACTGCAGTGGTTCTAAACTTGGCTTCTATGGCTTTGAAATGCGACCATATATCAAACTCACTCTTGGTCAGAATGGGTACAGCACATTCGCTGGCGAGCACAACTACACGGTCAGTGGCGAAGGTCAGGCTTGTACTGGCGATTACAACAGCACGAGCAAGAAGGTGGCGCTGACTGCCTGCGATGCTGGTGCCATCATCGAGAAGGGTGCTGGCATAGTGCTCAGGGGCGCTCAGGAGGGCGATGAGGTGACCATTACTTATACGGACGATGATGCTACGGTGGCAAGTGGCGCAACGGGATTTGTGGGTGTAATCTCTACCACCACGGGGATAAACGACAACCCTTACGTACTGTCATCAAACGGCACTAAGACGGCATTCGTCAAGGCTGGTGCCTATGGTACTGTCGAGGCTCTGATGAACAAGGCTTATCTGGACGGCTCTGCTAACAGCATCAACTCCTTCCTTGTAGATTTTGATGATAAGGCAACGGGTGTGGAGGCCATCCATAGCCAACAGACAGCTACGCATGCTTATTACACCATCGACGGCCGAAGGCTCTCTGCCCGACCAACTGCAAAGGGTGTATATATAATAGGTAACAAGATAACCGTAATAGAGTAAGGAGGATATAAAGATGAAAAAGATATATGTACAGCCCTCTGTGATGCTGATAATGCTGAATACCTGCAATATCCTTGCAGGCTCTCCCGACGTGGATCCTAATGCTACTGCTGGCGAAGGCGGATGGGGAGCACCTCAGTCAAAGGACAGCGAGTTTGAGGACAATTTCTGATTACAGATAATACACTAATAAAACAAAATAATGGAGTCACAACAGAATGTTATCTACGATGCACGCCAGTTGGGTAAGCCCCGCATGATGGTACTGGGCGTGCAGCACCTTTTCGCTATGTTCGGAGCCACGGTACTCGTTCCCCTGATTACTGGGCTCGATGTCTCAATCACACTGCTCTTCGCAGGTATCGGTACGCTCATCTTCCACTTCATCTCCAAGTGGAACGTGCCTGCCTTCCTGGGTTCGTCATTCGCCTTTCTGGGCGGCTATGCCTCAGTGAAGGAGATAGGAATGGACCAGGGACTGACAGAGACTCTCGCCCTCGACTATGCCTGCCTCGGCGTAGCCTGTGCCGGACTGATGTACTTCATCATAGCAGGTCTCGTCAAGTGGTTTGGCATAGAGAAGATTATGCACTACTTCCCACCAGTGGTGACAGGTCCTATCGTCATCGCCATCGGACTGGTGCTGTCAGGTTCGGCCATCGCCAACTGTCAGACCAACTGGCCACTGGCTATCCTGGCTATCGTCACCGTCATCGCCTCGTCTATCTGGGGTAAGGGCATAGTGAAGATTATTCCGATACTGCTGGGTGTCATCGTATCGTATGCTGTAGCAGCATTCTGCGGACTAGTGGACTTCACTGCTCTCCACGAAGCATCCTGGATAGGATTCCCCATCACGAAGGAGCGCACCGTTCTGGCAGTCTTCGAGGATGGCAACACGACGCTGATGCTCTCAACGATACTGGCTATCATGCCTATCGCCTTCGCCACCATCATGGAGCACATCGGTGATATGCTCGCCATCAGTTCTACGGTGGGTAAGGACTACCTCACCAATCCTGGTCTGCATCGCACTCTGACGGGCGACGGTGTGGCAACAGCTCTGGCATCTGTCTTTGGTGCACCTGCCAACACCACCTACGGTGAGAATACCGGCGTGCTGAATCTTACCAAGGTCTTCGACCCGAGAGTTATCCGCATAGCAGCCTGTCTGGCTATCCTGCTGGCATTCTGTCCTAAGTTTGCGTGCCTCATCCAACTCATGCCTGCTGCCACCATCGGTGGTGTGAGCCTCATCCTCTACGGTATGATATCTGCTGTGGGCGTGCGCAACCTCATCGAGGAGAACGTTGACCTGAAAAGTTCGCGAAATGTCTTCGTAGCAGCCCTCATTCTGGTGCTCGCCATCGGTGTGAAGTATGGCGCCAACGACGACATCGCTATGGGTCCTATCCATTTCTCTGGCCTTGCCATAGCAGCCATTGTGGGCATTCTGCTCAATGCTGTCATGCCAGGCAAACTGGGTATGAAGGTGAAATCATTCCACGGAAAAGAAAAAGTGTAATCTTAGGAACATAAAACTATGAAAGTAATCAATCTGGGAGAAGAAAACTCCGTCATCAATCAGTTTGTAGCCGAACTGCGCGACAGGGAAATACAGCAAGACCGCATGCGCTTTCGCAAGAATATCACGCGCATAGGCAGTCTCATGGCGTATGAGATAAGCAAGACGCTGAAGTCTGAAGAAAGGGAGATACAGACTCCGCTGGCTACCTGCAAGATGCGCGTGCCCTTTATAGAGGACATCGTCATAGGCACTGTTTTCAGGGCTGGTCTGCCCTTCCATCAGGGCTTCCTTGACATCTTCGACAGAGCAGGCAATGCCTTCCTCTCCGCCTATCGTTACTACACCGACCGTGAGTGCAGCAATGTGGACGTGAAGATAGAGTATCTCGCCACGCCCGACCTTCACAAGAAGACTCTGCTCATCGTTGACCCTATGCTGGCCACTGGCGAGAGCCTCGTACTGGCTCACAAGGCATTCATCACCAAAGGCGTGCCCAAGCGCATCGTCTTCGCATCGGTAATAGCCACAGAAGAGGGCATAGCACACCTGAACGAGAAATTCCCTAACACCAATGTGGTGCTCTACACCGCCGCCATCGACCCTATCCTCAATTCGCGCAAGTACATCGTGCCTGGGCTGGGTGATGCTGGCGACCTAATGTATGGGGACAAACTATAGCCTTTTTGAAGGAGCTAAGCAACAAGTTTCTATTACTAAGCAAGGGCCGACCTTTGCTTAGTTTCTTTATGGAGTGACAGATGTGACATTAGTGACGTGACATTTAGGAGTTACCACATGTGCAATTAAGGGTATAGTATTATTTCTATTTATCATAATATTATAATTATACTATATACTTTATACTCTGTACCATCATGGTATGTGCTAATTGTCACCGTCACTATTGTCACATACGTCACTTGGAGAGTTGAAGATTTGGCTGTTTGAGAAAAAAATTGTACCTTTGCACCTTATACAATCGTATAAATTGTAAATTGTAAAATTGTAAATAAAAGATATGGCATTGAAATGTGGTATTGTGGGACTGCCTAATGTGGGCAAGTCAACGTTGTTCAACTGTTTGTCGAGTGCTAAGGCACAGGCGGCAAACTTCCCTTTCTGTACTATAGAACCCAACGTGGGCGTCATCACGGTGCCCGACGAGCGACTGACCAATCTGGCCGAGATAGTGCACCCTGGCAGGATAGTGCCCGCCACGTGCGAGATAGTGGATATAGCAGGACTGGTGAAGGGCGCCTCAAAGGGTGAGGGACTGGGCAACAAGTTTCTCGGCAATATCCGCGAGACGGATGCTATCATCCACGTGCTCCGTTGCTTCGAGGATGAGAATATCACCCACGTGGACGGCACCATAGACCCTATCCGCGACAAGGAGATAATAGACCTGGAACTGCAACTCAAGGACCTCGAAACCATCGAGAGCCGCTATGCCAAGACGCAGAAGATAGCCTCCACGGGCAATAAGGACGCCAAGGTGGAGCTCGCCGTGCTGACAGCCTACAAGGAGTGCCTGGAGCAGGGCAAGAACGCCCGTACGGTGGAGTTTGAGTCGAAGGAGGAGCAGCAGGCTGCCAAGAATCTCTTCCTCCTGACGTCAAAGCCCGTGCTCTACGTGTGCAACGTGGACGAGTCCTGCGCCAAGGACGGCAACGAATGGACTAAGAAGATAGAAGAGATAGCCCGTGAGGAGGGTGCCGAGTCTATGGTGGTGGCAGCCAAGATAGAGGAGGATATCGCCGGCTTCGAGAGCTACGAGGACAAGCAACTCTTCCTTGAGGAACTGGGCTTGGAAGAGAGCGGCGTCAACCGCCTCATCAAGAAGGCCTACGCCCTGCTGAATCTGCAGACCTTCATCACCGCTGGCGAGATGGAGGTGAAGGCATGGACCTTCAAGCGGGGATGGAAGGCACCACAGTGTGCCGGCGTTATCCACACCGACTTCGAGAAGGGTTTTATCCGTGCTGAGGTTATCAAGTACGACGACTACATGCAGTACAAGTCTGAGGCAGCCATCCGCGAGGCAGGCAAACTGTCCATCGAGGGTAAGGACTACATCGTGCAGGATGGTGATATTATGCATTTCCGCTTCAACGTATAACTGTGAACTATGAACTGTGAACTGTTTATACATTGGAATCCCGACACGGTGATATGCCAGCTCGGCCCTCTGGCCATCAGATGGTACAGCACCTGCTGGCTGATAGGCCTGCTCCTGTCATACTTCACGGTGAAGTATCTGTACAAGAAGCAGGGATTGGCCGATGAGAAGTTTGAGCCACTGTTCCTCTACTGCTTCCTTGGCATACTGATAGGCGCCCGACTGGGTCACTGCCTGTTCTACGAACCCAACTACTTCCTCTCCTCAGGCAAGCACATCATCGAGATGCTCCTGCCCATACGCTACGGCTATGACGACTCGTGGCACTTCACGGGCTACGAGGGACTCGCCTCGCACGGTGGCACGATAGGCATCATACTCGCACTGATACTCTATAGCCGCAACCTAAAGGTAAAAATGTGGACAGTGCTCGATACGATAAGCATTTCTGTGCCCATCACAGCATGCTTCATCCGTATGGGCAATCTGATGAACTCAGAGATAATAGGCAAACCGACCGACGTGCCCTGGGCATTTATCTTCGAGCGTGTAGATATGCTGCCACGCCACCCAGGACAGCTCTACGAGGCGATAGCCTACTTCTGCTTCTTCTTCGTCCTGTGGTATTTCTGGCTCAGGAGACCACAGTTGGTGGGCACATCATTCTTCTTCGGACTCGACATACTGCTCATCTTCACCTTCCGCTTCTTCATAGAATACACCAAGGAGGTGCAGGAGGCTTTCGAGCAGTCTATGCTCTTCGATATGGGACAACTGCTCTCCATACCATTCATCATCATTGGAGCGTTCTTTACCTATAAGGGGTGGAGGAGATTGAAAATTGAAGATTGAAAGTTGAAAGAAAATGGCTAAGAAAGATGGCGAACTGACGCCAATGATGAAACAGTTTTTTGACTTCAAGGCAAAGCATCCCGATGCTCTGCTGCTGTTTCGTTGTGGCGACTTCTACGAGACATACTGCGACGACGCCATCGAAGCCGCACGCATACTGGGCATCACCCTGACCAAGCGCAACAACGGAGCCGCGCAGGGCGACGCTATGGCAGGATTCCCTCATCACGCCCTCGACACCTACCTCCCCAAACTCATCCGTGCAGGCAGACGCGTAGCCATCTGTGACCAACTGGAAGACCCTAAACTAGCGAAGAAACTCGTAAAGCGAGGCATCACCGAACTCGTGACACCAGGCGTGGCGATGCAGGACAATGTGCTCAACTACAAGGAGAACAACTTCCTCTGCGCCATACATTATGGCAGAGCATCATTCGGCATATCCCTGCTGGATATCTCCACGGGCGAATTCCTCGTAGATCAAGGCACACACGAATACATCGACAAACTTCTCACCAACTTCCAACCCAAAGAGGTGCTGATAGTACGTGATACGAAGGGCAAGACCGAGCAGATGTTTGGCAACCGCCTGTGCCTCTACGAGATGGACGACTGGGTATTCACCGAACAGACAGCCAACCAGAAACTGCGCCACCACTTCAAGGTGAAGAATATGAAGGGCTTTGGCGTGGAGGGCGTCACCGACGGACTGGTAGCGGCTGGTGCCATACTGCAATACCTGGAGATTACCCTGCACAACAATATCAGCCACATCACCAAGATACAGCGCATCGATGCAGAGCGCTACGTGAGACTCGACAGTTTCACCGTACGCAATCTGGAACTCAATCATCCCCTGCACGAAGGCGGTACAGCACTCATAGACGTCATCGACAATACAGTCTCACCTATGGGAGCCCGCATGCTGAGACGATGGCTCGTCTTCCCGCTGAGAGAGCAGAAGAGGATAGAGGACCGTCTGGACGTAGTGGATTACTTCTTCCGCCATCCAGACTCCCGCGATGTGATAGAGGACGAACTGCACCGCATAGGCGATATGGAGCGCATCGTATCAAAGGTGGCAGTGGGCAGAGTGAGCCCCCGCGAAGTGATGCAACTGCGTCACGCCCTGACTGCCATCAAGCCCATCAAGGTAATCTGTCAGCAAAGTGACACCGATGTGCTGAAGAGGGTAGGGGAGAACCTTGACTCTCTCGATGAGCTGCGTCAGCACATAGAGCAGTGGGTGGAACCAGACCCACCGATAGCAGTGGATAAGGGCAAGGTGATTCGCGATGGCGTAAACCAGGAACTCGACGAACTGCGCAAGATAGCCTACTCAGGCAAGGAATACCTCCTGCAGATACAGCAGCGGGAGACAGAGCGTACGGGTATCAGTAGTCTGAAGATAGGCTACAACAACGTCTTCGGCTACTATCTCGAGGTGCGCAACACCTTCAAAGACCACGTGCCACAGGAATGGGTGCGCAAGCAGACACTGGCACAGGCAGAGCGCTATATCACCCAGGAACTCAAGGAATACGAAGAGAAGATACTGGGTGCGGAGGACAGGATACAGGTTATCCAGACGAGACTCTACATGGAGTTGGTGCAGTACGTTCAGCAGTTTATTCAGCAACTGCAGCAGGACGCTACTCTCATAGCCGAACTCGACTGCCTGCTCTCCTTTGCCAAGACAGCGGTGGAGCACCACTACGTGCGCCCTGTCATAGACGACAGCAGCATCATCGACATCAAGCAGGGACGCCACCCAGTGATAGAGGTAGGCATGCCTGCGGGCGAACAGTATATCCCCAACGATGTGATGCTCAATAGGGACAACCAGCAGATAATCATCATCACTGGACCTAATATGGCTGGTAAGTCGGCACTGCTGCGCCAGACCGCCCTCATAGTGCTGATGGCGCAGATAGGTTGCTACGTGCCTGCTGACTCTGCCCGCATCGGACTGGTGGATAAGATTTTTACACGTGTGGGAGCCAGCGACAGCCTCTCTACAGGCGAATCTACCTTTATGGTAGAGATGACAGAGGCATCCAATATCCTCAACAATGTCACCGACCGCTCGCTGGTGCTCTTCGACGAACTGGGTCGCGGCACCTCCACTTATGACGGTATCTCGATAGCATGGGCGATAGTGGAGTATCTGCACGAGCATAAGGGCTCGAATGCCCGCACGCTCTTCGCCACCCACTACCACGAACTCAACGAAATGCAGCACCACTACTCACGCATACGCAACTACAACGTTTCGGTGAAGGAAGTAGGAGGCAAGGTCATCTTCATGCGCAAACTCGTGGAAGGCGGCTCTGAGCACTCCTTCGGTATCCACGTAGCACAGTTGGCTGGTATGCCACCATCCATCGTCAAGCGCGCCAACGAGGTGCTCTCAGCCCTTGAGAAAGAAGCATCGCAGGTGGGTAGTGCAGGAAAGAAGAATGACCCTCACAAAGTGCTCAGCGAGATAGGACAGCCAGAGGGCACACAACTCTCATTCTTCCAACTCGACGACCCCGTCCTCATGCAGGTGCGTGACGAAATACTCGGCATCGACGTGAATAACCTCACACCACTCGAAGCACTCAACAAACTCAACGAAATAAAGAAAATAGTAAAAGGATAAATAGAATGGAATACAACTTCAGAGACATCGAAAAGAAGTGGTTCAACTACTGGAAAGAGAACCAGACCTACAAGGTAACGGAAGACAAGAACAAGAAGAAGTTCTACGTGCTCAATATGTTCCCATATCCATCAGGAGCAGGTCTGCACGTAGGTCACCCACTGGGCTACATCGCCAGTGACATCTACGCTCGCTACAAGCGCCTGCAGGGTTTCAATGTCCTTAATCCTATGGGTTACGATGCCTATGGTCTGCCCGCTGAGCAGTATGCCATACAGACTGGCCAGCATCCGGAGGTGACCACCAACGAGAATATCAACCGCTATCGTGAGCAGTTGGATAAGATAGGTTTCTCATTCGACTGGACCAGAGAGGTACGCACCTGTGACCCTATATATTATAAGTGGACACAGTGGGCTTTCCAGAAGATGTACAACTCATACTTCGACGAAGAACTACAGAAGGCTCAGCCAATAGAGAAACTCATAGCAAAACTGAAGGCCGAGGGTAAGTGGCCTGAGGATGAGAAGGCACAAAGCGACCTCTTGATGAACTACCGTATCGCCTTTATGGGTGAGACGATGGTAAACTGGTGTGCTGGTCTTGGCACCGTACTTGCCAATGATGAGGTGGTGGATGGTGTCTCAGTGCGTGGCGGTTTCCCTGTGGAACAGAAGAAGATGCGCCAGTGGTGCCTCCGTGTGAGTGCTTACGCTCAGCGTCTGCTTGACGGACTGGAGACCATCGACTGGAGCGACTCTATCAAGGAGACACAGAAGAACTGGATAGGCCGTTCAGAAGGTACTGAGGTGGAGTTCAAGGTAGCTGACAGCGATAAGTCATTCACTATCTTCACCACCCGTGCCGATACCATGTTTGGCGTTACCTTCATGGTGCTCGCACCAGAGAGTGACCTCGTGAAGCAACTCACCACACCGGAGCAGAAGGAGGAGGTGGAGAAGTACCTGAAGTATGTCGCTGGCCGCACAGAGCGCGAGCGTCAGATAGACCACAAGGTGACGGGCGTCTTCTCTGGTTCGTATGCCATCAACCCCTTCACAGGCGAGAAGAATCCTATCTGGATATCAGAATACGTACTCGCTGGCTACGGTACGGGAGCCATTATGGCTGTACCTGCCCACGACAGTCGTGACTACGCCTTTGCCAAGCACTTCGGCCTGCCTATCATCCCACTCATCGAGGGTGCTGACGTCAGCGAGGAGAGCTACGATGCCAAGGAAGGCATAGTGACAAATTCTCCTGCAACCTCCCCCAACCCCTCCCAGAGAGGGGAGAATGGCCGTGAGCCATTGGTGCTCAATGGTCTTACCGTGAAAGAGGCTATAGCGAAGACTAAGGAATATGTTACCAAGCACAATATCGGTCGTGTGAAGGTCAACTACCGCCTGCGCGATGCTATCTTCTCTCGTCAGCGTTACTGGGGTGAGCCATTCCCTGTATATTACAAGGACGGTATGCCTCAGATGGTGCCAGAAGAGTGCCTGCCTATACTCCTGCCACAGGTAGAGAAGTTCCTGCCTACGGAGACAGGCGAACCACCATTGGGCAATGCTACAAAGTGGGCGTGGGACGAGCAGAATAAGCAGATAGTAGAGAATGAGAAGATAGACAATAAGACCGTCTTCCCACTCGAACTATATACCATGCCTGGCTTTGCTGGTTCGTCAGCTTACTACCTGCGCTATATGGACCCACACAATGAGGAGGCGCTCGTGAGCAAGGAGGCTGATGAGTACTGGCAGAATGTGGACCTCTATGTAGGTGGTTCGGAGCATGCCACTGGTCACCTTATCTACTCTCGTTTCTGGAACAAATTCCTCTTCGATCTGGGTGTCAGCTGCAAGGAAGAGCCATTCCAGAAACTCATCAATCAGGGTATGATACAGGGTCGCTCCAACTTTGTATATCGCATCAAGGATACCAACACCTTCGTCTCTCTGGACAAAAAGGACAATTATGACGTGACACCTATACACGTAGATGTGAATATCGTCTCTGGCGATATCCTCGACGTTGAGGCTTTCAAGGCTTGGCGTCCGGAATACAACAATGCAGAATTTATCCTCAATGACAAGGGTGAGTATGTCTGCGGCTGGGCAGTCGAGAAGATGTCAAAGTCTATGTTCAACGTGGTCAACCCCGACATGATAGTAGAGAACTACGGTGCTGACACACTGCGACTGTATGAGATGTTCCTCGGTCCTGTAGAGCAGTCCAAGCCTTGGGATACCAATGGTATAGATGGTTGTCATCGTTTCCTGAAGAAGTTCTGGGGTCTCTTCTATGACCGCGAGGGCAACTGGACTGTTACCGATGAGGCACCGACAGCAGAGCAGGAGAAGTCTCTCCATAAGCTTATCAAGAAGGTGACACAGGATATAGAGCAGTTCTCTTACAATACCTCTATCTCCGCCTTTATGATAGCTGTCAGCGAACTTCAGAAATGTCACAGCAAGGCCATCCTGAAAGACCTTGTAGTGCTCCTTGCACCATTTGCTCCATTCATAGCAGAGGAGCTCTGGCATACTCTCACCTCTAACCTCTCACCTCTAACCTCTGAAAGTGTCTGCGACGCCCAGTGGCCAAAGTGGGATGAGGACAAGATGAAGGACTCTGAGATTACGATGCCTGTACAGTTCTGTGGCAAGACCCGCTTCACTATGCAGGTGCCTGCTGATGCTCAGAAGGATGAGGTAGAGCGTCTCGCTCTTGCTGATGAGCGTACTGCTCGCTACACCGATGGCAAACAGATTATCAAGACTATCGTGGTGCCAGGTAAGATTATCAATATCGTGGTGAAATAGAGTATAAAATATAGAGTATCAAAGTATAAAGAGAAGCCTCGCAGTCGTAATGACCGCGAGGCTTTATTTTTGATATATTATCAAGAGTAAAAGTCTTACTAAAGATTAGATCAGACCAGCGCCTGCCTTAAACTTAGCAACATTCTTTGCAGGGATGTCGATGATAGCACCTGTCTGTGGGTTCTTACCCTTGCGAGCAGCACGCTTAGAAACAGAGAATGTACCGAAACCTACGAGCTGAACGCTCTCACCCTTCTTAAGTGCACCTGAGATAGCCTCGAGAGTTGCGTCGAGAGCTGCCTTACCCGCTACCTGTGAAATGCCTGCCTTATCAGCAATAGCCTTTACCAATTCTGACTTGTTCATAGTGGTTTTAATTGTTTAAATTAGTTGTTAATATTGGGTTTAAAAAGAAATTTCTTGTCACAAAGGTATAAATAATTCTTTAATTCCAAAACTTTTTCACTAAAAAAATACGAAAAACAGCGAAAAAAGGGCTTTTTTTCGTAACTTTGCACCGTCAAAACGCTATATTTACCGCAAAATGAGAAATATTCCTACGATAACAAAGAATCTCCTTATAATAAATATTCTGTGCTATCTGGCCACTGTAGTAGTGACCACCACGGGCACAGACCTCAATAATGCCTTCGGACTTCACTACTGGCAGGCAACCAACTTTTCCCTGTATCAGTTGGTTACTTATATGTTCATGCACGGCTCATTGGCACACCTGTTTTTTAATATGTTTGCCCTGTGGATGTTTGGTGGTATTATAGAGCGCACTTTTGGTCAGAATCGCTTCCTTATATATTATTTGGTATGCGGACTGGGTGCAGCTCTCTGCCAGGAACTCTCGCAGACTGTCTATGTGTATAGCATGATAGCCCCTCAGGGTGCTTCGTGGTATGACCTCTTCCATCTGGGTACTGCCGACCGCATGACTCTCAATAGTCTCACCACAGTAGGTGCTTCAGGCAGCATATATGGTCTGCTGCTTGCTTTCGGTATGATGTATCCAGAGGAGCGCCTGTTTGTTTTCCCACTTCCTATACCCATCAAGGCTAAGTGGTTTGTATGTTTTTATGTTCTTATAGAACTGTGGTCGGCTATGTCACAGAGCAATGACAATGTGGCTCATGTGGCTCACCTTGGCGGTATGCTCTTTGGTTATTTCCTTATTAAGGCTTGGCGCAATAAGTCCTATAATGGTTGGGATGGCTACGAGATAAAGGAGAGTAAGAGCAGCAATATCCTTGAAAAGATAAGAAATTGGTTTAGGGTAGAACAACCCGAATACAAAGATTCCTTTAAGAAGAAAGAGGAAGAACCTGTCTCCAAGCACTCTGATGACTGGCAGTATAATGCTGAAAAGAAGAAGAAAGAAACAGAGTTAGACCGTATTCTCGACAAGATTCGTCGTTCAGGATACTCATCACTTACTGACGAAGAGAAGAAAAAATTGTTCGAACAAAGTAAGTTTAACAGGTGAAATATCTACGTTTTCCATTTCTCTTACTCAATTTTTTCACAGTTCTGCTACTGTGGATTACAGCCTTCTGCTCCACCGTCAGTCCCAACACCTTTGGTTGGCTTGCTCTCAGCGGATATGCCTTCCCTTTTTTATTCATAGCCTGCTTAGTGTTTATTGCGCTGTGGATATTCTTTAAGAAGCGTTTTTGCCTCATCTCCATCGTAGGCCTTCTGGCAGTATATCAACCAGCACTCACATACTGTCCACTCAATTCTTCCTCTTCCGCTGAAGAATCATCTGACTCACTTATCACTCTCCTCTCCTACAACACCTGCGACTGGGGTAATGACAAGGCAGCACCAGTGAATGAAATGAGCAAAAATGAAAGGACCAAAACTATAATAGAGTTTCTTAAAGAAAAAAATGCTGATATCCTCACCATGCAGGAATCACCATTAGCAGATAAAGCAAAACCACTTATTGACTTTTATCAGTACTCCGACACTACACGAGGCAGTGGTGACAAGAGCGTACATATCACCCTATTCTCCAAATATCCTATCCTGCGTAAGGAAAGCATAGACCTGGAGTCCTCTGCTGCTGTTGGTGCCTTTTGGCTGGATGTCAATGGCAGGGAGATAATAGTAATAAATGCACATCTCGAGTCCATGCACTTTACCATCAACGAACGTGAGAACTTCAGTACTATGGTGCACGGTAATCAGAATAATCGCGACTCTATACGTTCCACTTCACACACTATAATAGGCAAAATATACAGTGCCTCAAAGAAACGCGCACGTCAGGCTGAGAAAATAGCCGAGTTCATAGAGAGACACAGAGATATTCCTATTATTATGGCAGGAGACTTTAATGATATTCCTAATTCATACGTACATCATACTATCAGCGAACTCCTTACCGATTGCTATACCTCTACCGCCTTCGGTCCTGGATACACATTCAAGCATTTTGGTATGCGCGCGCGTATAGATAATATAATGTGCAACAATTACTTTACACCCTCCGACTGCCACATTATAAAGGATATCAGTCTGTCAGACCATCAACCCATCACCTGCAAACTGAAAGTTGTGGATAAACCTGTGGATAACTGATGGTAAAGACTATTCATATCTTATGGATAAACATTCTTTTTTACATACCACTATTTTGGTAGGTGAATAAATAAAAGTTTATTCTAATTCACACATACAACTTATACACTCAGCAAAGCCAGTAAATACAAGGCTTTCCACTTTTCCACAGACTATTATTCTTATTGTTTATTCTTTCTATTTATTTTATTATATAAACAAATAGATAATAATAAAAATCAAATAAGGGAAGGGTTGAAATTCTCAGGTGAAAGTGTCTGCAAATTTTTCTCCTTCATCCACCACACCTTGTCACAATAACGCATAGATACCTCTATATCATGAGTAGAGATAAGTATGGCTTTATTCTGTTCGTGAGCCAGTTTTTTGAGCAACTGCATAGTAGATACCTTTGATGGGTAATCCAGATAAGCTGTAGGTTCATCCAGTAATATATAAGGTGTCTCCTGAGCCAGCGCTTTGGCTATCATAGCCTTTTGTCTTTCACCATCAGAGAGAGTATTGATTAGCCTGTCAGCAAACTCGCTAATCCCAAGCGTCTCCATTGCCTCATCCACTATCCTTCTGTCCTCATCACTGAGAGAACCAAAGAAGCCCGTATAAGGCATCCTTCCCATAGCCACCACATCCCTCATGGTCATTCTGTCTATGTCTATGCGGTCTGTCAGTACTACGGCCATCTCTTTAGGGTCGTTATCCCTATTGAGCAGATATCTTATGAGAGTGGATTTTCCCGAACCGTTTCTACCTACCAGGCATACTAGTTCTCCTGATAGCAGTTCAGCATTCTCTATGTGAGCCACTACATTATTTCCGTATGCCAGAGTGATGTCTTTTAGGTTCATAGTGCAAAGGTACTAATTTTTTCCATAATAGGCAATAAAAAATCCGCCAAGCCTTAAAGCTCAGCGGACTTTTATTAATTATTTTTTTACCTTACTTTACCAACTGACCAGCTACGTTGTACTTGCCAATGTAGAGCTGACCATTCTTGATAATCTTCACGTTAGCAGGAACCTCAGTCTCGCTCTCTGCTACGCCGTTAATTGCAGTAACCTGCTTGAAGGTAACTGAAATATTTACACCCTCGTCAGGCATTGTAAATTGATTGTCAGCATTTACTTCATAAGCATTATTGCTTCCCTTACCTGTTACTGTAATAGCATCAAGTTCGTAGCCATTATCAGGAGTAGCAACAATAGTTACTACATCACCAGGATATGCTTGTTTAGGAATATCAACAGTACCATTCTCTGCAGCAGTAGGCATTGCGATAGGTTGAGGAAGTATAACAGTAGCTATATCTTCGTCTATCATAATCTGCTTGAATACAACAGTCTTGTTTGAAGCTGTGGTGAATATAATTACAGCATCACCACCATCGTTAGGTGTGTAGTTGACTGTTTTACCCTCATCAGTTGCAGCTATAGATTCCTGAGCTACGCCATTGATAGTAACTCCAAGAGCTTCCTTTATGGCACCAAACTTCACGTTAAGTGTAGATCCAGACTTTAAAGTAACCTTTATATATGCACCTGCAGTTTTAAGTTTAAGACCGAGATAAGGCTCGTTGCGTAGATTCTTCGCATCGTTAAGAGAGTCGAGTGCATTGATGCTTGCATATTCTACGTAGTTTTCAGCAAAATCCTTTGTAATGTCATAGTTTACACCATTATCCAATACCAGTTGCTCAATGTTTACAGATTTGGTATAGTTAACAGTAACAGGTTCACCACCAGTAACAGTTATTGTATAAGTGTAGATACCTGACTCACCATCAATGATAGGATAACCATCTTTGTTGGATGTAAGAGTTATATTAACTATAGCAGTACCACCTGATGTAGTGTTGATAGACTCAATGCCACTTCCGTCAGCCTTAAGGGTAATAATACCACTGTTAGTAGATGCTGGGTCAATAGCAAAGTTAACTGTTACATCCTTATTAGTTGCAGTTCCATATGCGATGCTTGCAGGAGAAGGATTATTCTCTGCGTCAACAACGGAGAATACAGGTGCTTCAACTTCTGTACCAGCTTCTACATTATCTTCAGTCTTGTCCAGCAGACCCTTTACAGGATTAGGGTCAACTTTAACACCGAGAATAGATATATCACTTACCAGGTCACCTTTTTTAGCCAAAGCATAGAGGTAACGATTACCAGTAGTAGAGGTAGTCACGCTTGCAGGACTGTCCTTAGGTGTGCGTGTCAGCAGCTGTTCAGCTGTATAACCACCAGTATCCTTTTTACTCCAGTTGTAGTAAATCTGTGAACCGTCGTCACTGGTAACTATAATAGGATCGCCAGCCTTTATCTCAGCACCCTCAGTTTTGTCGAATGTAGGAGCAGAAACAGTTGTTGCAGGAGCTGTAGCAGTTACAGTAAGAGTAGCCATGTCTGAATCAACGTTGTCATTGTCATCAGCTACATTACAGTATATGCTGTATGAACCCTCCTGAGAGAGGTATGGTGCAAACGCTGGTGATGATGCGTATGTAGCGAGACTCAGTGTAGATGCTTCAGCACCTGGGATGGTAACGTCAGTCTCACTTACGATAATGTGCCACTGATACTTCAGTTCACCAGCAGAAGCTGTAGCTTCTACACTCATAGAAGGATAGTCCTCAGTACCTATTACGTATGTGGCATCCTGTGGCTGCTGTGTGATAGTAGGAGCTGTAGCAGGAGCACTCTCACCGCAGATAAGTGTGAGGTTGGCAACAGTCTCAGCACCCTTGAATGTGATGGTGAAGCTACCAGACACAGCTGAAGGTAAAGTGTATGACCACTCAGTGTATGTACCCTGACCAGTAAAAGAGTTGCCGCTCTCAGCTGAAACATCAGTGTCGTTAATGTACCTTACGTATGACGTAGTGGCATCACTTTTATTTGCCCATCCGCCGACCTTTATCTGATTGACAGAAACACCATTAGGCAGAGTGATGGTATAGGCTACGTTCTGTGAGAACTTCACGCCATAGCGCTTAACTTCTCCCCCAGTGGCATTGCCTGTTGAGATGCTCTTGTCAGTTTCTGGTCTGGTCATGGTAAATGACTTTCCATCTACGCTGAACGTTGCTGTGTTGCCACTGAACGTACCATTACAGCTGTTTACAGTCTCATCAGGATATCCCAATGTGTACTCGTCAGCCGCCCGTGCTCCCGTGACTATCGCCACTAAGAGCGTGAGAAAAGTAAATAACTTTTTCATTGAAATTTTGGTTTAGTTAATAAATATATGAATGATGAAATAAGTTTTTATACAGCAACACCGAAATCGTTCTTCACCTCCTCCATTACGAAGGTGGACTCCAGCGAACCCAGCATAGGCAACTGTCCGAGCACATTGAGGATAAACTCCTGATAGTACTTCATGTCTGGCGCATGCACCTTCAGCAGATAGTCGTTTCTGCCAGAGATATTATAGCATTCCGTCACCTCTGGTATGTCCCTGACTGTATTGCAGAATTCCTCCGCCACCTTCTTGTTCAGCGGCGAGAGTTTCACGGAGCAGAATACTACGAAGCCCTTGTGCAGTTTCTCAGCGTCGAGCACCGTCACGTACCTCTTTATATACCCTTCCCGTTCCATGCGCTTTATACGCTCAAAGACTGGCGTACTGCTGAGATTCACCTCTCGCGAAATCTCCTTAATGGTCATACGTGCATCCTGCTGTAGCAGTCGCAGTATCCTCACATCAGTCTCGTCAAGTGTCTCTACTATAGTCTTAGCCATGGTTATCTACTGTTAGTATTATCGATGCAAAGTTAGAAAAAATTTCTTTATTGTGCAAATTTTTTTTCGAAGATATTAAAGACATTTGTCATTAAGCAATGAGCAATAGCCAACTCTTGCTCTCACTTAATAATAACCTACTCAGAAAGTAAATAATTCTACTGATGAGAAAATATTAGAAAGATTTTCTTTATTTGATAGTTTTTCTTGGAAGATATTACTCGTAGGTTGTACCTTTGCACCAGATTTGAAAAATTAAAGATTGAACATTAAATAAAAAAAAAGAAAGGAATAAGAACAATGAGTAAAGAGACAAACAAACTTCATGTAGAGACGCTTGCCCTCCACGTAGGGCAGGAAGTGGCTGACCCAACGACTGACTCTAGGGCGGTGCCTATCTATCAGACGACATCGTATGTGTTCCGCAACTCACAGCATGCGGCTGACCGCTTCGGACTGCGCGATGCTGGCAATATATACGGCAGACTGACAAATACGACGCAGAGCGTATTCGAGGAGCGCATAGCGGCTCTCGAGGGTGGCGTGGCTGGTCTGGCAGTGGCGAGTGGTGCTGCGGCTATCACATACTCTCTGCAGAACATCGTGACGGCGGGTGACCATATCGTGGCTGCCAATAATCTGTACGGCGGTTCGTACAACCTCATCATTCACACGCTTGCCAATCAGGGCATAGAGAGTACGTTCGTGGACCCGCATGACTTCTCTGCCATAGAGGAGGCGATAAAGCCTAATACGAAGGTATTCTACTTTGAGACGCTGGGCAACCCTAACTCCGACGTGCTGAACCTGGACCGCATCAGTAGCATAGCGCACAAGCACGGCATACCGGTGATAGTGGACAATACCTTTGCACCTATTATATACCGTCCGCTGGAGCATGGTGCCGACATCGTGGTACACTCGGCAACGAAGTTCATCGGTGGTCACGGTTCGAGCCTGGGTGGTGTGATAGTTGACGGCGGAAAATTTGACTGGAAGGCTAATGCCGACCGCTATCCTACCATAGCGAAGCCAGACCCATCATACCACGGAGCGGTATTTGCTGACGTGGCTGGTACTGCTGCCTTCGTGACCAGAATCCGTGCCGTCCTGCTCAGAGACACTGGTGCTACCATCTCTCCATTCAATGCATGGATACTCTTGCAGGGTACGGAGTCGCTGCCGCTCAGAATAGAGCGCCACGTGGAGAACGCGCTGAAGGTGGTGGAATTCCTGAAGAACCATCCGAAGGTGGCGCATGTGAACCACCCTGCGATAGAGAGTCATCCTGATCACGAACTCTACAAGGAGCTTTTCCCCAACGGTGCAGCGTCTATCTTCACATTCGAGATAAAGGGCGGACAGGAGGAGGCATGGCAGTTTATCGACCGCCTGAAGATATTCTCTCTGCTTGCCAACGTGGCCGACGTGAAGAGTCTGGTGATACACCCATACACCACCACTCACTCGCAGTTGTCACCAGAGGAACTTGCCGAGCAGCATATCACCCCATCTACCATACGCCTGTCTATCGGTGTGGAGCATATCGACGACATAATAGCTGATTTGGCACAGGCGCTAAATTAATGCATAATGCATAATGCATAATTCATAATTATTTTGTAACTTTGCAAAACAAAACTTTTGAACACTTGAACATAGGAACTTAGGAACCAATAAACAAAAAATAATATGGCAATCGCAAAATCACTTACAGAGCTGATAGGCAATACACCATTGCTGGAGCTCGGAAAATTCTCAAAGGCACAGGGCCTTGAGACACCAGTCACCGTAAAGGTGGAGTTTTTTAACCCAGGCGGTTCGGTAAAAGACCGCATAGCACTCGCCATGATAGAGGACGCAGAGGCTAAGGGCATCCTGAAACCAGGTGCCACCATCATCGAGCCTACATCAGGCAACACTGGCGTGGGACTGGCACTGGTCAGCGCAGTGAAGGGCTATCACCTCATCCTCACTATGCCTGAGACCATGAGCGTGGAGCGTCGCAACCTCGTGAAGGCTTACGGTGCAGAGGTGCGCCTCACATCAGGCAAGGAGGGCATGAAGGGTGCCATCAAGGCTGCTGAGGACCTGCGCGACTCTATCCCCGGAGCGGTAATCCTGCAGCAGTTTGAGAACCCTGCCAACCCCGCCAAGCACTATGCCACCACGGGTCCTGAGATATGGAAGCAGACCGACGGCAAGATAGACATCTTCGTAGCTGGCGTAGGTACCGGCGGTACCGTGTCTGGTGTGGCAAAATACCTGAAGGAGCAGAACCCCGACGTGAAGGTGTATGCAGTGGAACCAGCCACATCAGCAGTGCTCAACGGCAAACCAAGCGGAGCTCACAAGATACAGGGCATCGGTGCAGGTTTTATACCTAAGACCTACGGTGCAGAATATGTGGACGAGGTAATAGATGTGGAGAATGATGATGCCATCCGTACAGGTCGCCAACTGGCACAGCAGGAAGGCCTCCTCGTAGGTATCTCGGCAGGTGCAGCAGCATTCGCAGCAGCACAGGTGGCAAAGCGTCCGGAGAACAAGGGCAAGAAAATCGTGGCACTGCTGCCAGATACGGGAGAGCGCTACCTGTCAACGGTTCTCTACGCCTTTGACGAGTATCCACTATAATTCTTGAGGTGAGAGGAGAGAAGTAAGAAGGGTTCGATTTCTGGTACTCCGACCGGGAATCGAACCCGGATCTACTCTTTAGGAGAGAGTTGTTCTATCCATTGAACTATCAGAGCGAAGAATTCAGAACGAAAAGCTCGCTTTTCAGTTATGATTCTGAGCGATAGATAGTATGTAACTATCAGAGCCTTTTTTTTTTCTGAGGTGCAAAGTTACAAAATAATTATGAATTATGAATTAAGAATTATGAATTTTTTCGTACCTTTGCACCAATAAAGACAAAAATTGAAGAGAATACTCCTCATAAGATTTTCTGCACTGGGAGATGTAGCGATGCTGGCACCAGTGGTGAGAGAGGTGGCAAAGGCGAATCCCGATGTGGAGTTCACTGTGCTGTCCAGACCTATGTGTGAACCGCTCTTCGAGGGATTGGGAGAGAATGTGAAGTTCAGGGGTGCTGACGTGAAGCACGGAGAATACCACTCGCTCAAGGGTCTCTACAAGCTATTCAGGGAATTGCATCAGGAGCACTATGACATCATCTGCGACATGCATGACGTGCTGCGCACCAAAGTACTGAGGAAACTCTTCCGTCTGCATGGCTATGAGGTGCATAAGATAAACAAGCACCGCGAACTACGCAAAATCATCACTGCTCAGGGAGACAGGAAACAACTAAGGCAACTTCCCACCTCATTCGAGAATTATATAGAAGCCCTACCCCTATCCCCTCCCGAAGGAGGGGGACACAATGCCTTTGTCAATGAGGGGAGAGGGGCCATCGGCATCGCCCCCTTCGCAGCCCATCAGGGCAAGATATACCCATTGGAGAAAATGGAGGAGGTGGTGAAGAACCTTAACGCTAACCCTAACGTTAACATTATATACCTCTTATCCGCCCCAGGCAAAGAACGGGAACTGATGCGCGAGTGGGCTGGGAAATACCCTAATGTTCGGTTGGCAGCGGATGAGTGTAAGGACCTGAGAGAGGAACTCAGACTGATGAAGACCCTCAACGTTATGCTGACTATGGATTCTGCCAATATGCATCTGGCATCACTCGTGGGTACGAGAGTAATATCTGTATGGGGCGCCACGCACCCATACGCAGGTTTTCTGGGATGGGGACAGAGCTCAGAAGACTGCATCCAGCGCGATGACCTCCCATGCCGCCCATGCTCTATATATGGCAACAAACCATGCCTCAGAGGAGACATGGCTTGTATGCAGATAGCGCCTTCAGCGATTGCTGAAAGGGTTATTTCTTGTATAGCACCGGATTAGTATCAGGGTCGTTATACATCTTCATCTGTCGATACACCTTCAT
>CAJODK010000026.1 GCA_905233245.1 uncultured Prevotella sp. | reverse complement strand
CGAAAGCATAGCTACAAGCATAAAACTCTTAGCTCCAAGTGCCCCTTGCTTAGCAACTATATATGGTAAAATAATTAGTAAAAATAGCCTTTCGTGCTATTTTTAGCGACGGGATTTTTAACAAATCAGATGTTTTTATTCTGGAGGAAGAAGATGTGAATTTGTGAATTTGTGAATTACATGTTTTTTCTCGCGCGCATTTATTATATATTAATAATAACTCTTATTATCCCCCATATATAATAAATTATATATTGCCCCCTTCTTCTCTCTTCTTCTTTCTTGAATGCTGATAATCAGGAGATTACAGTAGAAAATATAGAATTCACAAATTCACATATTCACAAGTTCTTGATATCATTGCCTTGTACCATCCAAAAACTTTTATTACCTTTGCAAGGAATATGACAATGAAGAAAGAACTGCGGTACGATACGCTAAAGCTACGATACGGAGCATAGCTCCTACGATACGTGCCGATGGCACTACGATACATCAGCAGGTTACAATGCACTCGGAAATGAAAAGAAAAACAAGTTTTCCTTTTGCATTTCACTCGTTTTTTAGTAACTTTGCAGATTGGTATGCAAAACATGGATGAAAAAGACATAGTGACATTGGACTTTCGCAGGGACAGCCCTGACTACGTGAGGAGCATCAGCACGCATGCGGGATTGATACCTAATATACCGAGTACAACGTCAAATGGCTCTGCTAGGCGCATCGGGCTGTTCAAGGACGAGATGCCTCAGACGGTGATTACGGAGGCGTACAACTACAGACTAGACCAGATAGTGCTGATGGGCGATGAGAGCCAGACGTACATAGACAATCTCAGGCGAACGCTGGTGCCGGATATTCTACCTGACGTGGAGATTATTAAACATTAAAAATTAAACATTAAACATTATAAAAGAAATGAGATCAAGAACTGCGCAATGGTTTGAAACCAAAGTGAAATACGACAAGATGATGGAGGACGGCTCACAGAAGAAGGTGCCTGAACTGTATGTCGTAGATGCCCTGTCATTTACAGAGGCTGAGGAGTCAATAACAGAAGAGGCGAGCCACTACTCTACAGGGGAGTTTGACGTGACAGACATCAAGAAGGCTCCCTATGGCGAGATTTTCTTCACGGATAATCCTCAGGATGACAAGTGGTACAAGACGAAGGTACAGTTTATCATGATTGACGAGAAGACGGGCAAGGAGAAGTACTCCGGAGTGAACTACCTGGTACAGGCCAACTCTCTGCAGAATGCAGTGAAGAACATCGAGGAGGTGCTCAATACGGGCATGCAGGACTGGAAGATTGCCTCAGTGGCAGAAACAATGATACTAGACGTCTATGAGCATCAAGGCAAACCTACTGGAAGTAAAGAAGAGCCTCAGGGATAACGTGGAACTGGTGGCGGTGAGCAAGTATCACTCCATCGAGGAAACGCGTGAGGCTTACGATGCGGGGCAGAGGGACTTCGGCGAGAGTCGCGAACAGGAACTCAGACTCAAGCATGAGGCTCTGCCTAAGGACATCAGGTGGCACTTCATTGGCAAACTGCAAACCAATAAAGTGAAGTACATCGCACCGTATGTATCTATAATCGAGGCTGTTGACTCTCTGAAACTCATGAAAGAGATAGAGAAGCAGGCTGCCAAGTGCAACCGCACTATCGACGTACTGCTGGAACTGCATCTGGCTCAGGAGGAGACGAAGAGCGGCATGCTCCCGGAGGAGTGCCTGGCAATGCTCGAAGAGGGCGAATGGCGCGAGATGGAGCATGTGCGCATCTGTGGCATCATGATGATGGCGAGCAATACGGATGACGAGGAGCAGATAAGGAGTGAATTCCTCAGGGCGAAGGCTCTCTTTGACGACATCAAGGGGAAATACTTCGCTCAGAGTGAGGCTTTCAGCATCCGTTCCTATGGCATGAGCGGCGACTACCTCCTGGCGCAGGAGTGTGGTTCGAACCACGTGAGAGTGGGAAGCAGGATTTTTGGTGAGAGGTGAGAGGTAAGAGGTGAAGTCCTTACGACTCATAGTACGTATAGTGCTGGGAACCATAGCTTGTCTGTGGCTCCTGCTTTTTGCTGTGCCTCGCATCCCTGTGGTGCAGGAGTACCTGGGCAGGGAGGTGAGCCACGAACTGGGCAAGATGCTGGGCACCGAGGTGAAGGTGGGCAATATAGAACTGCGACTGCCCTCACGCATCATCGTGGATGACCTATACGTGCAGGACCAAGAGGGACGCGACATGCTGAGGGCCAACCGCGTGTCGGTGAGTGCCGAACTGATGCCACTGCTGAGCGGACAGATACGCATCACATCGGCTCAGATATTCAGTCTCAGGGCTCTCCTGATAAAGAAGGATGCCAACTCGCCCCTGAACTGCCAGTTCCTCATAGACTCGCTGAAGAGCAAGGACACGCTCAACGCCACCCCGCTGGACATAAGGATACAGTCGCTCATCATACGCAACAGCGAGGTGAGATATAACGACCTATACGTCAAGAATCTCTCTTCCCACATAATACTCAACAAACTGACGGACGACTCGCTGGACCTCAACGTAAAGCGCCTGCACTTGCAGGAGAAAAGAGGGCTGAAGGTCAGTCATCTGTCATTCATGCTGAAGGCTGCAAACCACAACTACAGCCTCAGCAACATGAAGCTCAGACTGCCTAACTCGCAGGTGAACATTCCCTGGGCACAGTTTGACTACAAGGAGCAGGGAGGAAAGATAGCATCCTTCAATCATGCGATAAGCATGGAGGGAAGCATCACACCGGCTGACCTGGCATTCCTGGACAAGAGAATCAACGACACACAGGCATACAACGTAAGCCTCACATCGAAGGGCAACGAGAAAGATACTGACGCTCAGCTGAAGGTCACCTCGAGGGCTGGCCTGAATGCTGACATACAGACGAGGATACGCGACGTAATAAATAATGTGAGCGGCGACATCGACATCAGAAACCTGAATGCGACAGGCAGATTCATCTCCAGCCTCAGCAACTATGGTATCAAGATACCTCAGGAGGTCACCAACCTGGGCGACATCAGCCTGAGGGGTAAAGCGCATGCCAACAATACGAAGCACATAAAGGGCACGGCTGACATCTCTTCCTCAAAGGCTGGCAAACTCTCTGCCACCGGGGAATACAACAACGATGCCATCACGGCTCATATCATAACGCCCGGACTCAATCTGGCACAGATAACGGGCGACAAGAGCCTGGGCGACATCAACGGAGACCTGCACCTGAAGACCAAGAACGTAAAGGACCTGAAGCAGAATACGGAGGTAAAGGGCACCATCAAAGAGGTCACATACAATGGCTACAAATACCACAACATAAATGTGGACGGCAGGATGACGGGCAACGTGGTATCGGGCAAACTGGACGTCAATGACCCTAACGCCATGATACATGCTCAGGGTGTAGTGGACATCAAGCAACAACGCATCATCAGCGGTGAAGCAGACGTGCAGAATTTCTCTGCCAGCCGCATGAATCTCACCAACGCCCTTGGCAGCGAGCCTATCAATGCTCACCTGAGCGTAAGTCCCACCAACGTGGAACTCACATCGGACATCATCGATGTAAATATGCAGGGCGAGAACATCAACCTCACCACCCTACCCCGCAGCGTGATGAATATCGTAGCATCACACCTGCCCTCCATGCCCGGCATACCAGCATACCTGAAGCACACCTCTCCGCAGGCTGTCAACAACTGCAATATCAGCATGCGCCTCAAAGACCCAAACGCACTCCGAAAACTGCTGCCAGAGAGCATCGAGATACCAGAGATAGCCACGCTCAACGGATATATCAACACCTCATCATCAACGGCTGACCTGACACTCGACGTACCAACGCTGCTGGTGAGCGGACAGAAACTGAGCGGCACGCAGATACGATTCTACACCCCCGACTCTTCGCTACGCTCCAGGGTGACGACAGACTTCATGGACCAGAACGGCCCTGTGGCGGTGACTCTGGACTGCGAGGGCAAGGAGGACCATCTGCTCTCCCACCTCTCATGGGACAACCAGCGCGAAATGCCCTTCAAAGGCACACTGACGACCAAGACGCAATTCCGCAGAACGAAGCAGGGCACCACGCTCAGGGTGGAGATACCGGAGTCGCAGTTCGGAGTGGGCGACAGCCTGTGGACTGTACATGCCAATGAGATAAGATACGAGAACGGCACGATAGACATCGACCACTTCAACGTAGGAAGCCAGACGCAGAAAGTATTCATCGACGGCATCGCATCAAGGAGCCTGACCGACTCCCTGACGTGCCAACTCAGCAACGTGGATATCAGCTATATCCTCAACCTCGTAAACTTCCACTCGGTGGAGTTCAGCGGTATGGCATCAGGCACTCTGACGGCTAAGGGCGTGCTGGGCAATATCGTGGGAGGCGGACATCTGGATGTGGACCATTTCCTCTTCGAGCAGGGCAACCTCGGTACGCTGCTCCTTGACGCCAACTACAATCCCCTCACCCAACAGATACTACTCGACGGCATATGTGACGATAGCGAGGCTGAGGCAAAAACACTGCTCAACGGCTATGTCTCACCATCGCCAGGAGAGATACTCCTCGATATCGATGCCCAGAACTCCAGAATGGAATTTGTGGAGACATTCTGCAGTTCCTTCATGGATAACAGCGACATGCGGGGCACGGGTAAGGTGCGCCTCTTCGGACCGTTTGACAATATCAACCTGGAAGGCAAACTCTTTGTGAACGGTGCCTTCACCCTCTCATCCACCAACTGTCGCTACACCCTGCCAGGAGACACCGTAACATTCATCCCTGACGATATACAGTTTCATGATGCACGCCTCGTAGATAAGTTTGGCAATCACTGTCTGCTCACCGGTGGTGTGCACCACAAGCACCTCACACGTATGTCATACGACCTCGACGCCACGACGACACGACTACTGGCATACGACTTCCCTACCCTGAAGCAGGACGAGACATTCTGCGGACATGCCCTGATAAACGGTGACGTAGGCATACACGGCAAGGACAACGAGCTCGTCATCTCCGCTGATGCAACACCGCTGAACGGGTCATACCTTATATATAATGCCTCATCGCCCGATGCCATCCACTCTACCGACATTATCACATGGAGAAGTGCTGCAGAGAGTGCACAATTCGCTGCGCACAGTGCCAAACTGAGCGGTGACGAAGCCATACTGAATGCAGGAAATGAGCGCACCAATATTCACATGAACTTCTTCATACACGTAAATCCTGATGCCAAACTACACCTGATAATGGACGAGGCAACGGGCGACTACGTGGACCTATACGGTAATGGCGACCTCAGAGTCAATTACTTCAACAAGGGCGGCCTGGACGTATTCGGCAACTACACCACCGACCACGGTCAGTACAAGATGACCATACAGAATCTGATACGCCGTGACTTCACCTTCCGCAAGGGAGGCACGATTACCTTTGGTGGTGACCCTTACGACGCCCTGCTCAATATGCAGGCCATGTACTCCATCAACAGCGTGCCTCTGGCTGACCTGAATATCGGTAGCTCGTTTACGTCAAACAATGTGCCCGTCAACTGTCTGATGAACATCACCGGCACTCCTGGCAAACCATCGGTAGCCTTTGACCTGGACCTGCCATCACTCTCTACCGATGCACGTCAGATGGTCAACTCTGTCATCAATTCCGAGGAGGAGATGAACCAGCAGGTGCTCTACCTCCTTGCCATAGGACGATTCTACGCCCCCAGCAGTGCTACGCTAAATGCAAGCAGCGAAAACAATACCGTCAGCAACAATGTAGGACAGGGCACTCTGGCTGTACAGAGTTTCCTCAGCGGCACTCTGTCCCAGCAGTTTAATAATGCTATGAGCGGTGTGATGAGCAATCTCCTCGGTGCTGGCAACAGTATCTCATTCGGTGCTAACATAGCACCTGGCAATGAGGGATTCAGCAATGCAGAATACGAAGGACTGCTGAGTGGCAGACTGTTCAACAATCGTCTGCTCTTCAACGGCCAGTTTGGTTATCGCGATAATATCAATACCAATTCACAGAGTTTCATTGGCGACTTCTCCGTGCAGTATCTGCTCACCAAGAGCGGCACTATCTCGCTGAAGGTGTATAACCAGACCAACGACCGCTATTTTACGCGCAATTCCCTGGATACCCAGGGAATTGGCGTAGTTTTCCAAAAAGAATTTGGTAAATAATTCTAGAACTTATAGTCGATACCCACACCTATTACGTGGTTGGTACGGCTGTAAGTCTTTGTCGCATTGTAAGGTGTGCCATAGGCATTAGTAAGCTTCTTCTCGTAATCGCTGTACAGCGAGCAGAAATAGCTTGCGTTGATGCGTATCTTCTCGTTTACGTTCCACGCTCCGCCACAACCTATGGAATAGCTGTCGCAAGCGAAGGACGTGTTCTGCTGATAGTCATCAGTAAGTCCATAGTCAGTGCGCTGACCGCCACAACTTACGGTGAACTTCTTGTTGATGTCATACTCCACACCGGCAAGCACCTCATGAGTGCCATGAGAAAGTGTCTCCTGACGGTCACCACCCATCTTGGCGTTCTTATCATCATAGTAATGATACTCTACTGCTGCACGAAGACGTGGGGTGAATTCATAGCCCACTGCTGCCACGAAGAGTGAAGGCATATCATAGCGGGTCTCCGCATTAGGCAGATAGCCTGCCACCTTGCCTGCCATCTCACCCAGCTTGTCAGGGTCAGACAAATCGTTTATAACAGCAGCATTGCCATATTGCTCTGCCTTAGCCTTAACGTCTGTAACAGTATAGGCACCGCTATCATCTCTTATACCGACAGTGAGGGTACGCGTATCGTTCTCTGTCTTTATCTTGGTACGGAACTCATAGCGCACAGCCACAGTCCACTTGTCCTTGTGGAAGTCAAGGCTGACGATAGGAGCAAATCCCCAGCCACGCTGAATGCAGTTAAGATGCAGGTCAACCAAAGGTTCTGTGCCTACATACGGAGCTATCTCCTGACCTGGTATAGCTGTAATGTGTCCCTTGTAGTAACCGTCATAATAGTTGGCACGGAAACCAACAGCGGCAGAGAGACAATCAAGAAACTTGTAGGTGAAGTTTGCCTGAAAACCATATATATACTGCTTGCCCTTCAGAGAAGTATCAAGCGTAAATTTGCGAGCCATCACATCAGCCTGTTCCACCGGCACACGCTGACCGGCAAAACTCTGGAAGAGCTTAGAATACACCTTTGCGGTTATTGGCACGCTGAACATTGGCACGCCCTCATCATACTCCACGAAACCGCCACTGCCAACTATGCCTATCATGCCTGAGACAACCCACTTGTCGTGCTTGTATGAAGCGAAGATAGCCGGTACGATAGGGGCAGAAGCCTCGCCATTGTACTTCTTTTGGAAGTTCTCACCAGGATTCCCCGCCAAAGGATTGGCAAGGAAATTGTCGATGCTGATATCTATATCACGCTTCTGCCAAGGCTTCTGGAAATTGAGCGACAACTGAAGTCCCTCGTGTCCCCATGCCAGACCTGCAGGATTGGAATAGACTGCATCGATTTCTGTCGTTGCACCACGCGCAAACATACGGTCGAATGCGATGTGGTAGTTAGTATTGGTCATCAGTCCGCCTGCATTGGCGCTGAGTGACGATACAAGAATGGATAGTGAAATAACAATCTTTTTCATGCCTGCAAAGGTAGGTATTTTAGATTATTATTCTTTATTGGTGTTCTGTTTTTCTATAATATTTGTAAATATTTTAACAGTTGTTTAAGAATTCCCTTATCTGCGCCATCATGGACTTGGCTACGTCATAACCCTGACGATGCACACGTCGCATCTTCTTCTCGCTTAGTTCGGTACGTCCTATACGCAGTGGTTTTTCAGGGTATATCAGCAGGGCATTGCCCTCCTTCTCCTGCTGGGCTATATACTCCAGTTCGGCATTGTACATCTCATGGCGTCTGGCCATAATATCTGCCACAAGGGGATATTTCTTAGTCAACTTACGGATAATCCATATCAGTGACCTTGAACGGGTCTTATAGTAGCTGCGTGGCTGTGTGAGCACCACCACATTGCGCTCGTAACCCTTCTGTTGGAAGGCCTTGAGAGGAATAGCATCTATCATGCCGCCATCGAGGAGCGTCATACCGTCTATCTCCACGGGGTGTGACACAGCAGGCATAGACGACGTGGCACGCATCCACTCCATCTCCTCGTGATTGAATTCCTTCATCTGATGATATACCGGCTCTCCCGTTTCTATGTCGGTGGCTACCAGCCAGAAGTCCATAGGATTCTCCCTGAAAGCCTCAGCATCGAATGGGTCAATGTCAAACGGCACTACGTGGTAGGAGAAATCGGCGCTGACAATGTTGCCAGTCTTGAGAAGTGGGCGTATTCCCATGTAGCGAGGGTCATTCTTGAGTTGGATATTGTAGCGCAGTGCCCTACCCTTCTGCCCAGACTTGAAATTACAACCGAAAAGCGCTCCTGCCGACACTCCTATCATGCCGTCAAAAGTCACACCATCCTCCAGCAGTGCGTCTATCACACCGCTGGTGAACATACCTCGGAGTCCTCCTCCCTCAAGTACCAGTCCTTTCCTCACAGTTTAGCAAGTTCAGAGATGACCACTTCAGGATTAGGAGCCTTGAAGATGTAGTTGCCTGACACGAGAATATCAGCACCAGCATCAGCCAGCGTCTTGGCATTACTGTCGTTGACGCCTCCGTCCACCTCTATGAGCGCCGTCGAGCCATGTGATTTGATTATCTCCTTTGCCTCTCGTACTCTGTCTATCGTGGCAGGTATAAACTTCTGGCCGCCGAATCCTGGGAATACACCCATAATGAGCACCATGTCCACCTCATTAATAATAAAGGAGAGGACTGATACGGGTGTGTCAGGATTGAGTGTGATGCCAGCCTTCATACCCTCTTGATGTATGTCCTGTATGCACTGCTTGAGGGAATAGATGTTATTGAACACCTCATAGTGCACATTCATCATCATCGCTCCCACTGCAGCCGTCTGTTTAACATACTCCTGCGGGTTGGTTATCATGAAGTGAACGTCGAGCTTCTTTGTCAGCACTTTGCTGACAGCCTGCATGATAGGAAAGCCATACGAGATGTTGGGCACGAAATGTCCGTCCATAACGTCGAAGTGCAACCACTCGGCCTCACTGCGGTTAATCATCTCAAGCTCGTGGTCAAGATGCAGGAAGTCTGCTGAAAGTAGTGATGGAGAGACTATCATAGTTACGAGTTACTAGTTACAATTTACTAGTTAAGACTAAAGGGCTCATACTGACCATCCACCTCCATAGGACGGAAGGTGTAAGCAAACTGACGAATGATGGCGAGCACCTCTTCTGACGGATTAAAATTAAAATTTGGGATTAAGTAACTTTGTTTCATAGGCGGGTTTATCTTTGCTTGTTTACTAATTAAACGTGAAACAGTTAGATTTATTGTTTGCAATGAAACAAAAAAAGAGAATATGCCGTTTGGCACATTCTCTTTAGTGGTATTTCAGTTAGAACCAGAGGTTCTTGTTTACTTTACCTTGTCAACGATAGCCTTGAATGCATCAGGGTTGTTGACAGCGAGGTCAGCGAGGACCTTGCGGTTGATCTCGATACCAGCCTTGTGAAGGAGACCCATGAGCTGTGAGTAAGAGAGACCCTCCATGCGAGCTGCTGCGTTGATACGCTGAATCCACAGAGCACGGAAGTTGCGCTTCTTGTTCTTACGGTCACGGTAAGCGTAGGTGAGACCCTTCTCCCAAGTGTTCTTTGCTACTGTCCAAACATTCTTGCGGGCACCAAAGTAACCCTTGGTCTGCTTCAGGATACGAGTTCTCTTTGCCTTAGAGGCAACATGATTTACTGATCTTGGCATAGTTTTGTTTCTTTAAAAAAGTTCGACAATAGGGTGAATTAACGCAGATTGAGAAGGTCGCGAACCTGCTTCATGTTGCTTGAATCAACAATGGTAGAACCGAGAAGATTTCTCTTCTGCTTCTTAGTCTTCTTAGTCAGGATGTGACTGTGGAAAGCGTGATGTCTCTTCACCTTACCTGAACCAGTGAAAGCGAAACGCTTCTTTGCACCGGAATTTGTCTTTACTTTTGGCATTTTTTTTATTTGTTTAATTAATTATTAATAATGTGCTGAGCGCATATACCGGGCGCTTTCGCACTGTTCTGTCTTTAACTTCTCTAACTTCTATTCTTCCTCAGGCAGATTTGCCTTCAACTGAGCGAGGGCATCTATGCCTTTGGCACTTGCAGCGAGACCGTCGCTGATAGGCTCCTCGTTAAGGTTATCGTTAGCGTTAGGGTTGGCGTTAGCCTCTGCCTCACGGCGCTCGCGATCCTGTCGCTGTTGTGATTTCTTAGCCTGACCCGCCTTCTTAGGAGCAAGGAAGAGGAACATCTTCTTGCCTTCGAGGCGTGGCATCTGCTCTACCTTACCGTAATCCTCTAGGTCGTTGGCGAAACGCAGCAGGAGAACTTCTCCCTGCTCCTTGAAGAGAATGGAGCGACCACGGAAGAATACGTACGCACGTACCTTATTGCCTTCCTCGAGGAATTCCTTGGCGTGCTTCAGTTTGAAGTTGTAGTCGTGCTCATCAGTCTGAGGTCCGAAGCGAATCTCCTTCACTTCCACCTTGACCTGCTTCTGCTTCATCTCCTTCGCCTTCTTCTTCTGCTGGTAAAGGAACTTAGAGTAGTCAATGATACGACAAACAGGTGGCTGAGCATTTGGGCTTATCTCTACCAGGTCTTCTCCACGCTGGCGTGCTATGTCGAGCGCTTGCTTTGTAGGCATTACCGATGAGCCATCGTCGCTCACCACACGTACCTCACGCACACGAATCTGTTCGTTGATACGATATTGATTTTTTGGATTCTGTTTTCTGTTGTCTTGCTTCATTAACTGTTCTAAATGCACAAATCGGGTGCAAAGGTACTTATTTTAGTTGAAAGTTGAAGTTGAAAGTTGAAAGTTTACGCCATGTTTAAGTTTTTTTAACCTAATATCTCAATAAAACTTTGTACCTTTGCATCCACTAAACGACAAAACGACTAAACAACCAAACGACAACATGGAAGAAAAATCCCTAAACTTCATAGAACAAAAGATAGAGCAAGACCTTGCTGAAGGTAAGAACGGCGGAAGAGTGCAGACGCGCTTCCCACCAGAGCCTAACGGCTATCTGCACATTGGTCACGCCAAGGCCATCGCACTGGATTTCGGTGTGGCTGAGAAGTATAACGGTGTGTGCAATCTGCGCCTCGACGATACCAACCCTCAGAAGGAGGACATCGAATATGTCAATGCTATCAAGAAGGATATCGAATGGTTGGGATTCAAGTGGGGCAAGATTCTCTATGCCTCTGACTATTTCCAGCAGTTGTGGGACCTGGCTGTGGAACTCATCAAGCGTGGCAAGGCATACGTCGATGAACAGACTGCCGAACAGATAGCAGCACAGAAGGGCACACCGACCACACCAGGACAGAACTCTCCATACAGAGACCGTCCCGTGGAGGAGTCACTACGACTCTTCAACGAGATGAACAGTGGCACGATGGAGCCAGGCAAGATGGTGCTGCGCGCTAAGATAGACATGGCGAGTGACAATATGCACTTCCGTGACCCTATCATCTATCGCACTCTGAATATCCCCCATTGGCGTACGGGGTCTAAGTGGAATGCATACCCCATGTACGACTTCACCCATGGTCAGTGCGACTACTGGGAGGGTGTGACCCACTCTCTCTGCACTCTGGAGTTTACGAGCCATCGCCCACTCTACGACCTCTTTGTCGATTGGGCAAAGGAATGTGCCGGTGATGACAAACCCATGGATGACAATCGTCCTCGTCAGACGGAGTTCAACAAACTGAACCTCACACACATACTGCTCTCTAAGCGCAATCTGCTGATGCTCGTCAATGAGGGTGTGGTAAACGGTTGGGATGACCCTCGCATGCCTACCATTTCGGCTTTCCGCAGAAGGGGCTACAGTCCAGAGGGCATCAAGGCCTTCATCGACAAGATTGGTTACACGAAGTTTGATGCGCTGAATCAGATGTCACTCTTCGAGAGTGCCATACGTGATGACCTCAACAAGAGGGCTCAGCGTGTGAGTGCTGTAGTAAATCCCGTGAAACTCGTCATCACCAACTTCCCCGAGGGCGAGACCGAGACCTACGTAGCTCTCAACAACCCAGAGAACGAGGCCGACGGCACCCATGAGATAGAATTCTCCCGCGAACTGTGGATAGAGCGCGACGACTTCATGGAGGATGCTCCGAAGAAATTCTTCCGTCTCGGTCCTGGCAAGGAGGTGCGTCTGAAGAACTCATATATAATAAGGTGTCCTGAGACCGACTGCTGCAAGAAGGACGAGAATGGCAACATCGTGGAAATCTATGCCGAACTGATTCCTGATACCAAGACTGGTCAGGCTAACTGTGGCATGAAGATTAAGGGAAAAACCATACACTGGGTGAGTTGTCAGCACTGCCTGGAGGCAGAGGTGCGCAACTACGACCGTCTGTGGATGGTCGAGAATCCTCGCGACGAGGTGGCTGCCTACTCTAAGGAGCAGGGTAAGGAGCGCATCGACATCGACGACATGCGCAAGTTTATCAATCCTGAGAGTCTGGAGATAAAGAAGGCATACGTAGAGAAATACTGTGCTACCTTCAAGCCACTGGACTACCTGCAGTTCCAGCGCGTAGGCTACTACACCCCTGACTACGAGTCTACACCAGAACACCTCATTTTTAATAAAACCGTTGGACTTAGGAGCTAATTATGACAGAATATCTTAACTACGCCCTTGACAACCTCAACTATGGTTGGGTGTATTTCCTCATGCTCCTCGAGAGCACAGTAATCCCTGTTCCTTCTGAGTTTGTGGTCACCCCCGCCGCCTTCAATGCAGCAGAGGGAGCACTCAATATCTGGCTCGTCATCCTCTTTGCCACCATCGGTGCCGACTGTGGTGCCACCATCAACTACGTAGCAGGCTACTACCTCGGCCGACCTATCATCTACGCCTTTGTCAACAGCAAGTGGGGCAAGATGTGTCTGCTGAATCAAGAGAAGGTGGAGAAGGCAGAGAAATACTTTGACGACAATGGCGCCGTGGCTACCATCACGGGCCGTCTGATACCAGGCATCCGCCACCTCATCTCCATACCAGCAGGTCTGGCGAAGATGAACTACTGGCGCTTCCTGCTCTATACCACCCTCGGTGCTGGCGTATGGAACTGCATCCTGGCAGGACTGGGATGGTGGCTCCACACTTTTGTCACCAAGGACGAACTGAATGTCAAGATAGAAGAATACAGCGAGTATATCAAATGGGGCATTATTTTGATTGTAATGGTGGCTATCGCCATCGTTTTATTCAAGAAAATGCGCAAAAAATGAAGAAAAATGCATTTTTCTTGAAAAAAATCAAGAAAAAACTTGCACGGAAAGAAAAAATGCCTTAAATTTGTACTCGTTATCCTGAATACAATCTTTTTACCTTAAAGTAACTAATACCTATTGAGATTGGAACGCCGTCATCGTGAGATGCAGGCGTTTTCCTTTTTTATTTACTCATCCATAGCAAGACGGAATCCCAGATTGGTCTGCTTGTAGTCAGGCCAGTTGCCATCACGAGTTGAGGTGCGGCACTTGCTCTGACGGTCTATGAAGGAACCGCCCCTCACGCTATGCATCAGGGTATCGCTCTCCTGTACGAGAGGGTCTTTCAGTTCGTCCGCCTTGTACTGCTTGTAGTTATCCTCTACCCATTCCCATACATTACCACTCATATCATATATGCCCACTTCATTGGCACCATACTGAGCCACGGGGTGCGGATGACCATCACTGTTGGTAGCCATGCATGCCACTCTGTCCACGAACTTAGAACCAGCATAAGGCAAAGAGAATCCCCTGCCGGCACCACGCGCAGCATACTCCCACTCCGCCTCCGTTGGCAGACGGAATTTCCTGCCCGTCACAGCATTGAGTTTCTTGATGAATTCCTTACAGTCGTACCACGTCACATTCACCACAGGCAGGCCTTTCTCCGACTTATCATGAGCCTGATACATGGATGGGTTGTTACCCATCACGTATTCCCACAACTCCTGAGTCACCTCCGTCTGTGATATATAGTATGGCTTGCTTATGACCACTCCATGCTCTGGTTTCTCCGAGTAGTAGTCACAGTCGGTCTGCTCCGACGTGCCACCCATGACGAACTTGCCAGGCTCTATCCTGACCATCATGATGTCGTTGTCACCTACCGACACTTCCTCTGATCCCTTTGGCACATCAGCCCTGCCATTTCCGCAGGAACTCATGATAGCCATGAGCAGTATGTTAATCGTTGACGTTAGTAAAAAATTCTTTTTCAATGCTTTATTTTTTTGAATTAGTTATTTTGTATCGCCTCTAGTCGTGCCCTGAGCTGGGGCATCATCGTCTTGCGTATGGAGAGCGTGATGGAGCACGTCATCTGGAAGTCCTGTGCCACGATGCGTGGTTCCAGGTCCTTCACTACCTTCATCACACTGTTCATCATCTCGTAGGGGAAGGTGTAGGTAATCTCCTCCTCCACCTGCCGTTCCTCTATCAGTTCTCTTTCTCGGGCATCCTCCACTGCCATGCGAGCCGCTTCGCGATATGCCACTATCAGTCCGCCAGTGCCCAGATTCACTCCGCCGTAGTATCGTATCACGAATATCACCACATTGGTAATGTCTGCGCTGAGCATCGCTCCCAGTATGGGTTTCCCTGCCGTACTGCTGGGCTCGCCATCGTCATTGGCACGATATTCCTCACCCTCCGGTCCTATCCTGTATGCGTAGCACACGTGGCGGGCATCGTAGTACTTCTTCCTGTACTGCTGTTGCAGGGTGCGCACCTCTTCTGCTGTATCTACGTGGTGCAGGAAGGCATAGAATTTGCTGCGCTTCTCCGTGTAGTAGCCCTCTGCCACCTCTTTGACTGTCAGGTACGTATCTCGCATCACGACAGTTTGCTCTGTATGTAATTATTTATTGACTTCACCCTCTTCACAGGATTGGTCACCACCTCTTCCCTCACGGTATTGAAGTCACGGAACAAGTCGCTGAAGGCCGTCTGCATCAGGTTCGGTTTCCTTCGTTTCTTGTCGGCCATTGGATTTACCACCACTTTGATACCCTTATTGTGTATCGTGACATGCAGTTCCGTCCCTGCCTCTATGGGGTCTCCGTCGTAGTGTATCACGCCTGGATTCTTTCTGTGTATCAGGATATCCTTAGCCTTGAAACAGCGTATCTTGGAGTTCTTGTCCATCGTCTTGTTCATCAGTTCGATGCCCACCTGCGGCGCTTCAAAGATGTCAAAAGGCTCCATTATCACTACGTCCAGCAGTCCGTCCGACATGCTTGCCTGTGGCGCTATGTAGGCGTCGTTACCGTATTGCGATGCATTGGCCACGCTCAGCAGGAATGCCTGATAGGGCTCTGTATCATTGCCGTCGAGGGTCAGTTCGTAGGTCTCAGGCTCGTATTTCAGCCCCTCCATGAGCACATTCTCCAGATATGTCAGCATGCCGCGCTTGCCTGCATCAGCAAACTTCTTTGATATGAAGGCATCGAATCCCATACCGCAGGTGCAGAAGAATGGATGACCGTCTATCGTACCGTAGTCCAGTTCGTGTACCAGTCCCGTATTGATTACGTCCAGAGCGCCTTTCACGTTCATGGGCAGCATCAGATGCCTTGCCAGTCCGTTGCCCGAACCGCATGGTATGATGCCCAGTGCCGTCTGGCTGTCTATCAGGCCTCGCGCCACCTCATTGACAGTGCCGTCGCCACCCACTGCCACTACCATATCGGCTCCCTCGTCCTTATACTGCGTAGCCATCTCGTAGGCATGCCCTGCATACTCCGTGAAATAGAGTTCTGCGTCATAGCGCTCCCTGTCTATATGGCGTTCTATCAGCGAGGGGATAGCTTCCTTGCTACCCGTCCCCGATATCGGATTTATTATAAAGACTATTCGCTGCTTTGACATAATACCTTACAAAGTTAGTAATTTTTCGGAAAATTACATACCTTTGTTAATATATTTTTACATAAATGGCTATTTTGTTGACAAAAAAATGCTCAAATTGAAATATTTTGTGTAATTTTGCACCCGATTAATCAAAAACGCTATTACATTTTTAGAAAAAGATAATGGGACAGTTAGCTGAAAAGTTTAAAAGTTATCGCTTGCCACAGAAGTTTATGGAGGCTGGCGTGTATCCTTATTTCCGTGAAATCACAAGTAAGCAAGGTACAGAAGTAGAAATGGGTGGCCACAAGGTCCTCATGTTTGGTTCCAATGCATATACAGGTCTGGTGGGTGACAACCGCATCTGTGAAGCTGCCAAGGCAGCTATCGACCGCTATGGCACGGGTTGCGCAGGCAGCCGTTTCCTCAATGGTACACTCGACATCCACGTTAAGTTGGAGAAGGACCTGGCTGAGTTTGTAGGCAAGGACGAGGCACTCTGCTTCTCTACCGGTTTCTCTGTCAATGCAGGTGTCGTTGCCATAGTATGCGGCCGCGAAGACTATATCATCTGTGATGACCGCGACCACGCCAGCATCGTTGACGGTCGCCGTCTTAGCTTCGCTAAGCAGTTGAAGTACAAGCACAATGACATGGAGGACCTGGAGAACATCCTCAGCCGCCTGCCTAAGGAGGCTATCAAGCTCATCGTCGTTGACGGTGTATTCTCCATGGAGGGTGACCTTGCCAATCTGCCTAAGATAGTAGAGCTCAAGCACAAGTACAACTGTTCTATCATGGTCGATGAGGCACATGGTCTGGGTGTATTCGGTCGCAATGGCCGTGGTGTCTGTGACCACTTCGGACTCACTGACGAGGTAGATCTCATCATGGGCACATTCTCCAAGTCACTGGCTTCCATCGGCGGCTTCATCGCCGGCGACTGGGATACCATCAACTTCCTGCGCCACAATGCACGTACATATATCTTCTCTGCTTCCAACACTCCTGCCGCTACTGCCGCAGCACAGAAGGCGCTTGACATCCTCAAGGCCGAGCCAGAGATTATCGAGAAATTGTGGGACGTCACCAACTACGCTCTCAAGCGTTTCAAGGAGGAGGGCTTCGAGATTGGCGACACCGAGTCTCCTATCATCCCTCTCTACGTACGTGATGTTGACAAGACATTCCTCATCACCGCTCTCGCCTTCGAACGTGGCGTATTCATCAATCCAGTAGTGCCACCAGCATGTGCTCCTACCGACACCCTCGTGCGCTACGCCCTGATGGCTACCCACACCCGCGAGCAGGTGGACCGCTCTGTCGAAATCCTGAAGGGTATCTTCGTGGAGCAGGGAGTGATTAAATAGTTCACAGTTCACAGTTCACAGTTTGCTGAGTAAAAGCAAAATAAAGTACATACGCTCTCTGGAGCAAAAGAAATATCGCCGACAGGAAGGTGCATTCATAGCAGAAGGTCACAAAACTGTCGGCGATCTTCTTTCTCAGGGCTTCTCACCACTCCTTATCGTTCACACCGAGGAGTGGCATTCACCTGTCACCATGCCCTCTGATACGGAAGTAATACTTGTTTCTAATGAAGAATTAAGGAAAGCAAGCCTACTCGTTCATCCTCAGCAGGTTATCGCAGTATTCAGGACACCAAAAGAAAGCAACCAGTCGCTCAACGAATACACCACCAGCGACCTCATCCTTTGTCTCGACGGCGTGCAGGACCCAGGCAATTTGGGCACCATCATCAGGACCGCCGATTGGTTTGGCATCCGTCACATCGTATGCAGCCCGCTGACCGTTGACGCCTATTCCCCCAAGGTGGTACAGGCTACCATGGGCAGCATCTCGCGAGTCAGCATCCACTACACAGACATTCCCTCGTTTCTGCGCCAACTGCCCACCGACATTCCCGTCTATGGCACCTTCCTCGACGGAGAGAATATCTACTCCCATAAACTCAGCGACCGCGGTGTCATCGTGATGGGCAATGAGGGCAACGGCGTATCGCCAGAGGTCAGCGCTCTCATCACCCGCCGCCTCTTCATACCGCCCTACCCTGCCGATTCTCCTACGGCCGAGAGTCTCAATGTCTCTATCGCCACAGCCATAGTCTGCTCCTTGTTTCGCAGCCCAAAGTGTTAAATTTTCTTAACAACGCAATAAAAGGATACAATCTTTCAACTTTCAACTTTCAACTTTCAACTTTTCTTACTACCTTTGCAAACAGATAAGTAAGAAAACATGCCTATGACAAAGAAAATACTCCTTTCGCTGATGCTTGCCGTGGCAATGAGTTTTGCTCCCGCTATGCTCTGTGAAGCCTCCGCACGCATTGAGTTGAGCGACTTCGATACGCAGCAGCCAGTCATCCGTCAGGTGGGCTCATCGCTGATTATCTATGGCGCTGTAGGCAAGACCGTACGCGTATATAATCTGCTTGGCGTCCAGCTTCAGGCTATCTACATAGACTCTGCTGAGAAGCGCATCGACCTGGGTAATTTGCCTCGTGGCATCTACCCCGTCAAGATAGGTAACTTCACAAAGAAGATTCAACTCTGAATCTTCTTTTTTTGATTATTCAGGATTTACAAACGTATAACATACAATAACTTACAGAAAACAAATGGAAAGAGACCAGAAGATTTTTGACCTCATCGAGTCTGAACACCAGCGTCAGCTCAAGGGCATTGAGCTCATCGCATCAGAGAATTTCGTTAGCGACCAGGTAATGGAGGCTATGGGTTCCTACTGCACCAACAAGTATGCAGAGGGTTACCCCGGACACCGTTACTACGGCGGCTGTCAGGTGGTTGACCAGATAGAGCAGCTCGCCATCGACCGTGCCTGCCAACTCTTCGGAGCCGAGTATGCCAACGTGCAGCCTCACTCTGGTGCACAGGCTAACGCAGCCGTACTGCTTGCAGTACTCCAGCCAGGCGACTGTTTCATGGGCCTCAACCTCGACCACGGCGGTCACCTCTCTCACGGTTCACTCGTCAATACCTCTGGTATCCTCTACCGTCCTATAGGCTACAACCTCAATAAGGAGACAGGCCGCGTGGACTACGACGATATGGAGCGTCTGGCTAAGGAGCACAAGCCAAAACTCATCATCGGCGGTGGTTCGGCATACTCTCGTGAGTGGGACTACGCTCGCATGCGCAAGATTGCTGACGAGGTAGGCGCACTCCTTATGATTGACATGGCTCACCCTGCAGGCCTCATCGCTGCTGGTCTGCTCGAGAATCCTGTCAAGTACGCCCACATCGTGACTACCACTACCCACAAGACTCTGCGCGGTCCTCGTGGTGGTCTTATCCTCCTCGGCAAGGACTTCGACAATCCATGGGGCTACAAGACTCCTAAGGGTGTTGTCAAGAAGATGTCTCAGCTCCTCAACTCTGCCGTATTCCCTGGTCAGCAGGGCGGTCCTCTGGAGCACGTCATCGCTGCCAAGGCAGTTGCCTTCGGCGAGGCTCTCAAGCCTGAGTTCAAGCAGTACGCTATGCAGGTGAAGAAGAATGCCGCAGTACTCGCTGAGGAACTCACCAAGCGTGGCTTCAGCATCGTCAGCGGTGGTACCGACAACCACTCTATGCTCGTGGACCTCCGTTCCAAGTACCCAGACCTCACTGGTAAGGTAGCTGAGAACGCCCTCGTTGCTGCCGACATCACCATCAATAAGAATATGGTGCCATTCGACACACGTTCTGCATTCCAGACCTCAGGCTTCCGTCTCGGCACTCCAGCCATCACCACCCGTGGTGCTAAGGAAGACCTCATGATCAAGATTGCAGCATGGATAGAGGAAGTGCTCAATGACCCAGAGAACGAGGCAGTTATCGCCAAGGTACGTTCTGAGGTCAATGCTGAGATGAAGAATTATCCTCTCTTTGCATGGTAATCTGATGATGATTAGCAAGAAGAAGCGTCGCTGGCACTGCCTGCCTGGTCAGGAACCCACAGAGATGGACCGTACCATCATGTACTGGGAGAACAAAGGCAAACTGGTGCCCACTCGCGACCTCATAAAGACTCCCGAACAGATAGAAGGTATCAGGCGCGCCGGTGTTATCAACACTGGCGTGCTTGATGCTGTTGCCAAGGCCATACGCCCAGGCATGAACACACAGGAGATAGACGACATCTGCATGGCATACTGCAAGGAGCACGACGCCATACCAGCCTGTCTGGGCTACGAGGGATTCCCCAAGAGCGTCTGCACATCCATCAATGAGGTGGTGGCACACGGCATCCCCAAGGAAGAGGACGTGCTCGAAGAGGGCGACATCATCAATGTCGATTTCACCACCATCAAGGACGGCTACTACGCCGATGCCTCACGCATGTTCATCGTGGGCGGCAAGACCACACCTGAGAAGGAACAACTCGTGCGCGTCGCCAAGGAATGTCTCGAACTCGGTATGGAGGCTGCCAAGCCCTACGGTTTCGTAGGCGACATAGGCCACGCCATACAGAAGCACTGCAAGAAGTACCACTACGGCATCGTGCGCGACCTCGCTGGTCACGGCGTGGGACTGCAGTTTCATGAAGACCCCGAGGTGGACCACTACGGCCACCGCGGAGAGGGCATGCTCCTCGTGCCAGGCATGGTATTCACCATCGAACCTATGATAAATATGGGCTCATGGAAAGTCTTCATAGATGCCGACGACCCATACGGCTGGGAGGTCATCTCCGAGGACGAACTCCCCTCCGCCCAGTGGGAGCACACCCTCCTTATGACCGACCACGGAGTGGAGATACTGACGTATTAACAAGCAGGAGACTGGAGACAGTAGTTATCGCTTTGCTCGTCCTTCGGACAGGAGTTATGACATTACCACCACTATCGGCACTCCCATTGAGGCCTCATGTATCGTCTTAACTCCTTTAACTCCTTTAACTCCATAACTCCATAACTCCTTAACTCCATAACTCCTTAACTCCATAACTCCTTAACAAAAAAAATGAGCACATACAGTTTTACAAATATCATAGCATGGGAAAAAGCGCATAGCTTTGTTTTATCTGTGTACAAAGTATGTCAGAATTTTCCTGACTTTGAGAAATTCGGGCTAGTGTCTCAGTTTACCCGAGCAGCAGTCTCTATACCAGCAAATATTGCAGAGGGATATAAGAGATTGTCTCAAAGTGAGAAACTACGATTCATGAACTATGCTCAGGGTAGTCTGGAGGAATGCAGATACTACATTATACTTTCAAAAGACCTCGGATATATTGATAATCAACAATATAATAATATGATTGTAGAAATAGAGGATACAAGCAAGTTACTCAATGGATATGCTAAGGGAATCACAAACTTCTCCGCAAGCAAAGCAAATGTCTTAACTCCTTAACTCCTTTAACTCCTTAACTCCATGAGCTATATTCTAGCCATAGAATCCTCCTGCGACGACACCTCCGCAGCAGTGATGCAGGGCACCACCCTGCTAAGCAACGTCACGGCCTCACAGAAAGTACATGAGGCCTATGGCGGCGTAGTTCCCGAACTCGCTTCGCGCGCCCACCAGCAGAATATCCTGCCCGTAGTGGACCAGGCCCTCAAGCAGGCTGGCATCACCAAGGAACAACTCTCCGCCATCGCCTTCACACGCGGTCCCGGACTCATGGGCTCACTCCTCGTCGGCGTCAATTTCGCCAAGGGATTCGCCAGGGCTCTGAATATCCCCCTCATCGATGTCAATCACCTGCAAGGTCATGTCATGGCGCATTTCATCGATGAGCCCGAAGAAGAAAGTCAGGGGTCACACCCTCCCCTCCCCTTCCTCTGCCTCCTCGTCTCAGGCGGCAATTCGCAGATAGTGAAGGTCAATGCCTACAACGACATGGAGGTACTCGGCCAGACCATCGACGATGCAGCAGGCGAAGCCATCGACAAGTGCGCCAAGGTCATGGGACTCGGTTACCCAGGAGGTCCCATCATCGACCGCCTCGCACGCCAGGGCAATCCCAAGGCCTATACCTTCGCCGAGCCCCATATCCCAGGTCTCGACTACAGTTTCTCAGGCCTCAAGACCTCCTTCCTCTACAGCCTCCAGAAGTGGGTGGCAGAAGACCCCCAGTTCGTAGAGCACCACAAGGAAGACATCGCCGCCAGCCTCGAGTGGACCATCGTCGATATCCTCATGAAGAAACTCCGTCTCGCTGCCAAGCAGACAGGCATCAAGCACGTGGCAGTAGCAGGAGGCGTCAGTGCCAACAACGGCCTGCGCAACGCCTTCCACGACCATGCCCGCCGCTATGGCTGGACCGTCTATATCCCCAAATTCTCCTACACCACCGACAATGCCGCCATGATAGGCTGTGTCGCCTCTTTCAAGCTCCGCGACAAGGACTTCTGCCCTATCGACGCCCCCGCATTCTCGAAAGTCACCTTCCAATGAACGTCCTCTACACCATCGCCCTCCTCATCCTCAGCAATGTCTTCATGACCTTCGCCTGGTACGGCCATCTCAAGTTGCAGCACAGCGGCATCAGCACCCACTGGCCCCTCCTGCTTGTCATCGCCTTCTCGTGGATGATTGCCTTCTTCGAGTACTGTTGTCAGGTGCCCGCCAATCGCATCGGTTTCATAGGCAACGGCGGTCCCTTCACCCTCGTTCAGCTCAAGGTCATCCAGGAGTGCATCTCCCTCATCGTCTTCGCCGTCATCGCCAATCTCCTCTTCCAGCACGAGAGCCTCCACTGGAACCACGCCGCAGCCTTCCTCTGCCTCGTCGCAGCCGTCTATTTCGTCTTCATGAAGTAGTTCGTTTCCCTGTTTTTTCTGGATTTTGGGAAAGATTATCGTCCCAATATTTGTGGACTAGATTTTTTCAAGATTTTAAAATCTACAGAAAATCGGACTGAAAATAGATGGGGGCTGTTCTTCTCTGATTTCGTCGCTCCGCTCCTCAAAAATCCGCCTAAAATCTCTCCTCAAAATCTTGATAAAAATCCCAAGCGAAGCTCGCATACAGTAGCGTCAGCGTATCGTAGGAGCTATGCTCCGTATCGTAGGCTTTAGCCGTATCGTTGGAAATCCCGATTTCCACTTGCAAAGTTACAAAGCTTGCCAAGCACCAAGCGCACACATCATCACCAGTAAGAGTGCAGTAATCTTTTTCATATCGAGTTAAGTTTTAGTATCTTTTCTATTCATTCAGACATTTATCGTCAAGCAGGAAATCATAAATGCCTATTCTAAGAACTCCATCGTCGTTATAAAAACTTCCGTAATTGTCACCCGAAATAATAACCTTACGGAAACTATCGCCGATATTCATCAGCGGACGTTGCTCTTGCCATTACCATCTGCTGAGATAAGTTTCTGAAGATAGCAATTACGATTAAATTCCATGATTTTCAGAGATTTTTTGTGGCACGCCACATTTTTCTGCTGCAAAGATACGCAAAATCATCAAATCCGCCAAATTTTTAGTAAAAAAACAGCCTAGAGCGAATGAATTGATTTATATCAAGTGACGCGAAGGAGGTCAAAGGCCTATGACATTAGACCTTTGACCTACAAGTGCGTCGCAGCGCACGAAGTACACAGTTCCCGTTAGCTCACCCAAAGAACTTTGGGGAGCTAACTGCCAGGTCATACCCCAGTTCTGCGTAGGTTCGCATAGAGTGTACCTGAGCAGCATTTGCGCCCATCTCCACCCTTGTCATGGCGAGCAAGAGTTGCACTACGAGCTCGCGGTTCTTCAGATCTATCTCAGTGTCATAGTCCACAGAGAAGGGCTCGCTCTGCCTAACGCCCATAAACTGCCTTACAGCCTTGATGTACTCCACAGTGTTATTTTCCGAGCGTGGTGCCCATGTCTCGATGATGGCACCCATAGTCTTGATGCCTCGCTTGCGGTATGACCTGAGTATCATCACAGCTGCCCTGTAGCCGAAACTGAATGCTGCGAACACTACGAAACCTCCATGACCTTTCAACTTACTGCCAAACCAGTTAGTCTTCCTGTCATATCTGATGTTCAGGGGATTGCAGTTGCGATAGGCTAATGAATCTTGAAACTTACTCATTTCTTACCTCCTTTCTGTGGTTTTGCGTCCGATGATTCGTTTGGCGACTTTGGCGACTTTGGCGATTTTGGCGACTTTCGCCATCTGTCTTGTGCAAATTTCTCTACCACGCCAGCGGTTACCCACCTTGATATAATCTTTGTTGTAGGGGTATTATATCCCAAGATGTCAGCCACCCTGCGCACCTCGCCAGCACTGAATTCCTCGCCCAAGCGCTCAAGGATAGTCTTTCCTCTGTAGCTTGATGTCGTTGACTCCTGCATCGCCTCTATGTACTTTCTTCCAAAGGGTTTGAGAATATTCTCTATGTCCTGCTCCATCCACCATGCTATCCACTTCTTGCA
>CAJODK010000025.1 GCA_905233245.1 uncultured Prevotella sp. | reverse complement strand
ACAGGTGTCGTGATGGATGGGGAATTGGAAAATGAACCTCTGATAGGAGCCACTGTAGGTGTAGGTGACAAGAAGGTGCAGACAGGTACCGTTACCGACATCAATGGTAAGTTCTCCATCTCTGTTCCAGTAGATGTGCAGAGTCTTAGAGTGAGTTACGTGGGTTACGAATCTAAGGTTGTATCTCTGCAGCCAGGAGTTGATAACTATACCATCACGCTTTCAATCGCTGGTGAGAGCATTAACGAGGTTGTAGTTACGGGCTATCAGAATATAGACCGTCGTAAACTCACTGCTGCTGTGTCAGAAGTAAAGATTTCAGACGAGAACCTTGGTGCAATCAAGTCTATCGATGAGGCTCTGGCAGGTCAGGTAGCTGGTGTGTCATCAGTCTCTACCTCGGGTGCTCCTGGTTCGCCTGCCAAAATCCGCATACGTGGTACAGCCTCCATCAACGGTGTGCAGGAGCCATTATGGGTGCTCGACGGTATGCCGCTTGAAGGCAACGATATTCCGACGATGGAGAACCTCAACGATATTGACGATATTTACCAAACGAGTATAGCTGGACTTAATCCTGCGGACATAGACAATATAACCGTCCTGAAGGATGCTGCTGCTACAGCTATTTATGGTGCCCGTGCTGCTAATGGCGTCATCGTTATCACTACCAAGAAGGGTAAGGAAGGCAGACCTATCGTAAGTTTCTCGACCAAACTGACTGTGACGCCCAAGCGTAGTATAGACCGCCTGAATCTGCTCAATTCAAACGAGAAAGTTGGTCTGGAACTAGACCTGCTACGCTCAGAATATACAGAAATGGAAAAAAGAGGTGGGGTAGCGAATATCCTTGACGAACTGGGAGAATTCGACACATACAAGGCAGGTGGATGGGAGGCTCTTTCATCCACTGCCCAACAGCGTATAAATAATCTTCGTAATATCAATGTTGATTGGAACGACTTACTATTCCGCACCGTTTTCAATCAGGAATACAATGCCAGCGTAAGTGGTGGCTCTGAGCGTGCTCATTACTATGCTTCGCTCGGTTACTATAATGAGAAAGGTACTACAAAAGGCGTGGAGAACAATCGTTACAATATGACACTGAAGGCAGACTTTAAGATAAATAAGTTGTTAAAGCTTGCTGCCAGTATATTTGCTAATCAACGCAGACAGGAAGGTTATGTTACAGACACGTACGGTTTCACCAATCCTGTATATTATTCCAGGAGAGCGAACCCTTACTTTCAACCTTACGATGAGAATGGAAACTACAACTATGACAGAAATATTCAGGGACGTGATACTAATGTATTTGACTTTAATATTTTCGAGGAATATGCCAATTCGTCAAAAGATCGCACCGACCGTTCGGTGATAGCTAAGTTTGATGCAGAACTGAAACTGTATAAAGGACTTGTACTCAACAGTCAGTTTGGTTATCAATATGATAACTACGACCTTGACCGCTACGTGGGCAAGAATACCTATGTAATGCGATACGCTTCACAGTATTCGTACAAGGCAGACGGCGCTCCATTCCTCCCAGATGGTGGCATGATGCGTAAGACTAATTCTCATTCTAAGCAGTGGACGTGGAAGACTATGCTGGAGTGGAATAAGCGTTATAATGAAATTCATGACGTAGAGCTTATGGGAGGTTGTGAACTAAGGCATACAGAAAGTAAGTCAGTTACAACGACTGCATACGGATATGACCCCCGAACACTCACATCGCAGCCTGTAATTATCCCTGCTTCTTACAGCACCCCAGAGAACTTAAAGCAGTACAACGAGACCTTTTCCGAGAACGCCTACGTTTCGTGGTTTGCTACAGGTTCTTACACCTTGCTTCATCGTTACACCTTTGGTTCCAGCGTGCGTTGGGACGGCAGCGATGTGTTTGGTGTAGCAAAGAAATACCGCTACCTGCCTCTGTATTCTTTCAGCGGACTATGGCGCATGAAGGAAGAGAAGTGGTTGCGCGACGTCAACTGGATAGACGAACTATCTCTTCGCGCTTCATACGGTATCCAGGGTAATATTGATAAGAACACTTCACCTTATCTGATAGGTACCTTTGACAGAACAACCGTTATTTCTTCTTCAAATAATGCAGAGACAATAATCGATGCCTCAACAGCACCTAACCCTGACCTGAAGTGGGAGAAGACAAAGAACGTTAATCTTGGTGTTGATCTTGCTTTTCTCCGCAACAGAATTCGTCTGACCGTAGATTACTACTATCGTAAGGGTACCGACCTGATTAGTACACGTACTCTACCGCTTGAGACGGGTTTCTCATACACCACCATTAACTGGGCTTCGATGAAGAACACGGGGTGGGAATTTGCGCTCAATACTCGTAATATAGTAACAAAGGACTTCACCTGGACAACAACGCTCAATCTTGGTTTTAACAGTAATGAAATTATAAATGAAACAACACGTGAGAGTGATAATCAGCCAAGCAGAGAAGGTTATCCCGTAGGTGCGCTATTTGCCTATAAGACTGCAGGTTTGGACGACAACGGCTATCCACTCTTTGTTGCGAAGGATGGTAGCATAATGTCAATGACGGAGTTCTTCAGGCTCAATAGTGCTGGTGCAAGCACACTCACCGCTGCCGACCAGCGTGACCTTTACACATACATGGGAACTTCAGACCCTAAGTGTTCTGGTGGTTTCATAAACCACTTCGAATACAAGAACTGGAGTCTGGGCATCAACTTTATATTCAACCTCGGTATGAAAGTTAGGGTGCAGCCATCGTATAATCCAGCATATTTTGACCGCGGTATGAATACTAATCATGATATTCTCAATCGTTGGTCAGCGGAAAATACAAATACGAATCTTATGCCATTGCTGGTAGCTCCTGCTGCAGGATCAAGTGAATATAACGCTTACCAACATCTTACAAATTATGGAGAAACCTATGGTTTGCTTGATACTTGGATTAAGTCATGCAACTACTGGCGTCTGCAGAGCCTGCGCTTAGCTTACCGTCTCCCTAGTAACTGGCTCAAGCAGTTTGGTATCAGTTCTGCTTCCGTATCCCTTGAGGGAAGAAATCTAATGGTGTTTGCCAGCAACTATGACAACTATCTCGATCCTGAGACCATGGGCAATCCATACGCTCAGCCTATTGCAAAGAGTATTATTTTCGGGTTGAACGTAAACTTTTGATGTAGATAACAGATAATAGATAACAGATTATAATGTATAAAATGTTTAGATATATAAAAAATGTCTCTCTTTGGAAGAGATTTAGAGGGGTGTTATTGTTAGCGTTAACATTATCGTTGTTTTCCTGCGATGATTTCCTTGATATCACGCCTACTGGTAAGGTGATAGCTACCACGGCAGAAGAGTATCGCGCTCTCTTGACCAACGAGTACAAGAAGTTCTCAACAGACCGCATGAAGACAACCTTACGAACCGACGAGTGTACACTGGATAAGACTTACGAGGCTGTGACACAGTATCACGATTCGTATCTTGATTTGTGGCTGTGGAAGGATGATAATTATTCATCAACGACGCTATCATTCTCCACATCCCCCTCTAAGTGGGTGGATTATTATCATCGCATATACATAGCCAACTATCTTATAGAACACAAAAACGAGATAACTAATGGTTCTGCTGACGAAGTTAGTCAACTGATAGGCGAAGCATACATGATGCGTGCCTATAACCACTTCCTGCTCGTAAATCTTTATGCTCAGCCTTACACCAAGTGCAACCCCGCAACAACTCGTGGCGTGCCTTTGATGCTTGTGGCAGACGTTAATGCTGTACCACGTTGTAGTAGTGTAGAAAAGATTTACAAGCAAGTGCTGGCAGATCTTGATGAGGCTGCTAAATATATGAATGTGAAGAAATGGGATAAGGGATATAACTATCGTTTTAACACTGTTTCTGTCGATGCTCTACGTGCGCGTACATACTTATATATGGGTGAGTGGCAGAAAGCCTATGATGCAGCGCAGATGGTCATTGATGCATGGCCTGAAATAGAAAATGTAAGTTCGAAACTTCCCAATAGTTATGATTCAGTTGAGAATATTGTAGCCCTAGAACATTTTGCTAGCGATGTTCAGAATGCTACGTTATATATTGGTGATGATTTTATAAGCCTGTATCGTACTGGAGACCAGCGTAAATCTAAGTATTTCAAGATGATAAACAAAATTCCAGAATACAACTCTATAAAGAGTGCAGAATACTGTTCATTCCGTTCTTCTGAGGCATATTTGACAGCGGCTGAAGCGTTAGCACAAATGGGTAAGACTGCAGATGCTATAGCTCAGTTGCAACCACTGCTGACAAAACGTCTTAATAGTTCTGCATTGCAGTATGCTAATAATCTCATGACAGCCATGTCGAAAGAGGAACTAATCAGTGAGATACTGGATGAGCGAGCTCGCGAATTTGCTTTCGAGGGACATCGTTGGTATGACCTGCGTCGTACTACTCAGCCACAACTGACACGTATCTTTAAGGATGAAACATATACCCTCACTCCAGAAAAATATACATTCCGTTTACCTTCGGACGCAGTAGAGGCCAATCCTGAAATAGAATTGTGGGAAAATTAAACAACAAACATTAACCATATTATTAACTAAAAAAATCAAAATTATGAAAAAGATTTTACTTTCGTTGGTAGCAGTTTTTGTTACGATTACAGCTTTCGCTGATGACAACATGATTACAAAGAAGTTTTCACCTGCAGCAGCATCGGATTTGGGAGGTGTACACACTACAGTAGCAACTGATGGTTCAGTGTATGCAAGTAGTACGATTAATCAGTCTATGACCTTTGCTGGCTCTGTTATTGCTCCAGAAGGTGATCTGATGTCTTCATGTGTTGTTAAATACAACATATCTGGTGATGAAAAGTGGGCTGTGTTATTGTATGGGTCAAGTACTGTTAGAGCTATGACCACTGATGCTGATGGAAATGTCTATGTTGCCGGTACATTCTTGGACACATCGCTTGACCTTATCGGTACTGATGGCGAGGCTAACAAGAAGTCGGCAACTGGCGATGCAGGAAAAATCTCTGCTTTCGTAGCAAAGATTGGTGCTGATGGTAAGGCTCTTGCTATAACAGCATTGACCTCTGTAGCAAACAGCTATATCCAGACTGTTGAAATTCCTGATCCATGGGATTGGGAAAGTGAAACGCCGCCATTGGTTCCGGCTTATTCTCCATGGGATCCGATAGAAGTTACTCCAAGTGTTATCAGGGTTGATGGAGACAAAGTGTATGTCGGAGCTGAATATACTGGTAATGTACCAGAACTTGGATGGGAAGGCAGATACTTTACTGACGATTTCGGATATATTAATGATAACTACAGTGTAGGCGTATTTTCATTAAACAAGAGTGATCTGACTTCTCCAGCAAGTGTATGTAACATTGGCAGCACTAAAAAGGGCAACAGTGAGTCAGATGTAACCTATGACGCTTATTCACCTGACTGCATTAATTTTGTGGTTAAGGATGGAAATGTGTATGTAGCATTCTTTGGTTGGGGTGACTTGACTCTCACTGCTGCTTCTGGGGAGAAGCCTTTCTCATTCGACAAGGCTACTTCATACGATGTTTCTAATGAACACGCTCTTGTACTGTCAGACCTTACTGATGTAGCAAATAAGTCATTGGAATTCAGGGCTAAAACTTTAGTTGATATCAGATCTACAGCTCAATTCAGAATAAAGTCTGCAGAAATAGTTGGTAGTAATGTCTATATTGCAGGCTCATTTGGTGGACAGTTTGCTCTTGACAATGAAAAATTCTCTCCAAAGAATTCAGGCGACCAATATCTCGGAACAGCTTTTGTAGCATCTCGTTCTTTATTGACTCCTAATTCTTGGAGTTGGGTTAATGAGGGAGAGTCTGTATGTAATGCTATGATAGTTACAGGTGAAGAGATCCATATGTCAACAGAAAGTGCGGTTTATCACTTCAAGACTTCAGATGGCACAGCAAAGGGCAATGAAGAATTCGGTGTTCTTGATGCTGCTCAGGCTAACGATCAGTATATAGCACTCGTATCTACAGACGAAGCCAAAGTAGTAGTCGATATGATGGAGATTGAACCAACAGCAGTTGAGGCAGTTAAGGCTGCAACAGTAGCAGGTGGTGCTAAGTTCTATGGTATTGACGGCGTTGAGTTGTCTGCTCCTCAGAAGGGTCTGAACATTGTAAAGACCGCTGATGGCGTGATAAAGATTGCTAAGTAAGTGAGAAAACTCATTATAATACTATTAACGTTGGCAGTAGCAATAAACGGCTACTGCCAACGTGCTGAAATAGCTCCCATGATAAAGACCAAGTGGGGGCAGGGTAGTCCATATAATCTGCAATGCCCAGTGAAGAGCGGGGTGCATTGCCAGACGGGTTGCGTAGCAACGGCAATGGCACAGATAATGTTCTTCCATAAGTGTCCTGCTGAGGGTTACGACTGGCAAAACATGTGCCTCACCTATACTGGCTCCGAGACAGAGGAGCAGAAGCAAGCCGTTGCGAAACTAATGGCAGACTGTGGCAAGGCGGTGAATATGGAGTATGGCATAGGTTCTTCTGCAGCCTTTGCCATGGATGCAGCAGCTGCCTTCACAAGTGACTTTGGCTATCAGGAAACGAGTGGCGAACTCTATCGCTTCGACTATAGCGATGCTGACTGGGAGGAGATGATTTATAACGAGCTTGCTGCTGGTCGCCCCGTTCTCTATTCTGGTTATTTCTTTAATGGCGTGTATCAGCATCAATTTGTGTGTGACGGCTACAAGGACGGTAAGTTCCACTTTAACATGGCATGGTCTCCCGTCAGCGATGGCTACTACACTCTCGATGAGGTTTGTCCCTCTTACTCCCAGACTGCCATTATTGGTATAATGCCTAAAGTGACCAGTATTCTCTCACCTCTTCGCTCTTACCACTTACCTCTAAGAAATAAAACAATTGAGGTTTACCGATTGGCAAACCTCAGTCTCGTGAAAGCATCAAAGTAATAGAATCCCTTTGCTTAGCAACAAAAGTCCCTTGCTTAGCAATAGCATTCCCTTGCTTAGCAAGGGCATTTTACTCCACCGTGAGCGAAAATTTATAAATCGTGGTACTGCGGAATGTTTCGCCTGGATTGAGTTGTGTCGATGGCCACTGAGGATTGTTGGGCGAATCAGGGAAGTGCATAGTCTCGAAGCAGATTGCATTTCGCTTGGGATATATCTTGCCGTCCTTGCCTCGGATGTTGCCTTTATGGCCGTTGGCAGTGTATATCTGCATGGCGGGTTCGGTGGTATATACCTCCATAGAGATGCCTGTGGAGAGGTCGCTCAGTCTTGCTACTGGGACTCCCTCCCAATTTTCCCCAAGGGGGAGAGCATAGCAGTGGTCATAGCCACCCGTGACTTGGAGCTGAGGATGGTCAGCATTGATGCGCTCACCGATTGGTGTAACCTTGCGGAAGTCGAAAGGCGTATCGGTGACGCTCATCATCTGTCCCGTCACTTGCTTCTTGTCGTTATAGAGACAGATGCTGTCGGAGTTTATCCAAAGGAGTTCGTCGAGCACGCTGCTGCCGAGGTCTGCGGAGAGATTGAAGAACGAGTGGTTGGAGGGATTCAGCACCGTGGGTTTCGTGGTGGTAGCTTCGTAGTCGATGCGTAGGGCATCATGGAGCAGGGTATAGGTGATGTCAAGAGTCAGTTCACCAGGGAAACCGTTCTCGCCGTCGGGGGAGATGTAGCGGAGAACGACAGTACTGTCAACCCCCTCCTTCTCCCCAAGGGGAGTGACGAACTGCCAGTAGCGCTGGGAGAAACTTGGTGTACCTCCGTGTGCGCAATCGCCGTTAGAGCCCACTTGCAATTGGTACTCTTGAACCTTTGAACTTTTTGGCCCCCTAATAGGTAGCCTGCCTCCTATGATGCGACCGATATAGCGACCTACGCAGGCTCCGAAGTTTTGCTTGATAGCGGCATAGTGTTCGAGGGTGTCGAAACCCAGCACTATGTCCTGTCCAGCAAACTTCAGACGCTGAATGCGAGCACCGTAATTGATGACGGTCATCTCCATATTGCCATTGGAGAGGGTGACACTCTTCATGTCTTCAGCCTGTGCTGATGACATGAAGAACGGGAACGTTAACGTTAACGCTAACTTTTTTATTGTCGCTACTGAAATCATATACTCCTTAACGCTCCTAAAAGTTCGTTATTCTCTTCACGTGTGCCGATGGTGATGCGCAGACAGTCGTGACAAAGTTGGACGCGGGTGCGGTTGCGAACTATGATACCCTTCTCTACGAGGTAGTCATAGATACCCTGAGCATCAGTGACTTTCGCAAGGAAGAAGTTGGCGTCGGTAGGATAGACCTTCTCGCATATCTTCAGTTCGGCAAAGGCGGTCATCAGTCTGCCACGCTCCTGCAAGAGCATCCTTACCCACTGCTCCACATCATAAGTGTTGTTGAGGCGGTTGAGAGCCTGCTGCTGAGTGAGCAGATTGACGTTGTAAGGGTACTTTACCTTATTATATATAGCGATGATGTCCTTAGAGGCAAATGCCATTCCGAGACGTATGGCTGCAGAGCCCCATGCCTTGGAGAGAGTCTGGAGGACAATCATATTGGGGTACTTGCTGAGCAGACGTGAGATGGTCTGCTCGCGAGAGAAGTCGATATAGGCTTCGTCGATGATAACAAGACCGTCAAACTGCTCAAGCACCTTGATGATTTCGTCGCGGTTGATATTGTTGCCCGTAGGGTTGTTGGGACTGCATATCCAGATAGCCTTGGTATTGGCATCGCAGGCAGCGAGCAGACGGTCAGCAGACACCTGATAGTCATCGTCAAGCATCACGTTGCGGTACTCCACATTGTTGATGTCAGCGCATACCTGATACATGCCGTAGGTGGGGCAGATAGCGACAACATTGTCCTTGCCTGGTTCGCAGAAACAGCGATATACAAGGTCGATTGCCTCGTCACTGCCGTTGCCAAGGAAGATACACTCTGCCGGCACGCCCTTGATGTGGCTGAGTTTCTCCTTTACCTCTTCCTGCAGAGGGTCGGGGTAGCGGTTGTAGGGCGCATTGTATGGGTTCTCGTTGGCATCGAGAAACACGTGAGCCGCGTGTCCGCTGTATTCGTTGCGTGCACTGGAGTATGGTGCGAGTGACCAGATGTTGGGACGTGTGAGTTCTTGTAAAGTTTTCATATTGTCATTCTTTTAAAGGCTTCGACTAAGCGAGAGCGTTGGGTTGCGAGGTTGATGCGTATGTAGTTGTTGTCGCCATACATAGAACCAGAATTGATATATACATTGCAGCGATTGAGGATGTCCTTGCATAGTTGGTCTGCGTCAGTGTTCACCTTCACCCATAGCAGATAGGTTCCTTCGAGAGGCGTCACCTGCCACTGAGGGAAATGCTCCTCAATCCACTGCTTGGCGAAGTCGTAGTTGCTGTAGATGTACTCGTTGAGCTGAGTGAGCCAGTCTTCGCCCTCCGAGGTATAGGCAGCTTGCAGAGCGATGACGCCAAAGGGATTGACATCGCACACCTCGTTTATGTTTATGGCGCGGTCTATTCGGCGGCGTATGCTGTCGTCAGGACAGATGATATTGGCTATCTGCAGGCCTGCGATATTGAAGGCTTTTGAGGGTGACGTGCAAATGCAGTACTTGAGTTTCTTGTTTCTGGTTCCTGCGTTGACCTTATCTGCAATCGTGGCGAATGGAATGTACTTCTTGCCAAAGGCTGGATTGACGAACTCGCAGTGTATCTCGTCGGCTATGACGAAGACGTTGTGCTTTTGGCATACTTCTGCAATGTGTGTTAGTTCCTCCTCTGTCCACACGTGCCCAGTAGGGTTATGGGGGTTGCAAAGGAGCAGGACCTTGACGGATGGGTCGCAACATTTTGCTTCTATATCCTCAAACACACCGATGCGCTCTATGTGGCAGTCGTTGTTGCGGATGCTGGAGAAGAAACAGTTGTATGCGGGAGTATGGAGAAGCACGTTGTCGCCAGGCTGTGTCATTGCTTTGATAATGGCAGAGATGGCTGGCACCACACCGCTGGTGTAGATGAACCACTCCTTCTGGATTCCGTGCCAACCGTGACGGCGGCTGAACCAGTCGATGGTGGCTTGGTAGTAGGAGTCGGGCACCTTGGTATAGCCGAAGCAACCGTGCTCCATGCGCTTCCTGAGAGCATTCATGACGCAGGGTGCTGTCTCGAAGTCCATGTCCGCCACCCACAGAGCTATAGTGTCGTCATTGGGCAGCGAGTCGTACTTGTAGGAGTCGGTACCTCTTCTGTTTACTATTTTGTCAAAGTCGTAACGCATGCGTCAGCGGGTTGTTTCTGGTTCTCGTCCCAAATTAGTTCGCCAATCTTTCCCTCTACTGTCAGATTGCCTGATGTGGGGTTCTTGATACTTGTCACATCGCCCTTGATATTACCGTTGACGGTGGAGTATTCGAAGAGCAGGTTGGCATCCTCACCGAAGGTGCAGTCCTCCAGTGTGAGGCCGTCAACGTAGCAGAGGAGTTGTTCGCCAGTGAGATGACAGCGCACCAGTCTAATGTTCTTGCCATACCAAGCAAAATATTCGCCGTTGACCTCGCAATCTACGAGTGTGACATCCTCTGCCTCCCAGAAGGCGTCTTTGCTGTTGATGATTGCGTTGTGTATCTCCACGTTCTTGGAGTACTGGAAGGCGTAGTTGCCGTCCTGACGGTAGTTGTTGATGCGGATATTGTTGGTGTGCATGAAGAGGTAGTCGCAATCCTTGATAGTGACATCCTTGAGCACCACATTGTTGCAGTCCCACAGCATCTCATGCCCCTTCGTGAACACCGTATTCTCCACGTATATGTTCTCCATCCTGCGGAAGAGTTTAGGAGCATCCACCTTGCAGTTTGTCATGCGGCAATCCTTGGAGTACCACAGACTGGAGCGGGCACTCTCGTTGAAGTAGCAGTTGTTGATTTTGAACCCGTATGTCTCCCAGAATACGTATTTGCCCTCAAAGGTGCACCCTTCGGCCTCGATGTTACTAGACTCCTTGATAGACGACTCACCTATGTGAATTGTCACGTTCTCAAGGCGCAGGTCGTGAGAAGCGTATAGAGGGCGTTCGCCACCGTATTCCTTATCTTTTATTACTTCCATTTTAACTTCCATTTTAACTCCCATTTTTACTCCCACTTTAACTCCCCTTTTTACTCCCTCTTAAATAGCTATGATCCTTGATGTATGACCACTTCTTGGTGCACAGACGGAGGGTGAAGATGATGCCACGGAAGCATAGTTCGATGGCCATCGCTATCCATACGCCGCGCAGTCCCATAGTAGGAGCGAGTAGGAGAGTGAGCGACACGCGTACTACCCATATACTGCCGAGATTCATCAGCGATGGGATGAGCGTCTTACCAGCTCCCACGAATACTGCCGATGCAATGATGGCGGCAGCGAAACCAGGCTCAGCCCACGCCTCGATGCGCAGTATATCGGTACCCAGTGCAATGACCTCCTTGTCTGGCGTTATCACGCTGAACATCTCTGGCGCAAACCACCACATAAGGCCTCCCATAAAGGCCATGATGCTCACGCCCAGTGCCATACATATCCATGCAAACTGATGCATGAAATGACGCTTCTCTGCGCCTTTGCTTTGTCCCACCAGTGTGGTGGCAGCTTCTGCGACGCCGTGACCTGGCATGTAGCATAGGGATTCTATGTTGATGCCAAAGGTGTTGGCTGCGATGGCGATGCTGCCCAGTGGGGCGATGATGCTGGATATGGCTATCTGTGCCGTGCACATCACACCACGCTCTATGCCGATAGGACAACCTATGCGGAAGGTCTTCTTCAGAATCTTCTTTTGCGGGCGGAAGTCCCATACTTCGTCTTGCAGGAAGTTAAGGACCTTGTCCTTCATTGACATATCATACACCATGCAGCACATCGTGATGAAATAGGCTGCTATGGTGCCGTAGGCTGCTCCCGCCGTACCACAGTGAAGTGTGAAGATGAAGATGTAGTTGAATATGACATCAAGTACGCACATCATCACCATCAGCATGCTGGGCACCTTGATATTGCCCGAACAACGCAGACTGCCTGCTGCTACGCCATTGAGTACTATCAGTGGTATGCCGAAGCAGAAGATAGTGAAGTAGTGTGACGCCTCCTGACAGATGTGCTCCGAGGCACCGAGCCAGTGGGGCAGATGAGGGGCTATCGCAACGCCTATGGCCATCATTATGCATGCGAAGAGCAGACCCGACAGCAGGCCCTGACGTATGACGCTACGTGCGCCACTGTTGTCACCGGCACCCACGTGGTGAGCCACCTGAACGGCAAAACCGCTGGCGAAGGCTGACGTCAGTCCGCCAAAGAGCCAGATGGTGGTGGAGACAAGTCCTACGGCAGCAGCCTCGTCGGTGCTGAGATGCCCCAGCATGGCAGCGTCAATCATCTGCATGGCGATGAAGGAGAACTGCGCAATGATGGCAGGGATACTCAAAAGCACAGTGAGACGCAGTTTCTGTCGAAACGTCATCTCACTACCTTCTTGCCTTAGTATGTCAAGGAGCTCATCTTTGGTCATTTACCCTAAGGCGCATTGCGTTGGCGTGCGCTTCCAGTTGTTCGTTCTCTGCCATGCAGACCACGGCAGGTCCTATGGTGCGTATGCCATCTGGGGTGAGGTGCTGGAATGTCACCTTGCGGTTGTAACTATCCAGATTAACACCATTGTAAGCCAATGCGTAGCCGTGAGTTGGCAGGGTGTGGTTGGTGCCCGAAGCATAGTCGCCAGCCGATTCGCAAGCGTAGTTGCCCAGGAATACCGAACCCGCATTGATGACCTTCTCTGCCAGTACCTCGTAGTCAGACGTGGCGATGATAAGGTGCTCTGGAGCGTAGGCATTGCTGAGTGCCATTGCCTCGTCCTTGTCCTTCACCAGCACAAACTGCGAATTGCTGAGTGACACCTCAGCCATCTCTTTTCGAGGGAGTGCAGCGAGCTGCTTCTCAGTCTCGGAGATGACGTCCCTGAGCATATCCTCAGAGGTGGTGATAAATATCACTTGTGAGTCCTTGCCATGCTCTGCCTGTGAGAGTAGGTCGGCAGCCACATAGCGGGGATTGCTTGTCTCGTCGGCTATGACGCAGACCTCACTGGGACCTGCTGGCATGTCGATAGCGCAGTCGTGTAGTGACACCTGCTGCTTGGCAGCCATGACAAACTGGTTGCCAGGGCCGAATATCTTATACACCTTGGGCACAGACTCCGTGCCGTATGCCATAGCACCAATGGCCTGTACGCCGCCAGCCTTGAATATCTTGCTCACGCCAGCTATCTTGGCAGCCATGAGGATGGCGGGATTCACCTTGCCTTCTTTGTTGGGAGGGGTGCAGAGCACTATCTCTCGGCAACCTGCTATCTTGGCTGGTGTGGCGAGCATTAGTACGGTAGAGAAGAGGGGTGCCGTGCCACCTGGGATGTACAGACCTACCTTCTCGATGGCTACCGACTTCTGCCAACATGTCACGCCGTTAGCGGTCTCCACCTTTTCGCCCTGGAACTTTTGTGCCTCGTGGAAACGGGCGATATTGTCATGAGCCAGTATGAGGGCATCTTTCAGTTCCTTGTCAACCAGCGTCTCTGCCTCAGCCATCTCCTCTGGGGTGACGGCGAGGGAGGTGAGCTGTGCCTTGTCAAACTTCTCCTCGTAGGCTATGACCGCCTTGTCGCCATTCTCCTTCACGTCGCGAAGTACTCCCTCCACGATGCTGTTCAGTTGCGACACATCCATCTGCGGACGCTCGCAAATCTTGGCGTAATCCTCTTTATTTGGAAACTTTATTATATTCAATTTTCAATATTCAATTTTCAATCTTACAAAATCATTTTCTCAATCGGCAATACCAGTATGCCCTCTGCACCAGCAGCTTTCAGCTGGCCTACTATCTCCCAGAAGTGCTTCTGGTCCACCACGGTGTGGATGCTTGTCCAGCCTTCGGTAGCGAGTGGCAGTATGGTAGGGCTCTTGATGCCTGGCAGTATTGCGCAGATTTCCTTCACCTTGTCGGTAGGTGCATTCATGAGGACGTACTTCTTGTCGTCAGCTACGAGGACAGACTGTATGCGGAAGAGGAACTCATTGAGTGTAGCCTGCTTCTCGGGCGAGAGTTCCTTGTTGCCGATGAGCAGTGCCTCGCTCTTCATCACTATCTCAACCTCGCGGAGCTTGTTGCTTACGAGGGTAGAACCGGATGATACGATGTCGAAAATACCATCAGAGAGACCAATGCCAGGAGCAATCTCCACTGAGCCCTGTATCACGTGAACATCGATGCTGATGCCCTGCTCTTTGGCAAACTTCTTGAGGATGTTAGGGTAGGAGGTAGCTATCTTCTTGCCGTCAAACCACTTCACACCTGTGTAGTCGATAGCCTCAGGGATGGCCAGTGAGATGCGGCACTTGGAGAAGCCCAGGCGCTTCACAATATTTGCATCTACATCACGCTCCACAAACTCGTTCTCGCCAACGATACCTATGTCGGCTACGCCGCTTGCCACGCACTCTGGTATGTCGTCATCGCGCATGTAGAGCACCTCGATAGGGAAATTGCTTGACTGCACGAGCAGAGTTCTGCGTGCGTTATTGATTTTTATGCCCGTCTCTTTGAGAAGATCCATGGTGTCTTCATAGAGACGTCCTTTTGATTGTACTGCAATTCTTAACATATCTGTCTTTTTTATTTAAAGTCGAACATTCGCATTTGCTGCTTCACTTCTTCAAGAGTCTTGATGCCGCGCTCACGTGCAGCCTCAGTACCCTTGCGGAGTATCTCGATGACCTCAGGAATACGCTGCTCCCAATAGGCACGACGCTCGCGCATAGGCTCGAAGCGGGAGTTGAGGACGTTGTAGAGGAACTTCTTGCAAGTGCCGTCGCCCAGTCCGCCACGGGTGTAGTGTGCCTTCATCTCGTCGAGGTTTTTGTATTCGGGGAGGAAGTCTGCAAAGTCCTTGTCTTCGCAGAAGGCATCGAGGTAGGTGAATACCGTGTTGCCCTCCAGATGGCCGGGAGACTCGATGGTCAGATGCTCGGGGTCGGTAAACATGGAGTTGACCTTCTTCTTCAGTTCCTTGGCAGAGTCAGAGAGATATATGCAGTTACCCAGCGACTTTGACATTTTCGCCTTGCCGTCGGTGCCAGGCAGACGCATGCATGCCTGATTGTCAGGCAGAAGTATCTTTGGCTCTACGAGTACGTTGCCGCCGTAGATGTGGTTGAAGCGGCGTACTATCTCGTTGGTGAGTTCCAGCATAGGTTTCTGGTCCTCGCCCACTGGTACGGTGGTAGCCTTGAATAGGGTGATGTCAGCTGCCTGTGAGATAGGGTAGCAGAAGAATCCCGTTGGGGTGCCGCCCTCGAAATGACGCATCTCCAACTCCGTCTTCACGGTAGGGTTGCGCTGCAGGCGCTGTACGGTCACGAGGTTCATGTAGTAGAACGTCAGTTCGGTCAGCTCTGGCACGGCTGATTGTACGAAGATGCTTGTCTTCTCAGGGTCTATGCCTACTGAGAGGTAGTCCAGTGCCACCTGTATGATGTTCTCGCGCACCTTATCGGGATTGTCAAAGTTATCGGTCAGAGCCTGTGCGTCGGCTATCATCACGAATATCTTGTCATACTCTCCAGAGTTCTGTAGTTCTACTCTGCGTCTCAGCGAACCCACGTAGTGACCGATGTGCAGTCTGCCCGTAGGTCTGTCGCCTGTCAATATTACTTTTTCCATTCTTTTTATTTTGTTCTTTATACTTTCAATTGTGGTAACGCTATGTGATACTTCACTGCAAGGAAGCGGATAGCCATTATCAGCAGGAAGGAGGTCACGGCAGAGAATGTCATATCGACATTCATATCTAGCATCAGCCAGTAGAATGCTCCGCCTGCGATGCTCGCCATGGCGTATATCTCTTTCTGGAAGATGACCGGCACGTTGTTCAGTAGAACGTCGCGAATGACTCCGCCTGCACTGCCAGTTATCGTGCCCATTATGATAGCCACCCAGAAGGGATGCCCCATGTCGAGTGTCTTCTGCATGCCTGCTATGGTGAAGAGTGCCAGTCCGATGGTGTCGAAGACAAACCATGCGTTGTCCAGCCTCTTCATGTAGCGACCGAAGATAATGACGAAGGCTTGTGCCAGTATGGTGCAGAGGATGTATATCGGTGCTGTCATCCAGAAGGGTGTCACGCCCAGCAGCACGTCACGTATCGTTCCGCCGCCTATCGCCACTGCTATGCCGCAGATGAAGGCTCCAAACCAGTCAAACTGCTTGGCTGCAGCATGCCTTATTCCCGATATTGCGAATGCAAAGGTACCGAGAAATTCCAGCGTCGCTATGAGCAGGTCATAGTTCATTCGCGGTTGGCACGTTTGCGCTCCAGATGGTCGAGGATAGTCTTTCGCATGCGCATGGACTTTGGTGTCACTTCCACCAGTTCGTCGGCCTTGATGTACTCCAGACACTCCTCCAGAGAGAGTACTGTCTTAGGTATGATATGTGTCTTTTCGTCGGAGCCTGATGCGCGGACGTTGGTAAGTTGCTTAGCCTTTGTAACATTGATAACCAGGTCGTTATCATGCACATGTTCACCTACTACTTGACCTCCATACACGTCGTCACCTGGGTCAATGAAGAACTTGCCGCGGTCCTGCAGTTTGTCGATGGAGTAGGCGAAGGCGTTGCCTGTCTCGAGGGCTATCATCGAACCGTTTACACGGCGTGTTATCTCGCCCTTGAATGGCTGGTACTCCTTGAAGCGGTGTGCCATGATGGCCTCGCCCTGTGATGCTGTCAGCACGTTGGTGCGCAGACCGATGATGCCACGTGATGGTATGTCAAACTCGATATTGACGCGGTCGCCCTGACTCTCCATAGAGGTCATCTCGCCCTTGCGGCGTGTCACCATGTCAATCATTTTGGAGGCGAACTCCTCAGGGACGTTGATGGTGAGTTCCTCGATAGGCTCGCACTTCTCGCCGTTTATCTCTTTGTAGATTACCTGTGGTTGTCCCACCTGCAGTTCGTAGCCTTCGCGACGCATGGTCTCGATGAGTACGGAGAGGTGCAGTACGCCGCGGCCTGATACTATCCACTTGTCAGTAGAGTCCTCGAATGGTTCTACGCGCAGAGCAAGATTCTTCTCCAGTTCGCGCTCCAGACGGTCGTTGATGTGGCGGGAGGTGACGAATTTGCCTTCCTTGCCGAAGAATGGCGAGTCGTTGATAGTGAAGAGCATCGACATCGTAGGCTCGTCGATGGCGATAGGCTCCATAGGTTCGGGGTTTTCGAAGTCGCAGATGGTGTCGCCTATCTCAAACTTCTCCAGTCCGATGATGGCACAGATATCGCCACTCTCCACCTGGGGGACCTTCTGGTGCCCCATGCCGCTGAAGGTGTGCAGTTCCTTAATCTTCGTCTTCTCCTGCGAACCGTCGCGGTGGGCTATCGTTACGTTCATGCCCTCCTTCAGGGTACCGCGGTGTATGCGCCCCACTGCTATGCGACCTGTGTAAGAAGAGTAGTCGAGCGAAGTGATGAGCATCTGCGGTGTGCCCTCCAGCGCCTTTGGTGCAGGGATGACCTCTACGATTTTATTGAGCAGATACTCGATATTGTCAGTTGGTTGCTGCCACTCCTCCGCCATCCAGCCTTGCTTGGCTGAACCGTACACTACGGGAAAGTCCAACTGGTCTTCCGTAGCGCCGAGGTCGAACATTAGGTCAAAGACCATCTCATAGACCTCCTCGGGACGGCAGTTGGGCTTGTCCACCTTATTGACCACCACGATAGGCTTCAGTCCTATCTCCAGAGCCTTCTGTAGTACGAAGCGGGTCTGTGGCATAGGGCCTTCGAAGGCGTCCACCAGCAGGATGCAGCCGTCTGCCATATTGAGCACGCGCTCCACCTCGCCGCCGAAGTCAGAGTGCCCCGGGGTGTCGATGATGTTGATTTTCGTGCCGTTCCAGTTTATCGATACGTTTTTCGAGAGTATTGTGATGCCGCGCTCGCGTTCGAGGTCGTTGGCGTCAAGCACCTGGTCGCTGTTGTTCTGCCCTTCGCGAAACAGTTTTCCGGCAAGCATCATCTTGTCAACGAGTGTCGTCTTGCCGTGGTCCACGTGAGCTATAATAGCTATGTTTCTAATGTCCTGCATATTTAAATTTAGTTTTAAAAGTGCAAAGGTACAAAAAAAAGTGCGAAACGCCAAATCTTTTTTAGTTGCTATGCTTCCATGTCTGGGTGCATAGCACCCACGCGCGGTTACTATGCTTCCGCATGCGGGTGCTAAGCAACCGCAGCAGTATGATATGAAAAATCCCTGACAAACGTGCTGCTTGCCAGGGATTTCGTTATACTTTGGTCTTTATACTTTATACCAAACTTACATCATGCCGCCCATGCCTGGAGCGCCGCCCATTGGCATTGCTGGTTCTGGGGCTGGCTTGTCGCAGATGACAGACTCGGTGGTAAGGAAGAGGCCTGCAACGGATGCTGCATTCTCCAGTGCCACGCGAGCTACCTTAGCTGGGTCGATGATGCCAGCCTTCTTCAGGTCTTCGTAGGTTTCGGTGCGAGCGTTGTAGCCGAAGTCGCCCTCGCCCTCGCTCACCTTGTTGACCACTACGGCACCCTCAACGCCTGCGTTGAAGCATATCTGGCGCAGTGGGGACTCGATAGCCTTCTTGATGATGTTGATACCGGTCTGCTCGTCGGCATTGTCGCCCTTCAAGCCCTCAAGGGCAGAGAGAGCGCGGATGTAAGTTGTGCCACCACCTGCTACAACACCCTCTTCGATAGCAGCACGAGTAGCACAGAGAGCATCGTCAACACGATCTTTCTTCTCCTTCATCTCTACCTCAGAGTTTGCACCGATATAGAGAACAGCCACGCCACCAGCGAGCTTTGCAAGACGCTCCTGCAGTTTCTCCTTGTCGTAGTTAGAGGTTGTGTTCTCAATCTCCTTCTTGATGGCGATGATACGGTCAGCAATAGCATCCTTAGAGCCTGTACCACCAGCGATAATAGTGTTGTCCTTAGAGATGGTCACTTTGTCTGCAGAACCACACATGTCGAGTGTAGCCTGCTCAAGCTTCAGACCCTTCTCCTCAGAGATTACCATGCCACCAGTGAGGATTGCGATGTCCTCGAGCATTGCCTTGCGACGGTCGCCGAAGCCTGGTGCCTTGACTGCACATATCTTCAGACCGCCACGCAGACGGTTGACTACGAGAGTAGTGAGAGCCTCTGAGTCAACGTCCTCAGCGATGATGAGCAGACCGCGTCCGCTCTCTGCTGCTGGTTGCAGCACTGGGAGGAGTTCCTTGAGGTTGCTGATTTTCTTGTCATAGATGAGGATGTATGGGTTCTCCATTACGCACTCTAGCTTCTCGGTGTCAGTAACAAAGTAACCTGACAGGTAACCGCGGTCGAACTGCATACCCTCAACGATGCCGATAGAGGTGTCGCGGCTCTTGCTCTCCTCGATGGTGATGACGCCGTCCTTTGACACCTTGCGCATAGCGTCTGCCAGGAGTTTGCCTATCTCAGGGTCGTTGTTGGCAGATACGGTAGCTACCTGCTCTATCTTGTCGTAGTTGTCACCTACGAGTTCTGCGTTCTTCTTGATGAAATCTACTACGGCAGCTACTGCCTTGTCGATACCGCGCTTCAAGTCCATAGGGTTAGCGCCGGCTGTGACATTCTTCAGACCCTCGTTGATGATAGCCTGAGTGAGGATGGTAGCCGTAGTGGTACCATCACCAGCGTCGTCACCAGTCTTTGAGGCAACGCTCTTGACGAGCTGAGCACCTGTGTTCTCAAACTTATCTTCGAGCTCGATTTCCTTAGCTACGGTGACACCATCCTTAGTTATCTGTGGTGCACCGAACTTCTTCTCAATCACTACGTTACGTCCCTTTGGACCGAGTGTTACTTTAACTGCATCTGCCAGTTGGTCAACGCCCAGCTTGAGAGCCTCGCGGGCGTCGGTATTGAATTTAATTTCCTTAGCCATATCTTTATACTCTATACTTTATACTACTTAATAATTGCTATTACATCTGATTGACGCATTACCATGTACTTCTCGCCGTCAAACTCCAGTTCCTGACCGGCATACTTGCCGTAAAGCACCTGGTCGCCTACCTTGAGAACCATTTCTTCATCTTTTGTTCCATTGCCTGTAGCGATGATTTCGCCCTTGAGAGGTTTTTCCTTTGCAGTATCAGGAATGATGATACCGCCAATCTTTTCTTCTGCTGCCGCTGGCTTGATGAGCACGCGGTCTGCTAATGGTTGAATGTTCATAGTTTCTTCGAAAAGTTATAAGTTATTAATTATAAGTTACAAGTTTTTTTCGTTGTTCGGATAAAGCGAATAGCGTGCCAATGTGTTTTTCTTGTTATGACTGTGACAAAGTGTCAGTCATTGAGGCCATCCCATCTGCTCCCATCCGACCTTTTGGCACCATTCATAGTCATACATGCGCTTGTTCATGTTGGGGTAAGTGGTGCTATAAATGCTTTTTGGTACAAACATGCTGATTCCACCATAACGTTCATCGGATAGATAAAATCTGCTAAAGTTTGCCTTATTTAGGGTAGATGGAATCCATGGACAGGTGTCACCAGAGAGCAAGCGAACGTCTTTTGGATGATATTTGGCCACTATGGCTTTCTCCAAATATGTTAACCATGCTAGATAGTTATTGTCAGAAAGATTTACTCTCATTACATCCTTGATATCATAGAATGTAGGGTAGCCAATAATGTAATAATAAATGCACGAATTCACTTCGGTATAGTAAGTGTGGTTTGCGGAAGTGCTAACAGAAGTGAGAGTAGAGAAAGCATTCTGCGTGGCCATGAGGAGGCCTTCCATCTCGGATGTCTTGACAGCAGAGATACATACCCCGTCACTTCGGTCAACATAGTAATTTCCCCAAGTGTTATCACTTATATAATGGGCAACAATATCTTGAATAATGTTTGTACCCGCGTATTGTCCGAATACGGGAATCATCTTTGTGTAGTTTGCTCCAAATGTAGGAGTCTCACAGGCTACAGCTATGATGTAGTCAGTGCAATCCTTTAGTTCGTAGGCATTCTCTACACTCTGCATCAGGCAAGCATCAAACATTATGAATAGTTGCTTAGGCAGTTTTTTCAGTACTTTTGCTAGTTCGGGAACGTTTATCCATGTTAGATATGGACTTACTGTCCCATCTTTATGTGCAAGATTGTCATTATTGTCTAAACCATAGGCGTTAGGCTCATTTAGCTCTTCGTCAAATGGCAGAGAGAGAGAGTTGGCAGATACATCGCTTCTAATCTGTGAACCTGTTCCATGCCCCCAGAAGACGGTGGCATATTCGTCGGCTGGGTAGTTTTTGATGATATAGTTCAGAACAATGCTTATGGTGGTAGGTGATGAAGAGTCCATCTCCTCATATTTCTTGACTTTAGTGCTTGTTCCCTTGTTTATGGAATAGATGCGCGGAGCTTCTAAGTCATCGATATATACTAAGAGTTTGCAGTTGGATGGCAGATTGTTTGAACCTGTCACCATTTCTGCTAAGTCTGTGTTTGCATACGTGTAGAGATTATTCTCTGCGTTCATATATACTATGATGGTGCGGTTGGGGCCTAGATCTTCATGCGATGAGTCATCGCTTGAAGAACAACCTGTCAGCCCTAACGCCAGCGTTAGCGCCAATGCGAGGCACATATTCACCGCTCCGCAGTGTGGGCATGTGCCCTTGCTGTAGAGCCGCTTACCACAACTGCCGCAGATATAGTGGGAGGCGTGGAGAGGTTGGTACTTCTTGATGGCAAACCGTATATACAATATAAGGAGCAGATAACCCACGTAATACAGGGTGCTGATAGAGAAGATGACATACAGCACTCCGCAGACGCCAGCCAAGCCGGCAAGATAGATGAGAGCATCCTCGAAAGGCAGGTGATGACGCACATCCTCAATGGTGGCGATGCCTACTATCAGCATGGCCCACAGAGAGGCGATAAAGATAGCCAGGATAGGCGGCAGGATGAATGGATTGAGCGAGGGGTGGTAGTAGAAGTGTTGCCATTGGTCGGCACCAAACATCTGCAGCGACGCGTAGAAAGTTGCCGAACAAGCTACGATGAGGCATAGCAGGGTGGGGTAGAAGGATGGTATGTCGCGGAAGTGCACTATAGGGACGTTGCGTTTCTGTGCCATACGCATGAAGTATATCACAGCGAGCACACCGAGTATGCACAGAGCTATGAGAAGGTGGCTGTCAGAGAAGAACATGATAAACTGCGAAATAGGGTCGGTGGGAACTACGTTGGGTAATAGCGCATTCTCGCGAGTCCAGCCTGATATGCCCTCCTCGCTGATTAGTTGCACCCAGCAGGAGTCAATGCTGTCCTGCGGTATCATGCGTATGTCCATCACAGCCAGGTGCTGGTTGCGAGGTATGGTGATGGTATCAGTCTCCAGTTGGCTAACGTGCTCCTCTGGCTGTTGTGCTATAAGGCAGATGGAGTCACGATGCACGATGAAGTTGTACCCCACGCCATAGTGCTTGGTCGCTACTACCGCAGTGTCAGCGATTATGGTGTCGCTGCTGTCGTCCAAGGAATCGCTGGAAGCTTTTTCCCTATAGCAACTTGTCAGAGCTGCAAGACAGAGTATAGATATGTATAAAAGATTTCTCATTGACGTATTATCTCCATTTGGCATTTCGCACAGTTAAATCTCATGCGGAACTCTTCTTTCTTCTCGCTGTCACTCAGAGAGATGGTCAGCGGTTCTTTCCACGGCATAGAGGCCGAGTACTTGGTGCAATACCCCAGTTCGTGGCGCAGGCAGTAGCGGCAGGTCATGAGGGGGAAAGCCCCTCCCCAGTCCCCTCCCAAAGGAGGGGTGTTTATAGTTTTAGAGGTTATGGCATTTTCTTTCTCCCCTTTGGGGGAGATGTCCGTATGACAGAGGAGGGCTTTTCTTCTCAGTTCTGCCAATACGCTGCTGGGTATAAAGGGGGCTTCCACATCGCTCTCGATTGTGATGTCGTTGCAAACGTATGGCGTGCCGCCGAGTTTCGTGAGTTGCTTACGGATATTGTCCTCCTGCGGCTTTTGTGCCTGCTGGTATTCGTAAGGCAGGAGAGACTCGTAGCGGTTGTTGTGCTCATCGGTCATTGTGAGATGCAACTCATGCTCGCTGACATGCAACGTCATTTTAACCACTATCTTGCGCTCAGAAGATGGCTTGCTAAGCAGAGTGATGAAGGCCTGATCGTGATTACGATAGAGTGTGGTGCCAGGCTTCAGGTCGTTGCCCACACGAAGCGGAAAGAGCCTGTTGCCCTCAGCGCGGTTGACACGAAAACCTATCAGTTCGCGCTTCTCATTGTAGTAACATAGTCCGTCGCCGTTGCAGAAGGCAGCTGTAGAGGCTACGTTGAAAGACTCTATGGACCCATCCCTGCGACGTCGTATTTCCTTCACAGTACCTACCTGCTCGCCGACAGCCTTTGGAGTATCAAGGTTTACCAGCCCCTGCTGACGTCCGTTTGCAAAGTAGGTGGTGAAGTCGCGGTTGAAGGATTTATGGATGTCTGGCTTGAACGTATATGTGCATCTTCCCATAGAAGCGCGACGGTAGCGGTCAGGATACTTGCGACACAGAGCGTTGAGAGCCTCGCTGTAGGCTGCTGTCACATTCTTGACGTAGTCCACATCCTTTAGGCGCCCTTCTATCTTAAACGATACGGCACCGGCATCAGCCAGGTGTTCCAGATTGTTGAGTTGGGCGAAGTCCTTGAGCGACAGCAGATGCTTGCGTTCCATTATCGTATTACCGTCAGCATCCTTGAGGTCAAACGCCATGCGGCAGAACTGTGCACACTCTCCTCGGTTGGCGCTACGGCCGAAGCAATACTCAGAGGCGTAGCAGATGCCACTGTAGCTGACGCACAAAGCACCATGCACGAAGACTTCCAGTTCTACGTCGGGCACCTCTTCGTGTATCTGCCTGATCTCGTTAATGGAGAGTTCACGAGCCAGTACTACTCGCTTGAATCCCATATCCCTCAGCATGCGAACCTTCTCCGCCGTGCGGTTGTCGGTCTGTGTGGAAGCGTGGAGGGAGAGGTGAGAGGTCTTTGCTGTGCAAAGCGGCAGAGCCGAGCGAAGAGACGAGAGGTGAGAGATTAGGCGCATGTCCTGAATGAGCACGGCATCCACACCGATGCGGTCAAGGTCTTGTATCAGACTGACAGCCACTGGTATCTCGTCGTCATGGAGTAGGGTGTTGACAGTCACGAATATCCTGACGTCAAACTGATGCGCATGTTTACAGAGTTTTTCTATATCCTCAAGACTATTGCCCGCCGCCGCTCTAGCGCCAAACTTGGGCGCACCAATGTACACAGCATCGGCACCGTGATCTATGGCGCTGATACCACATTCCAGATTCTTGGCGGGAGCAAGTAGTTCGAGTGATTTCAACTTCTTAACCTTTTAATTTCTCAATTATAAAATTCACCTCCTCTTGCAGTACGTCGATAGTGTATTTGCCAACAGGTGATTCCGATGGGTGGCCATCGATGCTTATCGGGCATCCCTTGGGTGCTACTATCTCGATACTGCGAGCACGATAGGGGCGTATGCGTTTGTGGTTGAGTATCTTACCACGCAGGAAGAGGTATATGGCTTCTGCCACGTGAGATAGAGCAGAGTGGCGCACCATTGTGATGTCTAGCTGCCCATTGTAAGGAACTGCATTAGGCGTCTGGCCGTATCCCAGCGCATTACCCACGCACATGGTCACGATGCGATGAGTCTCTGTGACGTAATTGATGGTGTAGGTCATGCGATAGAAAACCTTTTCGAAGAGCATCAGCAGGAATGACAGCGCAAAGGATAGTTCACGGGACCACACTCGCCTGCGCACCTGCATGCGGCGCTTCTGTATGCCAGCCAGCAGTCCGATGTTGACGCTATTGAGGAAGTAGCGTTGTTTCTTCTCTGCTCTGCAGTCTGTATAGCGTATGCACCCTACGTCAATACGTCTTATTCGGTGACTCTTGATGGCTGCGATGCTCTCTTCTATATTCTGGTATGTAAATCCCCAGAAACCGGCGAAATCATTCATTACACCATTAGGTATTACACCGATGGAGATAGTATCACGAACAGATTTCTCTACCGACATCAGACAGTTTACCGTGTCGCAAAGTGCAGAGTCGCCACCCGCTATGATGATGTCCTTATAGCCGTTGTTAATCATCATCATTACGAGTCGCTCTATGGCCTGCTGATCCTCGCTCTGCACCATGTCGTACTCAATGCCGTACTTATCCAGCAGCGCAGCAATCTTCTCCCAACGCTTCCTGACGCTGGTGAATGGTCGTTTGTTAGGACAGTATATTAGTGCACAGTTCATCTACTACTTTATTTAGTTCGTTATCATTCTCAGGGCGCGTTACCCAGTGTATGTGGAATCCCCTTCGCTCCATACCTCTGAACCACGTCATCTGGCGTTTGGCAAACTGATGTATGGCTATCTCCAGTTGGCGCACCATCTCATCGTATGAGAGTTCACCTATTATATATTGTGTTAGGAATTTGTATTCCAGTCCGTAGTATATCAGATTCTCAGGTGGTATACCCTCGTTGAGCAGTCCCCTCACTTCGTCCACCATTCCTTCTTTCAGTCTGGCATGCAGCCTCTGTGTAATCTTTTTACGACGCAGTTCTCGGTCAATATCCACACCGATGATGATAGAATCAAGAGGAGGCATTTCTCTAACCTCTCGCTCGGCTCTGCCGCTTTGCACAGCAAAGAACCTCTCACCTCTTACCTCTAAAATGTATTTCTCTATCTCTATTGCACGTATAGCCCTTTGACAAGAATCCACATCCGTCTTGTTGTGCATCACGGAGCCCGTCTGTTTCTTTAGTTCGATGAGCATCTGCGTCAGTTCTTCCAAGGATTTGCCTTCAAGACTCTTGCGCAATTCGGGATTCTGTGGCACGTCGGGTAGGTTGTAGCCTTTCAGTACCGCCTCTATATATAGGCCTGTGCCACCGCAGAGTATGGCTTGTTTGCCCCTTCCTACGATATCATCATAAGCTTTGTGGAAATCTTCCTGATACTGAAAGAGATTGTACTTAGTACCAGGTTCTACTATATCAATAAGGTGATATGGAATGCCTTTATAATCGCTGAGGTCTTTTCCTGTACCGATGTCCATGCGTCGGTACACCTGGCGTGAGTCAGCGGAGATAATCTCTCCGTCCAGTCGTGCTGCCAACTGGGTAGCAATCATTGTCTTGCCACTCGCTGTAGGTCCTAGTATGGTTATTAGTCTTTGGTTCACAGAAAAAGGGGATTGTTTATCTCATATACCACAGGTCGCCTTTGCGTATCATCGGAACGACTATTTCCTCTCGAGTGCTGTCGTTGAAGCAGATAGTGAGGAAGGCATTTGCCGATAGGGAGTCACACGTTGCCCTGACGGGTTCTACGCGGTTGATGCCCTTATGCTCTTTCTGCTGTTTCTCAACGTACATCTGAGCGTTGAGCAGCAGTTGCGCCTTATAGTCTTCTGGCAGGGTGTCGCCCTTCAGCGTTCCCTCCACAAAGGAGTTGACATCGCCAGCTATCAGTTGGTCGTAGTAGGCTTTTGCAGTTTGCAGAGCAATGTCTTCTTGTTTTACTTCTTTAGAGCAAGAAGTAAACAGCCCAAACATAAAGCCTAACCCTAGCAATATCTTTTTCATCACTTCTGTCGTATAAAAACGTTGATAGGAGTGCCTGTAAGCGTCCAGTGTGAGCGTATCTGGTTTTCGAGGAAACGGCGATACTGTTCCTTGACGTACTGTGGCAGATTGGCATAGAATACGAATGTAGGTATCTGAGTGTCAGGCACCTGTGTGCAGTACTTTATCTTGATGTACTTGCCTTTGATGCTCTGTGGTGGAGTAGCCTCGATGATAGGTAGCATCACTTCGTTGAGTTTAGAGGTACCTATCTTCGCCTTGCGGTTCTGATATACTTCCTTTGCTGTTTCGAGCACCTTAAAGATGCGCTGCTTTGTTAGGGCAGAGGCGAAGACGATAGGGAAGTCGGTGAATGGTGCCATGCGCTCGCGGATGGCATATTCGAAGGTGCTGATGGCGGCCTGCGATTTATCTTCCACCAAATCCCACTTGTTGACCACTACGACGAGTGACTTATTGTTCTTCTGGATGAGTTGGAAGATATTCATGTCCTGCGCCTCAATACCTCGTGTGGCATCAATCATCAGGATGCAGACATCGCTATTTTCTATGGCGCGTATAGCGCGCATCACGCTATAGAACTCCAGGTCTTCACTTACCTTGTTCTTACGGCGTATGCCTGCTGTATCGACGAGGTAGAAGTCGAAACCGAATTTATTGTATCGTGTGTAGATGGAGTCACGCGTAGTGCCGGCGATATTGGTCACGATATTGCGTTCCTCACCAATAAAGGCATTGATGATACTCGACTTACCGGCATTAGGACGTCCTACTACGGCGAAGCGTGGTAGGTTGTCGTCGATGTCATCACCTTTCTCCTGAGGGAGTTTTTCTAGTATGAGGTCAAGCAGATCGCCAGTGCCAAAGCCTGTTACGGCACTGATGCAGAATGGGTCACCCAGTCCGAGCGAGTAGAAGTCGGCAGCGTAGTACTGCTGTTCGTTGGAGTCTGTCTTGTTGCTGACGAGGATTACGGGCACCTTGCTTTTGCGCAGTATCTGTGCTACGTCGCTGTCAAGGTCTGTTACGCCTGTCTGTACGTCAACTACGAAGAGTACCACATCGGCCTCTTCGGTAGCTATGTTGACTTGTTCGCGGATGGCATCTTCGAAGATGTCATCGCTATTCACTACCCATCCGCCGGTATCTACTATGGAGAACTCCTTGCCGTTCCATTCCACCTTGCCATACTGTCGGTCACGCGTGGTACCTGCCACATCGCTTACGATGGCATGACGGGTCTTCGTCAACCTGTTGAAGAGAGTTGACTTACCCACGTTGGGTCTTCCTACTATCGCTACTAACTTTCCCATAATTATGCATTATGCATTGTGAATTATGAATTATATCCAAAGGCGTCGAGCTCGCGGTCGTTGGAGCGCCAGTCCTTGTCCACCTTCACGAAGGTGTTGAGGAATATCTTCTTGTCGAAGAATTTCTCCAGTGACTTGCGGGCCTCGGTGCCCAGTTTCTTGATGGCTATGCCCTGATGTCCTATTATGATGCCTTTCTGCGAGTCGCGCTCCACGAAGATTGTCACGCTGATATTTATCTGCTTGTCTGTCTCCTTGAACTCGTCGCACCTCACCTCCACGCTGTATGGTATCTCCTTGTCGTAGTACAGGAGTATCTTCTCGCGCACTATCTCCGTGACGAAGAATCGTGCGGGTTTGTCGGTGAGTTGTTCCTTGTCGAAGTATGCAGGTGACTCAGGCAGGAGTTCCTTGATGCGCTTGAGCAGTATGTCGGTGCCGAACTTATTCTTTGCTGAGATGGGCAGTATCTCTGCGTTGGGCAGCAGTTTGTGCCATGTCTCCACCAGTTCGCCGAGTTTCTCCTGTGAACTTTCGTCTATTTTATTAATAAGGAGTATGACGGGTATTGTCATCTTCGCCACCTTGTCGAGGAAGTCGCGGTTTTTCTCTGGACTCTCTATGATGTCGGTGACGTAGAGCAGCACGTCAGCGTCCTGCAGGGCAGACTCTGAGAATGCGAGCATTGACACCTGCAGTTTGTAGTTGGGCTTGAGCACTCCTGGTGTGTCGGAGAATACTATCTGCATGTCATCGGTATTTACGATACCCATGATACGGTGTCTGGTGGTCTGCGCCTTGAAGGTCGCAATTGAAATACGCTCACCAACCAACTGGTTCATGAGCGTACTTTTTCCGACGTTGGGATTGCCAACTATATTAACGAATCCTGCTTTATGCATCATATCCCCACTTATAGAAGCTAGCGCCGTGTACGAATCCCGCTCCGAATGCGGTGAGCAGTACGTTGTCGCCCTTCTTGAGTTTCTTTTCGAAGTCCCACATAGCGAGGGCGATACTTGCCGCACTGGTGTTACCATAGTGCTCGATGTTGACCATCACTTTCTCCATCGGAACGTCCAGACGGTTTGTGACGGCCTCGATGATTCGCATGTTGGCCTCGTGAGGTATTATCCAGTTGACATCATCTGGTGAGAGGTTGTTACGCTTCATAATCTCCTGGATGTCTCCTGCCATGGATGTTACGGCATACTTATATACCGTGCGACCTTCCTGATAGATGTAGTGCATGCGGTGATCCACCGTATAGTGTGATGCAGGGCATACTGAGCCGCCGGCCTTCATGTGGAGGAATGGCAGGCCCTTGCCATCAGTGCGGAGGAAAGAATCCTGGAAACCGACGCCCTCTTCCTCGGTAGCTTCGAGCATTGCTGCTGCTGCGCCGTCACCGAAGAGCACACAGGTCTGACGATCCTGATAGTCCACCATAGACGACATCTTCTCTGCTGCTACTGCGATGATTCTCTTGTAGCGGCCGCTCTGTATCATGGCAGATGCGAGGTCGAGTACGTAGAGAAAACCGCAGCAAGCGCATGAGATGTCAAAGCCGTGAGCATTCTGCATGCCCAGTTTGCCTATTACGATAGAAGCGTTAGAGGGGAAGCGGTAGTCAGGTGTCGTCGTAGCACAGATGACGCAGTCCACGGTCTGTGGGTCCACGCCAGTCTTCTCCAGCAGCTGTCTGCATGCCTTGCGGGCCATGTAGGCAGAGCCGAGTCCCTCTTCGTTGAGGATGCGACGCTCCTTGATACCTACTCGTGTAACAATCCACTCGTCATTGGTATCCACCATGCGTGAGAGTTCCTCGTTGGTGAGGATATACTCAGGCACGTAGCCACCAATGCCAGTGATTACAGCATTCAGTTTACTCATAAGTTATTAAGCCTCTTCCATAGCGATGGCCTGCTTGCCACGGTACTGACCGCAAGTAGGACATACTGTGTGATATACATAATAAGCACCGCAGTTAGGGCATACAGCCAGTGTAGGAGCTACTGCCTTGTCGTGAGTACGACGCTTAAGTGTACGTGTCTTAGACTGTCTTCTTTTAGGATGTGCCATTTTTCTTTAAACTTTTAATGTTTAATCTTTAATTTTTAATTTACCAAGTTCTGCCCAGCGTGGGTCGATATCATCTTCGGCAGTCTCATCACCACTTCGGGTGGCTGACAACTCTTCGAGTTTTCTTGTCATCGCATCATTGCATTTTCCAGGTGCATGAACGTGCTTAATGGGTACAGCCAATGCTATCAGCTCATAGATGAGCCATCCGAGTCTGAGTATTCCTTCGTTCTCATTTACCGTGATGACGTCATCCGTTTCGTCTGAGCCCTGTCCCAGTTTTACGATGTAGGTGCTGCTTCCCTCTATGGGTTGCTCCATGTCGTCGAGACACAGGTCACACTCTACCGTCACTACTCCTTGAATACCGATTTGCAGAGCGAAGTCGTCACTACCAGCCTTGCGTATAGACACTGTAGCATCCACGTCGCCATGCTGTATCTGGGCGTCGTCAAGACTCTGAAAGAACTCATCGTTCAACTGACAAGAAAACTCCATCGAGTCTTCTTTCATGCTCAATAAGTTTATGTTGAGAGTCTCGAAACTGGACATTCGGGCGCAAAGGTACTCATTTTTTCTGACATGGCAAAATATTTACACATTTTTTTTATAAAAAACGCCCCCGCAAAAGTTCCAATAAGAAGTGCGAATAGTTTTCAGGCATAAGCCTAAGACTATGAAAACACTCGGGGAACGCCGTCGGCAAGGGGCAGAAAGCCCCGA
>CAJODK010000024.1 GCA_905233245.1 uncultured Prevotella sp. | reverse complement strand
AGAAAGTGTTTCATAGAGAAATAGTGAATATATAAATAGACTTATCGGTGCAAATGTACGAAAAAAAATTGATAAATTGAAAATTATTTCGTACTTTTGCAGAAAACTAAGCCTAATATGACAAAAAACCTTATCTTCAAGACTGCTATCGACTACGTGATTATCACGCTGGGACTGGTGCTTTATGCCATTGGCTTCACAGTCTTTCTGTTGCCTTACCACATCGTCACAGGTGGCGTGGCGGGTATCTCTGCCATCTTGTTCTATGCTACGGGATTTCCGTTGCAATACACCTTCTTTATAATAAATTTCTTCCTCGGCATTGTAGCGCTTCGCATATTGGGATGGCGATTTCTGTCAAAGACTATCTATGCATTCTGTATGCTGACATTCCTGCTGGGGCTGTTTCAGCAGATATTGCCCGTAGATGAGTCGGGGCATATAGTAAAGATTCTGGGTGAGGGACAGAACTTCATGTCGCTCATTCTGGGCTGTACCATGACGGGTTCGGCTCTTGGCATAGTATTCCTGGCAGGTGGTTCTACGGGCGGCACTGACATCATAGCAGCATCGGTCAATAAGTATATCGACATCAGTCTGGGCACCGTGCTGACCTTCACCGACCTGGTGGTGATAGGCTCTTGTCTGCTCATTCCTGAGTTTGGAGATATATTGCAGAGAACTCACATGGTGGTATTCGGTCTGTGCACCATGTTTGTGGAAAATGTCATGCTGGACTTCCTCATGAACCGTCGCCGTCAGTCGGTGCAGTTTCTCATAGTATCATCAAAGTGGCAGGAGATAGCCGATGCCGTAGGCACCCAACTAGATCATGGTGTGACGATACTTGATGGTCACGGATGGTACACTGGTCAGGAGCGCAAGGTGCTATGGATACTGGCAAAGCGAAGCGAAAGCAATGCCATCTTCAGACTGATAAAGATAATAGACAACAATGCTTTCGTATCACAGAGTGCCGTCATCGGTGTCTTTGGCGAGGGTTTCGACCAGATAAAGGTGAAAATCAAGAAACCACATTCTGCGGACAACCAGAGATGAAGGCTCTGACATTGTCGGTAGCTACCTGTATCAGTCGGGTGCGAGCCTCAGTCGATGCCCATGCTATGTGGGGAGTGATGTAGGCATGAGGCTGACTGAGGAGCGGATTATCCTTCTGTGGCGGTTCTTCGGTCAGCACGTCAGCACAGTAGGCAGCGATGGTACCCTGTTTCAGGGCCTCTGCGACAGCATAGTCATCCACCAATGGACCTCTGCCTGTATTGATGATGATGGCTGTGGGCTTCATTTTCCTCAGTGTCTCCTTATTTATTATATGTTTGGTGGATTCTGTCAGCGGACAGTGCAGCGAGAGTACGTCGCTCGTTCTGAGCAGTTCGTCGAGTGGCATCCTAACCACACTCCCCCCTTGGGGGGGATTTAGGGGGGTGCTTGACTCTAACGCCCTCACCCGCATCCCAAACGCACTGGCTATCTCCCCTACCCTACGGCCGATATTGCCATAGCCAATGATGCCAAAGGTCTTGCCTGCGAGTTCCGTCAACTTTGTATCCCAATAGCAGAAGTCGGGGCTTTCGCACCACGCTGCTCTCCCCCTTGGGGGGAGTCGGAGGAGGTTAGCATAATGCTCCACGCGGTTGGTGACGGTCAGCAGGTGGGCAAAGACCATCTGAGCTACGCTCTCGGTGCTGTAGGCAGGTACATTGGTGACCACGATACCTCGCTCCCTTGCAGAGTCCAGATTCACCACGTTATATCCTGTTGCCAGAACACCGATGTATCTCAGGTGGGGCAGCTGTTCTATCACCTCCTTGCTCATCACGACCTTGTTGGTCAGCACTATGTCGGCATCCTGTGCTCTGGTGATGGTCTCACTTGGCAGGGTGCGGTCATATACCGTCACCTCACCAAGATTCCTCAGTTCATCCCACGACAAATCGCCTGGGTTGGCTGTGTAGCCGTCAAGTATTACTATCTTCACTCGTCTTCGTTAGGCTTGCTACAGTTTCTTCACCAGTTCGACAATCTTCTGCTTCGTATCTTCCGTCTTCTGTTCGTCAATCTTGGCAGTTACATTCCCCATGTTTTCTACGCTCCAGTAGTTGCAGATGTCGCGAAACTCTGCTATTGCACCGTCATAGACGTTGGGAGAGTAAGAGGAAACGAGCAGTGCCATCTTCTTGACGTTGGCAGGACTGTTTACGCAGTACATGCGCTGTATGGGAGCCTGAATCTGTGCGCAGAGCGTAAAGTAATAGATAGGAGCAGCCAGCACCAGTGCCTCTGCTTCTGCCATCAGCGGATAGAGTTCCTGCATGTCATCCTTCTGTATGCATGCGCCGTTGCCCTTGTTGTGGCAGTATTCGCAGGCAAGACAGCCTGCTATATGCTTTTTCGCCACGTTGACCATCGTCACTTCGTGTCCTGCTGCCTCAGCAGCCTTTCTGTATTCTTCCGCCATCCATGCGGTGTTGCCGTTAGCCCTTGGAGAGGCTTGTAAAATAAGAACTTTCATAATGTTTTGTTTAATGTTTAATATATAATGTGTTTGCAAAGATAATAAAAAAGTTGGTTTCTTTTATCATAATCGGAACTTTTTTTGGAGGTTTCTGTTTTTTTTCGTTCCTTTGCAGTCGAAAAAATGAACAAGACGATACTAACAATAACAGGTAGCGACGGTACGGGAGGTTCGGGCTTGCAGGCAGACATAAAACTGATTAACCAGTTGGGAGGCAAGGCTGCTTCGGCCATAACGTCTGTTACTGTGCAGAACACATTGGGTATTCAGGAGTTTCATGACCTGTCTGCCGATGTGGTGCGCAGGCAGGTGGAGGCTATCATCAACGACATGCAGCCACAGGTGGTGAAGATAGGATTGCTACGCCGTGCCGATGTGGTGGAGATGTTGGCAGAGGTGTTGCGCCGCTACCGTCCTCAGCATATCATATATGCGCCAGTGCTGAAATCCACGCACGGAGAACGGTTGGTGGAACCGAGGGTGTATGATGCGATAGAGAGGCTAATAATACCTATGTGTACGGTGGTCCTTGCGCCCTCTGACCTGCCTGGAGGATTGCCGAGGCGTCACGGTCATGCCAATCAATTGGCTTCGGCTCTGGCATACTACCTCAGTTTGGGTGAGAGCGTGGACGATGCCATGCTTCATGCACAGACCTACCTGAAGGCTCTGCCTGCTGACTATGCCGAGGGCAACAGCAGGAGCGAGGAACTATACAATCAGTTTCTTGCCAATGTGGAACGTCACTACATTCGCTATTCCGATGTGACATTCTATGCAGAGCAACTCAATGTAAGTCCGCGATACCTGGGGCAGGTGACGCGCCGCATAGCTGACCGCTCGCCGAAGGCTATTATAGATGAGCGCATCATGGCAGAGATAACCGCCCTACTCTCCTCCACCAATATGCCGTTGAAAGACATTGCTTATAGGCTTGGATTCTCCTCGCAAGCCCATCTCTCGAGATTCTTCAAGAAGCACAAGGGAGTTTCGCCAACGGAGAGTAAAAAAGAGAGTAAAAGAGGATAACAAAAATAATAAGAAAAAATGAACGAAAGACAACAACTTAACCGCCAGTTGGCTCAAATGCTGAAGGGCGGAGTGATAATGGACGTGACGACACCAGAGCAGGCGCGCATAGCCGAAGAGGCTGGTGCATGTGCGGTGATGGCACTTGAAAGGATTCCTGCAGACATACGCGCGGCAGGCGGTGTGTCGAGAATGAGCGACCCCAAGATGATTCGCGGCATTCAGGAGGCGGTGAGCATTCCCGTAATGGCAAAGTGCCGCATAGGCCACATAGCCGAGGCACAGATACTGCAGGCAATAGAGATAGACTACATAGATGAGAGTGAGGTGCTGTCGCCTGCCGACAACATTTACCATATTGACAAGACGAAGTTCAACGTGCCGTTCGTGTGTGGTGCAAAGAATCTTGGTGAGGCACTGCGACGCATAGCAGAGGGTGCTACGATGATTCGCACTAAAGGCGAGCCTGGTACGGGTGACGTGGTGCAGGCGGTGAGCCATATGCGTATGATGCAGAGCGAGATACGCCGTCTGGTGTCAATGAGCGAGGATGAACTCTTCGAGGCGGCAAAGCAGTTGCAGGCACCTTACGAGTTGGTGCGCTTTGTGCATGAGAACGGGAAGTTGCCCGTAGTGAACTTTGCTGCCGGCGGTGTAGCTACGCCTGCGGATGCAGCGCTGATGATGCAGCTTGGCGCAGAGGGTGTGTTCGTGGGTAGCGGCATATTCAAGAGTGGCAATCCTGCCAAGCGTGCTGCCGCCATAGTTCAGGCGGTGACAAACTATCAGGATGCCAAACTGCTGGCAGAGCTGAGCGAAGACCTCGGCGAGGCTATGGTGGGCATCAACGAACAGGAGATAGAACTCCTTATGGCTGAGAGAGGAAAATGAGGATAGCGGTTCTTGCCCTGCAGGGGGCGTTTATAGAGCATGAGCAGGTGTTGCAGCGTCTTGGCGTAGAGGCATTTGAGATACGTCAGCTGAGGGATTGGCAGCAACCGAAGGACGGGCTCATACTGCCTGGCGGCGAGAGTACGGTGCAGATGCGCCTGCTGAGGGAAACGGGACTTCTCGCCCCGATACGTCAGGCAATAATTGACGGTCTGCCCGTCTTCGGCACTTGTGCCGGCATGATATTGCTCTCCGAGGGTCGTCTCGGTACGATGCACATGCGCGTGCGCCGCAATGCCTATGGCAGACAACTGGGCAGTTTCCATACTACCGGCATGGTGGAGGGAGTGGGTAAAGATATACCTATGACCTTCATACGTGCACCATATATAGAAGAGGTGCTGAGCGACGATTGTAAGGTGCTGTCGCGAGTGGACGGCAATATCGTTGCTGCATGTCAGGGCAGTCAGATGGCTACGGCATTTCATCCAGAGTTGGACGGTGACATGCGCCTGCATCAGTATTTTGTGTCTTTAGCTGTAAGGGTCAGTACCATGTAACGTTTTCAGGTTTCCACTTGTCTTTTGGCTTTGGCTGTTCTGCCGGGTAGCCTATGATGATGGTACAGAGTGGAACGAGATTCTGAGGCAGGGCAAGCACCTTGGAAACCTCTGCCACGCGCTCGTCCATGGGATATACGCCCGTCCACACGGCACCGAGACCGAGGGCGTGAGCTGCAAGCAGGATATTCTCCGTTGCTGCAGAGCAGTCCTGAATCCAGAAGTCTTGCCCCTTGCCCGTCAGTGCCTTGTCCATATCGCCACATACTACTATGGCGAGAGGAGCCTGACGCAGCATGCCTCCATTACGGCCTGTACCTGCAAGTTCGTCGAGTTTCTCCCTGCTGGTTATGGCAACGAAGTGCCAAGGTTGCTTGTTAACGGCAGTTGGTGCCGCCATGCCTGCGCGCAGCAGTTTCTCCACGGTCTCCTTCGTTACGGGTTGGTCGGTGTATCGGCGTACGCTCGTGCGCGTCATTATGCTTCCCAGAATAACTTCGCTCTTGCAACTGTCATTGCAGTTACTTTTGCATTTAGTCTCAGCTGTTGCCGCTCCTGCTGTTATTGCGAGAGTCAGGATGATTGTAATGATTCTTTTCATCGTTGCTATGTTCTAATCTCAAATTAACTAGTTAATTTTTAAAATTAGCTAGTTAATTCTCGAAATTTGCTAGTTAATTTGAATTGGTTGCTTAGCTCCTACCCCTTCTAAAGGAATGCGTAACGGCAGACGAATAGCACTGCCAGCAGGATGGTAGCCCAGTTGATATTGTTGCGCTCATCTTTATCCTTTATTTTGCCAGAGAGGAGATGAATCAGCACGTAGGAGATAACCGCCATGAGGATACCGTCGGAGATGCTGTAGGTCAGTGGCATGATGACGATGCAGATGAAGCATGGGATGCCTGTGACGTAGTCGGAGAAATCGACCTTGCGCACCTCGTACATCATCATAACGCCTACGAGCACCAGAGCTGCTGCTGTGGCCTGAGCAGGGATGGCAAGGAAGAGTGGCGCAAAGAGCAGTGCCACAAGGAAGCAGATGGCGGCAATGATGCTGGTGATGCCCGAACGACCGCCCGCGTTGACGCCAGAGGCACTCTCCACGTATGTGGTGACTGTTGAGGTGCCGAGCATGGCTCCTATGGTAGTGCCAACAGCGTCGGCCATGAATGCCTTATTGATGCGAAGCACGTTGCCATCCTCGTCCACCATACCAGCACGATTGGAGACTCCGATGAGAGTGCCGATGGTGTCAAACATATCGATGAAGAGGAATGTGAGCACTACGACTATCATATCAACGGAGAGCAGATTGTGCCACTCAAACTTCAGGAAGATAGGTTCGATGGAAGGTGGTGTGGAGATGATGCCGTTGTAGTGGGTGACACCTAGAGGTATGCCAATAATCGTGGTCACGAGGATGCCGATAAGCAGAGAGCCTGTAACTTTTCTCACCAAGAGAGCAGCAGTGAGCAGTATGCCGAAGATGCCCAGCAGGACAGCAGGGTCGTGCATATTGCCAAGGGTGATAAAGGTGGCTTCGGAAGATGTTACGATGCCTGCACCCTTGAGACCTACAAAGGCGATGAAGAGCCCTATGCCAGGACTTATGGCTCGCCTAAGTACCAGAGGAATGGCATTGACGATGTACTGACGCAGACCAGTGACGGTGAGTATGATGAAGATAATACCCTCGAGAAATACTGCTGTGAGGGCAAACTGCCATGAGTAGCCCATAGTGAGCACTACGGTGTAGGCAAAGAAGGCGTTGAGACCCATGCCAGGAGCGAGTACGAAGGGCAACTTGGCATAGACGGCCATAACCAGGGTGCCCACTACAGCAGAGATACACGTGGTGGTGAAAATAGCACCGGCATCCATGCCTGTAGCAGAGAGAATACTAGGGTTGACGGCCAGAATGTAGGCCATAGTAAGGAAGGTGGTGATACCACCAATGACCTCCTTGCGCAATGTCATTGTGGAGGGGTCAAAACCGAAAATTTTTTGTAGCATAATAGAGTTTAGGTATTTTAATGTTTAATCTTCAATCTTCAGTGTGCCTCGAGCCAGTTGGTGCCCCAACCGCCATCGGCTATGAGAGGAACAGCGAGTTGATAGGCATTCTGCATCTCCTCTTTTACTATCTGCTCTACCCTACCCTTTTCCTCTGTGGGAACGGAGAAATTGAGTTCGTCGTGTACCTGAAGTATCATCTTGGTCTTTAAGCCCTCGGCTTTCAGACGTTGCCATACACGAATCATCGCCACCTTCATGATGTCAGCGGCAGTGCCCTGAATCGGGGCATTGACGGCATTGCGCTCAGCAAAGGCGCGGACAGTGCCGTTCTTCGAGTTGATATCAGGCAGATAGCGTCGCCTGCCCATGATGGTTTCGGCATAGCCTTTTTCGCGTGCCGTCTGCTTGCATTTCTCTATGAACTGTTCCACATCGGGGAAAGACTCGAAGTAGCCGTCTATCAATTCCTTAGCCTCGCGACGGTCAATATCGAGACCTTGTGCCAGACCAAAGGCAGAGATGCCGTAGATGATACCAAAATTAGCACTTTTCGCCTTACGACGTTCGTCTTTCGTCACTTCGCTGATGTCTTTATGATAAATCTTAGCAGATGTAGCAGCATGGATATCGTGACCACTGAGGAAGGCATCTATCATGTGCTGGTCGCCAGAGAGACTCGCCATAATGCGTAGCTCCACTTGGCTGTAGTCGCATGAGAAAAACTCCTCACCAGGTTCAGGTATGAAGCAACGACGTATCTCTTTTCCATCCTCCGTGCGAACAGGTATATTCTGAAGATTAGGGTCGCTGGAAGAAAGACGACCGGTTGCCGTAACACACTGATTAAAAGACGTATGCACGTGCCCAGTCTGTGGGTTTATGAGTCGTGGAAGAGCCTCTATGTAGGTGCCGAGAAGTTTCTTCAAAGCACGATAATCGAGTATTTTTCCTACGATAGGATTTTTGCTGCGGAGTTGCTGAAGCACCTCCTCCGAAGTGACGTATTGACCTGTCTTCGTCTTCTTCGGTTTCTCCATTATCTGCATCTTGCCAAAGAGGATATCGCCCACTTGCTTAGGCGAAGCGATATTGAAGCTCTCGCCAGCCAGTTCGTATATATCATGTTCTATTTGCATTGCGCGTGCGTTCATTTCTTGTTGTACGCGAGCAAGTTCCTTGGTGTCAAGCAGCACACCGTTCATCTCCATCTCTGCTAGGACAGGGATGAGTGGCATCTCCACTTCGAGGAATAGTTTCTCCATACCTCCGTCACGGAGTTGCTGTTCGAGTTGAGACTTTTGAGCAAGGATGCGTGTCGCTCGGGTGGGGGAGAATTGCTCCTCCATATACTCCTTATTATGATGCAGGTCGGGATTGATGAGATAATGCGCCACCATAGTGTCCCATATTTGCCCTTTCACCTCAATACCATTTTTGCCAAGTACCTCAAGGGCAAGTTTCGCATTTTGCATCACGATGGTGAGGGTAGGGGACTTCAGAACTTTTTTCAGTGGAGTGACGTTTTTGAAGAAGAAAATCTCATTTTCATCCATTGCTATGCTCGCACCTTCCAATTTCGCATCAATTCCTACGTTGGAAGAGGTCTTCACGTCTAGAACGAAAATTTTTGCTGACAAAAGTTTGTCGGTTATTTTCTGCGCTTCCTCCTCATTTTCAATAGTTTGAACCTTCGCAGAGGACTCGGATTCGTCTCTGAGATTTGAATTTTTGAATAAATCAGGCCCGTCGTCCTCAAATTCTGCAAAGAGAGAGGGCTGTGTGTTAACAGTTTTTTGCTTTTGAGAAGTTTTCTTTACATTCGTAGTTTCTTCACCAAGAAGTTTTGCTGCGAAAGTCTTAAACTCCAATTCGGAAAAAATCTCTTTGAGTTTTTCTTTGTCGGGTTCCTGAACCTGCATCTGGTCGAGTGGGGTAGTGACTGGTACGTCCTGACGAATGGTTGCAAGATACTTTGACAGTTTTATATCTTCAACTGCTCCCTCCACTTTTTCCCTCATCTTACCCTTCAGTTCAGAAGTGCGTGAAAGAAGTCTCTCAATGCTGCCAAATTCCAAAATGAGTTTTACAGCCGTTTTCTCACCCACACCAGGGCAACCTTGATAATTGTCGGAAGAATCGCCCATAAGTCCGAGTAGGTCGATGACTTGACTAGTTGAGTCAATGCCATACTTGGCACACACTTCCTTTGGTCCCATGTCCTCGTAACCGCCACCATGTCGTGGACGATACATGTGTATCTTATCAGTTACCAGTTGGGCATAGTCCTTATCGGGAGTAAGCATGTAGACATCCATGCCATCACCCTCGGCCTGCTTAGCTATCGTGCCGATGATGTCATCGGCCTCGTAACCTTCAACCTGCAAGATAGGAATGTGATAGGCTGTCAGTATTTCTTTTATAATAGGTATGCTGAGTTTGATATCCTCAGGAGTAGCCTCGCGCTGAGCTTTATACTCGCTGAAGACTTCATGGCGAAAAGTTTTGCCATGATCAAACGCAACTGCAATGTGACTAGGTTTCTCCTTCTGCATCACCTCGTTAAGGGTGTTGAGAAAGCCCATTATAGCACTTGTATTAAGTCCCTTGCTATTGATACGAGGAGCCCTTATCAAGGCATAATAACTACGATAGATAATGGCGTATGCATCAATGAGAAATATCTTTTTGTTCATGTCGGTTAGTCTTATTTGCCTTCAAAATTACAAATAATTTTTTAAATATCACATCTTTACTGCCGTTTTCCCAAACTTTTTTTGTAATTTTGCATTCACCTCTTCAATTATGCATGATTATGTAGCAGACATACAAAAGCCTATTGAGAAGGAAATGAAGCAATTCAGAGTCCTTTTTGATAGTGCTTTGAGTAATACCGAAGGTACACTGAATATGGCTCTCAGCTATATTCGTCAGCGTACAGGCAAGCGTATGCGCCCTATGCTCACCATACTTATTGCCAAGGCTTTTGGTGAGGTGTCAGAGTGCACTTATCGTGCAGGAGTGGCGCTTGAACTTCTGCATACGGCATCGCTCGTACATGATGATGTAGTGGATAGGGCAGATGAGCGTAGAGGACAGAGTAGCATCAATCGTATGTATGATAATCGCATCGCAGTCCTGGTGGGTGACTATATCCTTTCTACAGCCCTGCTTAATGTTTCTGGCACTCAGAACATAGGTATTGTGGAGGTGATATCTCATCTTGGTCAGACACTTGCAAATGGTGAGATTATACAGATTACCAGCAATGGTCAGGAGGACATAAATGAGGAGACTTATTACAAGGTTATAGAGCAGAAGACAGCATCCCTTTTCGAAGCATGTTGCGTTGCTGGCGCACTGTCTGTTGGAGCTTCAAAAGAGGATGTAGAAGCAGTTCGAAAGTTTGGTAACAGGGTAGGGCAGATGTTCCAAATTCGTGATGACATCTTTGATTATTACGAGTCATCTAAGATAGGTAAACCAACGGGCAATGATATGCGTGAAGGCAAGCTCACACTGCCTGCAATCCATGTCCTTCTCAGTACTAAAAATGAGGAGATGCTCGCCATCGCTAAGCGTGTGAAATCGCTATCTGCCACTCCTGAAGAAATAGCTCGTTTAGTGACTTTCACCAAACAAAATGGTGGTATAGAATATGCAGAAAAAGCAATGCACCGTCTGCATGACGATGCACTGTCTTTTATTAACGAAAGGGTAGGGGACAGCGATATAAAACAGAGTCTCCGTTATTATATTGATTATTGTATTGATAGACAGTTTTAGCCTATCTCTGCAAGAAGAATATCAGCAAGTCTTGATGTGCCCAGACGGAAGAGTTTATGGTTTAGCCATTCTTCTCCTAACACCTCTTTTACTATTGTGTAATAGATGATGGCGTCCATACTGGAATTGATGCCGCCAGCTGGCTTGAATCCCACTTTTCTGCCTGTTTCCTTATAATATTCCTGGATGCATTGACACATCACGTATGCTGCTTCTGGTGTAGCAGAAATCTTTTCTTTTCCTGTGCTTGTCTTTATATAATCAGCGCCTGCATTCATAGCTAGAAATGATGCTTTACGAATGTTCTCAGAAGTCTTAAGACAACCTGTTTCGAGTATCACTTTCAGTGCTATATTCTCTCCGCAACAGGCCTTCATTTCTTTTATCTCATCCATTACACCTTCCTCGTCTCCAGAGAGGAATTTTCCTACTGGCATCACCATATCTATCTCTGTTGCACCATCTTTAATAGCCAATGCAGTTTCAGCAATCTTTATCTCAGGGAAGGTCTGCGATGAAGGAAATGAACCGCTAACACAGGCTATTTCCACACCATCTACTTCGAGGGTTTGATTTACTATATCGGCGAAGCATGGATAGACGCATATTGTGGCAGGGTGGGGGAGGTCTGGTCGCTCATTGTCCCACTGGTTGACTTGCTCTACGAATGCCATCACACTTTGTTCAGAGTCAGTACACTTCAGGGTCGTATATTCTATACTACCAAACAAGAATTTCTTCACTTCTACGGTGTCGTTTTCTGATGCCTTTGCAATAATCTCTTTTAGTTCTTCCATACTATTCTTTTATTAGAAAATAATTTATTATTATCTGCCCTTTCGAACTTCCTAAAACGGAAATTATTTCTTTTTTTCCTTCTTCAGAGTTTGCCTTTTCGCGCAACTTCTTCACGCTTCTGAATGCCTTCAGCAGTGCATCTTTTGATTTTTCTCCTATACCTTTTATATTATCTAGTTCGCTATGCAGGGCATGTTTGCTACGTTTGTCTCTATGAAAACTTATTGCAAATCTGTGAACTTCATCCTGCATCTGCGTAAGCACTCTAAACAAGTCACTATCTGGTTTTAGCTGAATTGTCACACAATCTTTTTTCTGTGTTTCACGTGAAACATTGGGAGTCAAAAACAGCAACTCCTGAGTACGATGTTTATCATTCTTAGCAAGTCCTGCAACAGGAATGCTCAGACCCAGTTCTTCTATGACTTCTTGAACACAATGCATTTGCCCAATGCCACCATCGCATATTATTAGGTCAGGCAATATGTCCTCCCCTTGGGGAGGCTCGGAGGGGGTCCTATATCTTCTTCTTACCACCTCCTGCATCGAAGCATAGTCGTTAGAGCCTTCTACAGTCTTGATGTTATACTTGCGGTAGTCTTTCTTAGAGGGACGCATACCTTTGTATACTACGCAACCTGCTACAGCATCTGAACCAGAGATATTGGAGTTGTCAAATAGTTCTATATGATAGGGCAGTTTAGCCAACTGTAACTTCTCCTGCAGTTCCTTCATTAGTCGCGTGTATTTCTGTTCAGGATTCAATTTCTCTGACTGCTTGAGCCTGTCTATACGATACTGCTTGCAGTTCATGAGTGAAAGTTCTAATAAATGATGTTTATCCCCCCTTTGTGGAACGAAGAAAGTGACATTATCTAGTTTCCAATCAAGTTCGAATGGTACTATGATTTCTTTCGCTGTGGAATGAAATCTTTCTCGTATTTCTATGATGGCAGTAAGCAGTATGTCTTCGTCAGTCTCATCTATTTTTCTCTTGTATTCGTAAGTAAACGATTGGTTAATCGTACCATTAGTAACGTGTAAATAGTTCACGAAGGAAATTCCGCTACTAGAATCTAAGGCGAAAACATCTACGTCTGTTATGGTGTAGCTTACAACTTCGCTTTTTGCGCAAAATTGATCTATCAGTATGTATTTACGTTTTAGTTCTTCAGCATCCTCAAATCGCATTTCCTGCGAAGCTTTCATCATTTCTTCATATATATGCTGGCTTAGCATACGTGTGTTTCCCTTTAATATTTCTCGAGCCTGCATTATCATTTCGCGATATTCCTCCTGCGACTGCTTTCCTATGCAGGGGGCCTCGCAATTCTTTATATGATATTCCAGACAAGTTTGGTATTTCCCCGCTTTTATCGTTTCTTGTGTTAAAGGAAAACGACAAGTACGAGGGTGCAGGAGCTTCTTTATAAGGTCTAAAACGGCATACATGCTTCCCAGATGCGAATAAGGCCCGTAATAAGTGCCGTGCTTTCGATTTATATTACGCGTTTTGAATATTCGAGGATAAGGTTCGTTGGTGATGCAGATAGAGGGGTATGTTTTACCGTCTTTCAGAAGGACGTTATAGCGGGGGCTATACTTCTTTATTAACGAATTTTCCAATAATAAAGCATCCTCTTCAGTATTTACTACAGTGTATGTTATATCGTAGATTTTTGAAACAAGAACCTTTGTTTTGAATCTATCCACCTCTTTGTGGAAATATGAGGAAACGCGTTTTTTTAAGCTCTTGGCCTTGCCGACATATATAATTACCCCGTCCTTATCGTAATATTGGTAAGAACCAGGTTTATCGGGCATTGCGGCAACAATCCGCTTCAGCCGTTCAAGTCGCTCAGAGTCTTCTGTTTTAGACACTTAGTAATACATTTGTTTCACGTGAAACATTACCCCTGAACCTTCAGTAGAGTCGTAACATCTGTCACAGGTTCCAGCACTTTTCGTCCATTAAGTCCTCTTCCAAGAAGTTCGATAATAACGTTTACATGTATCTCTTTCGGATTAAATTTCTTAACCAGATTGTATGCTGCAAGAAGACTACCTCCTGTAGCAAGCAGGTCATCGTGTATTAGTACGACGTCATCGGATGTTATAGCATCCTCTGTAAGGCATACTGTATCCTTTCCGTATTCCTTCTCGTAATGTTCCTCTACCACCTTGCCTGGCAGTTTTCCTTTTTTACGACAAATTGCAACGCCTGCACCAAGTTCCAATGCTATTGTTGTAGCAAGAAGGAATCCACGGCTTTCTATGCCTACCACTTTAGTAATACCCTTGTCTTTATACATGTCGATAATCTCGTCATGCATTATACGCAGGCACTCTTTATCGTTAAACAGTGGTGTAATGTCTTGGAAGTTTATTCCTGGTTTTGGGAAATCAGGGATAGCTCTCAGTGTTTCTAATAGTTTTTTGTTGTTCATATCTTTCTTTATTTTTGTTTTTGTCTTGATTATCTTCCCATAAGTACCAGCAGCACGTTTATGTCTGATGGTGATATACCAGGAATGCGTGATGCCTGAGCGATGGTCTCTGGATTTATCCTGTCGAGTTTCTGGCGTGCCTCTGTCGATAGGCCTTGTATATCGCAATATTTGAAGTGACCTTTTATGTGTATGTCTTCGAGTCGATGCATCTTTTCAGCAGTAATCTTCTCACGTTCTATGTAACCTGCATACTTCAACTGAATTTCAGCGGTCTCTGCTATCTCTCTATGACGGTTAGCTGGAGCGTTGAGCATGGCTTTCAGTTTCGGCATGGCTTCTGCTATGGTCCATATATCTATGCCAGGACGGGCGATGAGTTCGCGTAGTTTGCACCCAACAGAGAGTGGGGTAGAACCAGCCTGTTCGAGCATGGCATTTACGTACTTGGGTTTTACGTTGGTATTGTTGCAGAGGTCTATGATAGCGTCCACATATTCCTGCTTTTCTTTCCACCACTGATAGCGTTCCGTCGTCGCTACTCCTACTTCATAGGCTTTCTTAGTGAGGCGCGCATCGGCGTCATCCTGACGAAGCAGTATACGATATTCAGCCCTTGAAGTAAACATTCGATAAGGTTCGTCGACGCCCTTTGTTACGAGGTCGTCGATAAGGACGCCAATGTAGGCCTCATCTCGATGCAGGATAAATTTATTTTTACCAGTGCTCTCTGAACTTGCCTTACTTCCGGCCAGGAGTGCGGCATTAATGCCTGCTATCAGTCCCTGACCTGCTGCCTCTTCATATCCCGTAGTGCCATTTACTTGTCCAGCGAAGAATAGTCCGTTGCAAAGCTTAGACATCAAGGTGTGGGAAAGTTGCGTAGGATCGAAGAAATCATATTCTATGGCATATCCAGGACGATATATCTTTACGTCGCGCAAGGCAGGAATTTTTTTCAAGGCTTCCAATTGAATGTCCATTGGTAGCGAAGATGAGAAACCATTGAGGTACATTTCATTGGTATCAGTGCCTTCAGGTTCGAGGAAGAGAGGGTGGCTATTCCTTTCGGGGAAGGTGTGAAGTTTCGTCTCTATTGAGGGACAATAGCGTGGGCCAATGGATTGTATCTGTCCGTTGTAGAGGGGAGAATCATCCAATCCGCTACGTAGTATATCGTGACATTCTGGCGTGGTGTTGAAAGTGTAGCAAGGTAACTGAGGTAAACTAGGACGACCAGTTTCTGACATATAACTGAAGAGGCTTGTCACATTCTCGCCAGGTTGTGGCTCTGTGTCTTCGAAATGTACGGAGCGGCGGTCTATGCGTACTGGTGTTCCTGTCTTCATACGGTTGTGACGTATGCCAAGAGTTGCGATGCTCTCTGTAAGGTGCAGAGCGGCAGGTTCGGCACAGCGTCCGCCAGACACCATCTTGCGCCCTATGTGCATTAGTCCATTGAGAAATGTACCAGCGGTAATGATGACAGCTGGGGCATATATCTCGCATCCCCATATGGTGCGGACGCCAGTGATTTGTCTTTGAGAAGGCATCTGAGAGGAAGAAATAATAAGTTCCTCTACCTGATCCTGCCAGATGTCGAGGTTGGGTGTATGGTCTAGCATCTCTCGCCATTGCCATATAAACTTTCCACGGTCACACTGTGCTCGCGGGCTCCACATAGCAGGACCTTTCGATTTGTTGAGCATACGAAATTGTATTGCCGTCATATCGGTCACCAGTCCCATACCGCCACCGAGTGCATCCACCTCGCGTACTATTTGTCCCTTGGCGATGCCACCCACAGCAGGATTGCAAGACATCTGTGCTATCTTGTTCATGTCCATTGTGACAAGACACGTTTTGGCACCCATCATGGCAGCTGCATGAGCAGCTTCGCAACCAGCATGTCCACCACCTACTACTATGACATCGTAGAACTTTTTCATTGATTTTTGATGCAAAAGTAAGGATTTTTTTTCAATTTTGGTAACTTTGCTTTGTCTTTTCGCTTTTTTTGTTTAATTTTGCAATCTCTCTCACGCGCAGAAACAAAATTTATAAATATTCAAAAACAACTTAACAAAAACATTATGTGGTTATTTAATTCTTCAATCGGAAGGAAAGTTATCATGTCTGTCACGGGCATATGTCTTATCCTTTTCCTGACATTCCACATGTCGATGAATGTTGTGGCCATCTTCTCTGAGGAGGGATACAACATGGTTTGTGAGTTCCTCGGTGCCAACTGGTATGCAGTGGTGGCTACATTGGGTCTGGCTGCTTTGGCTGTCATTCACATTGTGTATGCCTTCATTCTCACTTGGCAGAACCGCAAGGCTCGTGGCAATGAGCGTTATGCAGTTACCGAGAAGCCCGGCAAGGTGGAGTGGGCTAGTCAGAACATGCTTGTTCTGGGTATCATCGTTATCTTTGGTCTCGTGATGCACCTTATGGATTTCTGGGCAAAGATGATGTATGTGGATCTCACTGGTTGCGGTGATCATTTCTACAGCACTGACGGTGCTCATTGGATTCAGTACACCTTCCAGCAGCCTTACATGGTGTTATGCTATGTCATCTGGATTGTTGCTCTGTGGTTCCATCTTTCTCATGGTTTCTGGAGTGCTCTGCAGACCATTGGTTGGAATGGCAAGATTTGGTTCAACCGTTGGAAGTGGATAGGCAACGTCTATGTCACTCTGCTCTGCTTTGGTTTCATAGCAGTGATTTTGTGGTTCTATGTGAAGAGTATAATGTAAAAAGAGAGGAGAATGTATTATGGCAAAAGTATTAGATTCTAAGATACCTGCTGGTCCAGTAGCCGAGAAGTGGAAAGAATACAAGGCACACCAGCGACTGGTAAACCCAAAGAATAAACTGAAGCTTGATGTCATCGTTGTAGGTACGGGTCTGGCAGGTGCCAGTGCCGCTGCTTCACTCGCTGAGATGGGTTTCAATGTTCTTAACTTCTGCATTCAGGACTCTCCACGCCGTGCTCACTCTATTGCAGCACAGGGTGGTATCAATGCAGCCAAGAACTATCAGAACGATGGTGATTCTGTCTATCGTCTGTTCTACGACACCGTGAAGGGTGGTGACTATCGTGCTCGTGAGGCTAACGTTTATCGTCTGGCTGAGGTGTCTAACAATATCATCGACCAGTGTGTGGCACAGGGTGTACCTTTTGCTCGCGAATACGGCGGCATGCTTGCCAACCGTTCTTTCGGTGGAGCTCAGGTTAGCCGTACCTTCTATGCTAAGGGCCAGACAGGTCAGCAGCTCCTCCTCGGTGCTTACTCTTCTCTGTCTAAGGAGGTGCAGAAGGGTAAGGTAAAACTCTATACCCGCTATGAGATGGAGGATGTAGTAATCATCGACGGCAAGGCCCGTGGTATCATTGCTAAGAACCTAGTGACTGGCAAACTGGAGCGTTTCTCTGCAAATGCAGTTGTTATCGCTACTGGTGGTTATGGCAACACTTATTTCCTCTCTACCAATGCTATGGGTTGCAACTGTACAGCTGCCATTCAGGCTTATCGTAAGGGTGCTCTGATGGCTAATCCTTCTTACGTGCAGATTCACCCTACATGTATCCCTGTTCATGGTACTAACCAGTCTAAGCTCACTCTGATGTCAGAATCTCTGCGTAATGATGGTCGTATTTGGGTTCCTAAGAAGTTGGAGGATGCCAAGAAGCTGCAGGAAGGCACTCTGCAGGGTTGGGAGATACCAGAAGAGGACCGCGACTACTATCTGGAGCGTCGTTATCCAGCCTTCGGCAACCTTGTGCCACGTGACGTTGCCTCTCGCGCTGCCAAGGAGCGTTGCGACAAGGGCTATGGTGTGAATAACACTGGTCTGGCTGTGTTCCTCGATTTCTCTGAGTCCATCCAGCGTCTGGGCATCGACGAGATTCGTCAGCGCTATGGCAACCTCTTCGATATGTATGAGGAGATTACTGACGTTAATCCAGGCGAGTTGGCTTGCGAGAAGGATGGCGTACAGTACTATAAGCCAATGATGATATTCCCTGCTATCCACTATACTATGGGTGGCATCTGGGTTGACTATGAGTTGCAGACCACTATACCTGGTCTCTTCTCTATCGGTGAGTGTAACTTCTCAGACCACGGTGCCAACCGCCTCGGTGCTTCTGCGCTGATGCAGGGTCTGGCAGATGGTTACTTCGTACTGCCTTACACCATCCAGAACTACCTCGCTGACCAGTCCATATGGCCACGTCTCTCTACCGACCTGCCAGAGTTTGCTGAGGCAGAGAAGGCTGTTGAGGCAGAGATGGATCGTCTGATGAATATCAAGGGTAAGCGCTCTGTTGACTCTATCCACAAGGAGCTCGGCCACATCATGTGGGAGCATGTCGGCATGGGTCGTACCAAGGAAGGTCTTGAGGAAGGCCTGAAACTCCTGAAGGCTCTTCGCAAGGAATTCAATGAGAATCTCTTCGTGCCAGGCACCAAGGAAGGTCTTAATGTGGAGCTCGACAAGGCTATTCACCTGCGTGACTTTATCCTCATGGGCGAACTCATCGCTTACGATGCCCTCCATCGTGAGGAGTCTTGCGGTGGTCACTTCCGCGAGGAGCACCAGACTGAGGAAGGTGAGGCAAAGCGTGACGACAAGAACTTCTTCTATGTCGGTTGCTGGGAGTACCAGAAGGACGACGCCACCGCACCTGAGCTCTCTAAGGAGCCTCTGGAGTATGAGATAATAAAGGTACAGACACGTAACTACAAAAACTAATCACTATGGCAAAGAATATAACAGTAACAGTAAAATACTGGAAGCAGGACGGCCCAAAGGCAAAGGGACGTTTTGAAGAGGAGGTTATGAAGAACGTGCCTGACGACACCTCATTCCTCGAGATGCTCGACATGATGAATGAGCAACTCATCAATGCAGGCAAGGAGCCCTTCGTCTTCGATCACGACTGTCGTGAGGGCATCTGCGGCATGTGTTCACTCTACATCAACGGTACACCTCACGGCAAGACCGAGCGTGGTGCTACCACCTGTCAGCTCTACATGCGTAAGTTCAATGATGGTGACACCATCACCGTTGAGCCTTGGCGCTCGGCAGGATTCCCTGTCATCAAGGACTGTATGGTGGACCGCAATGCCTTCGACAAGATTATTCAGGCAGGCGGCTATACCTCTATCCGTACTGGTCAGGCACAGGATGCCAACGCCATCCTTATCCCTAAGGAGAATGCTGATGAGGCTATGGACTGCGCCACCTGCATCGGTTGCGGTGCCTGCGTTGCAGCATGTAAGAATGGTTCTGCCATGCTCTTCGTCAGCTCTAAGGTGAGCCAGCTGGCACTCCTGCCACAGGGTCGTCCTGAGGCTGCTAAGCGTGCTAAGGCTATGGTGGCTAAGATGGATGAACTTGGTTTCGGCAACTGCACCAACACCCGCGCCTGCGAGGCAGTATGTCCTAAGAACGAGTCAATAGCTAATATCGCCCGTCTGAACCGCGAGTTCATCAAGGCAAAGCTTGCAGACTAAGAACACAGTATAATAAAGTAAAAGAGCATTGCAGAGAATTCCGCAATGCTCTTTTTATATACATGATTAAGCAATTTGTAACAATTATCAAAAAAATAATTATCATAAAATGACAAAATAGAAGAAACGAAACAGAATAGGGACAGAAAAAAACAGCGGCAAGCAAATTCTCTTGATTCGGGGGATTGCTTGCCGCTGGACGGTTTAGTCAGTGAATTGGTAATTGCTTATTTGTCGTATGGCAATAAGCCTGCTTGCTGCATAAGCATATTAGTTTGGTAATTTATCAGTCTTAGTGAAGGTCTGAACCTCTTTGTCCATAGTTACTACAAGCTGGGTTTCAGTCCAAGAGTATGGGCACTTCACGGTCTGTACTCCGTTGCCAAAGTTGCCACTCAGAGTTATTATTCCGTTGGTAGCATCGATAGAGAAAGCGTATTCACCTTTTTCTTTAAGGACATTGTTTTTGTATTCTCTGCGTACCACCTTTGAATCTGTAACAAACTCCAGCACCTCTACCTTAGATGCAGAGTAAGTAACGTCGGTACTCCAATAAACAGGGCTGTCAGTGGTTGACTGCTTCTCAGGTGTTACAACAGCGGCGTTGTCGTTAGAGTTGTCGTCATCACCACATGAAACGAATGTTGCGCAGGCAAAGATAGCCAGCATGCACAATGCTAATGAAAGAAACTTTTTCATAATAGATACTGTTTTAGTTGTTAATAAATTATACTTAACTCTTTATACTTTATACCTTATACCTTATACTCTTATTCCACTACGAACTTCTTGCCACCCTGTATCACGATGCCCTTATAGCCATCGCCTACGAGAGCGCCTGCAACAGAATACTTAGGAGCATTCTTGTTGACCACTGCCTCGCTAACACCCTGAACGGCAGTTCCCTCTTTCACAGTGAATGCGAGCTGCATTTCTGAAGATCCTTGCCTTAGGGAAGTGTAAGCGCCGCCAGTAGTTACTACCTGATACACATACTCCAGCACATAGTTGTGACCAGAGGTCAGACCGGTGAGAACATTGACATTCAGGTTTTCGGCTTTATAACTACGTTTGTACTCGCCTCTTTCGTCATCATATTTCTCTGAAGTTAAAACACCATCAATCCTGTTCCATTGTCCTTCAGTACCATCCACGTTGATACGGTATTGCAGGCTTACATCACTGATGCCTACTCCTGCATCCTTGTTATATACGAATGTAGTATAGAAGCCGTTGATGGTGAATGAGCTTACCTCACCAGGGTTCTCGCCGTAGTATTGCTCGCGGATGCCATCACCGTTGTAAGAGTATTCTCTGCTCTCGTTGTCCCATTGTAGCTTGATACTTGCTGTGCCATCCTTGTAGAATTTCACTGTCCAATCAGTGGAAGCTCCACTGCCTATGGAGAACTTAATCTGGTAGTTCTGTCCGCCGTTGTTATAGTAGATGTCAGAGCCTGAGCCGTTCTTTGCCTTAGCATAGAATTCAAAAACTTTAGTCTTTCCTTCCCATCCTGACTCTATCATTTCAATACCTTGGCTGCCAAAGTCGGATTGCCAATAGCCGCCACTCGTTAAACTTGCCGGAATAGTCTCCCAATTGTTAGCTGATGGGGCACTGCCACTATTATACAAAGTTCCACAGAGATTAACGTCCGACACATTACCATCTGTAAATATTTTCACACTCACAAGTACGAAGGAAGTAATGTTTTCATCAGTCAATTCAAGCGTAGAAACCCCTGAAGCCTTGAATGATCTGGTGACAGATGAGCCATTGTTAACTCGGTAAGTTACCCATACGTTGGTAATCTCGTCTGCCATCGAAGCAGTCACCACAGCAAAGAGTGCAATAATCAGTGTAAATACTTTCTTCATAATCTTACGGTTTAAATGGTTAATAATTAATTTTATTTTTATACCCTTAGAATTTTAGTTGTTAATGATGATGTTAACTTCTACTTTGGAGGGGGAATGGCACTCCTTTTCAGGGTACAAAAAGAAAGCGCAGCCCCCGCCATATCTCTGCCAGGCTTAGGACTGCCTCTAATCATCTATGGGTATGGGGATGCGCTTGTGGCGCAGCTCCAATCGATGATTAGCTGATGCTCGTCTTAATCTCTTACGAGGTCCTAATTCGGCAGAGAAATTGAGCAAACAAAATGATTTGTGTCACATTGAACACGGTGCAAATGTACGGAAAATAAAGGACACTTTTTACCCCTCCCTCGTTAATAAAGGTTAACAAGTCGTTAAATTAATAAAAACAAAACAAAACAGACAAAGCTGACAGATAAAAAAAGTCATTTTTTACATTTATGTTGCATAAACAATAAAAAAGTTGTAATTTTGCACCCGATTTAGCAAAGTGCTTATCAAGGGGTGCTCACGAGTTCGTGGGCTGAGATGATACCCTCTACCTGATACGGGTAATGCCGGCGTAGGGACTGATAACATGCTCTCCCCTTATTTTATGAAGTTTCGCAAAAGCTCTACTTCTTAGGTTGTAAGGTTCTTAGGTTATGAGGTTTCTTTGGATTAAGGATTAAGGTTGTTTGGATTAAGGTTTATTTGTAGTAAGCCTTATTCTTTCTTGCGCTCCAATAGGTGCTCAGGCGAGCAAGCAGCTACTACCGCGAAAAGGTGAAAGACATGGATGACAGCCAGAAACTGGAGTTGGTGTCGATACTAATCAAGATAAGAAGTTTCTATCGGAACGTGGCAAAGAAGTCTGGAAAATATCCGCCGAGACATCCGCAAGGAGCCTCGGCGTTTTCATGTCCGTTTTGTCTCACGTATCGCCAGAGAGCGAGAAAAAGTGGTAAGGCGATTTGCAAATTATTCGCATTCTTTTAGAATCTCCACAATTTCGTCGGCAGTCAGCTGCTTGCAGCAGCCAGGTGTGATGATGGTTGAGTTGGCGATGGCGCGGATGGTGGTATCATTGAGGGTGATGCCCATTTCTGTGAAGGTGGTGGGAAGACCTACTTCGCGTATGAAATCTGCAAGGAAATTGATGCCCTCGTCGGCATCCTGCACCAGCCAGACTTCCTGTGCCCAGCGACGGAACTTTTCTTCTGCGCTTTTGTAGAATTATATAAGGTACTGTGGTAGATTGTTACGGGTGCTAAGCCTCCATCTGTGGCGGCTAAGCACCCGCACGTGGGCGCTAAGTACCCGCATGTGGAGGCTAAGCAACCGCAAGTGGAGGCTAAGCAACCGCAAGTGGAGGAAAAACCTCCACTCTCCACCTATCCTCCACCACTCGTCAAGCCCAGTGTTTATGCGCCTTCCCGCATACGAGTGGAGGATTTTAGGTTATTTTCAAAAATTCTCACGCGCGTACGCGAGTGAGAATAGAGGGACAAAACCAGGAAAACACCGCTTCGCTACGCTCCCCTAAAACAGCTATGCACTGCTTAATACGGTTTTTTTTGCAGATATTTGGCAGTTTAAGAAAAATAATGTAACTTTGCAGAGTTAATAACGAAAACTACGAGAAAACAAGAAGATAAATAGAACGTGGCAAAGCACAATACTACAGAGGAATTCAAGGCAGCGATGAAGAGTTGCCGCGACATCTTTCAGAAGAAGTTGTATGACTACAAGCCTTCATGGAGGATGCTTCGCCCTGCATCGCTCACGGACCAGCTCTTTATCAAGGCGAAGCGCATCCGCACGCTGGAGGTGACGGGCGAGTCGCTGGTGGGCGAGGGCATACTGCCTGAATTTATGGCGCTCATCAACTATGGCATCATCGGCCTGATACAGCTTGAGAAGGGCTATGCCGACAAGGTGGACATAAGCAATGATGAGGCTATGGCGCTCTACGACGAGTATGCGGGAAAGTGTGTGGACCTGATGCTCAAGAAGAACCACGACTACGGCGAGGCTTGGCGCGACATGAGGGTGAGTAGCTATACTGACCTGATACTGACCAAACTGGAGCGCATCAAGGAGATAGAGGACAAGAACGGCGTAACAACCGTCAGCGAGGGTATCGACTCCAACTATATGGATATCATCAACTACTCGGTATTCGGAGTGATACAACTGAGTGGTGAGAAGTAGGAGGTAAGAGGTGAAAATCCTTTCCTACATAGCAAGATTGCTACTCGCCATTACCTTCATGTTCTCAGGCTTTGTGAAGGCTGTTGACCCAAAGGGTACGCAGTACAAGCTGGAGGACTACGCTGAGGCGATAGGAGTGGCGGGCGTGGTGCCCGACTGGGTGCTTTTGGGATGCTCCATAGCCCTGGCAGCGACGGAGTTTGTGCTGGGCGTGCTGCTTCTCTTCGCTATAAGCCGCAGACTGGTGACCCGCCTGATGCTGGCCTTCATGGTGGTGATGACACTGCTGACGGTGTGGATATACATCGCTGACCCAGTGGAGGACTGCGGATGCTTTGGCGATGCCATAGTGCTGACAAACGGTCAGACGCTCCTTAAGAACATCATTCTCTTGGCCTGTGCGGCTTTCCTGGCGTGGAAACCCCTGACGATGAAGCGATTCATTACCCTCAAATGGCAGTGGATAACGTACTACATGGCAGTGGTCTTCATACTCTGTATCTCGGCCTACTCGCTCTACTACCTGCCAATCATAGACTTCCGTCCATACAAGGTGGGCAATCACATACCATCACTCATGGAGATACCCGAGGGAGCAGAGCAACCAGAGTATGAGACGACATTCATATTGGAGAAGAACGGTGAGCAGAGGGAGTTTACGCTGGATGAATATCCCGACTCCACGTGGACGTTCATAGACTCGAAGACTAAGGTGATAAAGCGTGGCTATGTGCCTCCGATTCACGACTTTGAGATACATGACCTCAGGACAGATGAGGACATCACCGAGCAGATACTCTCGGACAAGGGCTACACGCTGTTGCTCATTTCGCCGCATCTGGAGCAGGCTGACGATTCAGAGTTTGGCGAGATAGACCAGATATACGAGTGGGCCACGGAGCAGGGCATCCCCTTCTACTGCCTCACAGCAAGCGGAGAAAAAGGCATCAGCCACTGGATAGACATTACAGGAGCGGAGTATCCCTTCTGCCATACTGACGAGACGACGCTCAAGACCATCATACGCAGCAATCCCGGACTGGTGCTGATAAAGGACGGTACGGTGATAGAAAAATGGAGTAATAACGAACTAGATAAAACCAACCAAAAACTAAGAAACTATGAGAAAAAAGATCGTAGCAGGTAACTGGAAGATGAACAAAAACCTGCAGGAGGGCATTGCCCTGGTAAATGAACTGAAAGAGGTAGTAAAGAACCCCAAGTGTGATGTGGTGATATGCACACCATTCATACATCTGGCTACTGTGGCAGAGATGCTCAAAGGTACGCCAATACAACTGGGCGCAGAGAACTGCGCAGACAAGGCCAGCGGAGCATACACTGGTGAGGTGAGTGCTGAGATGGTAAAGAGCACAGGTGCTCAGTACGTTATCCTGGGCCACTCAGAGCGCCGTCAGTACTACGGCGAGACAGGCGAGATACTCAAGGAGAAGGTACAATTGGCACTCCAGAACGACCTGAAGGTGCTCTACTGCATCGGCGAGAGCCTGGAGGAGCGTGAGGCGAATAAGCAGAACGAGGTGGTCAAGAAGGAACTCGAAGAGAGCGTATTCAATCTCAGCGCCGATGAATTCGCTAAAATCGTTATTGCCTACGAGCCTATCTGGGCTATCGGTACAGGCAAGACAGCTACAGCAGAGCAGGCAGAAGAGATACACGCCTACATACGCCAGTGCGTGGCAGAGAAATACGGAGCACAGGTGGCTGACGACACCACAATCCTCTATGGTGGCTCCTGCAAGGCAAGCAATGCACTAGAACTATTCTCTAAGCCTGACATCGACGGTGGTCTCATTGGCGGTGCTTCGCTCAAGGCAGCAGACTTCAATGGCATCATTGAAGCATGGAATTGATGATTAGAAAAGTTTTCATAATAGTATGTCTGGCATTGGTAGCAAACGCTGCCAATGCACAGACTTTTCTCGATGACCTGCGCCAAGACAAGGTGGGGCAGGGCAAAGTGACAGTCACGCAATCGAAAGAGATTGACGAACTCGTAAACGGGAAGGCTAGTGCCAGCGCTAGCACTAGTGCTAACGCTAACGTCGTTAAGGACTCTAAGGACCTTAAAGACACTAAGGACCCTAAAAGCGAGAAAGACACTACCGAAGTGGAGAAGCCCGATTCTGCCAAGAAGCAGCCTATCGTGATAGAAGAGGGCGACGAGACGATGCCACCCGACCTGCGCAAGAAAGTGATGCGACGCAGTTACAAGATGCAGGGCTACAGAGTGCAGGTATATTCTGGAGGCAATTCGCGTGCAGACCGTCAGAGGGCAGAGACAGCAGGAGCAGTGATGAAGTCACACTTCCCTGGTCAGCCTGTTTACACCCACTTCTACTCGCCATCATGGAAATGCCGCATGGGCAACTACAAGACGGCAGAAGAGGCACGCGCCTATCTGGCCAGAGTGCGCCAACTGGGTTATAGTCAGGCGTGTATAGTAAAGGGACCAATACAAGTACAGTATTAAGATGAAGTGCGTATCGTGGAACGTTAATGGCCTGAGAGCTTGTGTAGGCAAGGGATTCGAAGAGAAGTTCCTTGAGATGGATGCAGACTTCTTCTGCCTGCAGGAGACGAAGATGCAGGAGGGACAGTTGGATCTGCAGTTCTTAGGATATGAGTCCTACTGGAACTATGCCGAGAAGAAGGGCTATTCAGGTACAGCGATATACACCAAGTACCACCCACAGAGCGTGCACTACGGCATGCAGTGGCTGTTGGGCGATGAGGCCGAGCAGCATGAGCACGAGGGTAGGGTAATCACGTTGGAATATGAGGATTACTATTTCATCACCGTCTATGTGCCTAATGCGCAGGACGGCCTGCGACGTCTGGACTACCGCATGCAGTGGGAGGATGCCTTCCTTATTTATATAAAGAAACTCGATGCAGAGAAACCCGTGATATACTGCGGTGACCTAAATGTGGCGCACGAGGAAATAGACCTGAAGAACCCCAAGACAAATCACCAAAATCCTGGTTTCACCGATGAAGAGAGAGGAAAATTCTCTGAAGTGCTCGCATCGGGCTTTAAGGATACATTCAGAGAACTGCATCCCGACGAACAGACCTTCTCGTGGTGGTCATACCGTTTCCACGCCCGCGAGAAGAACGTGGGCTGGCGTATAGACTATTTCGTAGTTTCTGAAAGATTGATGCCAAAGGTAAAGGAAGCCAACATACATACCGACATTATGGGTTCAGACCATTGTCCCGTTAGCCTATGCCTATAAAGACTATCAAATCCACCAATTACCGCTGGGTAATATGCACCATGCTATGCTTTGCCACGATGATCAACTATATGGATCGTCAGATGCTCTCGCTGACATGGAAAGACTTCCTCGCACCACAGTTTGGATGGAATGATACAGACTATGGCATCATCACTTCTGCATTCTCCATATTCTATGCCGTCTGCATGCTCTTTGCAGGTAAGTTTATCGACTGGATAGGCGTTCGCACAGGCTATATCTGGGCAATGGCGATATGGAGCCTGGGTGCCATGTTGCATGCCTTTTGTGGAATCTGTGCATGCGGAGTGATAACAGGAGAATGGCTGGTAGGATTCGCAGGGGCAATAGAGACCCTGCACGATGCTGGACAGGCAGCACTGCCTATTACGACCATCAGCGTATTCATCTTTATAGGATGCCGCTTTATACTGGCCCTTGGACAGGCAGCCAACTTCCCAGCCGCCATAAAGGCTACCGTGGACTATTTCCCCAAGAAAGACCGTGCCTTCGCTACCGCTATATTCAATAATGGCGCATCGGTTGGCGCTCTGCTCGCACCACTCACCATCCCCACTTTGGCACACTACTTTGGTTGGGAGAAGGCATTTCTAGTGATAGGTGCGATGGGCTATGTGTGGATATTCTTCTGGATAAGGCTATACAGAAGGCCGTTGGCAAACGAAAGGGTGAATCAGGCAGAATATGCGTATATCTATCAGGACGAAGAGGGCATAGTAAGCAAGATGCGCAAGATTAACGAAGGACCGAGAATGAAGATACATCATTGTCTTACATATCGACAGACATGGGCCTTTATCGCTGGTAAATTCATGACCGACGGCGTATGGTGGTTCTTTCTCTTCTGGACTCCGGCATACCTGTCAGACCGATACGGCTACACCTCAGATTCCACCATGGGTATGGCTCTCGTCTTCGTTCTCTACCTTATCACCATGCTCAGCATCGTGGGAGGATATCTGCCCACCTACTTCGTGGATCGCTTTGGTAGCCAGCCGTATCAGGCCCGAATGAGAGCCATGTTCTACTTTGCCTGCATACAGTTGGTGGGATTCTTTGCGATGCCACTGGGTGACCTTTCGCCATGGTTGCTCGTATTCATCATAGGTATATTGGGAGCATGCCATCAGAGTTGGTCAGCAAACATATTCTCAATGGTGGGAGACCTCTTCCCCCGTCGTACGGTGGGTACTGTGACGAGTATCGGAGGTTGTGCAGGAGGTATAGGGTCGTACATAATACTTATGATATCAGGTCTGCTGCTGACATACGCAGAAGAGCAGGGTGCAGCCTTCACCTTCATGTCATACTCAGGTCATCAGGCAGCATATATGATGATATTCTCCGCTTGCTCCGTAGCATACCTCATAGGATGGATGATAATGAAAATGCTTGTACCACAATATAAACCCATAGTTATAGTATGAAAAAATATGTTATAGGATTAGATCTGGGAGGAACTAACTCTGTATTCGGTATCGTTGATGCACAAGGAGTCATAAAGGCAACAACATCAATCAAGACTGCAGGTTTCAGCGATGCAAAGGATTATGTCGATGCAGCAGTAAAGGCTCTGGCACCCATAATAGAAGAGGTGGGTGGCATCGAGAAGATTGAATCCATGGGAGTTGGCGCCCCTAACGGCAACTATTATAATGGTGCCATAGAGTATGCACCAAACATAGCATGGGCACACGAAGGAGTGGTGCCACTGGCTGACATGTTCAGCGAGCGTCTGGGAATACCTGTGGCTCTAACCAACGATGCCAATGCGGCCGCTATAGGAGAGATGACATATGGCGTGGCACGCGGTATGAAGAACTTCATAGTACTGACCCTGGGTACGGGCGTAGGCTCAGGCATTGTTGTGGATGGCAAACTGCTTTACGGCTCTAACGGACTGGCTGGTGAATTAGGTCACGTCATCATGGAGCGTCATAATGGTCGTCTGTGTGGTTGTGGCCGTAAGGGTTGTCTGGAGACCTACTGCTCAGCAACGGGTGTGGCTCGTACTGCTCGCGAACTGCTCACCACAACAGAGCGACCTTCCCTGCTTCGCGATATTGACGTGGATGCCATCACATCGCTGGACGTCAGCATAGCAGCAGGCAAGGGTGATGAGTTGGCTAAGGAGATATACCAGAAGACGGGTGAGATGCTCGGACTGGCATGTGCCGACTTCGCTGCCTTCTCTGCTCCGGAGGCTTTTATCTTCTTTGGTGGTATGACAAAGGCTGGCGAACTCATCATGAAACCTATACGTGATACTTATGTGGAGAATGTTTTTCCTCTGTACAGGAATGCACAATTCCTCATCAGCGGACTTGATGGTAGCTCTGCCGCAGTGCTGGGTGCATCAGCAATAGGTTGGGAAAACGCTGAAAGAGTTAAAAAGTAAAGGAATAGGCGTTAAAAAGATTAAAAATAAGTCCACTTTCAACTTTCTACTTTCAACTTTCAACTTTTATTAGTATCTTTGCAAAGATGCGTTAACGACGATAACTAAAAAACTAAATAAAAAAAACTAAACAATGAGTTCTGTAACAACAAACAAAATGACCAACTGGCGTTGGGTCATGTGTGCGATGCTTTTCTTTGCTACGACGGTGAACTATATGGACCGTCAGGTGCTGTCGCTCACGTTTAAGGAGTTTATTCAGCCTGAGTTCCACTGGACAGACAGTGATTATGGTACGATTACAGGTGTGTTCTCTATCTGCTATGCCATCTTCTGCCTATTTGCAGGCAAGTTTGTTGACTGGATGGGTACAAAGAAGGGTTACCTTATTGCCATTGTGGTATGGTCACTCGGTGCTGTGATGCATGCAGCTTGCGGATGGGCAACAGTGCAGTTCGTTGACGGTATCAATGATACGTCAATGCTCAAGGCTTTAGGTGAAGCTTTGGTTGTCTCTGGTTCAGATTCAACTCCTGGAGTTGACCCAGCAATCATTATGGAAAAGTTTAATGTCACTTCAGAGATGCTGCTTGCCATCAGTAGCGTTTCTGTATGGCTGTTCCTCGCTTGTCGTATGATTCTCGGTCTTGGTGAGGCAGGCAACTTCCCTGCTGCTATCAAGGTTACGGCAGAGTACTTCCCAAAGAAGGATCGTGCGTTTGCCACTTCTATCTTCAATGCAGGTGCTTCTGTAGGCGCTCTTGCTGCTCCTGCTACAATTCCTCTGCTTGCTAAGTCACTCGGTTGGGAGATGGCGTTCATCATCATCGGTCTGCTCGGCTTCGTATGGGCAGGCATCTGGATTTTCGTATATGACAAGCCAGCTGAGTCTAAGTTCGTCAATGAGGCAGAGCTTCGCTATGTAAACCAGGACGATGACAATGCAGAGGAGAACGTACAGGAAGAGAAGCAGCTGAGCTTCGCAAAGGCGTTCACATACAAGCAGACATGGTCTTTCGCTTTCGGTAAGTTCATGACTGACGGTGTATGGTGGTTCTTCCTCTTCTGGGCTCCTGCTTACTTCCAGGATCAGTTCGGACACAAGGCGAGTGACCCAATGGGTATTGCGCTTATATTCACGTTGTATGCTATCGTTACATTCCTCTCTCTCTTCGGTGGTTATCTGCCAAAGCTCTTTGTGGAGAAGAAGGGTATGAATCCTTATCAGGGACGTATGCTTGCAATGCTTATCTTCGCTTTCTTCCCGGTTCTGGCACTCTTCGCACAGCCATTGGGTGATTACTTCCAGAGCGCATGGTGGCCTGCAATCATCATAGGTCTCGTAGGTGCCGGACACCAGGCTTGGTCTGCTAACATCTTCTCTACAACGGGTGATATGTTCCCAAAGAGTGCTGTTGCAACTGTTACCGGTATTGGTGCTATGGCAGGTGGTATAGGCTCATTCCTTATAAACAAGGGTTCTGGCGTTCTATTCGATTATGCTGCGGGTCAGGGTTCTGCATTCCAATTCATGGGCTTTGAGGGCAAGCCTGCAGGCTATATGATAGTATTCTGCGTATGTGCCGTTGCTTACCTCATTGGTTGGTCTGTGATGAAGTTGCTCGTACCAAAGTACAAGCCAGTAGTAATTGATTAAGAATAAAGAAAGCCGAGCAATTCAAAATGCTCGGCTTTTTTAATGTACCTCAGGATAAAGTTTTCCCTTTAGGAAGAAGGACTTCGTAAGAAGGAAGAAAAGTAATACTCCAAGAGCATTGACAAAGGCCACAGTACAGAATGCTGAGGAGTATCCGAACTGTTCGCTGATAATGCCTCCAAGTAGTATGCCCAACCCCATGCCAGCATCCCATGATGTGAGGATGGTAGAATTGGCTGTACCACGCTGATTATTCCGTGCCATGCAGATGGTCATATTCTGAAAGGCAGGCCACATGTGACCATTACCCAAGCCAATCAGAATTGCGGAAGAGTAATATAAGAATAGCCCCATTCCATCTCCACCCTGCAGAGGGAGTGAGGCAAATAAAGCATAGCCTACCAGTGAGATGATCATGCCACTGCCAGCATTGAAGGTAAGACGACCTTGACGCAAAGCCTTTCCGCCCTGCAGACGACTAAGCATAAGACCTATGGAGCATAGCATGAAGTACACTCCTGTGCCTCCCGTAATCCCTAGTACATGCTTGCTGTATATGGCAAGATAGTTGCTCAGTACGCCAAAACAAAAACCGAAAAACACCATATTTGCTGCCAGCATCCAGCCATTGACAAGGAAGAAACGATCTAATTGGATTAAGGATGAGGGGTGATGGATGATCTTCATTCTTCTTTCTTCATCATTATTCAATTCTATCGTGCTATCGACTCCCCATCCTGTCAATGCTACGATGAGTGCTAACCAGAAGATGAAATCAAAGCTGTGAGTGAGCTGATAAAGTGCGATTCCTATTGATGGTGCTATGGCCATTGCTAGATTGTTGCTCAGTCCGTAATAGCCTATGCCCTCCGTTCTGCGGCTTGATGGCAAGACATCGATGGCAACGGTGCTATTGGCTACCGTCAGTGCACCGAAGGGTCCACCATGCAGCGTTCTTATGACCATAAACATCAGGAGTGTAGAGGCAGCAAGGTAGCCTGCGAAGAATATGGAGAAACTTGCGAAGCAGACCATCAACACAGTCTTTCTAGGAAAGGAATCCACCATAAAACCACTGAAGGGCCGCATTGTCAGTGCCACGATGGTGTAACCCGACAATACAAGTCCTATCACATCCTTTGTAGCCCCGAAATGCTCGCTGAGATATAGTGGCAATAATGGGGTTAATACGTAGAAAGCAAAAAACAAGGTGAAGTTTGCCAACATCACCTTGCAGTAGTTTTTATTCCAGAGTTTATCCGCCATTACAGGCCGAGAGACTTCTTAACATTGCTTGTTGCCTTGTTGGCAGCATCGTCAATAGCCTTGTTAGCCTTCTCCTTAGCAGCCTCTTTCTGCTCCTGAACTTTCTCCTTGGCAGTATTCTCAGCAGTTTCCACCTGTTTCTTAGCGGCGTCCTTAGCAGCGTCCTTCACATCTTCAGCGTCGCTGACGAGTTTGTCTATAGCACTGGACAGGCCGTCAGCAGCTTCATCAGAAGTCAGAGCATTAACGGCAGCAGCAGCAGCGGCATTACCAGCGAAAGCCTCCTTAATAGCAGTCTCATTCTCCTTTACGAAGTTCTGCACCTTAGCGATGTACTGCTTGGCTAACTCCGGATTCTGCTTTACTAGTTCAGCAGCTTTTTCCTTTGCCTGAGCCAAAATGTCATTGAGCAGACTTGCATCCTTGCTGTCGATTGCAGCCTTCAGAGCGTCTATAACACCATTAGCCTCATCCTGAGCCAAAGAGTCCATTACTGCTACGGAGTCGATAGCCTCGCCCTGCTGAGTTTTGTTACCACATGATGTGAAGCAGAAGGTTGCAACTGCCATCACTGCAAAAAGAATTTTTTTCATACTGTTGGTTGTTTAGTTGTTTAGTCGTTTGATTGTTTAGTTGTTTGATGGGTGCAAAGATACAAATAAAATCTTTTTCTCCAAAATTTTCACTCCATTTTTTCTAATCCTTCCCAACGTACTTTCCACTTTCCATTTTTAGGGAAACCGGGGTTATTCTCAGTGCATCCATCCCAACCTGCGCACATAAGGGCGATAGCAGTCAGGAGGCCACCATTACCAGGCAGATAGCATCGTAGGCGAGCATCCTGATAATTGTGACCATTGGGGAGATATGTATTGGTACGCTTATCCATGAGAAGAGCGTCAATGGCGCGCTCAGGATTACCCAGACGAGTAGCATTCATGGCCACCATAGGGTAATCCCAACCCCATGTTTTGTCCCAGTTCCAGTTTTTCCATATCCACTCCTGTGTGCGCTTCATGGTCTCTGCATCCACCAACCTGCTCATAGGAAGCATGCCTACGGCACCTAGTACGGCAGGGTGGTCACTGTAGAGAGATTTAGTGCTATATGTCTGGGGTGCAGATTCTGCAGCAAGGTATAGTTTGCCTCCCACACCTCCCCAATTTGAGTGAGCCAAAGGAGAAAGTTTATTAATGATATCATCCCATAGAGCCACACGTGGTTGACCGTTGCGTTCGCGCCATCGTTGTGCCACTTGCAGGCCGTAGTGCCAATAGGAGAGTTCGAGTGGCGAGTTATAGGTTTCACTAGCTTTTAGCGTCTCCTGAGCGGGTATTATACCTTTTAGTATATAGCGGTCACCAATACTGTCGTAAGTAGCAAAGTCTGCCATGAACTCTGCGGTAGCATTTATTAGAGGTGAGAGGTCAGAGGAGAGAGTAGAACTCCTCCTCAGTTGTTCAGCTAAATATATAAGATGAGGTTGTTGCCATATAAGGAAACTTCCCACCTTGGATGGTGATTCTTCACCGCTAGGGTCTGTCATCTTCATCCATCGAAGTCCTTTGAATCCCTGCCGATGGGCTATCTCGTAAGCTTTCTGTTGTGTTTTGACATACCATTGGAGAGTACGGGCCAGCATATGTGGATGCCCCCATAAAGGTAACCACGATTGGTGCCACCATATCATCTCCAGATGAAACTTCCCAAACCAAGAGTTATATGTGAGACCAGTTTCTTGTGGTGGAATATCTCCGGCACACTGTATGGCGAGCAACCACTGACTGAGTACTACGCGACGCTCCAGTTCTTTTGCTCGCTTATCCTTACATTTAGAAAAATCAACGGCTGCTCCTTCCTTCCAAAACTTTTGCCAATGGCTTGCGGATAAGGAACTGACTTCGGAAAACCTCGGAGAACTAAGAGTACTGGAAATATCAGAAACAAACTCACAAGTAAAGGAAAGTTCATTGGTATTGCTGGTCAGCACCCAGTAGTTTGGGGATTTCTCGCTTAGAGTGGCATCATCCTCCCAGTTAATATGTACATAATAGGTGGTTTCATCGAGAATTCTCTTCAGCAATGCACTCTTTTCTCCTCTTTTGACAAGTATGGTAGAATGTTTCTCATTAGCATACCAATTGCAGGCATCGTCAGAGTGTGCTCCTGTAGGGTAGGGGAAACGCAGATTGACAGACACTCCCATAGTCTTCTTAGATCGACGTATCACCTTACTTGATATAATGTCGCTATCAGGATGGCATACAGTGAAGACCAGAAATTGTGAATTCTTGTAGGAAAACTGTGAGTATATCTCACCCTTCCACATATCGAGAGTTTGATAGGGACGACTAATGTCAGAAGGATTCATTCCCTCTTCCTCTAACCCGATGCACCCTAAATGCAGACGATGCGGATTCTCTCGATACCATTTGGCAGCATCTTGTGCGCGTCCTTTCTCCTTGTATTCAGTAGCATAGAGTTCCTTATGGCCATGCCCGAAGTCATATTCTTTATAGGTCTCCTCTATGCGAAGATTGTCAGGATTGGCAAAACTGTGCCATCCCCACTGACTCTGTGTGCCAAGAGGTACACCATTGCGGTAGTACTCGGGGAAGGTTTGCAGACCAGTGATATCAGTTGTAAAGGCGAAGGCACCATTACCCACGCTAAGAGAGGCAAGCGTATCTATTTTGGTGATGACAGGATTATTGCGTTTTACCAAAGCTTCGCGGTTGATGGGTTTGGCATACATGCTGAGAATAGCCAGCGCAGTGACGAAAAGTGTCGAGAAAAGATGTCTCATACTTATAGTTTATCAATAGCCTTTATGAGTTCATTGGTGAGACGTGAGATTTCCTCCATGTTGGAAGGACCTTGCGTGATAATACTATGCGATGACCCATTGGATGCGGACGTCACTTCATTGAGTACAAGATAGACGTATGCGGGACGTTTATTGGTATTGGTGGACTTGATGTAGGCATTAACATTGACCAGATGCCAATCATCAGGGGCACCATTGTATTTTCTGATTCGGAAAGATACCATAGGCATCTGTCGCTCACCTTCATCGACACGATGGCGTATGTTGTATTCCGTCGTAGAGTCACCGGGATGAATAAGGGCAATGTAATCGGACAGAGAGAGTCCTTTGCGAGGCAGGAGATCGCCTGCCACATTATAAACCCATGAGCGTTTGACATTGATGGCAAAGACATTGCATCCCGTCAGATTTACAGCCATATTGGCGATGGCTTTGTATTCGCGTTTTAGGTTGCTGTTATCGCCTGACCGCATGACGAAGGCCATGGCTATGGCAACACCGACGAAGAGCATCAGAATACCAACGATGGCGATGATATCAAAGGTGCTGATATCATTAATGTTGTCACCATCATCAAGCCATTTATTGACCAGTTGTTGATAGCGCCCAGACTCTTTGAGATACTGAAATTGTACGTTGAGGTCTTTTAGTAACTGTTTATCGGTGGTGACAAAACGGAATCCCCCGTGTGCTACATCTATGTCGTCTATGTCTATCACGTCTTCCAGTGAGAACCTCCTAATCTCATAACGTAGGGCAGCGTGGCTGAACATATAGTATTTAATTCTGCCAGCGAGAAGTTCCGTAATGGCATCATAAAGGGGCATTTTCATGATGGTGAAAGGAGTGTTGCCACTGAAATATCTATTTAGCCACGTGGCAGTATATGCTCCGCCATGCACATAGACCGTATCATCAGAGTGCAACATCTCAATGCTACGCATAGGAGGAGTGGAACGCAGTCGGGCCACTGCCACTTTGTATTCTGCAAGAATGTCGTGCCCATAACTTACGGAGGAGTTGTCTTCTGACGTTCGCAGATCCATCATCAGATGCGCTTCGCCAGAGTTTACCATCTGCCTAGCTTTATGCCACTCTACAAGTTCTAGTTTGTAGGGCACATGAATATGATTGAATAGTTGTTCTATCAGTTCTACGAGCAGGCCATCGGGTTCTCCATGCAGATTGCGGAAAGAGAAGGGTGCAAAATTCCAATCGCACACTACTATCAGCGGATGTTCTTTGGTATAGCGCAGTCCTACAGGTAATGGCTGATAGGCAGAGGCAGTACTGCTGCCCATTACCAGCATCATCAGAAGAAAGACGATACAGCGTATGTTATGTGTTAAGTTGCGTATCTCCTCTGCCAGAATCTTCATACGACTGATGTGGTGTTTACTGTTAAGGCTATCATGTGGCCCTTCTGTAATTGCTTTCTTTTCTACACCGCATATCATATATGCTTTGCCATAATCATCAGGAATAGCCTCCAGGCAGACTCTCCTATCGAGCAGGTCTATGGTACATACTTGACCCGGGATGTGTCGAAGTTCTGTTATCTTAGAGTGTATCTTCATGAAGTCATCGGTAGTAAAGAACTGTGAGAATTCATATTCGCTATATTCCCGTTCTACTTTCCCATCCATGGTTAACCATGCGAAGGTATCCTCGGCGATGTCGTATGCCCACGCTCTCAGTCCTTCTGAGGACGAGAGTATTAGTTGCATCTGAGACCTTATATCACTTTCGCGGGTGTGTGTGCGATACATGTGGTAGTGGCGTAACCATAGTACTAACAGGGTGATGAGCAAGAGTACTGTGCATAGAGCCAGCGTCACGTATAGCCATTGATGATAGGAAGATTCACTCTCTGGATATATCCATTCCCTCTTCATCCTGTCTATTACGCCCTCTTGGTTCATTTTGAGACAGACGCTGTCAACAGCATGCAGGAGTTCTGCATCGTTTGACATGAAGCGATACTCTACCGTGGGAATGTCTGTTGGCACGAGGGCATAACCCTTGATATCATAGCGTTTTATGAGCCATCGCAACATGACGGCATTCCATAAAGCACCACCTTCACCCCTTGATACCATGTCGAGTATAGCCATACCAATATGGTCCTCTACTTTTACAAGGCTATCTATCATATTATTTTCAGAAAGATAGTAGTACGACTTGCTACCCTTGCCAATAATGAGGGGCATATTATGCAATTGATCTATGGTGATGTGGTCGATACTGTCTTTCTTGGGCACCATAAGGCAGGTCTGTGCCTGAGTTATGGTGACATTGCCAAACTGTCCGTATTGAGAATAGTGATTCATCATAAAACCGAACGTTAGGTCGGCTTTACCATTTTTGAGGTCTATGAAGATGCTATCCTGACTGCGCAGACGGATATGAAAGGGAATGTCAAGTCTGCTGAGAGCACGTTTTACCAGTTCTATATCGAAGCCGTCGGGTTCCCCTTCTGCGTTTACAAAGGAGTAAGGCCATTTCTCCCATGCATCCTCAAAGATGAGGGGGTGCTCAAGGGTGTAACGCTCCTTAAGACTTCTGCCCCCTGCCCTTGCAGAAAGAAAGGGTAGGAGGCAGCCTAAAAGTACTATTATTTTAAGGGTCTTTGCATGCATTTGGTGCAAAGGTACGAATTTTTTTTCTTTTAGCCTGCGCTTTCCACTTAAAATAACCTGCGATGGCAATAAATACATATAGCCCGTACAGTCCCGCTTTGAATGGTATTTCTTTATGAATATAGAGAAAGCAACATACTACATCTACTACTATCCAGAAGAGCCATTGCTCCACATACTTGCGAGCCAGAGCCCACAGTCCTATGAAGGAGAGGGCGTTGGTGAACGAGTCGAGAATGGGTACTGTTGAGTTAGTCCATGTCACAAGCACGCAGTAGGTGGAAGCCCACGCCAGGAAGAAAAAGACAATGGCGGGAAGATACCTGTCGTGAGGCATATAGATGATAGGTAGCGTTTTTTTCTCTTTCCTTGTCTTCTTAAATTTCCAGAAAAGGAAACCATATACGGCGGCTAAGGTGTAGTAGCACGCCATACCAGCATCGCCGTACAGTCCGTGGCGCCAATAGAGTACCACATCAAGGGCTGGCATCACTATGCCTATCAGCCACAGCCATATACTGGCACGGTACTCGAGCCAGATATATACCAGCCCGAGTACCGTGGTGAATATGTCTAAGTAGTCAAGCATTTAGAAGTTTACAGACAGATATGCCATAGCATTGAATGGTGCAGAAGGAGCGAATCCTGCTGCCCACTGGTCACGTATAGCACCATCGGAAATGTAGCTTCCATTATATGCCACGACCTTGCCGTTCTCCATCTTGTAGCTTGGTGCTGCGCAGCCGTTGGTATCGTATTTTGAAGAGAAGAGATTGTACATTGTCACTCCAACGGTAGCATCCTTTATGCCCCAAGGCTTAATTGAGAAATTATAGCTAAGGTCGAGGTTGGTGGTGAAATGTGCACCGAGAGTGATAGTCTCCTGTGTCTTATTGCCCTGAGCATCCCAACCTGTCATGGTATCGAAACCAGAGTTGGTGAGATACTGCTTGCTGATGGCACGGCTCTGCACTGAAGCCTTGAAGCCTTTATAGCTGAAGGTGAAAATATTATTGAAGATACGACTAGGAGAGAAAGACAATGGTGTGTTGCCAACATTGACATTGGTCTTACCATCATCAAGAGTGACCATAGCGTCATTCACACGATTGCGGGAGAATGTAGCGTTTATGTCCCAACGAAACCACTCGGCTGGCTGCCATGCCGCTTCTAGTTCTACACCGATACGATAGGTATTTGGTATATTGATTGCCACGGCTTGACCAATATCATTGAGGGCACCTGTCAAGACAAACTGATCCTTGTAGTCCATCCAGTAGAAGTTGGCGCCTGCAGAGAATTTCTCGCTCTGGAACTTATAGCCTGCCTCGAGGTCATTGAGGCGCTCTGCTTTCAGAGGCAGTCCCTGATTGTCCTGATAGTTATCGCGTGTAGGCTCCTTGTGCGCAATGGCGTAAGAAGCATAGACACGGTGGTTTCGGGTGATTTCGTAGTTCAAGCCAAACTTAGGGTTGAAGAAGTTATATACATCATCGATGATATACCTGTTGTCGGGATTTGCACCATACCAGTCACCAGGGTCCTGCATCTCATAGCGTATGCGACGATACTGCAAGTCAACGAATGCACTCAGTCCCTTCCATAAAGTGTAGCTTGCCTTGCCATAGATATTGAAATCGGTCTTTTTTGAATTATTGCGATAGTATTCAAAGCCTGGCATGCCTATTACGCTGATGTCAGTCCATGTTACCTTGCCATAGTGGTCGCCATCATACTTATTCCAACCACCGCCGAAGGAGGCCTCAAGGTCTTTCTTGTTGTTGTAAACCAAAGAAGCAACAGCACCATAGAAGTCGTTGTTGAGACGCTTCTGACGAATGAGGTCGGCTTTCTTCACATTGCCTTGATCTGAGGGTTGCAAACCATAGGTGCTCAATTTTGTGTATATTTTGTACTGCTCGTAGTAGCCCTCACCATGCGTGTAGTGCAGACCTACGTTGAGATTGAGCATGTCGTTAAGGCGTTGGTTGAGGAGCAACTGATAATTCTGTTGGTTGTAAAAGTCCTTCTGATTGTTGTAGAACTTATCATTATCCCATGTCATAGCGCCGCAGGAGTTGAAGGTGCGACCGTATAGTGACTGTTCGTACTTAGAGGTGTAGTCCCATGCGTGATAGGTTTCTTCCTTGCCAGCCCATGTGACGAATTTCACTACCGTGTTGTCACTAAAGTAGCCACCTTGCAGGAAGTATGAGTTCAGTTTTGTAGAGGCACGGTCAATATAGCCCTTTGACCCGATGTCGCTCAGTCTGCCCTGCAGTCCCCAGTGGCCATTGATGAGACCAGTGCCGAATCGTACAGTCTCCTTGTGGCTGTAGTAGGAGCCGCCACTGAGATCCACGCCGAAATATGGCTTAACACCGATATTGTCAGTCTGCATGTTGATGGTAGCACCGAAGGCACCTGCACCATTGGTAGATGTACCCACACCGCGCTGTATCTGTATAGACTGCAGCGAAGAAGCGAAATCGCCCATATTAACCCAGAATACCTGATGACTCTCACAGTCATTTACGGGTATGCCATTGGCAGTGATATTGATGCGGGAAGGGTCTGTACCACGCACTCTGAGCGTAGTGTAACCTATGCCGTTGCCTGCATCGCTTGTCATGGTGACACTAGGCGTGAGTGACAGGATATATGGAATATCCTTGCCATGATTCATTGCCTTGATGTCATCCCTTGTCATGTTGGTGAATGCCATAGGAGTATTCTTCGTGGCACGTGTAGAAATTACTTGCACATCCTGCAACTGCTGGGTGCGCAGAGTGTCGATGCCTGCTGCCTCAGCAGACACCATACCAGTCAGCATCAAAGTGCTGACCATTAAGTAAAAGTTTTTCATCTTTTTACCTTATAATTATTTGTTAATAAAAAATAAGGGGAAAAAGAAATAAATACACTATCAATCCCTACATCGGCATTATCCGCATCAGGTTCGAGGGTATCATCTCAGCCCACCACTTCGGTGAGCACCCCTTGATAGGCATTTTGCCATATCGGGTGCAAAGGTACAAAAAAATATGTGCATTACAAAATTATGGCACAACAATTTTGACGCTCTTGCCCGAATCGAAGTCACGGACGACGTACGTGCCTGATTTCATTCCACTGACCTTACCGTATGTGGACATACCCACCAACGTACCGTCAATGGTGTAGATATTGAGGCGACGCATGTCTGGTAGAATAGTGTTCTCCTCTACTTGGATGACTTCTGTAGGGATGCTCTCGTCATACTCCTTCCATCCCAGGTCAGGCTTGCTGCCTATATAGTCTGTGTAGCCGGCTATCACTTCACCTGCATCTATGTATTTACTACTCTCAGCAAGACACAGAGTGGGAACGCTGAATGTACCATCCTCATTGCGTGCTCCTACGGAGGTTGCTGCATCAAGGCTTATGAAGTCGGATGCTTCGGGTGTCATGCCTGCCATATCCCAGCTGTTGCTTGAGTGCGTGTAGTTACCTGTGGTTATGATGTCCTTAAACTTCTCATCCTGCTTAGTTGGATCACCTGGCGTAGTGTAGTAGCTGATACTGTTCTTGATGTCAAGACCTGCCATCTGTGCAGAACCGAAGTGGTAGTTGTTCTTGTTGTCGTAGCCTGTGCAGTTGTATAGTTTCACATTGCCTTGAGTGTAGTTCTGGTCAAAGCCCTTGATAGTGTTCTTTACGGCAAGGCAACGGTACATCGTCACGTCAGTAGCCACGCTGGCACCACCTATTTTGAATCCGTTCTTATTACCATTATTATAATAGTAGGTGCGATACCATGTGTCGGTATGATTCTTTGATGTCGTCTTCGTCTGTCCTTCCATACTATCAAACCATGCCTTGTCTGTCTCCAGTCGTGGATTGCCCGTGAAGTCGTAGTATTCAGGCGAGTTGTTGTAGGTTATGCAGTTGATAAACACGATGGGCGAATTTGTTCCACGCTTGTACAGATCCCATCCGTCATCACTGTTGTTCCAGGCACGGCAGTTGATGTATGTGTTGCCATCACCTGTAAACTGCTTGTCGCAGAATCCATCGGCATTGCCACCAAAGTCTGGTTTTTCTGTTCCTCCCAACTCGTAGTCGAAACTGTCAAAGGAGTCACAGTTGAGGAAGGTACAGTTACCTGCATTTTTCGCGCCGAAGCCCGAATCCACACTTGCCTGAGCCGTACAGTTCTCTATCAGGACATTGCTGATTGTTGTATTATTGTCACCTGCAATAAGGAATCCTTTGAAGCCTGCATAACGGACGGTAATGCCATATATATGCACATAGCTGACACGACAACGCAGACCGTTTGACTGTCCATTGTTGTTGTATGCCATCTTATAACCATCGATGATAGGGTGTGCCTCAGGGTAAGCGCCTACGAATGTTCGCTTATCAGCAGTGCCAGCGGCGGTCTTGATGTCAACTGCTGCTGTGATGTAGTACACACCATCGAGGAGGAAGAGGGAGTCGCCTCCTGCTATGGTTTTGGAGGCGAGTTTGTTGAGGTCGCCAGGGGTGTTGATGCTTTTACCGTCACCTGTAGCTCCAGGTGCAGCGTAGTAGTTAGTGGCATTGATAGTGAGGCAGCAGAGAGTGCATACCGTAGCAATGAGTAGTTTTGCTTTCATATTTGTTGAGTTTTAGTTAGTCTGGTGCAAAGTTACTAAAAAAAATAGATATATCAACTTTTTTTTGTACCTTTGTCGCATGAATTACAGCAAGTGGGTTGCCTGTTGGGGCAATGCGACATCAATAACAGACCGCAAGGAGGCAGTGTATGCTAAGGACATCACACTGCGCTATCCAGTGTTTATGCCTTTCTCTGGTTCCAAATTGAGGTTACGCTTTTCTAACCTCACAGGTACGGAACCTGTTACTCTGAGCAAAGTTTTCCTAAGAAACAGAAATGCTAATCTCTCACCTCTCACCTCTCACCTCTCACCTCTCACAATAGCCCCTGGCGAGGAAGTGGAGAGTGAGGAGATAGAGATGGACGTTGAGGCAGGCTCTACGCTTGAGGTGAGTATCTATCTGGAGGGTTACACCCAGATGAATGCTGGCACCCTCATCACAGGCCCACTGTCTAAGGGACAGTATGCTTATGGCGACTTTGCTGAGGCGGAGGAGTTGCCTCTCGACCTTTCGCGCAAGACCAATTGGTTCTATTTCCTCAATACCATTGACATCCTAACGGAGGAGAAGAATCACGCTCTCGTGTGCTATGGCGACTCTATCACGGCGCAGTCGTGGCCAGACTATTTGGCTCTGCGTGCTTGGAGCGAGGGATTTCATAATGTGGCTATCATACGCAGGGCAGTCAGTGGCACTCGCATCCTTCGCCAGTACGATTGCATCACCTATCAGGCCTATGGTCTGAAGGGTGCTACGCGATGGCCTATAGAGACGAATGTGAGTGGTGTTTCCTCTATAATAATCCAGCATGGCATCAACGATATCATCCACCCCGTAGGCGTGGATGTCAATCCTTTCCGTCCGTGGAGCGATATGCCAACGGTAGAGGAACTCGAAAAGGGTATCGAAAATATATATATAAAAGGTAATGTGCCCCCTTTGGGGGGCGATGGGGGGGCTTCTATATACTCTGGTACCCTCCTGCCTATCTATGGCTGGCGCACCTACAACGAGATGAGAGAAAAGATGCGTATGGAGTTTAATGAGTGGCTTCGCACCTCGCCTTTGTTCGATGGATGCGTAGATTTTGATAAGGCGGTGCGTGATAGTGAGCATGTGGAGCGCTTTGCTCCTGGCTTTGACTCTGGCGACCATCTGCACCCATCGGAGAGTGCCTATGAGGCTATGGCAGAGGCTGTTCCAGCAGAGTTGCTGGCTTAGTCTTCTCCACCACCACCATCGTAGTTCTGCATACCGTCATCCTCGCTATCGCTGTCTTCGCGGTCGCGCCTGTTGCGCTTTGGCTTGTTGTTACCAAAGGACCATGTGACGGTGAAGTTCACTTTTCGCGAGTGTCGCCAGTTTTCGCTGTATTGATAGAAGGTCTCGCTCTCTGTTTCGCTCTTGTTTTTCTTGGAGTCGAGCAGGTCTCGGCAGTTGAGGGCGAGGGTCAGTTTGCGGTCGAAGAATGTCTTCCTCACTCCGAGGTCCACGCTGTATGAAGGACGTCGCGAACCTTGTGTTATAAGTCTCTTAGAGCGGTAGCGTCCCTTCAGTTGTATTGTGAAATTATGTGGCAGGGTGAAGTTTGCCTGCATCTTGGCATTCCACGAGAATCGGCTCTCCTCTTCGCCGCTCACCGTTATCTGCTCTCCCATCAGAGGGTCTGTCAGGGTGTAGTGGAAGGCGTTGAGTTTGTAGTAGAAGGCACTCGCAGACGTAGTGAGGTCCAACCATCGTGCAAACTTATTCTTTACCGTCACTTCCAGTCCGGAGTTGATGTTCTTGGAGAGATTCATGTGGGTCTGGAAGGTGCGGTCGTCACCATTTATCATGTATTTCACTCTCTGCATCACGTCAGTGGTGGGGCGATAGTATGCAGAGAAGAGCACAGAGTGATTGTCCCACGTGCGCAGGTAGTTGAGTTGGAAAGCAAAACTGAACTCTGGCGTCAGTTCAGGATTGCCAAACGATACCATAGAGGCATTGCTGGTGTCCATGAAGGGATTGAGTTGCCCTCCCCAAGGGCGCTTCAGACGTCGTGTGACATTGAGTTGCAGTTGGTCTTGCTTTGTGATTTGGTAGGAGAGGAAGAGCGAGGGGAAGAGTTCGAAGAAGTCCTTCTTGAAGCCCTCCGGCTCCGTACTGATGGAGGGATGCCTGTACGACTCAGTATTTACTTTCCAGTATTCTCCGCGCAGACCTGCCATAACACCAAATTTACCCCATTTCATCGTGAGGCTTGCATACCAGGCATGGGTATCCATATTGTAGATGAAGCGATTGTAGTAGGCCACGTCCTCCACGAGATTCTCACCATTGTAGTTGTCGCTTCGCCACGCCTCCTGTGGAGTATTCTCACGATTAAACTTCGCATTATACCCTGCCTGCAGGGAGAAGTGCTCCGAGAAGGGATTCTCGTAGTCCAATTTCAGTTCCGTAGTTCTGTTGCGTATTCTCTGTGGCCTCAGTTGGTAAGACTCGTTCCCGTTCCCGTTAGCGTTCCCGTTATATTCTGTTCTGTCCTGATACACATTATTGTTATTATTATGCCAACTGCCGTGAGTGATATTGAGGTCTATGAAGTGACGGTCGGTGAAGTTATGACGATAGTCAAACTCCAGGTTGAAGAAGTTCATCCTCGAGCGCCCCGTAGTCTGTCTTGTGAGCGTCTTGGTCAGTTCGTGGTTGGCGTCATAATAATAATAAGGTGTGTGCGACCCGCTGTTGCCTCCGCCATGCATAAACATTCCCGACACCGATATGTCGTCCTTCTTCGTGGCATGCAGAGTCATACCAGCTCGGAGGAAGAGATTGTTGCCACGCTTGTTGTTTACCGACTTCGACTCCTGGTAACCCTGTGGTACTTTCCCTCCTCCTTGGGAGGAGTTGGAGGAGGTGTTATATAGCGTCTTCTCAGTCTTCGCTCCGCTCTCATCCTGCCTGTGTCGATAACCTATGCTGGCGTAAGTGTCTATCCACTTAGAGTTGGTATTGAAATTCACGCTCGTATTGGCGCCACCAGCGGTGTCGGCGCCAGCCTGTACCGAACCATAGTAGCCCTTCTTCCTGTCTCGCTTCATTACGATATTGATGATGCCTGCGCTACCCTCGGCCGAGAATTTGGCTGAGGGGTTGTCGATGACCTCGATGCGGTCGATGCTCTCAGCAGGTATCTGCTCCAGTATGGAGTAGCGATTGTCACTCGTCAGTCCGCTCGCCTTACCGTTTATCCATATCTCCACACTGGTACTTCCCCTCAGCGAGATGTTGCCATCACTGTCCACCTCGACAGAAGGAATATTCTCCAGGGCATCCGTTGCTGAGGCTCCGATGTTCGAAAGGTCGTTGGAGACATCGTACGTCTTGCGGTCCACTTCCAGTTTCACAGCTGACTTCGTGCCCGTCACAGTCACTTCGCTCAGTTCCATTAGTCGTGCTATGGAGTCGAGCGGGTTTCCTTTCGCCTTCTTCGTGGTTCGTGGCACTCTCTGCTTGCTGCCCTTTTGTGCAGAGGCAGTGGTCACTATGCAGAGCGATAGAATAAGTATGTAGATGATTCTTTTTCTCATATAGGTCCTTGCAAGGATGAACAGATGCTTTGCAAAGTTACGAAATAAAATTGAAAGAATAGAGAAAAGTAATGAAAGAAACGTTCAAAGCCGTGTTTTTTCCGCTTCTTTCCATGCTTTAATATAACAAAATAACTTAATGGCAAATACAAAATAGGCTATTTTGTTCTGCAAAAGCTAAGGAACAAAAGAATAAAGCAAAGGAAACAAGGCGAGAAGCATAAAAAAAGGCCTGCAGCGATGCTGCAAGCCTATCGTGCTTTTAAAGTAGCGGGAGGGGGCCACGATCCCTCGACCTCCGGATTATGAATCCTTAGGAAAGCAATTACTATTTATTGAAATTTATAACATTTTCTTATATTTATTTTGTTGATTATCAAATTATTTGTAACTTTGTAACTGATAAAAAAGAAAACGACTGGATATGTGAATTTATGCGGATATTTGTTCAGTTTTTGTTCAGTTTGTTCAGCTTTTGTTCAAAATTTTATAACAGTTACAAATGAAAAAACAAACCTCTCTGACATGTAATAAAGTGGGTAACTGCTCCCTGCTATTTAATCTTGATAGAAGATATAAGAATAAGAAAGGAGAGTACCCTATTGTGATTACGTTTACAATAAATTATCAAAGGTATTACCATCGCATAGGCGAGTTTACTACCGAAAAGTATTTCGGAGAGGTATGCAATGTAACGTCATCGAAAAATTCCTTGATGACAAAAAAGAAAGAGTGGGAAGGAATACTGGAGGGGTATCGTGCCAGACTGGTTAAGGTTTCGGGCAAACAGCAACTTACTCTTTCTCTTATCCGTACTCTATTTTCCGGTGTTAGCATCGAAGGTGAGGAAGGAAAGTCATTCCTCACGATATGGGAAGACATTATAGGCAGAAAGAAAGAGGAAGGATACGCAGGAACAGCAGAGAGTTATTCCTGTGCCCTGAAATCATTCCGTAAAATTATAGGTGACATAAACGGCTTCTCTATTAATAAAGAAATTATTAAGAAGTGGAGTGAAGGAATGAAGAATGGAGTTCTTCAGGAAGATAAAATAGTAGGTAAAATAGCTGATGCTACAAGAGGCATCTATCTTCGTACATGTCGTGTGGTGTGGAATGAGTGTGTGCGACAAGGCTATCTCACCGAAGTTGAATATCCTTTCAGCAACAAGAACACAGATCTCGTTTCTATACCTCGTGGTAAGC
>CAJODK010000023.1 GCA_905233245.1 uncultured Prevotella sp. | reverse complement strand
GGACGGCGAGGGTTACTATTTACTTGGCACAGCGCAGGACTGGAAGGAGTTTGCCACATTGGTACAGACTACTCCAACTGCCAATGCCAAGATGACGGCTGACATCGACCTTGGCGATGACCAGACTAAGATTGGCTCTTACGCCACAAGATATAGCGGAATATTTGACGGACAGGGTCATACGTTGACCTTCAATTATAACACATCGAGTATGAGTATAGAGAGCGGTCAAAGTTATTTGGGCGCAGCTCCTTTTAGAGATATTGAGGGCGCAACTATCCGCAATCTACGCACAGCCGGCAGTATAACAGCAGATAAAATCGGAGCTTCCGGATTAGTTGGCTGGGCATACGGAACAAACACCATAGAGAATTGCTGGAGCGATGTGAATATCGCATCGTCAAACAATATTGCAGATACGTTCACAGGCTTTGTGGCCTTTATGTATGGAACCTCGATTAACATAACAGATTGTATTTTTACGGGTCTTATTCAATCAACTAGCAAACAGTCTCATAGCGGATTTATCGGTTATCATTACTCAGGAACTTCCGCTCTCACCAATTGTCTAGTCATACTGGATGAGGGCAGCGACACCAACAAATATAATAGTTGGCTCACAACGTTCTTCACTTTTGACAGGTTTGCAAAAGAAGACCAATCTACAGGAACTTATACCAATTGCTACTACTATCGGGACTTTGGAGTTGCCCAAGGCACAAAAGCAACTGCTGCAGAACTTGCTGACGGTACAACTGCAACAGCTCTGCAAGCTGGCCGCGCAGAGGAAGTTTGGGTGCAGGACCCTGTAAACAACCTGCCGATGCTGAAGCTGTTTGCTACGAAAGCGTACACAGTTCCATCTTCAGGCATCGGAACCTTCAGCGCGAAGGCGAAGTTTGCCCTGCCTGAAGGCCTGACTGCGCACTATTGCAAGACGTACGATGTAGGGAAGAGCACCATCAGCGTAGTGAACATCAATGGAGCTGTGCCTGCCAATACGGGCGTGCTGCTGAGAGGTACACCAGGCGAGACATATACGCTTACGGGAACGAATGACGATGCTATGGCCATAACGGACAATGCCCTCGTGGCTGTCGTGGAGGCGACTCACGTGGATGCAATATCGAGCGACTACACCAACTTTATGATGAAGGGCGGCAAGTTTATCAAAATAGAGGCTAGCAGCGACCCTGAGGAGAAAATGCCAGCCAACAGAGCATACCTACAGATAGCCACAACAGTACTCAGCTCTGGTACTCAGAGCATAGAAGTGGACTGGGATGATGAGGCAACAGGACTGATGTCAGTTCGCAGAGCTAACTCCTCGACCCATAGTTATTATACCGTCGGTGGCTGTAAACTCAATGGCCAGCCTAAGGAGAAGGGTGTATATATCATAGAGGGTAAGAAAGTGGCAGTTGTAAAGTAAAAGGAGGAGCAGATATGAAAAAGAACATATATGTACAGCCAAATATAATGAGCGTCCAGCTATTACTGAAGACCACAATTCTGCAGGCACAGTCTGTGGAGGTGGATCCCAATCAGAGTGGAAGTCAGTCAGGAGCAGAGTCACTCAATGTTGACTTCGAGGACGAGGGGCAATGAGCCTTTTGCAATAAACGATAGAGCGGAGCTGACCTTAATGAGGTTGGTTCCGCTTCGCTTTTTGCTCTTTATCACGTCGTCTCTCGCGCGTACGCGCGTAACATTTTTGAAAATCAAACTAAAATCCTCCACTCGCCTTCGGGAAAGCGCATAAATACTGGCTTGGCGAGTGGTGGAGGATAAGTGGAGAGTGGAGGTTTTTGCCCCAAAACGCAGAAAAAAGTTGGGAGAAAATGGGCAAAAATCGAAAAAAATGATGTAGGTTGTGGGCGCTTAGCCTCCATCTGTGGGTACTTAGCGCCTACGTGCGGGTGCTTTGCTTCCAGATGTAGGTGCTTAGCTTCTGCAAGTAATCCGAGTTGGATTGCACGCCCTAGCTTAGCCGCTCGGCTCTGTAACAAAAGGTTGTCGTCTTGGTGCGGTTTTTAGGCTTTTTAAGGCTTTTTATTTGGTATTTTGCTCGTTTTTTCGTAACTTTGTACCATAATTTAAAAAGGTAAAAATGCGATAGAGAGCCTGAAAAGGGCCAAAAACAAGAAAAATGGAAGAAACACAGACACAAGACTTTGACAGAATCCGCAAGATAAACATTGAGGATGAGATGAAGTCGAGCTACATCGACTACTCAATGTCGGTTATCGTAGCACGTGCATTGCCTGATGTGCGTGATGGTTTTAAACCCGTACACCGCCGTATCCTGTATGGTATGCTGGGTATCGGCAATACGAGTAATCAGCCTTACAAGAAGTGTGCCCGCGTGGTAGGTGAGGTGCTGGGTAAGTATCACCCTCATGGTGACTCATCGGTGTATGGTGCACTGGTGCGCCTGGCTCAGGACTGGAACATGCGCTACACGCTGGTGGATGGTCAGGGTAACTTCGGCTCGGTGGATGGTGACTCGCCTGCTGCTATGCGTTATACGGAGTGCCGCCTCTCGAAGATGGGTGAGCATATCATGGATGACCTGGAGAAGGATACCGTAGATATGATGAACAACTTCGACGACTCTCTGGAGGAGCCTACGGTGATGCCTACTCGTATCCCTAACCTGCTGGTGAATGGCGGTAACGGTATCGCCGTCGGTATGGCGACGAACATTCCTACGCACAATCTGGGTGAGGTAATCGACGGTTGCTGTGCTTACATAGACAATCCGGAGATAGACACCGACGGCTTGATGCAGTATATCAAGGCACCAGATTTCCCAACGGGTGCCTATATATATGGTATTCAGGGTGTGAAAGACGCCTATGAGACAGGTCGAGGCCGCATCATCATGCGTGCCAAGGCAGAGATAGAGTCAGAGGATACCCACGACCGCATCGTCGTTACGGAGATACCTTATGGTGTCAACAAGGCTCAGCTTATAGAGAATATCGCCGACCTCGTTAAGGAAGGCAAGCTGGAGGGCATCTCCAACGTAAACGATGAGACAGGCCGTCAGGGTATGCGTATTGTGGTTGACGTGAAGAGGGATGCTAACGCTAACGTCATACTGAACAAGCTCTTCAAGATGACGGCTCTGCAGAGTTCGTTCTCTGTAAACTGCATCGCTCTGGTGAAGGGTCGTCCACGTCTGCTCTCGCTGAAGGAGTGCGTGAAGTACTTCGTGGAGCACCGTCATGACGTGACGATTCGCCGTACTAAGTTTGAGAAGGCTAAGGCTGAGGCTCGTGCCCACATACTGGAAGGACTGATTATCGCCGTTGACAATATTGACGAGGTGGTTCGCCTGATACGTGCTTCCAAGAGCCCAAGCGACGCTCAGAGGGCACTGGAGAAGCGCTTTGAGATAGACGAACTGCAGTCTAAGGCTATCGTGGATATGCGCCTGAGCCAGTTGACAGGCCTGCGCGTAGAGGAACTGAAGAATGAGTATGCCGAACTGGAGAAACTCATCGCTTACCTGCAGCAGATACTGGAAGACCCAGAGCTGTGCAAGAAGGTGATGAAGGACGAACTGCAGGAGGTTAAGGAGAAGTACGGCGACGAGCGCAGAACTGAGATTAAGCTCTCTAATGCTGAGTTCAACCCAGAGCAGTTCTATGCCAATGATTCAGTGGTCATCACAATGTCACACCTGGGCTATATCAAGCGCACCCTGCAGGATGACTTCCGCGTGCAGAGCCGTGGCGGCGTAGGTGCCCGTGGTGCCCGTACTCGTGAACAGGACTTCACAGAATACGTATATGCGGCTGATGCCCACGACATGATACTCTTCTTCACTAAGCAGGGTAGGGTGTATTGGCAGCGCTGCTTCGAGATACCAGAGGGCGCGAAGGATTCCAAGGGCCGTGCTATACAGAACATGCTCCAACTGGAGCCTGGCGACAGCGTCAATGCATTCCTCGGCATACAGAGCAAGAAGTTCGTGGATGAGGAGTTCCTGAAGAGCCACTACGTGGTATTCGCTACGAAGAACGGTACCGTGAAGCGTACATCACTCTTCGACTACTCTCGTCCGCGTGGCAAGGGCGTCAGAGCTATCAACATCGCTGAGGGCGACGAGGTAGTAAACGTAATGCTCACTAACGGCCACAACGAACTCATCCTGGCTTCCCGCAACGGTCGTGCCGTTCGCTTCAATGAGACCGACATCCGCGTGATGAGCCGTGTGGCAACGGGCGTTATCGGTATGCGCCTTGCTGACAGCGAGGATGAGGTAGTAGGTATGGTATGCGTCAATGACCCAGAGAATGAGACCATCATGGTAGTCAGCGAGAACGGCTACGGCAAGCGCTCCGTTGTGGAGGACTATCGCCTGACGAAGCGTGGCTCGAAGGGCGTCATCACGCTTAACATAACCGACAAGACGGGTGAACTCGTGGCAGTGAAGTGTGTAACGGGCGACGAAGACCTCATGATTATCAACAAGAGTGGCATCGCCATACGTTTCGCTATCGCTGATGCAGGCGATACGAAGGGCCGTAACACTCAGGGTGTGAAACTCATAGAACTCAAGAAGCGCAACGAGGCCATCGCCTCTGTCTGCGTAGTACCTCATGAGGAAGAGGAGGAGGACAACGATAACGATAATGTGAACGAATCCCCAAACGACCAAACGACAAATTAACCAAACGACTAAACGACCAAACAACCAAACAACTAACAATGAAAAAGATTATTCTTTCGATGCTCGCAGTTGCAGCAACTACAGCATCAATGGCACAGAATCCGGACGCTCTGAAGCAGGTGATGAGTGCAGAGAAGAAGAGCGAGGCTACCAACGTCATGAAGGAGCAGGCTGCTACCATGACTGGCGAGGAGCGCGCTAAGGCCTACAACCACATCGTGGATATGGCTATCGATGACAACTCTAAGGAGCAGGCTAAGGCTCTCACTGCTAAGACTCCAGAGGATAAGGCTAATCGCCAGACCAAGCAGTACAAGGCAGCTTACGATGCTGTGAAGTACGCTATGGAGTGTAACGTGGCTGACAACGAACCTAACGAAAAGGGGCAGGTGAAGCCTAAGTTCAAGAAGAAGAACGCTGCCCGCATCGTAGCTCTTCGTAACGACCTCATCAATGGCGGTCTATGGGCTTACAACAACAAGGACTATGCTAACGCAAAGAAGTGGTTTGGCATGTTCGCAGAGTCTCACTCTAATGACCTATTCTCAGAGAGTGAGGTTGTAGTCAAGGAGAACAACTACGGTCAGGTGAGCTACTATGCAGCTCTCGCATCATACTTCGACAAGGACTACAAGAAGGCAGACAAGTATGCTTTGCTGGCTCTCGAGTCTGGTGATGCTGAGGTGAAGGAAGACGCTATCAAGCTGCAGCTCAATGCTTTCCAGGGTCGCAAGGATGCTGGCGACGTGGATCAGGACTACCTCATCAAGAAGGTAAAGCAGGTCTATAAGGCTTATCCAGACAATGAGATAGCATTTGGCAGATACATCGGTGCTCTGCAGGAGGGCGGCAAGAAGGAAGAGGCAGACAAGGAGCTCCAGAAGCGCCTCAAGGCTAATCCTAACGACCCAATGGCTAACGCATACGTAGCTCAGGCTGCTCAGGAGGCTGCTGATTATGACAAGGCTATCGACGCTTACTCTAAGGTGCTCGTGGCTCAGCCAGACTTCATGGCTGTGAAGTACAACCTCGCTACCTGCTACCGTAACAAGGCTATCGACCTGAAGAACAACAATCAGCCATACAAGGACCTGATTGACAAGGCAAAGGCTCTCTTCCAGGAGGTTCAGGCTTCTGACCCTGATGAGGCTAACTTCAAGACTAAGTATATCCTCTCTACTATAGACGAGCTCTAAATTTGAAGAAACTATTTCTTTTAGTAATAACAATTGCAACAATAACGGCGTTGGCTGCTCCCACCAGGAAGCAGCTGACGCTGTTAAAGAATGATGTCGCCAGCATCCGCAAGAATATCAAGGCGGGCAAGGAACTGGAAAAGAGCGAGGAGACGGTGCGCAAGTATCTTGCCGACAGCGTGTATAAAACTGAGGAGGTGAGATTGCAGCATCTGTTGTGTGATGTGCTCAAGCGAGCGTATGAGGTGGGCAACGAGAAGATGTATCTCAAGCAGAAGACCGACACCGTATGCCTGCTGAATACCGGTCGCCGCATGTTTCTCGCCTATGAGCGCCTGGATACTCTCGATGCATCGGTGCGCCATAAGAATTCGGCATACCTCTTGCCCTATCGCACCAATATCTTCATGGGCGGCATCTACTTCCTGCACAGAGGAGAATGGCTGTCGGCCTGGCAGCAGTTTGACTTGTACCTGCAATGCCCGCAGCAACCACTCTTCTCAGGGGAACGACTGGCCACGGATGATGGTGCCATGCGTCGTGTAGCCTTCCTGTCCCTCACAGCAGCCCAGCATCTCGACAGCCTGTCACTTGCTCTCAAATATGCAGACCTTGCTACACGTTCGAGACAGAGCGAGAAGGCCTACGAGATTCTTTCCGACATGTCACTCATACATCGTGACACCCTGCATGCCTACCAGTATCTTACGGAGGGATTCAATGCATACAGCACTTCGCCGTATTTCTTCTCTCATCTCGTAGAATATCTGCGCGGACGGGACAGATACGATGAGGCACTCTCAATATGCGACAAAGCACTCGCAGTAGATAGTCTGAATGCACAGTTTGCCACTGGTAAGCATATCGTGCTGCTCGACATGCAGCGCTACGACGAGTCCATAAAGTGGGGTGACAGAGCTATCGCCATTTGCGACAGTCTGGATACACCTTATTATAATATAGGTTACATCTACTACCAGCGTGCTCAGGAAGTACTTGGCAAGAAGGGCAAACCATTCCGTCAGCGTCTGCGTGATGCGCAGAAGGAATATCGTCGCCTGCTACCGTATATGCAGAGGTATCGTGCCCTGCGACCAGAAGACAGGAAGCGATGGAAACCGATACTTTACGACACATACCTCAACCTCAATATGGGTAAGGAGTTCCGTGAGATTAGTAAGCTATAAAATAATTATCATTTTATTGTTGGTATCTTGCAAGGCAAAGGTAAAGCAAGAACCCATTGAGAATCCCTGGGGTGATGACAGCGATGTGAGTACGGAACTCATCATGCTTACCATCTCCGGTCCCGATACCTACTACGAGTACCACGGGCACGATATGGGTGCCAACTACCTGCTCTGTGAGAAACTGGCAGAGCATCTTCATAAGACTGTTCGCATAGATGTTTGCAAGGATACCCTCGATATGTTGGAGCGTTTGCGCAATGATGAGGGTGATATCATCGCCGTGCCTCTGTCACGAGAACATCAGGAGGGGTTCATACGCGTAGCAAATGACTGGGTAGTAGGCAAGAATTCAGAGGAGCTGGCCCGTACTATACGTGAGTGGTATCGCCCTCAGATGTTGGCAGATATACGCAGTCAGGAACAGTATCAGCTCACTCAGGCCAGCGTCACTCGCAGAGTATTCCCCACTATGCTCTCTGCTGCAAAAGGACAAATTTCCTCTTATGATCATCTTTTCCGCAAGTATGCTGCAGTCGCTATGGTTGACTGGTCGCTCCTTGCATCGCAGTGTTATCAGGAGTCGTGCTTTGACCCGCAGGCGCACTCTTGGGCTGGGGCATGCGGACTGATGCAGATAATGCCATCTACGGCAGACCATCTCGGACTGCCACGCGAGCAGATGTACCAACCAGAACCCAATATCGCTGCCGCTTCACGTTATATGCGCGAACTGCAGATAGAGTTTGATGACATCGACAATCCTTCCGAGCGTCTGCGCTTCGCTCTGGCTGCCTATAATGGTGGCACGCATCACGTGCGTGATGCTATGGCGCTGGCAAAGAGATACGGTGGCGTGCCACAGCGTTGGAGTGACGTCAGGCGATATATCCTCTTGCTTCAGGAGGCTCGTTACTACAACGACCCTGTAGTAAGGTACGGATACATGCGAGGCAGTGAGACAGCTCAGTATGTAGATATGATAATGCAACGCCACTCTCAGTACCGTCAGGCACTCGCCACAGGCACTAAGGTACGCTCTGTCGTAGCACCAACGCGCGTCGCTCCTACGACAACAGCATCTCCGCTGGAGGCGACACCACACCGTGCTACCCGTAAGAATAAGTGGAGGAAGGAATAAAGAAAAAGACAAAAACAAAGACAAAAACAAAAAGGAGCATCCTCGTGATGCTCCTTTTCTTATCTTACTTGGAATACAGGATTACTGTATGCCGAAGAGAGTCTTGAGACCACCGTCAACACCGCTGAAGCCCATGAAGGCAAGAGCCAACAGAGAAGCGGTAACGAGGGTGATAGAGATGCCCTTCATGCCCTTAGGAACAGATGCATACTCCAACTGCTCACGCAGACCTGCGAAGAGGACGAGAGCCAGACCGAAGCCCAGAGCAGATGCCAGAGCGTAGTCAAGCGACATGAGCAGGTTGTAGTCCTTCTGCACACACAGAATAGCTACACCAAGAACGGCGCAGTTGGTGGTGATAAGGGGAAGGAATACGCCAAGAGCCTGATAGAGTGGAGGAGAGACCTTCTTGAGGATAATCTCTACCATCTGCACCAGAGAGGCGATGACGAGGATGAATGACAGAGTCTGCAGGAAGCCCAAGCCCAGAGGGTTGAGGACGAACATCTGCAGAAGCCATGTTACGAGTGTAGCCAACAGCATTACGAAGGCTACGGCAGCCGACATACCGAGTGATGTGCTTACCTTCTGGCTGACGCCGAGAAATGGGCAGATACCAAGGAACTGGCTGAGGACGATATTATTTACGAATATCGCTGCAATGAAAATCAATAGATACTCCATAATTATGCCTTCTTAAAACGGTTGATTACTGCAATGATATATCCCAATGTCAGGAATGCTCCTGGAGGGAGAATGAAAATGAGCATACCGAAGTCTTCTGGGATGAGACGGCACTCGAAGATGGTGCCGTTGCCGAGAAGCTCACGGAAGATGCCGAGAATGGTGAGACCGATGGTGAAGCCCAGTCCGATACCGATACCATCGAGGGCAGAGTCGAGTGGTGAGTTTTTCCCAGCGAAAGACTCTGCACGGCCGAGGATGATACAGTTTACCACGATAAGTGGGATGAACAGACCGAGTGACTTATCCACTTCAGGTGCGTAGGCCTTGATGGTCAACTGCACGATGGTCACCAGTGTAGCGATTACCACGATATATACTGGGATGTGCACCATATCAGGGGTGAGGTTCTTGATAGCAGAGATGATTATATTGGAGAATATAAGCACTGCCATGGTAGCCAGACCCATCATCATGCCGTTGGTGGCACTGGTGGTAGTAGCAAGTGTAGGACACATGCCGAGCATCAATACAAAGGTAGGATTCTCCTTGATGATGCCATTCATTATAATACCGAATTTACTCATAATTTTGATTCCTCCTTTTTATTAGTTTTGTTTTGTTGCACCGGTTTCAGCATCGGGCTCCTGGTCCATAGCGGCATAGTATGCCTGCTTTACTGCACGCAGGAAGGCACGGGAGGTGATGGTAGATGCCGTGATAGCGTCTATCTCGCCACCGTCCTTAGATACTGTCATGTTGTTCTTACCAGGGTTCTTGCCGACGATGTTGCCAGGGTTGCCCTCCTGGAACCAGTCAGGACACTTGGCACCCAGACCAGGTGTCTCGTTGTTCTCCAGTACGGTGTAGCCTAGAATGTCACCCTGAGCATTAAAGCCTACGAGGACGGTGAGGTTGCCACCGAAAGCGTTAGGGTCGGTAGCCTTTACTGCATTGCCCTTGTCTGTCTTATAAACGATGTAGGTGTATTCCTTGCCATCAGCCTTAGAGGTGTGCTTTACCTCAGTGCCCTTTGGATCCTCTACCTTGACGTCGCCACCGCCCATTACGGCAGTGATACCGTCAGCGAGAGCCTTGTCATTGGCAGCCTTGATAGGAGCCTCTGTGAGGTTGTTGGCGAAAGCGAGGAGACCACCACATATCACTGAGATGCCCGTGAGGACACTCACCATGTTTGTGAGATTTGATTTGAGTTTTTCCATTTTTTCTCCTCCTTATTTGGTTTGAGCAGGTACTTCACCGAAGCGACCTGGCTTGATATACATATTAATAAGAGGTGTAAACGCATTCATGATGAGAATAGCGAATGACATACCTTCTGGATAAGCACCCCAGTTACGGATGATGATGGTGAGAGCACCAATGGCAATACCGTAGATAATCTGGCCCTTGTGGGTCATTGGTGAGGTGACATAGTCGGTTGCCATGAAGATAGCACCGAGCATCAGACCACCAGAGAAAATTACCTGGAATGGGTCAGCATAGGTCTTGCAGTCAGCCAGATAGAGCAGACCAGCGATAACGAATACTGTGCCGATGATGCTAACAGGTATGTGCCAAGTGATAATCTTCTTCCACAGCATGTAGCAGAGACCGAGGAGCAGTGCCAGGGCACAAATCTCACCGATGGCACCAACGCCTTCAGGTGTGTTGCCGAGGAACATGTCCCAAGAAGATGGCAACTGACCGAGCACGTCTTCACCCTTGATGGCGCGCTTCATCAGAGAGAGTGGGGTAGCACCAGTCTCAGCATCGGTGTATGCCATCAACTGACCAGCCTTTGGCCATGTGGTCATGGCAGTAGGGAAGCTGACCAGGAGGAAGCAACGTCCTACGAGAGCAGGGTTGAAGGGGTTCTGTCCCAGACCGCCAAAGGTCATCTTGCCGACGCCGATAGCTACGAGGGCACCCATGATAATCATCCACAGAGGGAAGTTAGAAGGAAGGTTCATGCCAAGCAGCAGACCCGTCACGATTGCTGAACCGTCAAGCAGTGTAGGTTCTTTCTTGAGGAACAGCTTACAAATGGCCCACTCGAAAAAGAGGCAGGCTGCCACGCTCACAAGGCACACGATGAACGAACCTCGACCGAAGAAATAGAATGATGCGAGCAGTGCTGGGAGCAGTGCGATGACGACACCATACATATTCTTCTTCACCGAGTCATTGGCATGTGCGTGAGGTGAAAGAGAAACAATTAAGTTACCCATATTATTTTGTTGTTTAGTTTTTTAGTTGTTTAGTCGTTTGGGAAAATTACTCACGCAGGCCAATTCTTTGGAGTCTTGGCTGGCTTGAGACCTGCAGGCATTGTAGGTATTGGGTTAGCCTTCTTGCCTGAGAAGTCGAGGTCGGTAGGTGTCACGAACGGCTTCTCTGCCGTGTGCATCACGAACTCCTTACCGTCCTTGGTCTTAGCCTTAGGAGCTTCTGCCTTTGCTGGTGCTGGAGCAGGAGCGTTGCGCTGACGTATGATACCCATAACAGTGCCCTTACCCTTGCGGATATCGTCGAGCAGACGACGGTAAGCAGGACAGGTGAACTGACAAGAGCCACACTCGATACATGAGGTGACATCCTCAGCCTCCAGCAGATCCCACTTCTCCATCTTAGCTGCCTTAGCCAGCAGGAATGGCTCCAGACCCATAGGACAAGCGCTGACGCACTTAGCACAACGGATACATGGCTGTTCCTCAGGCATTACGGCATCCTTGCCAGTGAGGATAGTGATGGAGTTCTGACCCTTGCCTACAGGAACCTCGATAGAAGGTACGGCACGTCCCATCATAGGACCGCCAGCGAGCACCTTGTTCTCGCCCTCTGGCATACCGCCGCAGAGGTTGATAAGGTCTTCGAATGATGTACCCATGCGCACGAGGAAGTTGCTAGGCTTCTTGACCTGCAGACCTGTAACGGTGGTGTAGCGCTCGAAGAGAGGCTTCTTCTTCATCACTGCCTCATAGACAGCAACGGCAGTACCTGCATTCTGTACTACAGCACCTACGCTGATAGGTATTGCTGGTGGTGCAGGCACCTGACGACGTATAACGGCATCAATGAGCTGCTTCTCACCACCTTGTGGATATTTCTTCTTCAGAGGTACCACCTCGATGTTAGGGTCGTTGGCCACCTTCTCTGCGATGAGTTTGATGGCAGCAGGCTTGTTGTCCTCAATGCCGATGTAACCCTTCGTTACCTTTACGGCAGCCATGAGGATACGCAGACCCTCAATGAGTTGGTCGGCCTTCTCGAGCATGAGGCGGTAGTCTGATGTGATGTATGGCTCACACTCCACGCCATTGATGATGACGCACTCTGCCTTAGCTCCTGGAGGAGGCATGAGTTTTACGTGAGTTGGGAAACATGCGCCACCCATACCTACGATACCGGCGTACTTCACGCGGTTTACGATTTCCTCTGGTGTGAGTTCGGGATGGTCAGCGAGTTTCTCCAACTTCTCGGAGCGGTCGATAGATGCTTCCCACTCGTCGCCCTCCACCTTGATGGTGATGGCAGGCTTCATGGCACCTGATACGTCGAGGCTGTCACCAACCTTTACTACTGTACCGGATACGGATGAGAAGATGTTAGCTGAAACGAAACCTCCAGCCTCTGCTATCATTGTACCTACCTTTACCTTGTCGCCTTCCTTGACGATGGCCTTGGCAGGAGCGCCGATATGCTGGCTGAGGGAGAATACTGCCTGCTGTGGCAATGGTGCAGGCTGTGTAACGGCGTCATTGCTGAGTTTGTTCTCAGCTGGATGCACACCACCAATTCTAAATGTCTTTGCTTTCATTGCTTTTTACTACTTTTAAGGTTACGCAGGCCAGTTCTTTGGCAGTTTTGCTGGTTTGAGACCCGCTGGCATGGCAGGTACAGGATTAGCCTTAGGACCAGAGAAGTCGAGACCCTTTGGCTCAACGAACGGCTTAAGGTCGGTGGACATTGGCTTCAATGGTCCAGCAGCCTTCTTAGGTCCGTCAGCCTTGGCAGGAGCACTATCAGCAGGTGCGTCGGCACCACCCTCAGAGAAGAGGATTGCCGTAACCTGATCCATTACTTCTGCACCACCGACAGGACAAGAGAGTCCGTCGATAGAGCCCTTTTCTGTTGCAGCCTTGAAGCAAGCGGCAGCGAAGCCCGCACAGCCAGGGAAACCGCAACCGCCACAGTTGGCCTGTGGTAGGATAGCGGCAACCTTCTCCTGTCGAGGGTCTTCCTGTACAGCAAACTTCTTAGCACAAATGAACAGAATCACTGCAGCAATAATTGCAATGATACCCAGTGTGAGCACTGATGATAAGATTAAGCTCATAATGTGTTGTTTTGTTTGTTGTTAATTGTTATTTGGTTATTGAAGTTTCGTTTGCGGGTTCCAGATAAAAGGTGACGATATTCTCTATCTTGCCTCTGATGAGGTAGAGCACCATGTAGTAGGGTATCAGCGAACCGATGCCAGCCAAGGCTGCTATGCCGTCAGAGATGCCGTAGTTCACACATACTATGATGGTGGCAAGGAGCACCAGCGTCGGTACTACGAATGCCAGGACGACAGCCTTCATGCCTACCGATTGCGATGCCAGCACATTGACAGCCTGTCCCACCTTGTACTTGCGGGCGTCGAGGCATCTCACGTCAATCATCTTCTCCTTGCTCTCGGCAGAGGAGCAGTAGGAGGCCACCTTACAACTCGAGCACGCACTGCTTTGGACAATGCGCACATGGACTTTGGTGCCTGTTATACTATCTATTATACCCGAATGGGATATTTTATCATTCATAGTGTTCTGCAAATGTACAAGTTTATTTTGAAAAAACAAAATATTTCACAAAAAATATGCTTTATTTCTTAAAATAAAGGCAAAAAACGGTGATTTGTTTGGCTTATTGGGCAAAAAAAAGTAAATTTGCAGTTCGATAACTTCGTAGAAAAACAAAAATATGAAACAGACTAAAATAGTAGCCTCGGTCAGTGACCTGAGATGTGATGTAGAGTTTATTCGCCAACTGTACAAAGCTGGCGCCAATGTGATACGTATGAATACGGCGCACGCTACGCCGGAGGGCCTGAAGACCATCATCAGGAATGTGCGTGAGGTGTCTGAGCATCTGGGTATCCTTATTGATACTAAGGGGCCGGAGATTCGCACCACTTCCGCAGAGGCTCCGATAGAGTACAAGCAGGGTGAGAAAGTGAGCATTATCGGCGCTCCTGAAAAGGATACAACACACGATATTATCTGCCTGTCATACAAGGATATATGTCACGATGTTAAAGTAGGAGACCAGATTCTTTTTGATGATGGCGAACTCTGCATGCAGGTGGTGGATAATGACGCTGAGAAACTCGAAGTTATTGTGATGAATGATGGCAAACTGGGTTCCCATAAGTCTGTCAATGTGCCTGGTGTGCATATCGAATTGCCAGCCCTCACGGAGAAGGACCGTCGCAACATACTGCTCGCTATCGAGGAGGATATCGACTTCATCGCTCACTCCTTCGTTCGTTCCAAGGAGGACCTCATGGAGGTGCAGAAGATACTTGACGAGCACAACTCCGACATCAAGATTATCTCCAAGATAGAGAATCAGGAGGGTGTGGACAACATCGATGAGATACTCGACAATTGCTATGGTATCATGGTGGCGCGTGGTGACCTCGGAATTGAGATACCAGCAGAGAAGATTCCTGGCATACAGCGCATGATAATAAAGAAATGTGTATTCCGCAAGAAACCCGTCATCGTGGCTACGCAGATGCTGCACACTATGATTAAGAATCCTCGTCCTACACGTGCTGAGGTGAGTGATATTGCCAATGCCGTATTCCAGAATACCGATGCCCTGATGCTCTCTGGTGAGACTGCCAACGGCGCTTACCCCATAGATGCTGTCAAGACGATGGTCAAGATAGCAGAGCAGGCTGAGGCCGACCGCGCTCTCCACTCTCAGCAGATTGACGTGGATGGTGCTGACACCAATCTTCGCGACTTCCTCTGCAAGGCTGCCATCGGCACTACGTCCAAACTTGGCGTTAAATGCATTCTGACCGATTCCGGTACGGGTGACGATGCCCGCACTCTGGCAGCTTATCGTGGTCCTAGTCCTATCGTGGCTATCTGCAAGCATGAGAAGTTGCAGCGCTGGCTTGCCCTCTCTTATGGCGTCTTCGCTATCTATCCTCCTCAGGACGAACTGGAGAAGCAGTTCTACTATGCTGTCAAGAGGATGTACGACCGCAAGATGATAGGTCTTGACGATAAAGTGACCTACCTATCCGGCCACATGAATATCGGTATCGCTGACAAGTCGGCAGGTGTGTCCATGCTTGAGGTTAATACCGTCAGCGAGGTGTTCAATTCTGTTGAAGATTGAAAATTGAAGATTGAAGATTGAAGTGTATAATCCAAAGTTAAGAGAATACAAACACTATAACGTAGAGAAGGAGATGCCCCTGTTGGAGTATCTCCTTGCCACGCTTCCCGGTAGCAAGAATAAGATTAAGGACACGCTGCGTGGCAGGGGAATCAAGGTCAATGGCAAGGTAGTCACTCAGTACGACTATCCTCTTCTGCCCGGCATGAAGGTCAGCGTCTCCAATTCCAAGCGCAACGACACCTTCAAGAACAAGTACGTCTCCATAGTCTATGAAGACCAGTATATCGTTGTCATAGAGAAGAAACCAGGCATCCTCAGCATGGCGGCAGGCCATTCCACGCTCAATGTCAAGACCGTCCTCGACGACTATTTCCAGAAGACTCGTCAGGGTTGCCGTGCCCATGTGGTGCATCGTCTCGACCGCGACACGTCAGGTCTCATGATTTACGCCAAGGACATGCAGACCGAACAGATTCTGGAGCACGAGTGGCACGACATCGTCTTCGACCGCCGCTACGTGGCGCTCTGTTCTGGAGCCTTTGAGGAGGAGACGGGCACTATTGCCAACTGGCTCAAGGACAATAAGGCTTACATCACCTATTCATCCCCAGTGGATAATGGCGGCAAGTACGCTGTCACCCATTTCACCGTTCTCGACCGCTCTGACCGCTATTCCCTTGTGGAGTTCAAGTTGGAGACTGGCCGCAAGAATCAGATACGCGTCCATGCAGCCGATATGGGCCATCCCGTCTGTGGTGACGTCAAGTACGGCAATGGTGACAATCCCCTCCATCGTCTCTGCCTCCACGCTTACGTACTATGTTTTTATCATCCTGTGACTCATCGTCCAATTGAGTTCTCTATACCAATACCTAAGGAATGGAAAATTATATAATCGCCATAGTAGCCATCGTCATAGCGTTCTTGCTTATCAAGCGCTTCGTAGGTTGCGTGTTTCGCATCATCGTCACACTCATCCTGTGTGCCATACTGGCCTACTGCTACTTTTCTCTAAGAAGTTAAAGAAGTATGAAGAAAATACTTATCATATCAGCCCTGTTCTGCTCACTCTCGGTGCACGCTCAGTTCACCAGTTTTGAGGCTCCTACCGCTGCCAAGGAGAAGCAGAGCAAGGAGAAACCTGCTCCCATCATGATGATTGATGAGAAGTATGCTGCAGGGGCTTGCCCTACGGTGAATGGCAAGGTGGAGTGGGGCACCACCATCGACTGCAATGCTCTCACGGCTCAGCAGGTTTACGACAGGATGATAGACTTCCTTGTGGCTTACTGCAAGGAGAAGGGCAAAGACCCAGAGAGCCGTATCGCTATTGTCAATAAGACCACTCACGAGATAGGCGCCCGCATAAAGGAATATGTGGTGTTCAAGGACCACTCCTTGATGCTCGACCGCACGCTGATGTCCTACACTCTCCGCGTGGCTTGCTTTGATGGTAAGTGTGAGGTCACGATGAAGGGCATGTCCTACAGATACGACAGCAAGAGCTTCCCCGCAGAGGATATGCTGCTCGATGAGAATGCCCTCAACAAGACCAAGACTGATTTCCGCAAGGGCGGTTTCCGCAAGTTCCGCACTCGTACCATCGATGCCAAGGATACGCTCTTCGCCCGCATCGCAGAGGCTCTGAACCAATAAATAAAGAAATATGCGTACACACAGAAAACCCGAAAAGATACACGACATCAACTTCAAGATTCGTCAGGTGCTCAACATACTCTTCATGCTGGTGGCCATAGTGGGCTGCCTCGTTTACGTTGACGTTATCCCCACGGATAATGGCGAGATGAAGGGCGCCATCATCGTTATCATCGCCGTCATGATCAAGATGGCAGAGTGCATGATACGCCTCCTCAAGAAGAATGATGATACGGAGGATGAAGAATAGTTGTCTGTACATATACCGCACAGCCCTCGTGCTGCTCTTGTGTCTCATGGTGCAAACCATCGCGGCACAGATTAGTGATGCCAATTACAATGACGGCTTCACCGTCACCGACAACACCTTCAATCCCAATGCCGCCCTCGACTCTCTCCATGCCTCCCACAAGGAGATTCCCAAGGGCATACGCGTGTGGACCGTCGATGAGAGGTTTGGCGATGTCACCCCTGCGGTGCGTGACACCTTTCAGCACCTCTTCATGAACTCCATCTTCACTACGGGTAGGTATGGCGAGTACAATACCACGGGCAATCTCGGCGCTCCTCGCATAGCACGCATAGCGACCGACCGCGACCTTTTCGCTCATGACCCTTATCTGGAACCTTACGGCTACTTCCGTACCAAGCCCTCCGAACTCCTCTTTACCAATACTCTCTCGCCGCTCACCAATGTGTTCTATTCCTCCTGCGGCAACAAGACCAATGGTGAGGACCACCTCCGCGTGCTCTTTGCCACTAATGTCAACAAGGAGTTCGGCTTCGGTTTCAAGTTCAATTACCTCTACGGCCGTGGCTACTACGATGACCAGAGCATCGCGCTCTTCGACTACACCTTCTGGGCATCCTATCTCGGTGAGCGCTATCAGGCGCATCTCGCCATGAGTTTTGACCACATGAAGGTCTCAGAGAATGGCGGTATCACCAATGACTACTATATCACCCATCCTGAACTCTTCAAGGATTCCTACGAGGGTCAGGAAATCCCCGTAGTGCTTAAGGACAACTGGAACAAGCAGGATGCTTTCTCCCTTAATTTCTCTCATCGCTACAATATAGGTTTCTATCGCAAGGTGGAGATGACCGAGATGGAGAAGGAGGCCAAGCGATTTGCTCTGAGAGCCAAGGAGGAGGCCGCAAAAGCCGCTGCCGCAAAACAGCAAAACGACCAAGCCACTAAACAACCAAACAACCAAACCACCAAACGACCAAACGACCAAACGACTAAGTTCGCCGGTCGTCCTGACGATGCCAAGATAGTGGGCGATTTGAATCCTGACGTTGTCAGGAAGATAGAGAAACCCGTGGCTGAAGAAGAGAAGAAAGAGGTGGCGCCTGCCGATACCTCGTGGCTGAAGGACGAGTACGTTCCCGTCACCAGTTTTATCCACTCGGCTGCCTTCCTTACCAACAACCGCCGCTACATAGGCAACAGCCCAGAGGAAGACTTCTACCTCAATCGCTATGTCGTGCCCTATGAGAGCAATCCTGGCGACTCCATCTTCGACAAGACTACTTACTACACTCTCCGCAATACCTTCGCCGTCGGCATGCTCGAGGGCTTCAATAAGTACGTCCCTATGGGCGCCAAGGTGTTCCTCACCCACGAACTGGCTAACTACAAACTGCCAAATACCTCCATGAGTTACTCCTCTACTACGGAGACCAGCATCTTCCTCGGAGGCCAGCTCATCAAGACTCTCGGCCGCCATCTTCATTACAACGCCACTGCGGAGTTCGGTCTCGTGGGCAAGAAGGTCGGCGACATCAGAATCGACGGCGTCGGCGACATCAATATGCGCATCCTGGGCGACACCTCCACCGTTCGCCTCAAGGCTTTCTACCACCTCTGCCGGCCGGAGTTTCTCGTCAGCCACTATCATGGCAAGTTCTTCTCCTGGAACCATGAGGACAACTTCACCAAACAGATGCAGACACACCTCGAGACCGAGTTCTATGTCAAGAAGACGCGCAGCAGACTGCGTATCTGCTATGACAACATACAGAACTACGTCTATCTCGGCATCAACTACAATAAGACCATCGACAGCGACTACTCCGCCACCGTGTCTCAGTACACGGCCGACATGAAGCAGTCCTCTGCCAATATCAGTCTTTTCACCATTGCCCTGGAGCAGAATTTCCGTTATGGCATCCTCAACTGGGAGAATCGCCTCACCTATCAGAAGAGTTCGCAGGAGGTGCTCCTTGCCGTGCCTGCATGGAACTACTGGACCAATCTCTACATCGATTTCAAGATAGCCCGTGTCCTCGGCGTCCATTTCGGTGCTGACATGCGGTGGTTCTCCAAGTACTACGCCCCCGAATACTGCCCTCAGATAGGCCGTTACGCCGTGCAGGAGAATGACGCCCTGCGTACCGAGGTGGGCAATTATCCCGTCATCGACGTCTATGCCAATTTCCATCTCAAGAAGTGCCGCTTCTTCGTCATGGTGAGTCATATCAATGCCAAGTCAGGCAGCAGAAACTATTTCTTTACCCCGCATCATCCCCTCAATGAGAGTGTCCTCCGTTTCGGCCTCTCGTGGGATTTCCATAACTAAGAAGTATGAAGGATTCAGTAATCATCGTATCAGGTGGAGTAGATTCCATCACCATGCTCTACGACTACAAGGACAAGATAGCCCTTGCCGTCACCTTCGATTACGGCAGCAAGCACAATGCCAAGGAGATAGCCTATGCCCGCATGCACTGCGAGCGCCTCAATCTCCCTCATCTCATCATCCCCCTCGCTTTCATGGAGCAGTATTTCAAGTCCTCGCTCCTCAAGGGCGGCGAGGATATCCCGGAGGGGCGCTATGATGATGAGAATATGAAGTCCACCGTCGTACCCTTCCGCAACGGTATTATGCTCGCCATAGCGGCAGGACTTGCCGAGACCTATCACCTCAGCCATGTCATGATGGCCAATCACTCCGGCGACCATGCCATCTACCCCGACTGCCGTCCTGAGTTTGCTGACGCCATGAGCCACGCCATCAGCGCCGGCACCTATGAGCACATTACACTCTTCGCACCCTATACCAACCTCACCAAGAAGGATATCTGCCTGCGTGGCAAGGCACTCGGCATCGACTACAGCGAAACCTGGTCATGCTACAAAGGAGGCGAAAAGCATTGCGGCAAGTGTGGCACCTGTACCGAGCGCCGTGAAGCCCTCCGTGATGCAGGCATCGAAGATACTACGGAGTATTTTGGATGAAGGGTGCCCCAAATAGAGATTTGGTGATTCGTCCTTAGTCACTTTGTCCCTTATTTCAGTATCAGTCTCAGGCTCTGTCTGTAGTTCACGTAGTTCCATATCCAGTTGAGGAAGACGAAGATTCTGTTTCTCACACCTAAGATTGACCTCAGGTGAATCACCAGCCACAGCAGCCATGCCACGAAACCTCCGAATTTCAGACCGCCAATCTCGGCAACAGCCTTCTTTCTGCCTATCGTAGCCATCGTTCCGAGGTTAATGTAGCGGAAAGGCTTGGCATTGTCTGCCTGACGGTTATGCTTCAGGGTGTCAACCACATAGTCCGCCATTTGCACAGCTACCTGTGCCAGTTGTGGATGCCCCTTAGGATACTTCTCGTCACCCTCCACTATGCTCACATCGCCAATGGCAAAGACATCGTCCAGTCCCTTCACCCTCAGGTGAGTATCCGTCACTATCCTGCCTCCAGCTCCTTTCGTCATCTCAGGTGTTGAGGCTATCTCGCAAGCCCTGATGCCGCTCACCCATATCACAGTGGCAGCAGGTATGGTCGAACCGTCATTCATATATATCACATTGTTGCGATAGTCCGTGACCCTCTTGCCCAGCATCACGTTTACGCCCATGCCGCGCAAGTCGCGCTCCGCCCTTGCTGACGATGCCTCGTCCATGCTCTTCAGCAGTCGGTCGCCAGAGTTCACCAGTATTATCTGTATCTTTTTGCTGTCCAGGTCGGGATAGTCATGTGGCACTACCACGCGCTTCATCTCAGCCATGGCACCAGCAATCTCCACACCCGACGGACCGCCGCCCACCACCACCACGGTCATCAGCTCCTGCAGTTCCAGCTCGTCTGTCGTCACCTCTGCCTTCTCCAGATTCTCCAGCAGTGTGTTACGCAGCTTCATCGCCTCCGTCACCGTCTTCATCGGCAGGGCATTCTTCTCTATATTCTCATTACCAAAGAAGTTAGTCGTGGCACCAGCAGCTATCACCAGATAGTCGTAGTGCACCGTGCCAAACGTGGTCTGCAGTGCCTTCTCCTTACCATCTATGCTGAGCACCTCACCCATACGGAAGAAGAAATCCTCCCTGTCCTGTAGCGAGCGACGGAAGGGAAATGATATGTTGCTTGGTTCCAGACCAGCCGACGACACCTGGTATATCAGCGGAGGAAACTGGTGGTAGTTATTCTTGTCAATCAGTACCACCTGAAACTCACTCTTCCTCAGAGCCTTCACCACTCGCAGACCGCCCAGTCCGCCACCTATCACTACTACTCTCTTTCTCTCTCCGCGTTTAATTTTTGCTCTCATGCTCTTTTCAATAGTATTCTCGTATAAACATTTGTCACGGCAAATTTACAAATAATTTCTGAACTATCAAAATAAGCGATAATAAATGTTGAATCTTCGCACTTTTATTTTCCCCTTAAAATTTGGAGGAAAGGAAAAATTACCTTTGGATAAGGTTTTTGCACTCGGAAAAGCAAAAATAAATAAAATTTATTTTGTGTTTTACTCTCGTTTTAGTACCTTTGCAGTCGGTTATGCCGAATGGGAAGAATGACATAGTGAGGCTGAAGTCGCAAAGGCTGTTGCGCAGCAAGGCGGAGCTGGACGCTCTGCCTAAGGGCAAACTGCTGATAAACACGATTAATGCTTTTTCGTATAATAATGCGAAGAAGGATGAGGCATTTGCCGAGGCACTGGTGAATGGCGATGTGCTGATACCTGACGGTATGAGTGTGGTGAAGGCATGTCAGTGGCTGGGGAACCCTGATGCTCCCAAGGAGAGGGTGGCAGGATGGGACCTGTTTATGCACGAGATGAGGAAACTGAATGCTCTGAAGCCTCTGGAGACATCTATTCACCACGAACGCAAGAGGGTGCTGTTCTTTGGTTCGAGTGAGAAGGTGCTCAATATTATTAAGGAGCGCGCGCGAAAGGATTTTCCGAACCTTGAGGTGGTGACATACAGTCCGCCTTATAAGGATGAGTTCTCTGAGGAGGAGAGCAAGGCGATGGTGGACTTTATAAACGATGCTGACCCAGACCTGATGTGGGTGGGCATGACTGCTCCGAAACAGGAGAAGTGGACTTACCAGCATTGGGGGGAGATGAAGATAAGTTGCCATGTGGGCACGGTGGGGGCAGTGTTCGACTTCTATGCAGGCACCACGAAGCGTGCTCCTCTCTGGTGGCAACAGCACGGCATAGAGTGGCTGTACAGGCTGATGAAGGAGCCTCGCAGAATGTGGCGCCGCTACATCATCGGCAATGCAGAATTCCTCCTCAGAATCCTCAAGGAGAAGTTCTATCGTTAATCTTTCTTAAAAAGCAAACAATTCTTAATTCTTAATTCTTAATTCTTAATTAAAATGAGTACCTTTGCACCCGATTTAGTCCGTCGTGGGCTCGGTTAAGTGCTGACAGGTAAGCAGTGATGCTATGTTTAGAAGGTCAGACGCCCAGCGGAGATAACCCAATTTTACAATAAAAAAGCAATGTACGCAATTGTAGAAATTCAGGGTCAGCAGTTCAAGGCTGAGGAGGGCAAGAAGCTCTTCGTACACCACATCCAGGATGTAGAGGAAGGCAAGACTGTTGAGTTTGACAAAGTGCTCCTTGTTGACAATAACGGAGCAATCACGGTAGGCGCGCCAACCGTTAGCGGTGCAAAAGTAGTTTGTGAAGTAGTGAACCCACTCGTAAAGGGCGACAAGGTCATCGTTTTCAAGATGAAGCGTCGTAAGGACGAGCGCAAGAAGAACGGTTTCCGTGCTCAGTTCACTGAATTAGTAATCAAGTCAGTAGTGGCTTAAACCCAAAGGAGGACTCAAATTATGGCACATAAGAAAGGTGTAGGTAGTTCTAAGAACGGTCGCGAGTCAGCAGCACAGCGACTTGGTGTTAAGATTTTCGGTGGTCAGAAGGTTGTAGCAGGCAACATCATCGTGCGCCAGCGTGGCAACAAGCACTTCCCAGGTGCTGGTGTCGCTCAGGGCAAGGACGATACCCTCTACGCTCTCGTTGACGGTACCGTAAACTTCCACAAGGGAAAGTATGACAAGAGCGTTGTCTCTGTCATCCCAGCAGCAGAGGCATAACCCCTGCCGCACAATTTTATTTTTAAATTTATTCCAAACGCAATAAGAGGGACGCACATAGTGCGCTCCCTCTTTTTCTTTTCCTCCCTTCGATCCTCGCCTCTCGACCCTCGCCCCTTGTCTCTTGACCCTTGACAAAAGTCAAGGAAACACCCTCAATCCAAAAAACTTTCAACCTTCAACCTTCAACTTTCAACTTTTCTTTGTACCTTTGCACTCGCAAATCAAAAAACTGGCTCCTTAGCTCAACTGAATAGAGCATTTGACTACGGATCAAAAGGTTGCAGGTTTGAATCCTGCAGGAGTCACAAAAGAGAGCTTTCTGCTCTCTTTTTTTTCGCCCTTGACCATCGCCCCTCGACCTTACACCCCCATCAGTAGGTAAACAATCACGCAACAGAGAGCCGCTACGGGAAACAGCCCCATGCCGCGCCACGCCGCCACTACGCCTGCCGTCAGCGCCACTATGCCTGGCAGAGGCTCGGGAGTCGTCTGTATGATACTGGGGAAAGTCATCACCGCCAGGGTGACGTAGGGCACGTAGTACAGGAAACTGCGCAGGAAACGGTTCCTTATCTCGCCCTTTATCAGTAGCATCGGCACCACGCGGATGAGGTTCGTCGTCAGGATGCCCAGCACGATGCAGATGATGATGCCTTGCCTATCCATGCGCCTCCTCCTCCGTCTTTATGGGTTTCAGCCATGCGGCAACTGCCGAGATGACTATCGTGAGCACTATGGTGCGGGTGCCGCCGCTCCACTCGCTCACCACGGGCGCTATGCTGCATGCGCCGCTCATCACAAAACTTGCCGTCACGGCATACAGCACGTAGCGGTCCTCTCGCGCATGGGGCATGATGATAGCGAGAAACATGCCGTACAGAGCCACACTCAGCGCTGCCACGATATCCGCAGGCAGCATGCCTCCCGCCACGATGCCTGCAGCACAGCCCGATGCCCACAGCAGGGTGGAGATGAGGGCGGCAGAGTAGGTGTAGGCTGGCGGACAGTATCCCTTGTGGGCTATGGAGATGCCGAATACCTCGTCGGTGACGCAGCATGCCATCAGCAGTCGGTGGAGTAGGGAAGTGCCGGGCTCTATCTTCTGTGACAGGGCGGCACTCATCAGCATGTAGCGCAGATTGACCACCAGACACATCGCCACTATCTCCACATACGCCGCCTGGGCTGCCACGAGGGTATAGACACCGAACTCGCCAGCCGAGGCGCGCGTGAAGAAACTGCTTACGAATCCTATCGCCGCCGTCAGCCCCGCTTGTTTGGCTATGATCCCCAGCGAGAAGGCGACGGCAAAATACCCCATGGCGATGGGTATGCCGTCACGAAGCCCCTGTATGATATCAGTGTTTCGACGCATACTTCAGCAGCGAGCCGGTAGGACAGACGAAGCGGCAGTACGGCCGCATGATGACCGTGGAGAGCGCCACAAAGAGAATGGCCAGAGCGATGACTACCCACGATGCCGTCTTTAGGATGAATGCCGAGAATGGTTCGTAGTCTATCCAGTCAAACCACAGTCCCGTCCACAGACACACCATCAGCACCGCCCACAGCACCACGCGCAGCAGGTCGAGGCGCTTCAGGGTCTTAGGGCTCATCCTCACCTTGTAGCCCACGCAGCGTCCTGCCAGTTCCTGCAGCGCTCCGTAAGGGCACACATGAGTGCAGTAGTGCGACTTCCTGCCGAAGAGCGGATACACGAAAGCCGTGATGAGCAGTATGACAGGCGTGATGAGCGCCACCACGTTCATGCCGTTCGACATGTATCCTATCAGCGCCGAGTAGTTGATAAACGTGCCGCACCAGAATCCCAGCACCCCGATGTTGAGCAACTGCTGTACGATGCGGTATCTGCGGCTCTTGACGAATAGCGGCACGATGGCAGCCATCAGCGCCACCACGAGCCCTGCGACAGCCTTTGCCGAGAGGTCCAGGCTGTTCAGGATGTTGCTCCTCTTCTCGTTCTGCGCAGCGTAGGCCAGTCCGCGCTGCATGTTGGCGATGACAGCCTTCGATGAGAATGTAGCCCCCGATACGGCATCCACCTTCTTCTGCTGGGCGTCGGCGATGCTCAGCCCGTCCCAACTGTCCAGCAGCGGCACCACATCCTCAAAGAAGTCAGGCGTCTCGTCATTCTTCAGCGCCTTCACCTCCGTCACCTTGCCGTCCTTCAGCGTTATCTCCAGCGGCACCGTGCCAGCATATCCCGTGATATCCTTGCCCAGCCCCGTGGTATTGACGATTACCGTACCGTCCTCCAGCGTGCGCAGCGTATCCTCCACTGTGGCCTTCTCAGCCTTCTCCTCCGGGTTGATGTCATACCCCATCACCCTGCCGTCCCTGCGGATGCTTACCGCCACGATGAATATCAGGCAGGTGACAAAACTCAATATACTTCCTATCTTCATATTCTTTAATGTTATCGTCATCGTAGGAGCTATGCTCCGTATCGTAGCGCAGCGTATCGTAGTGGCTTCGCCACGTATCGTAGGCTTTAGCCGTATCGTACGAAGTTCCCCTTTGACTTTATTCCCCTGCAAAGATACACATTTTTGTCGTTATCGGCAAGAAAATCACAAAAAAAGCACCGCCACGAAGTTTCCTTCGCCCTCTCGCCTCTCGACCTTATACCAAACAACGAATAGCCCGAATAGAACGAATATCTAGTTTTTGTTGTTGGGAAGATTTTATTGTTTTTTTCTTCGTTTATTTTGTTATTACAAAGTTTATTTGTAAATTTGCAAGCAAGAATAGGAATATCAGCATTATGTCCAGAAAAGATTACGTCAACATACTAAAACAATGTAGCCCAACATTACGAGACGCCTATGGCATCACCTCGCTACTCTTGTTTGGCTCTATAGCACGTGACGAGCAACGTGAAGACAGCGATGTTGATGTCTTTGTAGAGACCGTCACCCCCAATCCCTTTCTCCTCCTGCAGGCAAAGGAATATCTAGAGTCCTCTACAGGAAGGAAAGTTGACATTATCCGCAATCACCGCAACCTTAACCCTCGACTAAAAAAACGAATAGAAAGAGATGGAGTCGCTATCTTCTGAGAGCAAGAGCATTGCATACACCAAGACAGAGCTTGAGGCAAGAATAAAGAAAAGCGAGCAACAGTTTGCCAACGGTCAGTATCAAGACTTCGATACTGCTTTAGACGAACTGGAACGTGAGACGTGCCCCCGATACCCTTATTAATCAAATAGAATCACATCCCTAGTACCCACCATTTTACGTTAAAATTGCGTCAGAAATTATCCGCTTGATTTATGTCAAGTGTCCCGAAGGTGGCTAGATGTTGTTTTATATGACTAGATTTTTTAGGGTTGAAGTTTTTTTTATCTTTGTTTTTAGTTTTGTACAGAGTTTATTTTGAGATAACTAAATACAATAACGAACAACTGGTAATGCCAGCTGACTTTGATAAATCTGAAAAATAATTGAAAGAAAAGTTGCATGATTTGATAACTTTCCGTAACTTTGCGCACAGAATGAGAAAGATATGCAGACAAACAATCACAAAATAGTTGACTACGACGCAGTGCTTGACGCAAAGTTCGGCAAAGTTGGAACTCCAGAGCGTGCTCGTGCTGAGGAAGCAGCCTATTCATTCTATTCAGGTCAGATTCTTCAGGAGGCTCGTAAAGAGGCAAAAGTTACTCAGGCAGAATTGGCAGAGCGTACTAATACTACCAAGTCATATATCTCTAAGATAGAGAATGGTGTAATCACTCCCAGTGTTGGGGTATTCTATCGCATCATTGGTGCATTAGGCATGAGAGTGGAGGTTGTCAAGCCAATATTCTAAAGGCATTAGATATGGAACTGCGCTTTAATGGCCTTGCTTGCCGAACCAATCGGGGCTATCCATCTGAAGCGGAGTTAAAAGTGCTTCTATTCGAGAACAGGCAACTTGCCAGACCAACCGGGGCTCCTGCTCCGAATAGGTTCCTTCCACGCCACAAAGGTAAGAACTTTTTCTGAAATCACCAAACTTTTTTGTTAAAAACATGCTCGAAGCGAGCGAATTGATTTATATCAAGAGGCGCGGAGCTGCGCTGCTGGGATAATTGACAATTGAGAATTAAAGATGAAAGATGAGGGATTAAAAATGGGGAAATCATTTTTTTCTGGAAAAATTTGGAAGATTGCAACAAATTGAGTAATTTTGCCTCCGTAACTAATCAGAGAAGAAAATATATGAATGCTATAACTTTCACACCAGCGCAGGTACAAGTGTTTAATCTGGTTTCCCACATCAAGACAGAAACTGGACTGGAGGCTCTTCGCCAGCAGTTGGCTGCATTCTATGCCAAGAGAATAGATGATGAGATGGATTCTCTTTGGGAGAGCGGACAATATGACGCAGCTAAGTTGCAGGAACTGCGCGGCAGCCATTTCCGCACATCTTACAAATAATTTCTGAAGATGAATCCCGTAGTCATTGACACCAACTGCCTTCTGCAGATTATCTCCAGGAAAAGCCCCTATCGTCCTATTTGGGATGCATTTCTTGAGGGGCGGTATACATTGTGTATCACCAATGAGATACTAGATGAGTACCAAGAGATTCTAGAACAACAAATAACTCCCACCGTAGCAGAGAACGTAGTTATGTTGTTGCTCAACCAAACAAATGTAGAATTTTTGGACCCACATTTCCGCATGGGCATCATCACATCAGATCCCGATGACAACAAGTTTGTAGATTGTGCCTTTGCTGCAGGCGCCGACTATCTCGTTTCCGAGGATAGTCATTTCGATATACTTCGCGATTTGCCATTCCCGCAGTTGAATCTCGTTACACTGGATGAATTTCTTGCGACAAGGATAGTTACAGACAACTCCTGATACATAATCACAAGCCCTAGCACCCACCATTTTACGTTAAAATTGCGTCAGAAATTGCCCGCTTGATTTATGTCAAGTGGCGCGGAGCTGCGCTGCTGGGATAATTGATAATTGACAATTGAGAATTGAAAAAATAAAGGTTAATTTCAAAGAAATGTTGTACTTTTGCAAAGTAGAATTAACTGAACAAACAAACTGAACAAGAAACTAGAGAAGAAACATAACATCCTTGATTTGACTGAGGTCTGGGGATGTTCATGCTCACAATAAAAATCCATCCATGGCTGTGAAGCGCCGAGAGCAGTGGCTGAGCCTGTGATGGAGCATAACATATCGGAAAGGCGTTCTTGCTTAGGCAAGCGACCATAGGTCGAATTCTGACGCTTTGTTTTTGGTCTTCGAAATTACCACAATCGAACACTGGTCAAGAACACTGCAGAGATGACGACCACGGGGTGTAGTATATACTCTCCGTAGTGTGCCGCGAGGGGAAACCCTCATTGGCACACTTTACGGACGTACTATATTCTCCAGCGTGGATGTTTCTCTGTCTGTTTACTAGTAAGGCTGTGGTAGGCCTCGAAGACGAACAGGCAGAAGGAAAACACCCACGCATTTTCTTATGTATATGTCTAAATCCATACTATCTATAAATCCCGTCTGCACAGGGTGTTTGCAGGCAACAGAAAATAATAATAACTCCAAAAGAAAACGATAGAGTAAAACAAGCATCCTTGTGATTGACTGATTAACCAGAATTACTACATCAAGGAACGCATCAGTCGGACAAGCATATCAGGATGTTTACGCTCCAAGGGGCGTGGACAGAAGGATTGTTGTCTGATGTGGGCCGTAGTAAGCCTTGGTTAAACACATCATTCTCCTGCGCCCCTCTTTTCTGAAAACGAAGAGAGGGCTTTTTTATGTCAAACAAGAAAATAAAAGTAGGAACATTATTTAGTGGTATTGGAGCATTTGAACATGCTTTGAACCAGTTGGGACAAAAACATGAAATCTTATTTGCTTGCGATTGTGGTGAAAGAGAATTGCCACTAACATTTTCGGATTTGAAAGTGTTAACAGCAGGTATGAATGATAAACAACTACTTTCTTTCAGTGAAGACTATATTAATCATGTGGGTGTAAAGCGTGATTATAGAGATGTTGAGATAGATATTCTGTACAAACTCCTTCATGAGTTGGAAGAGCATAATATGGATGCTCCTGTGGTTATGGAGTTCCATAAGGAAGGCCGTAAAAGCCCTGTAAAACATAGACTGACAATTACACAGAACCAAATAGTTCAGTTGACTCCTGATATGACCATGAAGGAGCGTGAGCAGTATGTAAATAAGCGATATGATGCTATGAAAGAGCATAATCACGTGAAGGATGCATACATGGCTAACTATCCAATAAAGGAAAGTCAATGGCATGAGGATATTAGGTTCTTAGATGCAAGAGAATATGAAGGAAAACTGGATGTCCTTGTAGGTGGAAGTCCTTGTCAAAGTTTTTCTAATTATGGAAAGAAATTGGGATTAGAAGATGTACGAGGAACTCTCTTCTATGACTATGCTCGTGTAATAAGTGAAGCAAAGCCAAAGATATTTATATACGAAAATGTAGAGAATGTCACAAAGAATGATGGAGGTAAAACATGGAAAGTGATGTTCTCAGTTTGGAAGTCTTTGGGTTATCATATAGAGTGGGCAATCCTTGATGCTAAGGATTATAACCACCCTCAGTTAAGAACTAGATTGTTTCTAATAGGATTTAGAGAAGATATATACAAAACCCCATATAGCTTCCCACCTAAGATGGAACTGAAACATAAGAGTACAGAGTATCTGGAGCAAAGAACAATACCCGATATTTACTACTTAGGCAAAAAGGGGTTTGAGTGGATTACAACGCCATCAAAGAACTTAAGAAGGTCAAGAGTAAATCAAGATATCATTGGATGTGAAACTGCAAATCAACAAGATAACTGGATAGGTGATTTTCGAGTAGAACATCCTCAGGCACATCATTATAACGATTCTCGCATTTATATTGGTAAGTTTGACTTTAATGATGGTAAAGGCATGGTTGATGCTGTAGGTAGAAAAATGACACCAAGAGAGTGCATGAATCTCATGGGATTTGATGATACTTTCAAAATTGTCGTGAGTGATAGTATTGCATATCGTCATGCAGGGAACTCTATAGTTGTCCCAGTACTAAAAGAATTGATTAAAACCCTTATTCCTTACATATAATTATGGCACTACAGATAGGTACAGTTGATGGGTTAGTTAATATAACTCCTAAATCTATTTATTGCTTCGTAAGTGCGATTGATGCTTTCTCTAAGGGTGGAATAGAGCACGCAAGAAAAGCAGAGGTTGCATTAGGTACGGCATTTCAGCGTTTTGTAGAACCTGTTTATAGTGGAGCTAAGCAAAACTTTAACTTGCAAGACATCTATAAACCTGTATATACGACCAATAACAAGGAGCAAAGTCCTGCAAGAGTAACTTTTTGTAAGAAGATGGGACTTCTTAAAATAGATGATGGGAATGACATTTTTGAACTTACTCCATTGGGACGCGAAGTTATGCTTAAAAACATAACAATAGAAGAGTATGCATTTATCCTTCTTTCTAAACAAGGAATATTTGTTGATGGTAAGTACGAAAGTAATCTGCTGTCTTTAGTTGCAGAAAGATTTGAAGATAGTGCCACAATATCGGATTGGGAAATATCGGACTACATAATAGAGAAATTCAAAGAAGCAAAGATTGAAAAAACAAGAACAGACATAATTGTAAATGCACTATGTACTACAGGTTTGATATCAAAAGTGAACAAGGGTGTTTGCGTTTTGTCTAATACGCTTTCTGCTGAAATTCTCAGAGATATAAGAGAGAACTCTACATTTATTTCCCCTTCATATTTAGATGGAGATGATGCATATACTGAATACATGGGTGCGATGAAATATGGAGTTTTTGATATTATCAATAATAACAACAAAGATATATACATTAGACAATATCCCAATTTAGTTAAGTACATAAATCTCGATAAGAATAATATGAATACAGGAAAAATATCTCCAAAACCTCTTGACCAACCCCTTCAGCAAATCTACTATGGTGCTTCAGGCACAGGTAAGAGTGATACAATCTACGAGACTACAAAAGATTTACCTGAAGTGAATGTGTTTAGAACCACATTCCATCCTGATAGCGATTACTCAACATTTGTGGGGGCTTACAAGCCTACTATGAAGTCTTCTGAAAAGATATATACTCCTGAGGAGTTGACTGTAAAACTAAAAGAGATAAAGTCTTCAGGAACTCCATACCCTTGTCATAAGTTTTCTGCAAAGTATTGGAAATCATTAAAAGATTTATCTGCTGAAAGCATAAAAAAGATATTGGCTGCATGTGGCTTTACGGAAGCATATTCTGTTGAGGTATCTAAGGGTGTAGCTATAGGTCAGGAATATATGGACAAGCCAGAAGACGGAAGAATTACATACACTTTCTGCCCTCAGGCTTTCACAAATGCTTACGTTAGAGCATGGCAGACTGAAGAGCCTGTATTCCTCATAATTGAAGAAATAAATCGTGGTAATTGCGCACAGATATTTGGTGACCTCTTCCAACTGCTCGACAGGGATGAGGATGGCTATTCAAAATATGAGATAGTTGCTGATAATGATTTAGCCAACCACATAAAGGAGAAACTGGAAAATGCAGATGATAGAGAAAATCTTACAACAAGCATAAAAGAAGGCAGAGAACTCAAGTTGCCTAACAACCTCTATATCTGGGCTACGATGAACACCTCTGACCAGAGTCTGTTCCCAATAGATTCTGCATTCAAACGCAGATGGGATTGGAAGTACATCAAGATAAAGAAGGGTGTGGACAAGGAGACCAAACAGCCTCTGAATTGGAAGATAAAGGTGGGCGAAGGCTACGACTGGTGGGAGTTTATCAATAAGATAAATGACAGAATTGTCGCAATGACTTCTACTGCTGATAAGCAGTTGGGTTACTTCTTCTGCTTGGCTGACAACAATGAGATAAGTGCTGACACGTTTGTGAATAAGGTTGCCTTCTACCTATGGAACGATGTGTTTAAGGACTATGCTGAGGATGGTTCGCCTCTGCTGAAATACAAGAAGAAAGAGGACGATAAGGAGGAGAGCGACCTGACTTTCCCTGACTTCTTTGACGAGCAGGGCGAGATAGATGAGAATGTGGTGAAGCAGTTTATAGACCACGTGATAAAGGACGAGAAGACAGAGAACAAGGCTGAGTAGTAAGGATGCACATAATCTTTGAGGAACACCAGTATAATGCAGCTGAGGTGAAGGACGTGCTGAAGGAGATTTCATCTCTGGAGGACGTGGAGAAGAAGATAAGCGTCAGCTATGTGGGGTATTTCTATAACCCCACTATCAAGGACTGTGTGTTCCTATTGCCTAAGGTGCTGCTTACTGACACTAAGATAACTGATGAGGATGGCAAGGAGAGGACAATAGAGATATTGGCTAATGTGCCAGCCAAGGACGGAAAGGGGTATGTGACACCTGAGGATGTAATCACCCCACAGGGTCAGGAGGCTTGTCTGTCGAAGGAGTACAGAAAGTTTCTGTATGAGTTCTCGGTATGGGTGTATAGGGCTCTGTGTGTGTACAGACAGCAGAACCCCCAGAGCAAGGCGATATACTATAAGCGATTGCCACAAGAGGGAAGAGGACGAAAGAAGCATGCTGAAACTTATCTGGACATAGTGCTGTCGCTCATAAGGTTTAACAGAGAAAACCAAAACTTCTTCCTTACCATTATCAAGAACATACACAAGGGCTTCAACAAGATAAACTGGGCTAAGACCATAAGCAAGACACCTGCATTGGTGCAGGATGGCGAGGTGGTGTATCTGCAACCTGTTAACAAGAAGAGGATGCAGAACTTTGACGAGGAACTGTTTATTATCTTCTTCTCAATCCTGAACTATCTGAATGAGACTTACGGCTTCAGGAGTCAGATAAACTTTCAGTATGACCTGATAAAGAAGAAGCAGTTTGAAAACTATCTGCATGGCAGGGGTATGCAGAGGCTGAAGCAGATAAGGTATAAGTATTTCTCAGACAAGGCAAGGCAGTTGTGGGATATGTGTTATGCCTTCTTTGATTCGGCTTATAAGATAAACATAAATGCTGAGCAGAAGGAGTATCTGCTTGCCAAGAAGTTCAATATAGTCTTTGAGGCTATGATTGACGAATTGATAGGCAATAAGGACATTCCTAAGGGACTGAAGGAACAGGCTGACGGCAAGAGGGTTGACCACATGTACACCTATTACGGACTGACGAACAGCAACGACCAGACGGACGAGATATACTACATAGGCGACTCGAAATACTATAAGGCTAACCACGCCCTGGGTAAGGAGTCTATATACAAGCAATATACCTATGCCCGTAACGTGATACAATGGAACATAGACCTCTTTGTGGATAATCAAGACCAGAGTGGATGGACTGAGGAAGAGAAGGAGGACTATAAGGCTGACAAGGATAAGTATAAGAGCATAAGGCTGAGGGATGACGTGAAGGATTCGCTTACTGAGGGTTATAATGTCATTCCAAACTTCTTTATTTCTGCCTTTGTAGATGAACAGCGCAGATATATTGTGAGTGAGAACATAAAGCCTCATGAGCAGAACCAGACACATATTTCGTTCCAGTTTAAGGACAGGCTCTTTGACAGAGACACCTTGATATTGTCACATTATGATGTGAATTTCCTTTATGTTCTGTACCTCTACGCAAGAAACAAATCGAGCGAGAAGGAAGCATGGAAGAAAGAGGTAAGAGAGATATTCCGCGAAGAGATTAGAGAGGTGTTGAAGAATAAGTTTGACTTCTATGCCATGAAGAGCAAGGGCAACACCAAGGCTGGCGAGCAGTTTATAAAGGACAACTTTAAGGAACTGCAAGGCAAACTGCTCAGACCCTATGCTGACAGAGATATTTACACACTCGCTCTGGAAAAGAAAGAAGGAGAAAACACCAATGAATCAAAGACGTATAGTTTGCTGAAGGACTTCTTTGAGTTTGAGAAATTGGACAATCTTGGTGAGAATCCAAAGGAAATACTTGATGAAAAGGTTGAGCAATACCAGAGCCAAAATGCAGACTTCGCCATCTCAAAAGACTGGCTTCCTGCCTATCATATTGAGAGATATATGGACTCAGATGTTCTCATCGGTATATATAAGGGAAAGAAGCATCTGGATTGGATAAAGAATGTGTTGATGTATAATGTGCGACTGGATAAAGACAGAGTAGGTTCACAAATAGAAAATCAACTCAAGCAGAAGGATGTGAAGTTCGTGGTGCTCTACGATAAAGATAGGGAATACACTAACGAATATATAGTATTTAAGGTAAAGACACAAGGTCCACGTGACAAAGCACACATGGAGGCCTTAAAATATCCTTACAAACCCCACGACAAATACTTCTGCTATACCCTGGACGATGAGGTAAACTTGGGCAGATTTGATATTCATAAAGCCTTGTCGCAGGCTAGGATAGACCGAAAGATAATAGAAGATGGAGAGCCTCTTTATTTGACTGGCGAGGAACTCCTCGCTTATAGGAAGTAGTTCCCAACTCCATTTTCAACGAATAATATTTTGCTCTTTCTCCACTTTTTCGTACCTTTGCAGGAAGAATACTATATCACATAATTCCTAATCAATTAAAACAATGAAATCAATAGTCTATTTATTCCTTTGCTTTTCACTCATCATTTCGATATATTCATGTGGTGGAAAATCAAATAATGAAGAGCCAACAGAAAAGGTTGATACTGTATGGAATGAAAAAGTACAGGATGTATTTTTTGATGCTAAATTTGGCGACTCTATTCCGGACGTAGTAAAGAAATTCGGAAAGCATGACTTTATTTTGCTTGAAAATATAAGTACTGATGCCTTACTGCATTTTTCTTCAACCCAAGGTAGATATTTTACATTTGGAAACATAGGATGGGAAATGCTTGACGTAATAGCAGAAAACGGAAGATTTACCGGTATTCGATTTATGAATGCTTCAGACGATAAGGCAAGTGCGTTGAATGGCTATAACAATTTAAAAAATGCTATAGGCGCAAAATATAAGATAACTCCGGTTGAAACTTCGGACACAACTGTTTATGCTAAATGTAGTATTTTTGGTCGTAACGAATCTGCAGCAAGTATATCATGCTATAGGTACGAAACAATAAGCCATGATATTAAAATCGCAATTCAATTATATTATTCTACTTCAAAAAACTATGGAGTAAGTGAAGAATTGTAATTATACTATTTTCTTGACTTCATAATGAGCAATCTCCTTGCCAATCAGGACAAAAACAAAAAAGATAATATGGCTAACCTTGAACTAAACTGCAAGTGGCATTTCGCCAAGCAACTCGGAGGACGAGAGGATGGACCTAATGACCCAATGCAAGACAATTTTAAAAAGACACCGTACGCCTCACTAATACGTGAGTCCATTCAAAACTCGCTTGACGTACCTCTGGATAGTAGTCAGCCTGTCAGGATGGAGTTTATCATTAGCAGAATCAGAGCCAATGAGTACTCTAACTTCTTTGAGTTAAAGAGGCATATTCAAGGTTGCATGGATCACTTCCCATCTAATAACGATGCCGAAATGACATATCAGCCGATGCTGGATTACCTCAATTCTCTGGGTAAGTTTGATGACCTTTACTATATTAAGGTGTCAGATTATAATACGATAGGCATGAATTATATCAAGGGTGATACTTCTTGCCCATTCTATGCATTTGTACGTGCTGCTGGTGTGTCTGCTAAGTCTGATGCAACGGCTGGCGGTTCATACGGATATGGCAAAGCTGCCTATTTCTATATCTCACCTTTGAGGACAATCTTTGTTTCTACACAAACAAAAGACGGGAGATATTTCTTTGAAGGAGTTTCTTCCTTGTGTACACACGAACTGGCTGGCGAAAAAGACCTTCGTGTATCCGTGGGCTATTATGACAACAATGATGGCGAACCAATAACAAACCTGGAAAAGATACCATCAAGATTTCAGCGAGAGGAATCAGGAACTGACATCTTTATCATGGGTATTGATGCATCGGATAAGAAAAGTATCTTCAGTGAGATGATTGAGGCTGTTCTGAGAAACTTTTGGCTTGCTATCGAAAACAACAAACTGGAGGTTTCCATAAATCATAAGGACATAAACAGCGAGACGTTACCACAACTGATGGAGGAATATTTCCCTGAAGAAAATGATACGACACGACGTGAGAGGAACTATAATCCACGCCCATACTGGGAAGCTGTGCATTATGCTAAATTGGATAACAAGCATATTGTAATAGAAGAAACGCTTCCTACTATTGGGCATGTTAAATTCTATGCTCTGAAGGATAAGAAAGCAACGGATAAAATCATATATATGCGTCGTCCCCTTATGTTGGTTAAGGCGCGAAGAACGCAAAGTTCGTATGGCTTCTACGGAGTGTTTGTCTGCGAGGACCGCTATGGTAATGAAATCCTACGAAAGACAGAGAATCCCGCACATGATGAATGGGTGGCATCCAACTGGAAGGAGAAGGGCAAAACCGTTGCCAAGGGCAAAGATGCCATTCAGGAGATTGAAGTCTTCGTTATCAAGGTAATGGAGCAGATGTTTTCTAATCGTTCTGCATCCGTACAACAAATACAAGGACTGGAAGAATTCTTGTACATACCGACTGCCGTTGAGGATGATGACGATTTTGAAAATGAATCCTTAATAGGTGACATAGTAGGTCAACAGGAAGATGATGGTAACTCCATTTCTACAAATTTGAATAATCCAGAGCCAACTCAAGGCGAGGAGAAACCAACTATAGGTAAAGTGATGGTTTCTGATGCTGTAGAGGAAAATCAGAAACGCAGTACAGAAGGCGGACATCTTAGCGGTCATGGTACTCGAAAGAAGAAAAACAAGGGTGGCGGAGGACTTTCGCCTGGACGCATAGAGGGACATTTCAAAGATTCGGATGATGGCATACAAGGCACAATGCTGGTAGAAGTTCCTGTGAGGTACCGCTCTTTTGCTCAAGTCGTAAACGGACAAATCGTTCATAATATAGTGATTCATTCTGACTATGATATCCCCAATGGCCGAATAGACTTAATCATCGGTGGTGAACAAATGGATGATATAGTGGCCATCAAGGAATGTTCCATGGGTGGTAATATAAACCAAAACTCTATTTCCAACTTACACATAGAACAGGGCAAGAACATAATGAAAATCAGGTTTGCTGATAATATGAAGCATGCCGTAAAACTTGACGCTTATGAACTTAAATAATATATCACTCCCATATCCTGTCTTAGGAATCAGTGACGATATTCTGCCATTATTGGGCGAGGATGCCGTAAGATTCGACCTGACAGCAGATGCCCGCAACTATACATTCAAGATTGAGTTGAAGTTTGACAACCAAGACATTCTGAGGCTAATCAACAAAGGTAAGGCTGAATATTCCTGCGAATATGATTGTGCCCGAACAATGCTTCGATGCTGTATAACATCTAAAGACCCAGAGTTTACAATTGTCTTGCCACGCCACTCTGTTAATGGTCGTATAAACTTTAATTGCTTTGTATCAGTCAAGGAAGACATCATAGAATATAGTAACAGAGGTTTTAATGCTGACTATGAGGGAGCTACATTCAATATGTCTTCTGGCGACCTGTTGGTAGTTTTCCCGCATTTTCACTATGATGCAGATATAAGATATGACAAACTGCAGGCAGCAGGCTCGTTTATGCAGATTCGGGAAAGCAATCTCCACGAACAAGTGTTTTTCGACATATCGGGTAATAAGATTGAGATACACCTACCGCCCACGCATTATCAACTATACTGCAATCCCATAGTGAAGGGTTCTGCTGAGATTATCCATTCATCACTGGTCATCAATGCCTTGACTTATGCCTTGCTTAACATGGAGGAACATATGGAAACCACATGGGCAAAGACTATTGACTATCGTCTTAGGAATGAGGATGGATTTTCCATACACGACAAGGATGATCCTTCCAACATTCCTATGCTTGCTCAGCGTCTATTGAAAGACCCATACTTACGACTTTTCAATCATATCATTACGTCAACACCTAATCAAACGGAGGAATAGATATGCAATTACAAAAGACATTCAAGGAAAGTTATATGAAGACTTTACGTGACTCTGTAAGGTCGGAGGTTGCAATTCCTCTTTACAAGGCAAATACCTTTGAAGTTGATGCTACGCAGGTAAAGCGTCTTGCCAATGTGTACGCACCAGAGGGATTAGCGCAGAAACTTAGTGAAGTCTGGGAAGATGATTTCCAATCAGCAATAGCCATATATGAGGCATATCAGAGTATATCACCTCTCCTCGCATCGAATGAGGCTTTCTGGGCATATCTTACCCACGTAGATTTGTTTGCTTACACTCAAAAGAGATGGCCAAAGGTTAAGGATAATGATTGCACAGCAGACTATATTATCGACCACTGGTTTGTAGGCTCTAATGGTTTGCTGCGTAATGCAGTCGCTTCAATGTGGTGGAGTGTATATAATACAATTGACGAGGAAAGAGAAAATAAGTATGAACTGACGGAAGTGTTGTTTAAGAACTACACATTACGCGTAATCACTTTCGGTTCGTATCAACTTATACGTCATCGTGAAGCAATGATAGGCGTTCTTTCATTCCTTAAAGATAATCCAGAGGTGATGACAAACGCGTTCGAATATCGAGGACGTTTTATCTCCAAATATTTCAATCGTCTGGGTGCAGTAAAACAACTTGCTTACCTGAAGAGGGATTTCTTCTATGATGTATGTGCTGAAATGAAAGATAAAATCATGAGCATAACCAAGTTGGAGCAAATCAGCGATGAGAGCTTGTATAACGATATTGTGTAATGGACACCCACACCACGGAGCAGAGACATAGGAATATGGCTGCCATCAGAGGCAGGGACACGAAGCCGGAGATGGTGGTGAGGAAGTGGTTGTGGGCACATGGGTTCCGATACCGACTGAATCATCCCCGCCTGCCTGGCAAACCTGACCTGGTGCTCCGCAAATACCATACGTGCATATTCGTCAATGGGTGCTTCTGGCACGGACACGAGGTTCAATTCATAATGCATAATTCACAATGCATAATTGAAAGTTCGGAGTGCTGCAAGATTCCGAAGACGAACAGGGATTTCTGGGTGGCGAAGATACGCAGAAACAAAGAACGGGACGGGGAGGAGCAGCGCAGGCTGGCCTCGATGGGATGGCACTGCATCACCGTCTGGGAGTGTGAACTGAAGCCTGACAGGAGGGAGCGCACGCTCACTTCCCTTGCCTTCACGCTCAACAATATCTTCCTCAAGGACCGCTCTGTCGTTCCATATCCAGCTCCAGAGGAGCAGCACATGATGGTGGCGGAAGAAAAAAGCACCGCCACAAGTTAATGTGACGGTGAATTTTTTACAGATGACTCACGCAAGAGCTGGTAGTTAGGATTGTACAGATTGCTGTGAGGATAGCACTCTTGCGCTCCGTTGGTGCTCAGGCGAGCAGAGCTCGGAGGATTATCACGCTCAGATTGTGTTTTGCTTTGTCAGACATAGTTGTTTGGTTGTTTGGTGGTTTAGTGGTTTAGTGGTTTGGACATTAGTAGCGAGCGAAGCTTGCGTATCGTAGGCATCAGCCGTATCGTAGCGTCAGCGTATCGCTCTTTCAGTCGCTTCGCTTTGTGAAAGCCAGCTGAGCTGGAGCGGCAAGCTCCGCTTGCGTTTCGTGGAGCTCAGCTTATGGCTGAGTCTTCGTAACTGGGTTCTTGATCACGAACTGGAAGTCGCCCTTAGCTCCGAGTGCGCGAGACTGAAGCTTAGAGCCCTCGCCAGCACCGTCACGGGTGTACTCTGGAGTGAAGATACACTTTGCGTTCTTGATGTTCTCCTTGATAGAGAAGTCCTTCTCAGTGAGAGCACCAGATGAGCGGAGTGAAACACCGAAGTAGCCG
>CAJODK010000022.1 GCA_905233245.1 uncultured Prevotella sp. | reverse complement strand
AAGTTTCTTCGGTATCTCGGTATCTTCACGAGTTTTTCGGTGATTCTCTTTGCCTATTCAAAATATTTTTTGTATCTTTGCAGATGTATATGGAAAAGAAGACAACACCAGAGCGTATTACAGAGCTGAAGCCGAACGAGATTTTTGTGTTTGGCAGTAACTTGGAGGGCATGCACGGTGGTGGTGCTGCTTACGCAGCCTATCGCAAGTTTGGTGCCGTGATGGGGCAAGGAGTAGGTCTGCAGGGGCAGAGTTACGCCATTCCCACTATGCAGGGCGGAGTGGAGACGATAAAGCCCTATGTTGATGAGTTCATCGAGTTTGCCAAGCAGCACCAGAACCTGACATTCCTGGTTACTCGCATAGGATGTGGCATTGCCGGCTTTGAGGATGAGGAAATCTCTCCGTTGTTTGAGAAAGCCCACGATGTGGACAACATCGTTCTGCCACTTGGTTGGTAAATTAGCAAAGAGAGTGAGTTTGTGGCTAGATTATTTGCAGGTTCGAAGATTTTTTTGTAAATTTGCAAGCAGTTAGTCGTTTAGGGGACCAAACAACCAAACGACCAAACAACCAAACGACCAAACAACCAAACAACCAAACAACCAAACGACTAAACAACCACTATGGACAACAGATATATGATGCGCGGTGTGAGTGCCGCAAAGGAGGATGTTCACAACGCTATTAAGAACATCGACAAGGGCATCTTCCCACAAGCTTTCTGCAAGATAATACCTGACATTCTGGGGGGCGACCCTGAGTATTGCAACATCATGCATGCCGACGGGGCTGGCACGAAGTCGAGCCTGGCGTACATGTACTGGAAGGAGACGGGCGACCTCTCCGTATGGAAGGGCATTGCTCAGGATGCGCTCATCATGAATACTGACGACCTGCTGTGCGTGGGTGCAGTAGATAATATCCTCGTGTCTTCTACCATAGGCCGCAACAAGATGCTGGTGCCTGGTGAGGTTATTTCGGCTATCATCAATGGTACTGACGAACTGCTCAGTGAGATGCGCGAGATGGGTGTAGGGATATATGCTACGGGTGGCGAGACGGCTGACGTGGGCGACCTGACACGCACCATCATCGTGGACTCAACGGTGACCTGCCGCATGAAGAGGAGCGATGTGATAGACAATGCTAACATACGTCCTGGCGACGTCATCGTAGGTCTGGCAAGCTACGGACAGGCTACGTACGAGAAGGAGTATAATGGCGGTATGGGCAGCAATGGCCTGACATCGGCTCGTCATGACGTATTCGCTAAGTACTACGCTGAGAAATACCCTGAGAGCTACGACCACGCCGTGCCTTTCGACTTGGTATATTCTGGTCAGTGCAAGTTTGAGGACAAGATAGAGGACAGTCCGCTGAACGCCGGCAAACTAGTGCTCTCCCCTACCCGCACGTATGCTCCCGTCATCAAGAAACTGCTTGACCAGATGCGCCCAGAGATACATGGTATGGTGCACTGCACTGGCGGAGCGCAGACCAAGGTGCTGCACTTCGTGAGCGACAACTGCAAGGTAGTGAAGGACAATATGTTCCCCGTTCCACCACTCTTCCGCCTCATCCACGACCAGAGCGGTACGGACTGGAAGGAGATGTACAAGGTATTCAACATGGGTCACCGCATGGAGATATACGTCTCTCCAGAGAAGGCCGATGAGGTAATCAGCCTGAGCAAGAGCTTCAATATCGATGCACAGGTCATCGGACATATAGAGGAGGGCAAGAAGTCGCTGACGATAAAGAGCGAATTTGGTACATTTGAGTATTAGGTAAATGAATTCAATATTACAGAAACTTGACGGACTGGAGGCGCGCTACGAGGAAGTGACGACGCTGATAACTGACCCCAGCGTGATTGCGGATCAGCAGAGGTTCGTGAAGTTGACAAGAGAATATAAGGACCTGGGCGACATCATGGCGATACGCAAGCGCTATGTGGACTGCCTGAATGCCATCAGCGAGGCGAAGGACCTGCTGGTGAACGAGAGCGACCCCGAGATGAAGGAGATGGCTCGCGAACAACTGGCAGAGAACGAGGCACAACTGCCTCAGATAGAAGAGGAGGTAAAAGTGGCGCTCGTGCCAAAGGACCCTGAGGATGCAAAGAACGTGCAGATGGAGATACGAGCAGGAACGGGTGGCGACGAGGCGTGCCTCTTTGCCGGCGACCTCTTCAATATGTACAAGCGCTTCTGCGAGTCGAAGGGGTGGAACCTCTCCGTGACGGATGCCAACGAAGGTGCCGTGGGCGGTTTCAAGGAGATAGACTTCGCCGTATCAGGCGACAACGTTTATGGCGTGCTGAAATATGAGTCAGGCGTGCATCGAGTACAGCGAGTACCCGTGACAGAGTCAAACGGCAGAATGCAGACCAGTGCCGCAACGGTGGCCGTACTGCCAGAGGCTGACCCATTCGAGGTGACCATCAATGAGGGTGAGATAAAGTGGGACACCTTCCGCTCATCAGGTGCTGGCGGCCAGAACGTGAACAAGGTGGAGTCTGGCGTGAGAGCCCGCTACATGTGGAAGAACCCCAACACGGGCGAGACGGAGGAGATACTCATAGAGTGTACAGAGACTCGCGACCAGCCTAAGAACAAAGAGCGTGCACTGGCCCGCCTGCGTACATACATATACGACAGAGAGCACCAGAAGTACGTGGACGATATAGCAAACCGAAGGAAGTCACTCGTATCAACGGGCGACCGTTCGGCGAAGATTCGCACCTACAACTTCCCACAGGGACGCGTGACAGACCATCGCATAGGCTACACCACCCACGACCTGCAAGGTTTCCTCGGTGGCGACATTCAGGCTATGATTGATGCCCTGACAGTGGCTGAGAATGCTGAGCGCATGAAGGAGGCGGAGTTGTAGTTTAGAGGTGAGAGGTGAGAGGTAAGAGATATGGGCGTTTTTACGAGCATAAAGAAGGAGGAGAGGAAAGTGGACGAGAGAACGGTGCCCGCATCGGAGTTTATCGAACGTATGATAAAGATGCAGCAGGAGAAGAATCAACTGAGGGAGGTGCCGAAGACGGAAGTACAGAAATAGGGAGTAAAATAGGGAGTAAAATAGGGAGTAAAAAAGTATGAATAGAAAAGAACTGGTAGAAAATATATTTAGGAAGAAGAGTTTCCTGTGTGTGGGACTCGACGTGGATCTGAACAAAGTGCCCAAGCACCTGCTGGAGGAGGAAGACCCTATCTTCGCCTTCAACAAGCAGATAATAGATGCTACGCAGGAGTACTGCGTGGCGTACAAACCCAATCTGGCCTTCTACGAGGCGTATGGTGTGAAGGGCATGATATCGTTTGAAAAGACGGTGAAGTACATACAGGAGAAGTACCCTGACCAGTTTATCATAGCCGATGCCAAACGTGGCGATATAGGCAATACATCAAAGATGTACGCACAGACATTCTTCGGCGAGTACAAGGTGGACGCCCTGACCGTTGCCCCCTATATGGGCGAGGACTCAGTGGTGCCATTTTTGGAATATAACGGATGGGTGATACTCCTTGCCCTGACTTCAAACAAGGGTTCGTTTGACTTCCAGCAGACCACCGACACAGAGGGACAGCGCCTCTTTGAGAAGGTGATAAAGAAGAGTCAGGAATGGGGCACGACGGAGAACTTGATGTATGTCGTGGGTGCCACGAGAGGCGAGATGTTCAAGGATATCCGCAAGGTAGCACCTGAGCACTTCCTCCTCGTACCAGGAGTAGGAGCACAGGGCGGTTCGCTGCAGGAGGTATGCAAGTACGGCATGACGAAGGACTGCGGACTGCTCGTAAACTCAAGTCGTGGCATCATCTTCGCCGACAACACCGAGAACTTTGCCAAGGTGGCGGGTGAGAAGGCGAAGGAACTGCAAGAGCAGATGGCAACAGAACTTGCCAAACTATAACATAACTAAAACCACCTTATTTATATATGGAATTCAAGGCACAACAAATAGCGGAACTGATACAGGGACGAGTAGAGGGTGACCCCAATGCCACCATCAATACATTCGCAAAGATAGAGGAGGGAAAGCCTGGGGCTATCTCTTTCCTCTCAAACTCGAAGTACACGAACTATATCTACGACACGGAGTCTAGCGTGGTGCTCGTGGACGAGGCCCTGAAACTGGACAAACCCGTGAAGGCTACCCTCATCCGTGTAAAGAGTGCCTACGAGGCAGTAGCCAAACTGCTGCAGATGTATGACTCCATGAAACCCAAGAAGGTGGGCATCAGTTCGCTGGCATTCATAGACCCAACGGCAAAGGTGGGTGAGAACTGCTATATAGGACCGTTCGTGGCTATAGGTCCAGAGGCAGTGATAGGCGACGGTTGTGTGCTCCATCCTCATGCTACCGTAGGCGAGAAGGCAACGGTGGGCAATAACACTGAGATATACTCCAACGCCGTGATATATCACCACTGCAAGGTGGGCAACAACTGCATCCTGCATGCTGGTTGCGTGATAGGTGCTGACGGATTCGGTTTCGCACCTGGCGCTAACGGCTACGACAAGATACCACAGATAGGTATCGTGACAATAGAGGATAATGTAGAGATAGGTGCAAACACCTGCGTGGACCGTTCTACGATGGGTAGCACATACGTGAGGAAGGGCGTGAAACTGGACAACCTCGTGCAAATAGCTCATAATACGGACATCGGTGAGAATACCGTGATGTCAAGTCAGGTGGGCGTGGCTGGTTCTACGAAGGTAGGCCAGTGGTGCATGTTTGGTGGTCAGGTGGGCATCTCTGGTCACATCACCATAGGCAACGGCGTGAAACTGGGTGCACAGTCAGGTGTGCCTGGCAGCCTGAAGGACGGCGAGGCGCTGATGGGCACGCCACCTATCCCACAGACCAACTTCTTCCGTTCTTCTGCCATCTTCAGACGTTTGCCCGACATCTATCGCCAGATAAACGAGATGCAGAAGACTATTGACGAACTGAAGAGTAAACTAGGGAATTAGTAGCAAACGACCAAACGACCAAAACAACTAAAAATATGACTAAGCAAAACACTCTTAAAGGAAGTTTCTCTCTCTGCGGCAAAGGACTGCATACTGGTCTTAACCTGACGGTGACCTTCTACCCTGCCCCTGAGAACACAGGCTATAAGATTCAGCGTATAGACATCGATGGCATGCCTACCATAGATGCTGTGGCAGAGAATGTGATAGACACCAAGCGTGGCACTGTGCTGGGAAAGGGCGACATGCGCGTGAGCACAGTGGAGCACGGTCTCTCAGCACTCTACGCTCTGGGCATCGACAACTGCCTCATACAGGTCAACGGTCCGGAGTTTCCTATACTCGACGGCTCTGCCATACAGTATGTGGAGAAGATACAGGAGATAGGCATTCAGGAACAGAATGCGCCAAAGGACTACTACATCATACGCAAGAAGATAGAGATAAAGGATGAGGAGACGGGATCATGCATCACCATCCTGCCTGATGAGGATTTCTCCATCACAGCGATGTGCTCCTTTGAGTCCAAGTTTATCAACTCACAGTTTGCCACCATCGACAACATGGAGGACTTCCCCACTGAGATAGCATCTGCACGCACCTTCGTCTTCGTGCGTGACATCATGGCACTCCTGCAGGCCGGACTCATCAAGGGCGGCGACCTCGACAATGCCATCGTAATATATGAGAACGAGCAGTCGCAGGAGAATATAGACAAACTCTGCGACCGTCTGGGCTATGAGCATATCGATGCCAAGAAACTGGGCTACATGCAACACAAGCCTCTCACATGGGAGAATGAGTGTACACGCCACAAACTGCTCGATATCATAGGCGATATGGCCCTCATAGGCAAACCTCTCAAAGGGCGCATCATAGCAACACGTCCTGGGCACACTATTAATAATAGGTTCGCGCGCATAATGCGACAGGAGATTCGCAAGCACGAAATCCAGGCGCCTATCTATGACCCTAACATGGAACCCGTGCTCGACGTAAACCGTATCCGTCAGGTATTGCCTCATCGCTACCCTATGCAGCTCGTTGACAAGATTATCAGCATCAGCGGAACCACCATCGTTGGTGTTAAGAATGTGACATCCAACGAGCCTTTCTTCCAGGGACACTTCCCAGAAGAACCCGTCATGCCTGGTGTACTGATGATAGAGGCTATGAGTCAGTGTGGTGCACTCCTCGTGCTCAACACACTCGAAGAACCAGAGCGATGGACCAGTTACTTCCTGAAGATTGACGATGTGAAGTATCGCAAGAAGGTAGTGCCCGGCGACACGCTCATCTTCAAGGTAGAACTGCTGGCTCCCGTGCGTCACGGCATCTCATCCATGCAGGGCTACATCTTCGTAGGTGACACCCTCGTGGCAGAAGCTAAGTTTACAGGTCAAATGGTAAAAAACAAATAATATGGCAAGCCAAATCAGTCCAATGGCATACGTGCATCCAGACGCTAAACTGGGTGACGGCAACGTTATAGGTCCTTTCTGCTACATCGATGCCGATGTGGTGATTGGTGATAACAATATCATGCAGAATAGCGTAACCCTGAATCAGGGACTGCGCATGGGTTCTGGCAACGAAATCATGCCTGGAGCAAGTCTTTCGACAAAACCACAGGACTTGAAGTTTCATGGCGAAGTGACCACATGTCAGATAGGCGACAACAACTCCATCAGAGAGAATGTCACCATCTCACGCGGCACATTCTCTAAGGGCACCACCATCGTGGGCAACAACAACCTACTGATGGAGAATATGCACGTGGCACATGACTGCGTCATTGGCAACAACTGCATCATCGGCAACTCCACAAAGTTTGCTGGCGAGGTGACAGTTGACGATTGTGCCATCATCTCTGCCGAGGTGCTCGTACACCAATTTGTGCACATCGGTGGCTACGTAATGATACAGGGTGGCAGCCGTACATCGCAGGACATCCCTCCATACGTCATCGCTGGCAAGGAACCTATCCGCTTCGCTGGCCTCAACCTCATAGGTCTGCGTCGTCGCGGTTTCCCCAACGAGACCATACTCGCTATCCGTGAGGCATACAACACCATATACTCCAAAGGCCTCATCAAAGAGGGCATCGAGGAGGTGAGGAAGACGATGGAGATAATACCCGAGATACAGTACGTGCTCGACTTCATCGAAAAGGCAGAGCGTGGCATCATTCGATGAACCTCATCGTTATCACAGGTCCCACAGGTGTTGGCAAGACAGAACTATGCCTTACTATCGCTGAGCACTACGGCATCGACATCATCAATGCCGACTCACGACAGATATATGCAGAAATCCCCATAGGCACTGCCGCACCCACTGACGAACAGATGCAGCGAGTGTGGCATCACTTCGTAGGCATGAAGCATATCGGCGAGTACTACTCTGCCTCGATGTTTGAGCAAGAGGTATTGCAACTGCTAAACGATAACGATAACGGGAACTGGAACGGGAACTTCCTAATGTCAGGCGGTTCGATGATGTACATCGATGCAGTATGCAACGGCATTGACGATATCCCTACCATAAGGGAGGACATTCGCCAGGGGATGAAGAAGCGATTGGAGCAAGAGGGGCTCGAAAGCCTCACTGAAGAACTCAAGACGCTGGACCCTGAATACTGGGAGATAGTGGACAGGCAGAACCCACGCAGAGTGGTACACGCTCTGGAGATATGCCACCAGACAGGCAGGACATTCACCTCATTCCGCATAGGAAAGAAGAAAGAGCGCCACTTTAATATAATAAAGGTGGGACTGACGCTCGACAAGGTGCAGAAGGTGAAACGCGGACAGGTCATCATGGATCACTCCGAACTATACGAGCGCATCAATGCCAGAGTGCTCAGCATGGTAGAGAACGGACTGGTGGACGAAGTGAAGAGCGTACTCCCCTATCGCAATGACAAAGCACTCAACACGATAGGCTACAAAGAGATGTTTCAGTATCTCGATGGCAAGATATCACTCGACGAAGCCATACGCCAGATACAGAGCAACACTCGCGAATATGCCCGCAAACAACTGACATGGTTCAAGAAAGACCCTGATATAAAGTGGTTCAGACCCAAACAAGAAGAAGAAATAATTAACTATATAAATTCTAAGTTATGAAACAACGCATAGTCAATATAATGGCTTGGCTGTCAGCTAAAGGTAAGGCTTTCTGGCAGTGGTATAAGGGATGCTACAAAGGGCGTCCGTGGTACGTAAAGACTGTAGCGACCATCGCCACCATCTTCGTGGTATTCTTCCTTTACCTAGGTGCCGTTGACATCAACCTCTTCTGGCTCTTTGGCAAGTCTCCTGGTTGGGTGGACATAGCAGAGCACAAAACCAGCGAGGCATCTGAACTGTACTCCGCTGACGGAGTACTGCTCGGTAAATACTTCAACGAAAATCGTACGCCCATAGAGTATGATGATGTCAACCCTGTATTCTGGCAGGCACTGATAGACACTGAGGACGAGCGCTTCTTCGACCATTGGGGCATAGACCCAATGGGACTTGTAGGCGCTGCAAAGGATGCTGCAACAGGCAGAGGCGGTCGTGGTGCATCGACCATAACTCAGCAGTTGGCTAAGAATATGTTCCGAGTGCGCACTAAATACAGCACAGGGGTAATAGGCAAGATTCCTGGTGTGGGAATACTCATTATGAAGACCAAGGAATGGATTACCGCCATGAAGCTCGAACTCTACTTCGCTGCCACAAAAGGCCGTGCAGAGGGAAAGAAGGAGATTCTCGTGCAGTATGCCAACACAGTGGATTTCGGTCACAACGCATTTGGCATCAAGACTGCCGCCAAGACATACTTTAACACCACGCCAAAGGATCTCACTACCGACCAGGCTGCTATCCTCGTGGGTATGCTGAAAGCCACCACTTACTACAACCCTATCTCTCACCCCGAGAACTCCATACAGCGTCGTAACGTAGTACTCGATAACATGCGTCAGCATGGCGACCTCACCACTGATGAATTCAATCGCCTCAAGATTCTGCCTATCGACTGTTCAGAGTTTAAGGTGGAGGACAACTACGATGGTCAGGCTAAGTACTTCCGCGAGGCCATCGCTAAGTATGTGAAGCAACTCAGCAAGGATTACGAGAATCTGGAGGATATAGACCTCTACAGCGACGGACTGAAGATATACACCACCCTCGACACGCGTATGCAGAAATATGCTGAGGAGGCTGCTCGCAAGCAGATGAAACAGGTGCAGCAGAACTTCAACAGCCACTGGGGACTGCGTCGCACACAAGACAACTTCATGCCTGGAGAGAAGCCTTGGCAGGATGAGCGTCATCAGGAGATACCACACTTCATCGAGGACATAGCAAAACAACTACCCGTATATCAGTATCTGGCTTCGAAGTACGACAACAACCAGGACTCAATAGACTACTACCTCAATAAACCACATACCGTCAAGGTATTCGACTACGACAAGGGCGAGATAGAACGTGAGATGTCCACAATGGACTCCATCCGCTATATGGTGAGTTTCATGCACTGCTCCTTCGTAGCTATGGAACCCCAGACAGGTCACGTAAAAGCATGGGTAGGTGATATAGACTTCAACCACTGGAAATACGACAAAGTGACGGCGATGCGCCAACCTGGTTCTACCTTCAAACTCTTCGTCTATACTGAGGCTATGGAACAGGGACTCACGCCTTGTGACAAGCGCCGTGATGAATATTTCTCCATGAAGGTATGGGATGCTGCCAAGAAAGAGGAGACAACATGGGCACCGACTAATGCCAACGGCTACTTCACTGGCGACTCCATGCCTCTGCGTGCTGCATTCGCACAGAGTATTAACTCCGTGGCTGTTCGTCTGGGGCAGGAGATGGGTATCGGCAATATCATCGAAACTGCACACAATATGGGCATACAGAGCAAACTGGACGATGCACCCTCACTGGCTCTCGGTTCATGTGATGTCAGCCTTCTGGAACTCACTAATGCATACTGTACGGTAGCAAATGGAGGCAAGGCTCATCCAGAACCAATTCTCATAACCAAGATACTGGACCGCGATGGCAATGAGATATATACCGCTCCTACTGAAGAGAAACAGGCCATCACCGTCAAAGCAGCTTATCTGGTACAGCAACTCCTCATGGCCGGATTGCGTGAGCGTGGCGGAACGTCTATGAGTCTGTGGGGATATATCGGCAAATACTCTGACACCGATTTTGGTGGCAAGACAGGTACTTCCAACAATCACTCTGACGCTTGGTTTATGGGTGTAAGTCCAAACCTCGTTGTTGGCGCATGGGTAGGAGGCGAATATCGCAGCATACACTTCCGCACGGGAGCTCTGGGACAGGGTTCACGTACGGCTCTGCCTATCTGCGGTTACTTCCTCGAATCCGTCTTTGGTGACCCTGCTTTCGCCAAGTATCATGGTAAATTCCAGAAACCAAAGGATGCCGACATTGAGCGTTCTATGTACGAATGTACTTATTATGCTACACGTCGCGACACCATCGCCACCGACTCACTGGGCAATGCCATTGAGCCACTCCTCGATGAGAACGGACAACCTATCGAGAACACTACAAATCATGAACAAACTACCACAGAAGGAAATATAACCCTTGAAGACATTTAAATCGTTATGCGCAAGACAGTATTATTTTTAGTCATATCTCTCATCTCTTACCTCTTACCTCTCACCTCTAATGGTCAGCCAAAACGTGAGTTTCGCGGAGCATGGATACAGTGTGTAAATGGTCAGTTTATAGGTATGGGTACGGAGAAGATGCAGAAGACCCTTACCTATCAGCTCGATGAACTGCAGAAGGATGGTGTCAATGCCATCATCTTTCAGGTGCGTCCAGAGTGTGACGCTCTCTACCAGAGTAGCATCGAACCATGGAGTCGCTTTCTCACAGGTAGGCAGGGTGTAGCACCATCACCATATTGGGACCCTCTGCAGTGGATGGTTGACGAGTGCCACAAACGCGGTATGGAACTGCATGCGTGGATTAATCCTTTTCGCGCAAAGACAAAGTTTACCAACGAACTGGCCAGCAATAACATTGTCGTCCAGCGTCCTGACCTTGTATTCCCATACGATGGACTATATATCCTGGACCCTTCCAAACAGGAGAATCGTGACAACATCTGTCGCGTTGCAGCCGACATCATCCGTCGCTACGACGTTGATGGTTTTCACATCGATGATTACTTCTATCCCTACCCCACTCCTGAATGCGTCATCCCTGACGGCCTCAACGGTGATCAGCGTCGTCATAACGTTGACCTCTTCATAGAGCAACTTCACGACACCATTCGTGCCGTGAAGCCATGGGTGAAGTTTGGAGTATCGCCTTTCGGCATATATCGCAACAAGACCTCAGACCCTAATGGCTCTGACACCCACGGTCTGCAAAACTACGATGACCTCTATGCCGACATCCTCCTATGGATTAACAAGGGTTGGATAGACTACTGCGTGCCTCAACTCTATTGGGAGATAGGTCATCCACGTGCTGACTATAAAACCCTGATACAGTGGTGGAACCAATATGCTTCTGCTCGTCCACTCTTCATCGGTGAAGATATCGAGCGCACTACTAAGGCTAACCAGACAGATGAGAAGTTTCGTCTGCATAACGAGAATCCCAATGTTGGTGGTACGGTACTATGGTACGCCAAGGCTGCCGTTGACAATATTGGCGGCTACGGCACTCAACTCAGAGAACGCTATTGGCGAGAGCCTGCCCTGCAACCTCTGATGTCTTTTATCGACGACACCACACCAGGCAAGGTCAAAAAAGTAAAACCTGTATGGACAAGCGATGGCTATATTCTCTTTTGGAAAGCTCCCAAGAGCAAGTCATGGAAGGATGAAACCGTGAAGTATGTGGTATATCAGGATGACCTCTCCCATGTCGTTGCCATCACCACAAATCCATGGTTCGTTCTCCCTTACGAGAATGGCAAGACGAAGCATACTTATTACGTCACTAGCCTCAATCGCCTTAGCAATGAGGGCGCACCTGTAAAGAAGAAGGTTAAGTTGTGAGAGAGGTACGAGGTGAGAGGTATGTTTCACTTTAAGCAGTTTGACATCCGTCAGGACCATGCCGCTATGAAGGTTGGCACCGACAGCGACCTCCTCGGAGCTCTCGCTGAGGGTGGTGAGCGCATACTTGACATTGGTACGGGCACTGGTGTACTGGCACTGATGATGGCACAACGTTTCCCAAAAGCCAACATCACGGCCATCGACATTGATGCTGATGCCATCCTAGATGCTTCATACAACTTCTCGCATTCTCCCTTTGCTGACCGTCTTACTCTCCATCACTGCTCTTTAAAAGATTTTGTTAAGGTTAGGGTTAAGGTTAACCTTTTCGACTCCATCCTCTGCAACCCTCCCTATTTTGATAAGAGTCTTGAGGCTCCTGACAAGGGTAGAGCACGCGCTCGCCACACCTCCTCACTGCCATTCTCGGAATTGATAGAGAGTGCATACGAACTGTTGCAGGACGATGGCATATTCTCTGTTATTCTCCCACCAGAGGTTCTTCCAACTTTTTCTGCCCACGCCCTTATCACTGGCTTTTGGCTGAAACATTGCTATAAAATAAAAACCGTTCCGAGCAAAGACCCGAAACGGTATATACTGATTTATCAAAAAGGGCGAACTGATAGTCAGGAGGAAACCGTTTGCCTACGAAATGCAGACAACACCTTCTCTGACTGGCACAACAGGTTGCTTGCTGAATTCCTTACTTGCTGAATTCCTTGATACGCTGTTCCTCTGAGAGTTTGCAGATGAGCAGTCGGCCATCACGCTGGGCCACGATATATCCGTCAAGTCCCTGCACTACAGTCTGCTTATTGCCCTCTACATTGATGATGCAGTTAGTGGTATCAAAGGTCTTTACATTCTCACTTATCAGACTATTGCCATTAGCATCGCGCTTAGAGAGAGCCTGCAGAGAGCCCCATGTGCCAAGGTCGCTCCAATTGAAGTCTGCCGGCATGACATAGATTTCTTCTGCCTTCTCCATGATGGCGTAATCGACAGAGATATTCTCGCAGTCACCATAGCGCTCGTCTATCACCGCCTGTTCCTTATCCGTTCCATAGACATTACTGATAGACTCGAAGATACGGTTGAGGGTTGGCTGATACATGCGGAAAGCACTGATGATGGTATTGACATTCCATATGAAGATGCCAGCATTCCAGAAGTAGTTGTTATGGCTGATGTACTCCTTAGCAGTTGCCAAGTCTGGCTTCTCACGGAACTGCTCCACTTGGAATATCTCCTTGTTGCGAAGGCTCTGTGATGTCAGGTCTGCCTGTATGTAGCCATAACCCGTCTCCGGACGAGTGGGTTTCATGCCGAGTGTTACTATACCGTCTGACTCTGATGCAAAATCGAGAGATGACTGTATGACACGACGGAATTCTGGTACATTCATCACCACTGCATCGCTGGGTGTCACCACGATGTTCGCTTGCTTATCCTTTGCATTGATACGATGACTCACGTAGGCTATGCATGGAGCGGTGTTACGACGGCAAGGCTCACAAAGGATGTTGCCCATTGGGATGTCTGGCAACTGCTCATGCACGATATTCTTGTATCCCGCATTGGTCACCACCCACACATTCTCATCATCACATATACCCTTGAAGCGGTCGTATGTCAACTGTATCAACGAACGCCCTACTCCAAGCACGTCTATAAACTGCTTTGGACGGTCTTCTGTACTCATAGGCCAGAAACGACTGCCTACTCCGCCTGCCATTATCACTACGTGGTTCATATCGCTTAACCCAAATATTTCATTAGTATCTTAGCATTGCCGCTATCACGGAGTTTGGCGATAGACTTCTCTCTGATTTGGCGAACACGCTCACGAGTGAGACCCAGTTCGTCGCCTATCTCTTCCAATCCCTTCTCATGACAACCTATACCAAAGCACTCACGGATGATGATTATCTCCCTATCCTTGAGCACACGATTGAGTACCGCATTGAGTTCCTGAGCCATCGACTCATGATCTACCGTACGGTCTGCACGTGAATCATCACCACTTGCCATGACGTCAAGCATGCAGTTCTCCTCACCATCCTGGAACGGCGCATCGATGCTGACATGATGACCATCTGCCATAAGACTCTGACCTATCTTTTCCTCTTCGATGTTAGTAGCCTCAGAGAGCTCTCCGATACTTGGATGACGCTGATTCTCCTGTTCAAACTTATTTATCTCGTGGTTTATCTTGTTGAGCGAACCTACCTGGTTGAGAGGCAGACGCACAATACGGCTCTGCTCGGCAATAGCCTGCAGGATGCTCTGACGAATCCACCATACGGCGTAAGAAATAAACTTAAAGCCACGTGTCTCATCAAATTTCTGTGCTGCCTTTATCAGTCCAATGTTACCCTCATCAATAAGGTCGGTGAGCGATAGTCCCTGATGCTGATACTGCTTGGCTACAGAGACCACGAAACGCAGATTGGCTGTCACCAGTTTGTCCTTTGCGCGCTCTGCCTCAGGACCACCTTTCTTGATTTTCTGTGCCAGTTCAATCTCTTCATCAATGGTAATCAGTGGTGCACGACCAATCTCCACGAGGTACTTGTCTAGTGCTTCGCTGGAACGGTTGGTAATACTCTTTTGTATCTTAAGTTGTCTCATAATTCATATAATGTACGCGCGCAAGGCGAAAATATTGTGCAAAGGTACAAAATAAATTAAAAATCAAATATCAAAGATTAAAAGTTTCCGTTACTTTTATAATTTATTAAGAAAAAAGTTGTACCTTTGCACCCACTTATGAGAACAAAGAAAACGACTACAGAGGAGCAGACAGTAGGTGCTGCTCCCAAAGAAGAAAAAAAAGTAACAAAAAGGACTACGACACGTAAGCCACGCGCTACTAAGAAGAAAAAAGAAGAAACTGAGACCGTAGAGGCCGTCAAAGAAACCAAACCACAAGAGACGGTGGCTACACCAGCAGTGGAAAAACCGCAAGCTGAGCAAAAGCCGCAGGTTGAGCAAAAGCCTATAGTGGTGCCTGCATTACCTAACATCAGCATCAAGAGCATCATAGACCTCACTCAGGCTCCCATGCGCAGCATAGTGCTCAACGACCAGCAGATTCAACTTCTCACCGTTGAGGATGCAGAGAAGCGCTACAACTTCTTAGAGAACGCTCTGGCTAACGTACTTGATTATGACGTAGTCATCAGTGACACTAACATCTGGCTTGAACTCCTCATCGGACACACTTCAAGCCACTCCGACCCTCGCGTAAACGCACGTTTGCAGTTTGAGAGACAGTTGGAGTTCATCTCCAAACTGATGAAACTGCGTGGTGGCAAGTTCATGATTATGGGCGAGACGTACGAAGAAATAGACCGTTTCGCTGCTATGCAGGACCCCACTAATCACAAGGAGGCCGACTTCACCGACAACATCGTTTGTCTCAATGCCGCCGCTCGTCTTGCCAAGCGACTCATCCTCGCTCAGCAGAGGGAGAATCGCCTGAAGATAGAGGGTATCAGTGCTGAGAGCCATCATGCTTCCTTCGCTGACCCAGCTATCGTGCGCAGAGTTGTCGAACTCTTTGCCGAGGGCAAGAAAGTGCTCCTCCTGACCAATGATTCCAGTGTGGCAATACGTTCTATCGGCCTGTGCGATGACCTACAGCGCATCAACGGCATCAGCGATGAGAAGTGGAATGTGAACCACTCCCCACTGCGTCCTATGGTGTTTACCTTCGACGATCTCAAACTCCTCGACAACTACACCCGTCAACTGTACTACATACAGATGGCTGCAGGCAAGGCATGGATGGAGCATGTCACCCCCTTCGAGGCACGTCCGCAGGTAGAGACTCTCACTCTCGACACTGAGGCATTCCGTCCAGGTGACAAGCATCGTGGTGACAATCTCTTCATAGAACAGGTGAAGAGAAGCTCTCCCTCTCCTACCCCCGCAGAGGAAGTGAAGACAGAGGCTACAGAGACAGAACAGCCAAAGCAGAAAAAGACGCGCCGTCGCCCCCAACGTGCTAAAAAGCCTAGCAATAGCACTACCGAAGGCCAGTAAAAGAGCCCCTTATGTGTTAACAAACGCTAAAAAGAGGCAAACTTTTGACAGACCACTTGCATCTTTCAACTTTTCTTACTACCTTTGCACTCGCAATTCGCAAATGGTGCGTTAGTTCAGTTGGTTAGAATGCCAGCCTGTCACGCTGGAGGTCACGGGTCCGAGTCCCGTACGCACCGCAGAATTACTAAGGAGGAAGGTTCAAAACCTTCCTTTTTTTGTGCCCTGAGAAAACGGCTTTTCTAACTTTTATCTCTTTTCTCTTCCTTATTCCTATTTTTTTTTGTAACTTTGCACGAAATATTGAAAAATCAACTAAAAAATGGAATTAGCAAGCAAGTATTCTCCAAAAGAGGTAGAAAATAAGTGGTACCAGTACTGGACTGACAATAAGCTCTTCGCCAGCAAACCTGACGACCGTGAGCCCTACACCATCGTAATCCCACCACCAAACGTGACGGGCGTGCTCCACATGGGCCACATGCTGAACAATACCATTCAGGATATCCTCATCCGTAAGGCTCGCCTTGACGGCAAGAATGCTTGTTGGGTGCCTGGCACCGACCATGCCTCCATCGCTACCGAGGCGAAGGTGGTCAACAAACTGGCTCAGGAGGGCATAAAGAAGCGCGACCTCACTCGCGAGCAGTTCCTTGAGCACGCTTGGGATTGGACACGCGAGCATGGCGGCATTATCCTCAAGCAACTTCGCAGACTTGGTGCTTCATGCGATTGGGATCGCACGGCATTCACCATGGACGAGAAGCGTTCGGAGTCTGTAATGAAGGTATTCGTGGACCTCTATAATAAGGGTTACATCTATCGTGGTCTGCGCATGGTCAATTGGGACCCAAAGGCACAGACGGTGCTCTCTACCGAGGAGGTCATCTATCGTGAGGAGCAGTCTAAGCTCTACCACCTGAAATACTACGTGGCTGACCTCGAAGAACTAGACAATCTAGCAGAACTGGAAAGTCTGGGCAACATAATCCACATAGACGACAAGGGCTACTATGCCGTAGTGGCCACCACGCGTCCTGAGACTATCATGGGCGATACCGCTATGTGTATCAATCCTAAGGATTCAAAGAATCAGTGGCTGAAGGGCCGCAAGGTCATCGTACCTCTGGTGAATCGCGTCATCCCCGTCATCGAAGACCGCTATGTGGACATCGAGTTTGGTACGGGCTGTCTGAAGGTTACTCCTGCTCATGACGTCAATGACTACAATCTGGGCAAGATACACAATCTTGAGATAATCGACATCTTCAATCCTGACGGCACTATCTCTGAGGCCGCTGGTCTCTATGTAGGTCAAGACCGCATGGCGGTTCGCAAGCAGATAGCCAAAGACCTAGGAGAGGCTGGCCTGATGGAGCGCATCGAGGACTATACTAATAAGGTGGGCTATTCTGAGCGCAATCAGGACACCGCAGTAGAGCCTCGCCTCTGCAAGCAGTGGTTCCTCTCCATGCAGCACATGGCCGACATCGCTCTGCCGCCAGTACTCAACGGCGAACTGAAGTTCTACCCATCGAAGTACGTTACTACGTACAAGAACTGGCTTGAGAACATACAGGACTGGTGTATCTCTCGTCAGTTGTGGTGGGGACATCGTATTCCTGCATACTTCGTAAGTTGCGACTCAGCCACAACAGAGGAAGAGGAACGCTTCGTCGTTGCCCTGACTCCAGAGGATGCTCTGAAGAAGGCTCAGGAGAAATACGGCAAGGACATCACCATGGACCAACTCTCTCGCGATGAGGACGCCCTCGACACTTGGTTCTCCTCCTGGCTGTGGCCTATCTCCCTCTTCGACGGCATCAATAATCCTGACAATGAGGAGATAAATTACTACTACCCCACTGCTGACCTCGTGACGGGTCCCGACATCATCTTCTTCTGGGTGGCTCGCATGATAATGGCTGGTATGGAGTATCAGAAGGATATTCCTTTCCGCAACGTATATTTCACTGGTATCGTGCGCGATAAGCTCGGCAGAAAGATGTCTAAGTCGCTTGGCAACTCACCCGACCCAATAGGTCTTATCGACCAATACGGTGCCGACGGCGTGCGCATGGGTATGCTGCTCTCTGCACCAGCAGGCAACGATATCCTGTTTGACGAACAACTCTGCCAGCAGGGTGCTGCCTTCTGCAATAAGATGTGGAATGCCTTCCGTCTCGTCAAGGGTTGGGAGGTCACCGATGCTCCTGCCTCCGAACAGAACCGCAAGGCTATTGAGTGGATGAATGCAAAGATACGCAGTACCTTCGCAGAGATTAATGACGACTACACCAAATACCGTCTCAACGAGGCACTGATGAGCGCCTTCAAACTCTTCACCGACGAGTTCTCCGGTTGGTATCTCGAGATTATCAAACCTGCATACCAGTGTCCTATCGATAAGGAGACGCTTGATGCTACGCTCGATATCTTCGACCAACTTCTGCACATCATACACCCATTCATGCCATTCATCACAGAGGAACTCTGGCAGCACATTGCCGACCGCAAGGATGGTGAGTCGCTGATGGTTGATGTCTTCAAGCTCGATGCTCCCAGCAAGGCCGACGAAGCACTCATGGCCGCTTTTGAAGAGGCTAAACAGGTCATCTCTGGTGTGCGCAGCATACGTCAGCAGAAGAATATCGGTCAGCACGAACCCCTTGTGCTTGAGGCTGTTAACTCTGACGAAAACGAGGACAACACCGTCATCAGCAATATCATCAAGAAGATGGCTGGCCTCTCTGAGATACGTTACGTCAATGAGAAGGGTGATGGCGCTACTGCTTTCATGATAGGCACCCGCGAGTTTGCCGTTCCTCTCGGCAATCTCATCAACGTAGAGGCTGAAATCGCCAAGGCCGAGGCACAACTGCAGCACCTGCAGGGCTTCCTCGCCGGTGTGCGCAAGAAACTCTCCAACGAGCGTTTCGTAGCCAATGCCCCAGAAGCTGTCGTGGCTCTCGAGCGCAAGAAGGAGTCTGACTCGCTTGAGAAGATTGCCGCCCTTGAGAAGACTCTTAAGGAGTTAAGGAGTTAAGGAGATGGAGCTCTACCAACAACGTTCATACGCCAAGTGTGTCAGTGAGGGATATGGTTTCCTCGCCAAGAACGTATGGACCGTCTCCAAAACGATGACGCCCTACTTCATCGTCTTCTCGCTGTTCTTCGTGCTCTCCAACGCCGTCAACACCCATGCCAACGTCTCCATTCTGGCTAATCGCCCCGTCACCCTTGAGGAGGTCATGATAGCCATCATCGTGACAGTATTGTGGGTAGCGGCATACATCATCTGCCTCGTGCGCCTGTACCGTTTCTTCAAGAAGCATTGCGGCATCGAGGGCAAGCGCAAGATACGCTTCGGTAAGGTCATCAAGGCCATCTTCCGTCACTTTGGCAAGGTACTTGGTACCACTCTGCTCTCACTCTTCATCCTCGTAGTGCTGAGCCTTCTCGCTTACCTACCCTACATGGTGTCGATGTATGCCTATTTCAGCAGCGTTGAGGCACAGGTCAATTTTGGCGACACGACCACTATTCCCTATTCAGGACTGGCACTGATGATTTTCGCCGGCACATTCTGCTATACCATTATCAATCTCATATCAGTAGGTTTCTACGCCTCACTGATGTTCTTATACGGAAGCATTAGAAAATGAAAAAGGTACTCTTCATAGACCGCGACGGCACCCTCATCAAGGAGCCCGCCGACGAACAGATAGACTCTTTCGACAAACTGGAGTTTGTAGAGGGCATGTTCCGCAATCTCTCCTTCATCCGCAAGAATCTGGATTTCGAATTCGTCATGGTGTCCAACCAAGACGGCCTCGGCACTGCATCCTTCCCAGAGGAGACATTCTGGCCTGTTCACAATTTCATTCTCAAGACGCTCCGAGGTGAAGGAATTGAGTTTGATAATATTCTGATAGACAGACATTTCCCCGCTGACGCTCATCCTAATCGTAAACCAGGTACTGGCATGCTGACAGAGTATATCGGCAACCCCTCCTACGACCTCGCTGGCTCCTATGTCATTGGCGACAGGGAGACTGATGCCAAGCTTGCCCAGAACCTTGGATGCAAGGCTCTCATTCTGGGCAAGGACGGTCTCGACTGGGACAAGATAGCCGAGCTCCTCTTTGCCGGCGAGCGCATCGCCGAGGTCACTCGCACCACCAAGGAGACTGACATCACCGTGCGCATCAATCTCGACGGTACAGGCAAGAGCGACATTGAGACAGGTCTGGGATTCTTCGACCACATGCTCGAACAGATTGCCAAGCACGGCATGACCGACCTCTACGTGCGTTGTCATGGCGACCTCCACGTCGATGAGCACCACACCATCGAAGACACTGGTCTGGCTCTAGGCGAATGTATTCTCAAGGCTCTCGGCGACAAGCGTGGCATAGAGCGCTACGGCTACTGCCTGCCTATGGACGACTGCCTCTGCCAGGTGGCACTCGACTTTGGCGGGCGCCCTTGGCTCATCTGGGATGCCGAGTTCCGTCGTGAGAAGGTGGGTGAGATGCCTACCGAGATGTTCCACCATTTCTTCAAGTCGGTGAGCGACGCTGCCAAGATGAATCTCAACGTCAAGGCAGAGGGTGACAATGAGCACCACAAGATAGAGGGCATCTTCAAGGCCTTCGCTCGTAGCATACGCATGGCAGTCAAGAGAGACATCTATCACTTCCAGTTACCATCGACAAAAGGTGCGTTGTAAGTTAAAAAACTATAAATAAAAAACACTTTCAACCTTCAACCTTCAACTTTCAACTTTTTATTGCTATCTTTGCAGAACGTGAAAACATTATATAAAATGACCATAAACTAAACTAAAAACCAAAACATGGCACAGCTAAAATCACTTTCTAAGCTGACAGCTCCTAAGAGCACAGCACCCGAGAAGATTATTCAGTTTGGTGAGGGCAACTTCCTTCGCGCTTTTGTTGACTGGATTATCTGGAACATGAATGCTAAGACAAACTTCAACGGTTCTGTTGTAGTAGTACAGCCTATCGACCGTGGTATGGTGCAGTGGCTCAACGGTCAGGACTGCCTCTATCACGTCAATCTGCAGGGACGTCTCAATGGTGAGCCTGTCAATCAGCTCGACCGCGTAGACGTTATCTCTCGTGGCCTCGACCCATATGCTCAGAACTGGGCATTCATGTCACTGGCAGAGCAGCCTGAGATTCGTTTCGTCATCTCCAACACCACAGAGGCTGGTATCGCTTTCGACCCAGATTGTAAGTTCTCTGATGCTCCTGCATCTTCTTACCCTGGCAAGCTCGTTCAGCTCCTCTTCCGTCGCTATCAGACATTCAACGGCGATCCTAAGAAGGGACTCATCATCATGCCTTGCGAGCTCATCTTCCTCAATGGCCACCATCTGAAGGACTGCATCCGCAAGTACATCGAACTGTGGAAGGACGACTTCGGTGCTGACTACGCTGGTTTCAAGGAGTGGTTCGAGAAGTACAACTACGTTTGCGCTACCCTCGTTGACCGTATCGTACCTGGTTTCCCACGCAAGGAGATTGCAGACATCCAGCAGAAGATTGGCTACAAGGACAACCTCGTTGTTCAAGCTGAGATATTCCACCTGTGGGTAATCGAGCGTCCAGAGAATATGACCTGCGAAGAGCTCCGTGCTGAGTTCCCTGCAGACCAGGCTGGTCTCCACGTTCTCATCGCTGAGTCTGAGGCTCCTTACCACGAGCGCAAGGTGACCCTCCTCAATGGTCCTCACACCGTTCTCTCTCCTGTAGCTTACCTCTCTGGCATCAATATCGTGCGCGATGCACTCCACGATGAGGTAATAGGCAAGTACATCAAGAAGGTGCAGTATGACGAACTCATGCAGACCCTCAACCTGCCTATGGAGGAGCTCCAGCAGTTTGCTGCTGACGTACTCGAGCGCTTCGACAATCCATACGTTGATCATCAGGTTACGTCTATCATGCTCAATTCATTCCCTAAGTTCCAGGCTCGCGACCTCCCAGGAGTGAAGGTTTACCTGGAGCGCAAGGGCGAACTGCCTAAGGGTCTCGTACTCGGTCTCGCTGCTATCATCACCTACTACAAGGGTGGCACACGTGCCGACGGTGCTCCTATCGAGCCTAACGACGACCAGAAGATTATGGATCTGCTCAAGGAACTCTGGGCTACTGGCGATACCCGCAAGGTGGCAGAGGGCGTTCTCGCAGCAGACTGGATCTGGGGGGAGCACGGCGACCTCAACAAGATTCCTGGACTCACCGATATGGTTGAGGGCTTCCTCAATGATATCCAGTCTAAGGGTATGCTTGAGACTGTTAAGTCTATCCTCTAAGCTGATGCTCAAGGCATTAGCCGACAAATACGAACGCAAGGAGTTCCTTGATGGCGACCCTTCTTGGTTTATGCACCAGGTGGAGGGAGATACCAACAGGGAACTCCTTGCCTTTATTGCCTCCTCGCTGAGTTATGGCAGCAGAAGGCAGTTTATGCCCAAGATACAGTTTATCCTCGACGCCTCGCATGGCGACGTCACCCATTGGCTGCTCTCCGGTCGTTACCGTTATGACATCCCCGATGACGGTCAGTGCTTCTATCGTCTCTATTCGCGTCACCACATGCACAATTTCCTCCGTGCCCTCGCAGAGATGGTCCGTGAGTACGGCTCCATCAAAGCCTACATTACTCCCCTCTCTAGGCAGATAGGGGGCGGGGGTGAGTCCGCCCTCACCGCCATCAAGACCATCACCGCCTGGTTTGCTGAGCACGGCTCCGTCGGCGTCATCCCCAAGGACACCACCTCCTCCTGCAAGCGTCTGTGCATGTTTCTGCGCTGGATGGTCAGAGACCACTCCCCCGTGGACCTCGGTCTGTGGGCTGACATCATCGACAAGCGCACCCTCATCATCCCCCTCGACACACATGTCATGCAGGAGGCCAACCGACTGGGACTCATCCACACCCATACCACCTCTATGGCAACAGCCCTGAAACTCACCGACAAACTCCGCGAAACATTCCCCGACGACCCTCTGAAAGGCGACTTTGCCCTCTTCGGAGTAGGAATTTCCGAATAAAAGTTGCGTATGTCTAAAAAATATCGTACCTTTGCACTTGAATATGCATTTACGTCATGAGTAACATTCAGGTTATACAGGTCAGCAGCAAGAGGGAAATGAATGATTTCATCTCATTCACACGCTCTCTCTACAGCGGCTACAGCCAGTATGTACCTGACTTGGACATTGAGATGCGTGATTTCTTTGACCCTGCCAAGAACAGCAACCTCGCCTATGCTGAGGTGCAGCCATTCCTCGCTCTTCGCGATGGTCAGGTGGTAGGCAGAGTGACTGGCATCATCAGTCACAAGTCCAATGAGGCGTGGTCCAAGCACATCGTGCGCTTCACCCACCTCGAGTTCATTGACGACCGCAGCGTGTCCGACGCTCTCCTCTCCACCGTTGCTGAGTGGGGGCGTGAGCATGGCATGAACGAGATACAGGGGCCTATGGGCATCACCGACTTCGACAAGGAGGGTATGCTGATAGAGGACTTCCAGATGCAGGGATGCTTCATGGAGTTCTGGAATCCCCCCTACTACAAGGAGCACATGGAGGCTCTGGGCTTCGGCAAGGCTGCCGACTGGCTTCAGATACGTTTCCAGGTTCCCTCTGAGGTACCGTCACGCTTTCAGCGCGTGGCAGACTACTCCAAGCAGGAGTTTGGCATCCACATGGTCAGGAAGACCCGCTGGGAGATATATGGCGACTACGGCAAGAAGATTATCCAGCTCGTCAATGTCTCCTTCTCCCAGCTCTATGGCTTCGCTCCCTTCTCTGAGGAGCAGGGCACTCAGCTCATCAAGCGCTTCCTGCCTCTCGTAGATCTTGACATGCTGGCATTCGCTGAGGACAAGGACAACCGTCTGGCTGGCGTAGCCATTACGTGCCGCGACTTCTCCGACGGTATCCAGCGCAGCCGTGGCCGACTGCTGCCCTTCGGATGGTGGCATATCCTCAAGGCGCTCAAGTTCGGTCATCAGGACAAGGCGCAACTCATGATTATCGGCGTGCGCCCCGACCTGCAGGGCATGGGAGTCAATGCAGCCATGTTTGCCCATCTCATACCTATATACCATAGGTTGGGCATCAAGTGGTGCGAGACCAATCCGCAACTCGACACCAATGTGCGCGAGCTCTCACAGTGGAAACCCCTCTCGCCCTCTCTCGTCAAGCGTCGCCGCTGTTGGACAAAGGAAATAGGAAAATAAAATAGTAAATCGTAAATTATCAAATTGTAAATGAATAGAGTAGTTATCACAGGTATGGGCATCTGGTCTTGTCTCGGACAGACCCTCGATGACGTTCGCGAGTCACTCTTCCAGGGCAAGAGTGGCATCATCTTCTCTCAGGAGCGCAAGGATGCAGGATTCCGTTCTGCACTCTGTGCTGACGTCCCCAAGCCCGACCTCAAGCCCTTCATACCCCGCAATATGCGCCAGTTTATGCCCGAGGAGGCACAGTATGCCTATATGGCTACCAAGGATGCCCTCGAAGCAGCAAAGATAGATCAGGACTTCCTCGACTCTCATGAGGTAGGCATCATCTACGGCAATGACTCAGTAGCAGAAGCTACCATGCACGCCCTCGACAAGTTCCGCGAGTTCGGCGATACATCAGCATGCGGCTCTGGTGCCATCTTCCAGTCCATGAACTCTACCGTGACGATGAACCTCGCATGTCTGTTCCGTCTGCGTGGCATCAATCTCACCTCCAGTGCTGCCTGTGCATCATCCTCACTGGCTATCGGCAATGCCTACCTGCTCATCAAGAACGGCCTCTCCGACTGCATCATCGCAGGTGGCGCTCAGGAGGCGAATATGTACTGCGTAGCATCATTCGACGGCATACAGGCCTTCTCCACCCGTGAAGATGAGCCTACCAAGGCTTCACGCCCATTCGACAAGGACCGCGACGGCCTCGTGCCTGGCGGTGGTGCCGCTACCGTCATCGTCGAGAGCTATGAGCACGCCGTCAAGCGTGGCGCACCTATCCTCGCCGAGATAGTAGGATGGGGATTCTCTGGCAATGGCGACCATATCTCCACGCCAAACGTGGCAGGTCCTGCACGCTCTCTCGAACTGGCACTCCGCAATGGCGGCATCGACCCACGTCAGATAGGCTATATCAACGCCCACGCTACCTCCACCCACGCTGGTGACGGCCGTGAGGCTATGGCTATCGCACAGACCTTCGGCGACTACCGCGTGCCCGTCACCTCTACCAAGTCACAGACAGGTCACGAGATGTGGGCAGCAGGCGCAGCAGAGTGCATCTACTCCATGCTCATGATGAAGAACGACTTCATCGCCGGCAATATCAATTTCTCTGAGCCCGACGAGGAAACCCAGTGCATCAATGTAGTGCCTGAGACCATACAGACACACTTCGATATGTTCCTCTCCAACTCCTTTGGCTTCGGAGGCACCAACTCGACACTTATTATCAAAAATCTATAAATTAATTAAATCAAAATGACACGCGAAGACATTATTGCAAAAGTTAACTCAGTACTCGCAGAAGAGTTTGAAGTAGAAGAAAGCGTAATCACTCCTGACGCCAACGTCAAGAATACCCTCGCTCTCGATAGTCTCTCACTCGTGGACCTTGTAGCGCTCATCCAGTACACCTACAAGATTAAGATTCCTGCTGAGGATCTGCCAAAGATTCAGACTTTCAGCGACCTCTACGATTACATCGAGTCACACATCTAATCACACGAGATGGACATCAAACAACTTATACCACAACGCTCGCCGATCATGATGGTCGACGAGCTGTTGTGCGTTAATGGGGATGAGGCAACGTGCCAGCTCACCGTGCGCCCCGACAATTTCTTTATCGACACCGACTCCCTCATGGCCGAACCAGGACTCATAGAGCATATCGCTCAGAGTGCCAGCGCCTTTGCAGGCCATCGCGCCATCGCTGCAGGAGCCACCGAACCACCAGTCGGCTATATCGGCGAAGTCAAGAACTTCCACCTCTATCACCGCCCTCAGATAGGCGACGTCCTCACCACCACCATCACCATGGGACCAGAGGTAGAGGGCATCACCATCATACGCGGCGAGACTCTCGTCAATGGCGAGATATATGCCGATACTGTTATGAAGATTTTTATTAGTTAATCCCTATTAAAAAGAATGCTCGAAAATAAATTCTACAAAATCCTCTCAATCGACAAGCACGACGACACCTCGGCCACCTACCACGTAGCTATACTGCCCGACTGCAATGTCTATGAAGGTCACTTCCCCGGCAACCCCGTCTGCCCTGGAGTGTGCAATATAGAGACCATCAAGGAGTGCGCCAGCGACCTCGTAGGACGCCCACTGCGCATCCAGACCATCAAGCAATGCCGCCTCACCGCCATTGCTACCCCCACCGTATGCCCCGAAGTTGACGTTACGGTTAACGTTAGCGTTAATGACGACGCCTGCGTCGTCCTCGCCACCATCGCCGACGCTTCCCAAACCTACATGGAATTCAAAGGCCAAATGACCTTCTAACACCCCCTATCACTCCCACTTTTACTCCCACTTAAAATGCTTCGCATTTACCACTTCTTCCGCTCCCATCGCGCCCTCATGTGGCTCTCGATGGCACTGCTGTTCATCGTCACAGGCTTCTTCTCATCACAGATACACCTCGAAGAAGACCTCAACAAACTCATGCCGTCCAGCAAGAACCCCGACGGCACCACCAAACTCGCCTTCGCCGACCTGCGCATCAAGGACAAGACCTTCTTGCTATTCGAGAGTAAAAAGGTCGATACCGAAAAAACTATTTCGGTATGCGACGCCTTCGTCGATTCGCTCCTCGCCATGGACACCGACACCGCCAACCGCGTCGTTGGCGACATCTTCTACAGTATCCCCGAAGACCTCATGCTCGAAGGCATCGGTTTCATGCAGGAGAACCTACCCTCCTTCATCGACACCACCGCTGGTCGAGGAAGGTAATTTTCAGAAAGGAGCCACGCCGATGTGCGACGACCTCTTGTTCCTTTTCTACAAGTTGGATTCCATAACCTTCAACCATTCCATTCGCGTTATGGGAATTGCCCGCGAGGTTGAGGACTTTTATGACATGGATTGCCATGTCGTGAGCGAGGCCGCCCTCGTACATGACATAGGCAAGGTCTACATTTCCTCAAAAATACTTGACAAGCCCGACAGGTTGTCAGGTTTGGAACGCGGACTCATTGACCTGCATCCGTACATCGGTTACAGATTGCTCCGCGATTTTGGAATATCCGAGGAATTGTGCCGAATAGTCCTTTACCACCACGGCACTTCCCCCGCGACTTTGGAAGAATTGCCGCCGCCCGAAGATGATTCCATCTACGACGAAGCAATGCTTCTGAATTCCATAGATGCTTTCGAGGCCTTGACAAGCGACAGACCGTATCATGTCGGTTGCCATGTGACGGAAGCGTTTGAAATAATGCACGGCGAAAGCGGCCACCATGAAAAATTCATGTACTACTTGGAGCATATAATGAAGGGCGGTGCCAATTCCAAAGACAGCTTGATATTCCGAAATGGTCTCGCTTCCAGACCGTCCTTTCAGAACGTGTTCCTAGGCTTTTACAAGCCAAAGTTCACGTTCGACAAATAACGCGTCGCCAATGCTTGACTTTGCCACGAAATTGGTATAAAATGTGGGAAAAGCAGGCGAGGACGTCATGATCGGAGTGACGCTCCCGCCTCTTTTCATATACATTGACACTTTAATAAATTCATAAATTGATATTGACATTTTACAATGTATATGATACACTCAAGGAAACAAAATTTTCGAGGTGCATCATGGAAATGACCGTTGCGGAAAAGGTCAGGCTCGTTGCACAGCGCAAGGGAATAAAGCTGTACGTCCTTGCCGAACGGACGGGACAGAGCCGTCAAAACCTTTCCAACAAGCTTGGCAACGACGATTTCACCGAAAGGCAAATGCGCGAACTTGCTGGCGCGTTGGATTGTGACTTGCAAATAAATTTCATAGACCGTGAAACCGGAGAAACGATTTAGCGACCTCATGACGCGAAACCTTTCATTTTGACGGAGGTGCCTTATGAAGCTTTATGAATATATGACAAAAAAGAACATGGACGCGCTATCTTATGACGAGAAGGTGTTCGTAAGTCGCATATTTTGGCGCGAGACCCGCCGAATAGCCCTTACGTACGGCTTTAAGGAAGAGGACGTGTTTAACGCCCTAGCGCGTGGCGAATTCGGCTTTGACCGCGAATTAGACCTCGTGGCGGAAATGGACGGCTGGGATCGCGAGACGGATACCAACTATCCGATAGGAATAATGAGTTGGGAACAAGCGACATGGTGATGAAAGACTTAATCCTTTATCACGGATCACGCGGCGGTCTTGACGGCGACATAGGGAAAAGGTTTTCTCACATACTACGCTTGAGCGGCAAACAATGGATTCTTCCAACCGTGCGGATGAGGATGATAGAAAGACATGACCAAAATGACATACTTGTTCTTCGACGTTGACGGCGTACTGAACAGGGAAGCCGACTGGGTGAACAAGTTCGCGCTCCACGCACCCTGCGTCAAGGCGTTTGGCAAACTTTGCTCCACGATTGCGGGGAAGTACGGCGAAGTCACGCCGGTCCTCATTTCAACATGGCGGGCGGGCATTGGCGCCAACGGTCGCAACTCCCCGCAAGTCGACGCGCTGAAATCCGCCCTCGCAAGCGTCGGCGTATCAGTCACCGACTCCACGCCGGTCTCGAACAAGGGCAGGCAGGCCGAGGTAAACTACTACCTACGGAGACATTCCGCAGGCAGATACGTAGTTGACGACCCGGGTTCCATAAACCTCTATGTCACGAACTATAAGACTGGGCTCGTCGAGAATGACATCGTGAAAATAATCAAACGGATACAATAGGTGGGAAGATGGCAAAGAATACGCTACTCATGTGCGCCAACATTCCCGTACTTGAATTCAACTTTGACGAAGGCGAGTACAAGGTGCTGGATGACGAAAAGCTCCCCTACCAGTTGAAAGGCAGGATTGCAGACATACCCGAACTCTCGGCAAACGCCACGAAATACGATGTCACACAGGCTGCCATAGCCATGAACAAGAATGCGAATTCGGTTACGAGATACCTTGCCTCCCGCGTGTTGCCGCTCACAAGGGAGAATGCCAAAAAGATATACTCGCTTTTCGGTTTTGAACAGGCGCAAGACGATTACTCAAAGGCCTTGATTTCCATCACTTGCCGTTCCGTATCTTTGCAGGACAACTATTGGGTGAGGAATGCCGACGACCCCGTTTCATGGGCGGACGTGGATTTAAGACAGAACTCGTTAAGCGAAACGGTGGCGCAAGTATCGCTACACGGAACGAGCCTTACCCTTCACGGAATAGAGCATACCCCCGAACTAAACGGACAAGGTGCCTATGCCAAGGCATGGAAACGTGAAAACGGAACCTTGTTCTTGTACAAGCTTGGTGCAAGAGAGAGCGATTTGGAATCCAAAATTGAAGTCATGGTTTCAAGGCTGCTTGACAAATGCAACGTTCCCCATGTCCGTTATTACGACGCGGAAACGAACGGGCGGTACGCCTGCAAGTGCGAGTGCATGACCGACGGCAGACTTTCCATCTTGTCCGGCATGGACTTTTACTCCTACTGCGCGGCAGTCGGAATTGACGGCAAGCGGCTTGCGTTACAAATAGATGCGGATACCATTTACAAAATGTGGATAGTCGATTACTTAATAAGCAACCGCGACCGACACGGCATGAACTGGGGATTTTTCTATGATTCCAACAGCATGGAAATACTAAGGTGCCACCCCCTGTTCGACCACAACAACGCATTTGACGACGAACTTATGAAGGACAAGGATGCCCCGTACCTGTTTGACCCGTCCATGACCATGAAGGAAGCCGCACTTTTCGCCATGAAGCGGACGAACTTCCATTTCACGCAGGATGTAACGGAAGCAGACTTTATAAGCCCGAAATATTATGAAAGCTTCGCTTCAAGAGCCAACGACCTTTCCCTAGGCATACGGAACATTGCCCGAACAACGACAATCGGTCGCCGTTCGCGATAGCGATGAGGATGTTTTTTTAGATACGTCTCAAAGTCTCAACGTGAGACTTTGAGGGAAGATATGTTCGATTTAATGTTTGAAAGACGAACGAGGTAAAGAATGCCGATGGGAAACTTGGAAAGCCGCAACGATTTCGATGACCCGTTCTACCAAGAAAGCAACATGGAACACCTCCGAAGGGGCATTGCCGCTCTAGACGCGGAGCTTGGCAAGGAACACGAATTGGTGGAAAAAGGCATCACGGAAGACGAAGTATTCCTTTATCCGGTGGACATAGGCGCATGGGCTTCCTACGAGCCTTACTCGAACGAGGAACAGTTGGAACTCCAACGAGAGAACCTCGTACGCGCCGCGTTATCTAACGGCGACGGCGAACTGCGCTTCATATACACGAAGCGGATCGCGTCGCTCTCGGACTACCTTGACGACGCGGCAAGCAAGGTGATGATTGAGGACGCGGAAACCGTCTTGGAAACGGAAGTTTACTACACTTCAAAAATCGAAGGAGCCAAGACCACGCGCGTCAGGACTTCCGAAATCCACAACGGCCTTCCGATAAACGAAGACAACCGCAAGAGCGAACTCATGGTCAAGAACGGCTTTGACGCGGTGAAACTGTTAAACCTTTATGGCAACCGCATTTCCAAGGAGATACTGATACGTGTTTGGAACGTGCTGGTCGACGGCTGCTGTGAAAACGAGGAAATCCGTGGGGACGAGTACCGTACCGGTCCGGTGTGGGTCGGAAGCCACGAAGGAGTCGCGTTCGAGCGCATACCGGAATTGATGGACGACTGGATTCGTTTTTACGACTCCGGAACCT
>CAJODK010000021.1 GCA_905233245.1 uncultured Prevotella sp. | reverse complement strand
TGAGGCGAAAGCCCAGCCTTTCATCCAGATAGCAGAGTTATGGCTGTTGATGTTGTCAACAGATTTCGTCGATACCTTCATCACCGTATTGGAGGCACTGAAGAAGGTAAACATATCCGATGACAGCCATCCAAACTGCATACTCTCACCTTGCTGGTAAGCGTAGCTACCAGCCTGAGCTGTGGTGAAACCGCACAGGAACGCTATTGCTAAAAGATGCTTCATTTACAACTCATTTTCTGTATTGTCATTGATTACAAAATCATCACTAAAGTCAAAATCGAACGCATCTGGCTCAACAGGATTCGGGTCACCGCCACCATTTCCCATGCCATCTACTTCACCGGTATTATCCGATCCTGCAAGCAGCATGTCCAGTTCATTCTCCTCGAGTTCCTCGAACTCTACTCGGGGAGAAATGTAAACTTTCCTAACTGTTTTAAAGTCCTTTACCATCTATATTTAATTGTTAGTTTACTTATTAATATGCAATTTTCATACCATTTACGATATAAACTCTGCCCTTAATCATCTCTGAGCGCTTCACTTTCTGTCCATAGACAGTGTAGATACGTTCGGAGTCGTCATCGGCAGTGCTACGTACCTTATTGATGTCTGTAGGCACAAGGTCATCGAGGAAGATGAATCCAGTGCTATTGCTGCCGCTCGCAAATGGCCAGCCGTCTGCATCGCCATCCTCTGATACGAGGCTGCCGCTGAGGTATGCCTTGTAAGCATTGAGGTAGGTGCCGGTGTAGTTGTAGAAGCCCAGACCATAGTTAGCCTTATAGTACAAGGTATATACATTCATGCCTGCGCGGTCTATGGTTTCCACCGTACCGTCAAGGATACTCATGCGGTCAAGGGATGCAGCAAGAGAACCATCTACTCTCTTATTACCATCGTAGTATTCGCCCTCGCTGTCGGTATAAGCAAAGGTGTAGGTGCCTACGTCACCCTTTACGATGTAGCCCTGGTTAGCCTCCAGTATATCAACACGCTTCAGAGCCATTTGCGTAGATGTCACGTCAACAACAGCATACACGTAAACCTGATTCTTTCCTGTTTCGTCATCCGTTGTTGGAGCCTTAGCGTTGTAGTCAAGGTAGATAGTTGACCAACTCCACTCCTTAGGATCATTGCCTGCAACAGCCTTCTGGCTCTCTACGAGCGTCAGCTGATAAGATTCATGCACGTTATATACGAGGTCATTAGAAGGTTCGCCCAGACCGCCACGCTGGTTGGCAGCACGTACCATGAAGGTCTTGCCAATCTGGGTATCGTCCAACTCGTAGCTGTCCTTTTCGGTGATAGCATAGAGCTCATACTCGCCACTGTCGTTCTTGCGGAAGATGAAGTAGCAGAGAGCCTCGTCCTGTGCCGTCCATGTGAGTGAGCGGTCCAGTGTGGTGAGGTTAGCGTCTGCCATACTTATCTGCTTGGTATAGAGCGTTGGGTCATAGCCGTCCGTTCCGCCCAGGGCATTGTGTATGGTATATTCCGCAGCCTCAGCAGGAGTCATTACGGCTGAGTAAGAGCCGGCAGCCGGTGAAGCAGCACGCAGTGAACGTGTAGAGAGGTCGAGCAGCGTGCCGTTAGCGTCCTTAGAGCCATACTCATGGAAGCGGAGCACCTGTCCTGCTGTCATGTTCTTGTAACCGTCAGCACTTGGCAGCACGTTGAACGTGGTATAGAGGAATGAAGCTGCAGGACTGTAGTCACCTGAACCCCATGGACGCGCCAGTGTGAACTTGTTGTTACACGTGGTATATGTCACGTCGTCCTCTGTTGTTACCTGACAGTTGTCAAACACATATCCCCACTTCTGCACGCTGTTGGTACGAGGTGCCAACATATTGGCAGCATTGCCTGCCTTGCCGTTACGCAGCATGAGGTTACAGTTCTTGAACCAATGGTCGCCATCACCGCAGATGAAGTCAACGTAACCCATGATGGTACAGTTCTCGTAGTAGCCGCGCGAGTCGTTGTTAGCGTTGGAGAGGTTGCTGTAGTAGGTATCCTGCCAGCTGTCCATCGTCACGTTCTTCATGATGGTCTTGTTGCCACGGTCACGCAGCACTACAGCCACAGCCTTTGATGCTCCTCCAAGCACGCTGGCGCGATAGTCGAACTTGTTGGTCAGCGTCATGTCCTGAACATAGAAGCCGCTCGCACCCTTCACATAGAATGTAGAGGTGTATGATATTCCTTCTACCTCTGGCTTGTTGAAGAGCTTGGTGCCCGTCTCGCTCTGTCCGGTAATAGATATATTATCGTGCGTAATCTCTGTCAAGCCGTTGTATATCTTCTTACCCATGAAGTCGCGCTCCACGCCACTGTTGTCAGCAGTCAGCGCACTTACCGCATCCGTCGGAGCATTACCCTTCAGCTGATACTCTCCGTCAGGCACGAAGATGTAGTAACGGTCTGTGCCCGTGTAAGCGTTGGCAAGGGCTATACCCTCGTCTATGGTACCGTAGGCTATGCCGTCAGCCTGAAGGTTGGCAATGAGCTCGTCGCTTGCCACCTGTCTCTTCGCCGTAGAGGTGTAGTTCTGTTCTGGGTTAGAAGAGTTGAAGGTGTGCGTCTGCTTGTGTGTTACCACGAAGTTGACCTTGTTCTTCTTGATGGCCTGCGTCGTTGTCGCCGTATGGAACGTGAAGCTTATCTCCTCATCGAAGCTGCCGCCATATACGTCTGTCAGCGTACCGCTTGGTATGGTAAACGTATAATCCCTGTCAGTTACAAGGTCCCAGTAGCGGAACGTCAGCGTCTTGCCTCCGCTTGCCACCACCTTGCCTATGCTGGTGTTGATGGTGTCAGTAGCCATCATCTCGTGGTTGAAGGTGATGCTTACAGCGCCGTTGACGCTCATCTTGGTGTCTGTATCTTTTATGTAGTCAGCCTTTTCACCCTTCACGTCACGACCCCAAACGAGCAGGTTGTTCATCTCCACCTTCTGCCATACTGGGTCATCCATCGTTTCATATTTAGGTGCGAAGACAATCTTGTAGATACCTACAGGAGCGCCCGTAGAGGTCTTCACTATGATGGTTGCCGTAGTATCGGCAGTAGTAGCCTGGTTCACTGTCACGATAGCATCGCTCTGGTCAGCCTCAGCCTTCACCTTTGGCATGGTGAGTGCATTGACGTTCAGTTCCACAGGTATCTTAATGCTCTTATCGGCAACGAGGTTGTCAATGGTGTAAGCCTCAAGTGACGTGCCGTAAGCGCCCAGAGCTATGTTGTTGACGGTAACATAGTCAAGTGCCGGCAGTCCGCTGTTGTCAACCTTGCCATACTGTGCTCTTATCATCTTGAAGTAGCCTGCATCGCCACCGAATACTATATCCTGCGTAGAGGCATCGCCCGTGTAGCTTACCGTAGCGAAGTAGTCGCGCGTGGTGCCTGTCTCTATTGTTGCAGAATAGCTCTTAGAGCCTGCTATTGATGTCTGTCCGTTAAGCTCGCCGTTGACAGCATACAGTGAAATCTTTGTATTGCTGTTGGTAGGCACAGATATCTTAGAGTCGGTGTTTATCTGGCAGCGTATCGTTGACGCGCTGTTGTCCACCTTTGCCGTAGATGCCGTACAGTCTATCAGCAGTGGCAGGTCAATGAAGAGGTCCTTAAACTGTCCTGTGGTCTGCTTCAGCTGTGACACGTACACGCCTGAGCTCTTCTGATACTTCAGCAACGGACCACCGCCGTAGGTAGCATCATCGCCCGTAGTGAGCGGCCACTCCACCGTCGGTGTGCCCTCGATGTCGAAGAGCGTGAACTCATTTATCTCAAATACCGGGTTGAGGAACAGGTCTTTAGAAGGAGTATAGTCCTTGCCCCACTCATACTTGTTCTTGCCGGTAGAAACACCGCTTTCGTCAACGGCTATTATGCCGCTCTCGTCTGTCCAGTATTTCAGCGTGTAGCCCTCAAGGTAAAGAGTCTGGTTGTTAGCTGGCATAGAGAATGTCTCGCCACGCTCCACTACCCTCACGCCAGGGGCTTCGCCCGTAGCCTGTCCGCCAGTAGAGAATGTTATCTGGTAGCTCTCACGTTCGCCATATACAGCCTCCACCGTTGTAGCGTAAGAATACAGGCGGAATGTCAGCGTGTAGTCGCGATCCGTTCCTTCTGGTGCTTCCATGCTGAAGCCAGTCCTGCTGCCTACGTTATCGATAGTGATGCTATCACCATCCACCACGAATGCTTTCAGTTCGTAGAGGCGGTTACGTGTAGCCTTCACCTTAACGTAAGAGCCCAACCTCAGTGTGTAGGTGGTGTCAGTTGCATTGACTGGTGTCTTGAGATAATCCACGTCAGATTCTACCGCATCGTTGTCTATCTTATCTTGTGTGGTGTTAACCTTCTCCATGTGGATGCTTCCCCATGCGCCGTTATTCGCCGTGGTGGTCAGCGTCACTCTGTCGGCAGCAGGCAACTGTGCCCTGATGCTCTTGTAGTAGGTGTGGTCGCTACCTATCACGATGTTTATTGACGTAGCAGGGTTCTGCGTGGTGTAGGTGTAGTAATATACCGGTACGCTGTTCTCCATGCCCTGGGTATATTCCCTTGGCACCACTCCGTCTATTGTGGTGTCGGTGAGCTTGTAGTATGCAGCGAGTGTAAACTTAGCACCCTGTCCTGAAGGCACTTTGATTACCGTACCCTCGTCGAAGTGACACCACTCATCCAGAGAGGTGTTGTTCACCTTACCGTTGATGTGCAGAGGCACGTCTATTACCACATCGCCGTTGATGGTGGTATGTGTAGCATAGTCGAACTCCGTTGGAGTTGTGAAATTCAGATGCTGTGCAAAGTATGCCGTGCGGAAGTCCCACGTGATGTCTGCCGTTGTTGTACGATAGTCGAAGTTCTCCGCATTCTCCTTAAAGATAGGAATGATGTGACGTTTATCATCCTCATCGCCGAAGTAATGGTAGTCGCCTATCATGTATTCCTCTACCTCCTCTGGGTCATAAGCAGGCGTTTCAGGAGTGAAATCCTCTATATATGCCCAGTGGCTAATAGTGTAGCCTGATTTGTAGAGAGTGTAGTTGGTAGGTATGTAGAGAGCCGAGGTGGTGTAGCTCTTCGGGAAGTGATAGTAGTTGAAGAGAGCCGTAGTGTCGGCTGCTGTCCTCGTTTCTATCTCGTCCGGCCATATCTCGGTAAACGTCCTGTATGAGTTGTCAGACTGTATCAAGCCAGCGACAGGCACCTCATAGTACGTAGTACCTATCTTACCAGCCTCGAACACTGCAACATATTTTGCAGCCGCATTGGTTTCATTGACTGTCACGCTGAGCACTCCCGTCTCTGCGTTTGTCAGCGTCACGCCCGTTGGGAAGAGTGCCTTACCGTCTCCTGCATTTTCCGAAACGTACTCAGTACCCTCAGCGTTCTGCCACTTAACAAAGCGGTAGCCCACCTTTGGAGTAGGAGTAATGGTGATGACAGAGTCAACTGGGAATGCCGTATATTCATCTGCCTCGTCCTTACCGGTGCCAGATGTCACGCGTACTGTACCCTTGTCGAGCGGTGTCCATGTCACGCTGTACTTCTTCACAGTGTTCTGACGCAGGTTGATGGTCAGCACAGGAGCGCCATTCACGGTGAACGAGCCGTGGGCTCTCTTCGTCTCCACGGTCATAGTGCCGTCCGTCAAACCACTTGTCGTTACGTCTGCTGAGTTTTCCTCGAAGTAGAAGCCATAGCCAGGCACCACGTTGATGTCAACGATTGCACCATCCGCATAGCGTCCGTTGCAGTTCTTGTATGTCTGGCTGTATGTCACTGCCGCTGCCCTGTTCATGATAGAGTCTTCTGACATTTTCTCGTAGTTAGGCAGGATATAGACGTGGTTAGCAGGGAAGTTAACCACCTTAGTGAAGTCATAGAGCTTAGGATAGGTCACTGACAGGCTGTGCATGAATGCCGTGCCGTAGTTCAGTGCGCCTTCGGTAAATGTCGTGGTGTTTGGAGTTTCTGGTGTTATGTAGTAAGCACTCTCGTTAGAGGTCAGTGTAGCGAGGGTGTCAACACCTGCATAGCTGAAGTTACCACCATTAGCGAGGTTGGCAGCTCCGTATTCACTAACCGTAGCCGTTCCGCTGCCGTTGGTTGCCTTACCGTCGGCAAGCACCAGACCAGGGTTGGTCAGCGTGCCGTCAGTCAGTTGTGACTGAGAAACGTATGTCACAGACTTCTCGTGAACAGTTGGAAGCAGAGCCTTAGTCGTAGGATCCTGCTCATACTTCTCGAAGGTAGCCTGCTTATAGTTCACCGTCATGCCATACACGGCAGGGAAGGTAAACTTGGTGCCGTTACGCACCTGAGCAAACTCTGTGATATACTTTGTAGCGTCTGTATAGCTGTTCTGCTTGTTGTTGAACTTACCAGAATACTCCTCTGCGCCGGTATCAGGCAGCGTCACGGTATTGTCCACGTCGATGTCCAGAGGCACATCGATGAATTTGCCGTCATGGAACTTCACCTGACCTACTATGAAGCCCTGCTTGCCCAGCGTGGTAGAACCAGCCTCCAGTGCGAGTGCCGGAGCGCCTTCGCTCTGCAGGAAGTTCCATGTCACGGTGCGCTCCGCGTCGGTCTCGTCCGTGCTCACGTCGGTAATCTTCTTCTCGTTCTTTGTCCATACGGCAACGAGATAGAGGTCCTGAGACTCTGCGGTCGTTGTAAAGTCTGCACCAGGAGTATATACCGTTCCTGTGTTCTTATCCTTCCATGAAGTTACGGTATAGCCCGTCTTGCGGAATGACTGGTTATAAGGTATCGTGATGGTACCAGCCACTGCCGTGAACGGATAGTCGGTATCAGCGCCCTCAGCCTCAGCATCGGTATTGATGCGGTGGAAGTAACGCTGTGTGGTACCTGCGATAGAGTCGGCAGCAATTATAGATACCAGCTCACCAATCTTAGACACCGCACGGATATGCACCTTGGCGTAGTTGAACTTATCGGTAAGGTTATCAACAGTGGTCTTGTCGTTTGTGATAATATCACTTGCAGACCAACCGTCAGCCTCAGCCTTTGAATCGCTTGCCATATAGTAGGTAGTAGCGGCAGCATTGTTGTTGGTAATGGTAGCCGAGCCGTCGCCGTTGTCCCTGATGTGTGGAGCAGGTGTGCCGGTAATCGTTGTACTAAGGCTTTCGCCTTTGTTTATCATCTCACCGATGGTGCTCACGAGTTCCTTGAGGTTCTCGTCATAGTGAGTGTAGTCATTGATAGAGAGACCTGTGCCCACGTAGGCGTAGCCGTTCTTCATAAAGAAGTGCAGAGCGTCATACTCCTCGCCGTCGAGCGGGTCAGTAGCCGTAGCAAGAGAGATGAACTCAGGCAGGCTCTCGTTACTCTCGTTATAGTTATGTACCAGCTGCAGGCGGTTCAGCGTGCTCTCTTCGTCGATACCACTCCACAGTGCTACGGAGCCGTCGCGAGAGAATGCCACATTCTCAAACACCTTATACATTGGGTTGGTAGGCTCAATGCTCACCACGCTGTTAGAGAGCGTAGCAGGCTGTGCCCATGCCCAGCGGCTGGTGTTGTTCTTTGACTGTGAGTAGAAGAACATCTTCATGTTCAGCACGTTGGTAGCGCCTATCAGGTCATCACGGAATGACATAGCGAGATGGGTAGAACCCGTGTTGTTACCCTCTGCGTCAATCCACTGACCAGAGCCACCTATCATCTCAGAGAGGACAACCAACTTAGCGTTGGTAATGCCTGGCATAATATCCACGATAGACTCTGAAGACTGCGCAGAGGCAAACTTAAGGTCTATCACATTATACTGCTCAGCCAGTCCGAGGTGTATCTGATCCTTCGTTGCGTCATAGCTTGAAGCATTCTCTGCCAGCTCCTGTCCGTCACCAGAGTCACCGTAGCCCTGCTGGTAGATGAACACTGCGAATGGCTTCGTCTTACTATAGGTGTTTTCCGGGCAGGCGAGAGTGCGCACTGCGGTGCTGTCTGTCTTAGCGTTATCCACATATGAACAGAAAGCATATACATTCTTCAGTGCGTAGTACTCCTTGTCTGGGTCGTACTCCTGTGCCACAGCCTTATAGTCGCGGGCGCTTTCGCTGTCTATGTCGCTGTCTATAATAATATAAGGTTTAACGCCCACTTCATCCTTAATGTCGGTCAGTGTCACCTTATAGCCACCGTTCACGGTAGCATTGGAAGTGATGTGGTTAGCATCAGGCTTCACAAGACTAAACTCCTCGGCAATCTTGATGATAGGAGCGGCAACAGCCTTCACCTTCATCTTCACCTTATACGTCGTGCCGCGTATGGTATAGCTATATACAGACTTTTCGCCGTCAGCGCCCTCGTATTCAAGGTCATATACGAAGCCCTTTGATGTCGTCAGTTTTATGGTTGGCACCTCGTCATATACCGTAGCATCATCATAAACGTTTGACGGGAAGTTCGTGTCATTGACTGTTATTGCACTGCCTCCGTTGATTGACACGGATACAGGGGAATCGTCAACCTCATAGTAAACCTGAACCAGAGCGCGAACCTGATTACCTCCAGGAGTCACGTGGAATACGATAGAGTCATTAGCATTGAGGTTGTCAAGCGTCCATGTCATAGACTTTTCGCCTGAGGTAGCATTATAGAACGGAGGCACGACATCCGTATATTCCACACCGTTCTCTTCACGTATGTCTGTAGTAGAACCATCTACATAAACATTGGTAAATGTCTCTGTAGATTCATAGTTAGAAGAGAAGTTGGTAAAGACAAGTTTCTTTATAATGAAGCCATCCTTCACCTTGATACGGAAACCCTTGTCAGAACCTGTAGGACCTACAGCTCTGTTGGTGACATACTTTATACCTGTACCCGAATTGCCTGAGTAGGTACCTGCGTTATACGTTTCATCAACCTGATATGATATACCCACATTATCACCAGAAGCGCCATTGTCCTTTATGATTGCCTCATTACCTGTTGGGTGAGTGAAGGCAAGGGTCGTTGCGCTTGCAACATCAGAGTTTGCATAGTGGGTCTTTACTGCAACAGCTTTTATTGTAGTTCCTTGCTCAACGTCTATAGCAGAAGAATATGCCGTTGAAGCATCTGTCGGGTCAGTGCCGTCAAGTGTATAGTGAATAGTTTCGCCTGCACCCGCTGCCATCGTAACAGGATACGTTTCCGCTGCCATGTTGAGCGCACCTATTGTAATGGTTGGCTTAGTAGCTGTTGGCATTGCTGCTATAGTAACAGATACCTCTGCAGAAGCCTCTACGGAGCCTGTCGGGTCAACAGCCCAAACAACTAATTTTGCACCAGGGTCAAGGTCGAGCGTAGTAGAAGCACCTTCGTATATCTGCTCTGCTCCACCATCTATTGTGTAGTGTAGATAAGCCTCTTCGGTTGTGGTGCTTACAGTATATCTCCACTTCTCTGTTGCTTCCTGCCATGCGCCCTTCACTGCTGTAGGTTCATCACAAGCCGTCTGTTCAACAATACCGTAAATTACGAGGTCATTGAGGAAAGCATAATTCCCGCTTGAAAGATTATAGAACATCAACTGACATGCCGTTCTATTTATATCAACCCTAATTGTATCACCAGAATTTGATTTTCCGCCACTTGCATAAGCATACGCACTCGAAACGGTTACCCAGTCGGCATCGACCGTCCCGTTTTCCTGGGTACCCTTAACTTTGAGTCCCCAGCCTCTACTGCCACCCGTAGCACCATGCACATACATTATCTTGGAAATGTTTGCCAGCGATGAAACTGTTATATATGCATTTGTTTCAGCAGTTCCCTTCTCTGCTTTTAATGCGCCAGCAGAAGGAACTGGAGCCACGTTCATCTCTGCATTATCGTTATCCACCTGTGTATTGTACAAGGTAAATGTGAAGTCCTCCTTTGATGTCGTTCTTGCAGCATGAGTAGGATATGGCGTAGAGGTTGATGCTGAGACATCAGTCCAATCTTGGAAGTTAGTTGTATATATAGCCTTCTCCACATATACAGGCGCAGCAACCTCACGAGTTACTGTTATCTGTGAAATATTGGTATTCGTAGCACCTGTGCGATATATACGTAGAGTGCCGCTTATATCTTCTGTCAGCGTATATGTACCAGACGTTGGATCATCATCAACAGATCTACCATTTATGAAATTTTCCGTTGTAAATAATACGGTCGTTCCATCAGACTTTGTAAGTTTAGCACCCGTAGTCTTAGTATTCGAATTATTATAATAGCCAGCTATCGTTATGACATCACCCTCCTTAAATCCTCCTGCAACAGATAACTCTATGTAACAATCTGTTGTCGTCAACTGGAGTACTTGTAATGATGTAGTATTTGTCTTATATTTAACTGAAGCCACAGCTGCTCCAGACGCAGATAGAGTTATTCCCTTAAGGTCCTCCTCATCAGGTTCATTAGTATCTGCTATGAAGTTTATGATGTTATCTATTGTTACAGGTGCGCCCTCTGCAACAGTAACTGTAGCTATGCGTGTAGTATCCATCTTGTGAACTTCGCCTGTGCCGCTGATTGCCACGCCATAGACGTAGTAGGTACCAGCATCATCTTTCTTGAAGCTACACGTTGATGAAGTCTCGCCCGTAATTACTGTCTTGCCCGTCTCGTAGTCGTCGGCACTGCTTACGGTGTACCAAGCATAAGAGTCTGCATCATCAGCTACCATAGCGATATCTACAGCAGTGCGTTCTGTTGTCTCGTATGTCTCGTTAATGTCTGTCTTGATATATGGCTGGTTGGGCTCTTCTGGGTCACCGCGAGTAACAACTATTTTTGAGACATTTAATCCTGTATCACCTTGGCGACCAAGACGTACACTTTCAATATCGCTTGTAAAAGTATATGATTCCTCGTTTGGTTCAACCGAAGGAGCAAAACTTGCATGGGAATTTATAACATTTTCGGTCAGCTTCAATGTCGTATATGTATCCTTCTCCCCATCATATGTAAAGACCCTTATCTGTGAATACTTAGCCGCGCCAGAATTATTTATATATCCAGCAATCGTCAGCACATCTCCTATCTTGAATCCTCCTTCCGGAGCAAGTGTTACATACACTCCTTTATCATAGTTACTACCAAAAATCAAAGGATAACGGTCTTCTCCATTAACCTTCTTTGTCGTATCATGTGTCACACCAGTCTCAGTAATTCCGCTCATATCCGTGTCATCAGGCACATTTGTGTCTGCCACGAAATTTATCGGCTTTATCATCGCCACATACTTCACGCAGGCGGTATCAGATACGGTGGTGAATTCCTTTCCTTCCACTGTGTTTGTTGCTACGCAGTAGAAGAAGTCACGTACATCGGCTGCATCGCCAGTAGGCGTGGTGTAGGTGTATGACTTGCCGGTGGCACCGTCGATGGCAGCAGCTTCAAGATTAGCCGTGCTGTAGTGATACCACTGATAAGATGGTTTGTCGCCTGCCTCCACAGTGAGAGTCATAGGAACACCCTTTGGTGACTCGTAGGTGTACTTCTTGTAGCTCTTCAGCAGTGGGGTAACGAAGATTGGTGCACCAGTACCCTCTATCACTACCTTGATAGTATTAGAGCTTTTCGTGCCGCCAAGGCCTGTTGCTACACAGTAGAGGTAGGTAGTGCCTTCCTCACCTGACTTGAAGGTGTAGGAGTTACGGGTGGCACCGTCAATCTCAGCTGCATCGCTGAGGTCAGCCGTTGTAGCCTTATACCACTGATAGGTCATGGTGTTGGTTGCCCATACTGAGAAGGTAAGACCCTTGGCTGCCCTGGTGGTAGTCTCCTCAAGGGTGTAGAGTGGATTCTCTGGGTCGTCTGAGTTATCTGGGTTCTCGGTGAACGTTGGCACGAGGTCGAGCTTTGGACCTACGAGGAGGTCTATCATATCAGGCACCTTAGCTGATGATATAGCCACACTTTCGTATGGCACAGTGACGGTAGAGCCACTTACAGTAGGCTTTGTAGAGGTTGATGGGTCCTCAAACGTATTTTCACCCACGGTAACGCCTGTAGCATTAGCCATCTTGTAAGTCTTTAGCACACCGGTAGAGAAATAGTTGCCTTGTATAAGGAACTCTGACTCCAAACGCGGGTTGATGGCATTCTCGGTGTTGTTGGCACAGTTATACCAGTTGTTCAGAAGGTGTATCTTACCGAAACGAGCCATAGGCATACGTGAACGACAGTTCTCGCCCCACTCGTTGTAGGCGAAGGTGATGTTCAGCTTGCCGCGGTCCGTTGTCTTAGTGTCGCTGGAACCAACGAGGTTGGTGTTCTGGTGCACGTAAGAGTAGTCGGTATAACGGAAATGACACCATGAAGTAGTGATATAGTCAGACTCATTGGTGATATCGAAGTTACCATCCTGACCGTCAATGAACTCACAGTGGTCAACCCATACGTGATTGGTGCCGTTGATGACAGATACGAGATCGACACCGCCCACATCGACTGAGCCTGGACCTTGGAAACTGATGTTACGGATGATGATGTTCTTACAACCCTGAATGTAGAAGATACCTGACTTCTTATAATACTCCGTGCGGAGGAAGTAGGCATTCTCAGGTATGGCAGGAATTTCCCTTTCGTGCGCTATCGAATCTGCCTTGTCAGCAAGCCACTTCTGATAGAGTTCAGAGCCCTTGTCAGCAAGAGTCTTACGGGTGAGCCACTCGCCTTCCTCATCAATGGTGATAAGGAGGGAGTCATTGCCTTCGACATCCTTCAGATAGAACGAGCCACCCGTGCCAGATGATGTAGCGGCATTAGAGACACCTGAGCCACCGCTGGTATCTACCGCGTTGAGCCAAGACTTGATGATGTCGGTAAGGTGCCACGTAGTACACAGGCGTGCGCCATTAATACCGATGATGGTCTTGTTGCTCAGACCGTCAAGGGTTATCTGCTCATTGATGAGGAAATCGCCATTTGTACCATCAAAGACGATGATGTCGTTTGCCGTGATAGCATCGAGGACGGTAGAGCGCATATCGCTACCAGTGCTGGTAAGCACGATAATCTTCTTGCCATCGACAGTGGCAGAGCCGCCACCTGAGATTCCGCCCGTCTCTATCATCGCCTTGATGTCCTCCACCGTATAGGCACCACCGCCGGTGATGTTATACACTTCGGATGCATCGGTACGTGAACTACGTGTGACGAAACCAAACGGTGCCTTCGTAGCATCCACTACATTTGCCACCGTCACTTCGTCAGCACATGCACTCTGTGCTCCCACCATCATGGTGAGGGCGATGAGTGCAACCTTTACAACTTTGTTTAGATCTGTCATCATTATCTAAAGTTTTTTAATTCTTTACTTAGTTCAAGTCGCTTCGCTGGTTTTTCCTTTTTTGAACTAATGAGCGTAAGCGAATGATTGAGCCCTATTAGCGGAGGCGAATCTTCTTACGATCCACGATGTAGATGCCCTGGGCGAAGCCGCTGTAGGTGGCAGTGCCTGGACGTACGTCAAGGACGCGGACGAGGGCTCCCGTTGCGGTATATACCGGCAGGGTGGTAGCGTAGTCGCTGACTACGACGAGGCGGGTGCCTACGCCATAGACGCGGAGACCGCTTGGCGTGCTTATGCCACCGTCTGGGTCACGGTCGATGTCGCCATCGAGGATGTCCTCCAGCTTGCTGAGGTCGTCGCCGATGAGGATGTAGTCTGCATTGACCATTGAAGATTGAACATTGAAGTCTATATCCATAGAGTTGCCGGCAAGCGGTGTGGCACTCGTGGTGAGGTAACCGCGGAACGGATAGATAGGAGCATTATTATCGAACCTGTCACCATTGCCAGTACGCTCTATTGCGTATGCGCCAGCCTCACCGCTGTTGTTGAGGTAAGCACCGTAGTAGCTGTAACTATCTGCGGTAGTCTTATTGGCACCTACGTTGTCATCAGTAACTGCTATGGTAGCATTAGCTGCCTCAAAGGCAATGGTCTGTCCCGTCATGTCGAACTCATAGAACTGCTCACCTGGGAAGCTGACGATGAACGGTGTGTAGGCTGTGAAGCTACGATTTACTACACTCACTGCATCACTCGCCTCGCTTCTACCATCTATACCATATACTGGGCGCTTGAAGGTAGCCTTATTATCAGAAACTGCCGTCAGCTTACGGAGCCAGAACTCATGACCGAGCACTGTTCTCTTTCTTACGGTAAAGTCTAATGGGTTATCAGTAGCACCATAGAAGTAGGTAATGTCCTTCTGTGCACCTATCTTACCATTGTCATAGGCATCCATGACGCGGTCGAGACCTACGGAGAGTGATGCCTTCTGCACAGTGTATGGCAGTGAGATAGAAGACCATGCCCTGCCAGCCTCGTTGACGTAGCCCGTCTCTGTCTCTGGGTTGCGTATGTACCATGCAGTGTCAGCTGCAAACTCGATAGGAGCGTTGAAGTCCTCCATATCTACGAGGTGCAGACGGTCTGCCTCGTAATTGCCAGACCTGAGCTGTATCTGATGACCGAGGATGTCATCCTCATAGGTATTCTCATTATAGCGCAACTTAGCGTCAGCCAGCTTAGCCATAGAGTATGATGTCAGACCTGTGGTGTCTGGTGTGTAGATAAGCAGGTTCTTTGTCACCTCTGCATTAATCTGTATAGAGTTAGACTCGCTTGGCATATCCACCGCAGGAGCGTAGAACACCTTCTGTGAGTTAGCCTCAAGCCATCCAGCAGAAGGCACTGTTACACCTGCGTCGGCAATATTCTCCGCATCACGCTTACCCGTGAAGTCGATAGCCGTTGTCTTAGGATTATGAATCCAAGTGTCTATTGCCTTTTCGTGGTTAGCATTGAAGTGGAAGCCCTGGTCAACCTTTGTCTGGTAGAAACCACTTGCACGATATACGCGGTTGCTCATGTCACCCACAGTGTGAGATGCTATGGCTGACGGGTAGATTTCAGGAGTTTCCTGCAAGCCCTGACCGAAGAAGATATAGTCGTTCTTCGCAACAGTGGCAGTAGCGTCATCATCTATCTTCGCAGCATTGAAGAGAGGCTTGTAGTTGCCCTGCTCCTCTACATCAACCGCACGTGAAGCGTCAACAGTGTGAGCTTTGTTATGATAGGTTTCGTAATTATCATAACTTGTCAGCACATCTTCAGCATAGTGAGCTCTCTCGTTAGTACGCAGATACTCGCTGGCTGTAGTTGCATTATACTGACGGGCATACTGGTAGTCGCCGTTAGCATAGTAGTCAGCAACATACTTCACTGCTTCCTGCTCTGCAAGTGTGCCTACCTCGTCAATTGCAGGTGAAGCAGGCTCTTCACCCTGCTCCTTCAGGTACTTACGAGCCTCCAGATAATACTGGTTGAGGTTGTAAGCCACCTTACCATCGTTGAAGTCTGCCTCCTCATACTCCTCAGAGTTGCCGTCGAGGTTGTAAACCAGATGCTTCTCATACTCGAATGAGGTGCGTATCTTGCCTTCGCCTGTTACAGAGCCGGCGATGCTACCGCTTGGCAAGCCGAGGTTATATACCTTACCTGTCAGTGTGCCGAAGAGGTTGCCCGTGATGCCGTTGACAGAATAGCCGTCACCATTCAGTGTACCAGCAAACTGTGTCGGTGCCTTATAGTACAGGTCAGCATTCTCCAATTCCTGCTGCACGGTGATGTTGTTCTGCAAGTAGAACTGTGCATACTCACCAGCCGCAGGCACTGCGAGAGAGTCAGGATAGCCTGAGAGCTTCATCTTACTTATGCTTACGCCTACGGTATCAACCCACTGCTGGAATGCCTGCATATCCCTAACATCGCTGAGGTATATGCGTGGCTCGGCGAACGAAGCATCAGCCGCTGCACGTGTCACTGCCTCTGCCAGATGCAGGTCAACAGGGTTAGTACCAGCCGGATGTGGATCCATGCGGTGGTAGTTGTGTACCACGAGGGTATCTGAAACATGACCCGAACCGTCAACCTGCATATCAACTGGGAACTCTACCGGTATGCCGTTGCTATCCATGTTGTTACATGTATATACGTACTGCACGCCGTAGCCGTTCATGAAGTAGTAAACAGGTATCATGAGGTACCCACCTGCCGGGTCGCTATATACCTTGCCCTTCAGAGACTCACTGGTCTTTTCGCCAGAAGCATCATAGGTGAGGTAACCACTCTCGAAGCCTGTCCTTGCAGCATTGAGCTGACCTATACGCAGGAACTCGCCGTTCTGAGCGAATGCCTCATCGGCATCGATAGTCACACCCTTGTTAATCTTTACATACTCACCAGGCAGAGCACAGTTGGCAATAGAGATATTACCAGTGTGGCTCGGGCCCTTAACGTACTCTATGACAAGGTTTATCTCATAGGTCTTGGTATAACCAGAACCTGACGCAAGAATAATCTGAACAGTATCGGGTTTTGACAGATGAGCTTCATAGTAATTGCTGCCCGCATTATTCACTGCATCATCGAGAGCAATTGCCAGTTTAGGAGCATGCACGGCATCGAACTCAGGCTTGTTTTCTCCTGTATATGACAATCCTCTGTTCACAGGAGGATCTATTACACTTGTTACATCGTCATCGCGATCAATCACACCGTAGAAACCGTCCTCATTGTAAAGGGTCTTCACTACACCCTCTTCATCCGTAGAATAAGAGGCACTGAGTTTCAGGGTGTAAGCCTTGTCGCCATCCTCTATGTCGCAAGCTTCATTGTAAGCAGTGTTATCTGTTCCATCATCATTGTGGTGATGTTTCCATGTGACTTCCTTTATTATGAGGTCGTTAGTTGCTCCTTCAAGCATGGTAAGACCGTCAGAGGTGTCAGCGTGGAAGGTTCTTGGAGTAGAACTACTATCAAAGGTATATCCTGTTATGCGCAGATTATAGACATAGTGGTCACCCGTCAAGAACCAGTAGTGCATTTCTGAATCATCAGTAGTCTTAGCAGGGTCCGCACTTCTTAGGTCATCGAAATTTGTCATAAGACAGTCATCGACAACGAAGTGTGCTCTACCAGTCTGTATCGGGAACACGAAATTACCTGTTGACTCGAGGAAGTGCTCCTTGTCATCATGGACGTTGTCAGCATATACATAGCCACCACCCTCGTCAATGATAGGCAAAATGAGCTTCATCTCAACCACACCCACAATAGGACCATAGAACAACGAGTCAGTACCTACAGCATCCTTGGTTCTGGTGTTCTGCACCTTCATGGCATAACCAGAAGACAGACCTATCATGTTCTTCGCTGTAGCATCGTTGCGGTCGTTGAAATCATTAACCTGTTTCGTTGTAGCGTTAGCCCTCTGCTCAGCAGTCAGGCCATACCAATCATCGATATCTTTCTTCTTCTTCTGTCTGTATGAAGTACCTGCAGTCTTTGCGCCCTTAGCATTATGGTAGTCTGCATCAAACGAAACATTAGACTTGATGGCACCCACGAAGTGGATGTTATTGGTAAGACCTACATAGTTACGATACTTAATCGTGGTAGAGTCTGTTGTAATAGTTCCAGAATCGTCAATACCAGATATCATCTGCAACTCGCCCACACGTGATACAGAGTAAGGTGTGGTAGAAACAGCGTTGACAGTATAGTCGCGGGCACCATTAAGGATAAGACAGTTATCCGTGAGGCGCATGATGTCAAGACGCTGGATGGTGTTCATCACCTTAGCAGCATTAACCTCGGTTACTGAACCGCCAGTAGCTACCACCCTGTGGTTAGCATATCCATAACCCTTCAGCTCACCAGAACGGAAGCCCTCAGAGTAAGACATGTGACCGTCACCGTAGAGACCGCCCTCGGCAGACTCCTGAGAGATAGTGATATGCTCGTGGTCTGCACCTGTTGAAGCATAGTCATTCTCCCAAACGAGTACGGTGGTGTTACCGCCATAGCCGATGGTAGAGTTATTGTAGAGCGGATCGTTATCGTCAATAGTACTTGAGTTATTGACATTCATGTCTGAGGTGTACTTTCTAATGGTATAAGTACCTACACCGCCAGTGCCAGTATAGCCAGAGTTAAGCTCATAGCCACCGCCATAGACACCTTCGTCGATAAGGATGTGTATGTCACTCCATGTAGGAGCAGTGGGACTCTGAAGCTGGAAGTATGTTCCCTTAGAGCCTGCTATGTTCTGCGCTGTAGCGCCCGTCACAGGACTCTTCACTGCATAGACAGAATCCCATACGCAAGGTGCTATGAAGTCACCAGCCACAAGGCGTATAGTATCCTTGATAGCCTTAGAGCCATCGAAATTGCGCAGGGCATTGTTGTCCACTGCCTTGTCGGCACGCTTGATGAGGTATTCGCCAGACTTCAACACCTTGTAGTAGTCCGGGTAACCAACGAAGACGTGGGTAGAGCCGTGCTGTACGCCAGCATAAGAGCCACCGCAGACATCGCCTGCCACGTGACCGTTGAGAATCTTCACTACGGTGTTGCCGACAACCTTACCCTTCTCACCGCCACCGTAGATAGAGTTGGCTGATGTGCCTTCATCATCGAAGGTGGTGTCGTAGGTGTCAGTTACCTTATTAGCGTTAGAACCCTCAAAAGGTATATCAAGAGAAGCAGGTTGTTGTGATGTTGAAGTGCCTTGAGAACAAGCAACGTCCTTAGAACCGAAGTTTACGGTTACGTTACCATAAACGTAAGACTCCACACCGTTACCTGCGCCGAAGACGCTTCCCACACATATCTTCTCTCCATCAGTAGCCGCAAGTTTATCCACGCCTACGCCCTTAAGCATATTGGCAAGGACGTCGAGTTGTATGTCACCGTTGATAGTACCTGTCTCATAGCAACCACCGTAGATGTTACCACCTGTGTAGGTAGTGCTCTCGTTTGTCGCTGAGTAAGGACGGATGATACAATCTTTAGCTACCTTGAGCTTTATCATAGCCTCAGCTGTAGCGCGCTTACCGAGCAGATAACCGCCTTCGTGCTCCAGTCCGAGGTTAGTATTCTTATAGTTGGCGTTGTTACATCCGCCTACAATCTTATCCTTGATGGTAAGACCGTTAGGGAAGATATAGTCAACAGCGTTACCGTTATTATCAGGCGTTACGTCCATGTTACCACGGTTACCGCCGCAGAAGAAGCTGCCGATATAAGTCTCCGTAACAGTAGGATCGCTGCTTGTATTGCCTACCGTACCGTTCCACTTCAGCACAGGCTGAACAGACATCTCAACCGGCTGGAAGTAGAGGTCGATGATGTGAGGGAAGGTCTTGACACGGTCGTCGAGTTCCAATGGCAGGTACTTCAGAGGTATCGCCTTATTATATGGGTCGCCAGACCAGTTGATTTCGTTAGGCAGCTTCACATCGTTGATGGTCATGAATTTAGCGAGCAGACCTGTTGATGACTCGTCGAACATTGCATCGCCGTCAGAACCCATGAACACCTGATTTGCCGTTACATAGTCACCAATGTTGACCGTCACGGCTGGTTTGTTAGTGCCGTCAAGCTGGGTTACCGTAGCGGTGTTACCACCACCGAAGAGTTTACCAAGAATCTTGATAGGAGTAGATGCAGAACCCGTAACGCTGAGGTCTATATACTGAGCCTGTGGACGGAAAGAGTTGATGTTTACCAGACGTGCAGCCTCTGACGCACTCGCAGCAGATGCAGGCATCAGGTCAGTGCGGCGTGGCACCTCATAAACAAGACCGTAGTCAGTGTTGTCATACTCATAGTCTTCAACAGTGGTCACCTTCTGACGGTGCTCATTGAGTCGATAGAGGTAGTTACCGTTGCCGGCTCCATATACATTATTATATATCTTACCACCGTAGATGTTGACATCTATGTACCCGTTAATCTGACCAGACACATCGTTGCCACCATATACGTCGTGGTTGATGAATATCTTGTTGTTGTCACTTGCGGCAGACTCACCGATATTGAGGGTTACGGAAGGAGCTAAAGGATTAGCTGCGCTTGTGATATCGCCCATCATACCGCCACCGAACACCTCGTCGATGTTAGCCGACTTGATGAGCGTGTTGGTCTTAGCCACGTCAGCATAGAACGAACCACCGTATGCACGGCGCAGGTATGCGTCGCCTTCGATTGTCACGTTGGCTGTGCCACGTACCTCTCCGTTGTAACCACCACCGATAACGTCAAGCAATGACTGCTTATCCACGAATGCCACGTGAAGGCTGTCCTTCAGCACGTCGGCTGACTCCTCTGAGTCTGTGGAAGCAAGTGCAGTGCGACCATCAAAGTTGATATTGATGTTTACGTTGGTGTTGTTAACACTGGTCTTCTCACCATAACCGCCACCGATAACGCTGAAGTGGAATGAGCCACGCTTGTAGTAAACCTCTTTCCATTCGGTAGAAGAGAAGAGAGAGGTAGCCGTTCTGCCAGCATCATCATGACCAAGGTTGGTGTTGCCAAGCAACAAGCCCTTGGTCATCGTTACATTAGTGTTACCCGTAACGTTAGAAGCAGCATTACCACCACCGTAGATATTGTGGTTAATCTTGAACTTCTTGGCATCATCATCAAACTGTGCTGAGGTAAGACCTGTGCGTGCTACCCATCTCTTGTTTTCGAGATCCCACATCTGAGAGAGACACCACTCACCACCTTCTATGTTGACGTTAGTGTTGCCTCCTACGTTAGAGCTGGTGATAATGGAGTCGCCATCCTCTGTTATGGTTACGTCACCCAGACCAGCACCGAAGATGTTATAGCCCAAATGACCACCCTTGATGTCCACCGTGGTGTTGCCCTCTACTGAGCCATAAGAGCCACCGCCATATACGCGGTTCCAGAGCCAAGGAGAAGAAGTGTCATCCTGTATGGTCACCTTAGTGTTACCATATACCTTACCAAGCTGAGTATGGTCAGCACACTCTGAAGCAATACGACCTGAGCCACCTGCGAATACCTGCTGATATACGCAACCACCCTGGATGGTTACCTCTGAAGCAGGGTCTGCAGGGTCTGCAGGGTCAGAGTTGGTAACATCGGCAATATCACCACCGCCATATACCTTACCGAAGATAATGGTGCTTGATGGCGTACCATCAATAGTAACGCTGGTGGTCTTATCCACCGCACCTATCAATGGGAAGTCAACGTATGAGTCGCCTTTCAAATATGACTCTACACCAGCACCGCCACCATATACATTACCTGCCACGATGGCACCAGTGATGTTTACAGTAGCAGAACCGCCTACCTGTCCGTAGGTCTCAGTGCCATCTGGTACAACACCCACACTTGCAGGCTCGATACCGATACCGCCACCGATGATGTTCTGACACATTGACTGGTCTGAAACATCCACATGAGCGTCACGAGTTACCCTACCAGCCATACCGCCACCCACAATGTTCATGAAGGTGTGGTTAGGCATGCTGAAGAGGTTAGCAAGACGAACGGTAGTATAACGGAACAAGCCGTTGCTGCCACTCGTACCTCCATAGTAGGCATCCTTTATCTGTTGGTTCAAACCATCATATTCAGTCTTCCATACACCATCTGTCTCGTTAAACAGACTGTTCCATGTAGCCTGGTCAGCTGACTTGCTTGCATAGGTCTCGCTTTCCTTACCTACCTGTACCTTAACATTGGTGTCGTTGCCAATAGTGGTATTGATACCATAACCGCCACCGAAGACAGAGAACTGCGGGTGAGAGTTGTTATCGGTAACAAGTTGGGTGAGCAGTGAACTGAGATCCCATATCTTATCGTCAAAGTATGCAATATCATCATTGAGCATACCGTGATTAACGGTGATATTGGCATTGCCTGTAACGCGAGAAACCGTATTACCGCCACCATAGAGATTATGGTCACGTATGAACTGGTTGTTGTCGTAGTCAAATACGTCTTTATAGTTTTCTTTCAGTGACTCCAGTTCTGCAGACGGTTCACCACTCTTGCGTGCAGCAATGATAGCGAGAGCCGTCTCACGGTCTATCTGGCTTTCAACGAGCGTCTTTATGTTACCGTCAAGTTCTGCAGCCTGCTTCCATAGGAACGAACCGCCATTGACTATCACATTGGTATTACCCTCTACATCGGCAGAACTCTGATAGCCATCTGTTATGTCGCCATAGCCGGCACCATATACGTCGCCACCAACGTTGCCGCCATCGATGCTTACAAAGGCATTACCGCGCGTTTCGTCGGTCTTCTTGACGTCGCCTACTTCGCCACCACCATATACGTTACCCCAAATATTTGGAGAGATGGTGATGTTCTCAGCGTCAACAGTCTTTATAGAGTCTTTCAGTACCACGTAAGTATTACCATAGACGTTACCAAGGTCCTCGTAGTTATCTGCATTAGCACCTATACGTCCCTTACCGCCACCGAAGACATCGCCGAAGATGTCGCCACCGCGAACCTTTACAATAGTTACAGAGTCCTGTGTCGCTACGCTGTTCATTACGTTAGCCACATCACCACCGCCATATACATTACCATATACGCGTGCGTTCTCTGTTACATCTACGCGCGTAACACCGAGCACCTGACCCATCTGGGTATAGTCGGTATAATCGCCCTTGTTGCTTGTAGATTCTACACCGGCACCGCCACCGAATACGTCGCCATATACGCCACCAGTACGACCCTTAGAGTCAGGCTCAGAAAGGCTTACCAATACGCGGGTGTTACCACCTACCTCACCGAGCTGTTCGCGAGTTCTTTCTGTTTCTATTATAGAGTTAGTCTGGTTGGTCTGATAGTCAAGACGGGTACCCGATGCAAGAGCATTATACGCAGCTAACTGTCCGTAGCCACCGCCATATACACGGTGAACGAAGGTAGTACCGCCGAGCTTCACGTCTGTGTCTCCCTTAACGAGTCCGGCATAGCCGCCGCCGATAACGCCGAGGATGGTGTAGCCACCGATACCATAGTTGTTACCGAAGATTTGAATCTCATCGTTGTCAACTGCTGTCTCGCGGTTCTCACCCTCAAACGGCAGGTCGAGAGACCACTGCTGGTTGGTGCTCTCATCCTCATCGTCGCTATAGTAACCTTCCACACCCACTGTCACGTCAGTGCTCTTAACCTGTGTGAAGGCACCATAGCCACCGCCGAATACGTAGAAGTGAGGATTAGCATTATCTTTGAAAGCATTCTTCCAAACGGTCTTCTTTATAAGGTCAGAAGGCACGGCACCATTCGTTACCTCTACCCTTGCTGTGTCAGTTACTACGCTGGCATACTCACCACCACCATAGATATTATGATTGTTGAGGAATATTGGTGTTTTGCTATTCATCCTTATGAAGCGGGTAGCTATATCACCTGTTGTCGTCTGACCATCCCACTTGATAAATTTTTGTGTACCTTCATCCCACAACTGATCCCATATTACGTGGGCACCATTCACATATACTGCTGTCTGACCGATGACGTCGGCAGACTTGCTGACACTGTTGTCATCATTTGCAAGTACGCCCTTACCGCCACCGAATATCTCGCCGGCGAAGGTACCAGCCGATACGCTAACCTGAGAGGTACCTTCTACGTTAGCCTCGTTACCACCACCATAAATGTTACCGTAAATCTTTGCATTAGTGTTAGCCAGTGACACCATAGTGCCGAATGGCTTAAAGGCATCGTTTGCAAATGTACCCACAGGAGCGAGGTTACCGCCTCCGAACACGTTGCCGAGCACCTGTCCACCACGCATATTGACACTGGTGTTGGTAAACACTGTACCCTCGTTACCGCCGCCATACACTTCCTTCAAGCCGATAACCTTTGTATCAACACCTGTTCCTGTTGAGGTAGCGAAGTTGGTGATGTTTACAGTGGTGATGTTACAGTAGGTGTTGGCACCCAGACCTGCACCATATACGGTGAGCTGACCAGTACCCATACCGTTGTTGATGTTGACGACGGTGTTACCGCCACTCTTTGCAGTCTTTGCCGTTGTTGACATATCGGTACTCTCTGTATCGGTAATTACCGTACCACTGTTATTATTATACAGACCAATGACGGAAGCATCCTTACCACCACCATATACATAGTGGGCTGTAGAGTAGTCGGGCACAAACTCGCTGCCAGACTTCGTTATGAAATAAGAACCCGTGCCGAGAGTGATAGAGGTGTTACCCTTAATGTCGGCAGAGGCCACTACAGTTGAGCCGCTGAGTTCACCCTGACCACCACCATAGATATCACCGCCTATCTTGGTATCTTCAATCGTGGTTACGGTGCTACCATAGATATCACTCTTTCTTGAGCCAGCGTATATCTCACCACCAATTATAGCATTCTTAATGTTGAGCGTCACAGCATTAGCCGTTGAATCATTAACTGCACTGAAGTGATAGTTGCCGTCTCGTGCTGAGGTTCCATAGCCTACGTCACCCATAGCACCACCACCAAACACGTTGCCTTCGATAGTACCGCCAGTGATGTTTACCGTTGTCTTACCATAGATACGTGCCATATCAGTGAGGTAAGTGAATGTTCCGCTACCGCCTTTGGCACCGTCACTTGCACTGCTGTTTGCCAACTCTACAGTGCCAACGCCAAGACCTGCGCCATATACATCGCCCTTATAAGCTGCAGCATTTGAGGTGTCATGGTGGAAGTAACCACCAGAGATATTAAGCTCTACGTCACCGAATATCTGACCAAGGGATGTATATTCTGATGCATTGTTTGGTGTGCGTTTTGTGTTGTAATAATAATCCGTACCACGACCGCCAGCAAAGACACCGTTCTTTAGATAGAAATCACCGCCGTTGATGGTGAGCGATGCTACCGGATGGTCAGCACCTTCCTTACCATAGATATTACCACTTCGGTAGTTAGGGTAAGATAAGCTGGTATTATCCAACCAAACGGTAGGTGTGTAGCCAGAACCGCCGCCATAGATGCCGTCAATAGGCTTTGATGCTGTTCCATACATACCATCATTAAGGATTACGGTAGTCTGAGCATCCTCAGGGTCAATGAGTGTATAGCGCAGAGTGTCGCCTGCCACGTCGAAGTCCTCGTAGCACTTGATATATACCTTCTGTGCACCACGGTGAGAATCAAAGGTGCTCCAGTCACCGTAGTCAACCTGACCGTTCTTGTCAGTTACCCAGTAAGGCAGACGCTGAGAACTGTTGTTAGAAACGGTCTCAGCAACATGGTACATACCGTTTACACCACCAGCACCCGTAGCATAGATACCAGGGAACAGCGTCGTGTTGGTATTACTCTCAGGCAGGAGCTTGAACGTACCACCATTCATGGTGATTGACGTCTGTCCGTAGAATGGTATGGTAATCATACCGTCACCACTGAGCGCACGTCCTACACCGCCGCCATACATCTCGGTAAGTATCACGCGGGCGTTCTTTACCTCTGATGTCTCATCAGCTGCTGCAAAACGCGACTGTGAAGGGTCAATAAGTATGTTTGCACGTCCCATGAAAGCATTGAACGGCAGATAGTGACCTGACCACCAGTGTGCGTTACTTGTACGAAGGGCACCGAGCGTACCACTGGCGATACGTCCTACATGTCCGCTATACACATTGATGTCAACATTACCGTACATGGCACCCTCGTGGTTACCTGCAAGGATAAGACCTATGTCGTAGTCGGCGGCAGTGTTGGCGGTCGTTATACAGTTCTTGTGTGCCGGCTCATCATTCCATTCGCGGTCGATATCTACGTTGATAGAGCACCTTACAGGCATGTTAGGAGTACCAATAATACCCTGACCATGACCGGCACCATCATCGTTCTGACGATAAGATGCGCATATTACTGAGTAGTGACCTGACTTGATGTTAATCTTGAAGCCCTCATTGCCGTGCGGCATCCAAGGTTTCTTGGCTGTAGGCATATTGCCCTGCATCCTGGTATAATCGAAACCATTGGCGTCGTCCCTGAAACGCCTGTCATTAAGGAAACCGCCAAATATCTGTAAGTCCAAATCGTAAGCACCTGCGACCTTTCCGTAGTCACCATCATTTCGCATACCCCTTGTCACGATGCCTTCGCCCATCTCAAGGTCGTGGTACTGACAATATATAATATGATACCTCGTATCCTCGGAATCGAAGGTAAGATTCTCGAATTTTGTATCACCAAAGAGTCCTATACCGTGGTTTTCGCTTGTTCCGAAGTATATCTTGGCAGTATTTGTACCTGTAGAAGAATAGTCGTTGCCTTCCCACTTACCTGTGATGGTAACATTCTTCCACATAACTTTGTTTTGCAAGCCTGACTGGTAGCCTGCAGAAGCATGGGTATCAGTATTGGTCCATGTCTTTGTCTCCCAGTTTGCCGCAGTGTCGGTGTTGCCACCGGTAAGACTGCCGTCGAGCATGAAGCCCTCCTTGGTGCGCTCATAGTTACTGTTACTCATGAGGACGATGATGTTGTCATTCCAAGTAACGTCGTCAACGAGCTCAGAGTAAGCCTTGTGCCATGACTTGACAGGGTGGTCTTTATCCTTACCTTCGTTGCTATCTGAGCCGTTCTCTGGGTCAAGATAAATCACCATGACGTTTGCCGGCAGCTTGCTGACGGTGAACTGCCATGTATTGGTCTCGGTGTAGTCGCTGTGCACCGTGTTGTCAACCACCGTGATGACACAGTAGCGCACCACCGTCTCGTCTGTCGTAACGCTGAGTTCAGCCGTAGTATTACCAGTCTCCGTAGATTTGGTTGCATTTGACACGCTGCCCTTATACCACTGATAGGTTACTACAAAGCCAGCATCCGTAAGAGTTTCTGTCGTAGCAGAAGTGGTAGGACTGAGTGACAGCTTAGCCTGCATAGTCCAAGCGCCTTCACTGCCAGTCTTGCCGGCAGAGGCGGTAATCTCGTCGGTTCGCGGAACGATGAGTACCTTAGAGTCTGCCGATGTTGATGATTCACCTACGGTAATGGTAGCCCTACAGAAGATATACTGGTTGTGGATGTTTGGAGTGGCGGTGTATGTACTTGACGTAGCACCGTCTATAGGCTGGTCTGTATCTACACCAGCCACTTTCACCTTTTTATACCACTGATATGTACGCTCTCCAGTAGAAGCACTGGTGACGGTAGCGGTAAGGATATGATCCTCGGTAAGCGAAGAGCCCGTATAGGTGTCCTTTGCCGTAACAAAGAGACCTGTGGACTCACCGATGGATACAACAGGACGACTGGCATCGTTGGCATCCCAACTCCACTTATAGTCCCTGACGAGCAGTTGCTGGTCATCAGTGAGCGAAGAATAATCATTAAAGGCATCAGTGACATCGGTGCTTGCCTCTGCAGCATAGATACCCTGGTTGACACCCTGATACTCATACATATCTCCGTCACTTTGATAGTTGACAGTATTTGCATCTGTGTTTGGATTTGCCGTAGGATGAGCATTCTTCTCCTTGATATTGCGGTCGCCAAAGTTTGTCACGACAGAAGGATAGCTGTCTGTCATTGTCTGGTAGCCTGCTTTGCCTAAAGCTGTGTATGTGGTTCCAGCATAGTTCGTCTTAGCACCCTCGTGGTAAATGTCGAAGTTGCTATAATACATACCCGTGGCATCGAAAGAAGCCGTAGCTGATGACTTGGCAGTCCAGTGATTAGCAATCTGCAAATAGTTATAAGTAGAGAAGTTGTTCCATGTTACATGACCGAAGATAGGACCTACGGTGGCATTACGAGCCCTCACCTTACCCGTATAGATAGCAGGACGAGGGTATGGCACCGTAGCATCAGAAGCGTTAGAGTGCATACTACCTACAATACCTCCGATGTTGAACATTTGCATCTGCTGACCATTAGATTGGTTGCTGAACTCGGCATGCTGTATGTCAATATCAGCATCGGAAGAAAGATTACGCAGAGTGGTATTAGCCATCGTACTGTTATCATTATTGATAGCAGCCGTAGCACGACCTATGACACCGCCTATTGACAGGCGCCTGGCAGCGAGTTTATACTCACTGGAACCTGTATCGTGAATTCTGGTATTGATGACAGAGATATTCTCTATGGTAGAGAACTGACCAGCTATACCGGCGAGCGGACCTATATAACAGTTGTTAGAATTACCGGAAGTTGCCGATGAATTAGTTCCCGGGTAATAGAAAGATGTATTGGCTGTATCGTGAATAAACTCTGCACCGTCGATGATGAGGTTACGCACAGCTGCATTTGATGCCGTAGTTTCTCCCACCTTATAATATTGTGAGGTGCTGCCTATGACGCTGAAGAGTCCCCATACGCTGTTTACACCACCAGCATTGGCATAGCCTGCAGCCCACGTCTGTTTCAGGCCTTTAATCTTGAAGCCCTTGCCATCGAAGACGCCGGCGAAGGTGAAGTTGTTGTTGTAGGTTCCGTTGGTGCCGTCGGTATAGTACATAGGATAGCCTGACGGACCGATAGGCTGGAAGGGCTTAGAGGAGTCCATCGTGACGTTGCCGTCGAGCTCATAGTAAGCCTGGTTGTAGCTTATCTGGGCATTGCTTGCTTGGTTGTACGCATAATTGCGGTAATAGCACTGCTTGCCGCTGTTGAGCCCAGAAGAGAAGTATATGAACTCCTGGCGCATACTGCCAGTCTGCTTCATCTGCTCGGACAACAGTCGGAGGTCCTTATCACTATTAATAAGGTACGGGTGCGCTTTCGTGCCCGCGTCATATACATAGGTGTGGTTGTTGTCGGTCTTGGTGCCCGCACTCTCAGAACCCTTGAAGCGCAGACGTACAACGGGGAGGTAGCTCGTAGCCTGTGCCACGACCGTGGCATCTTTCTTTGCCACCACGATGACGTTGGTACCGTTCTGGTAGCCCTGGGTGTAGTTGAAGCTCGGGGTAACCGATTGCGTGGTGCCGGTACCCTGTGCCACGCCATCGACATACCACTGGTAGGTAAGGTCGGAAGCATCGTCACCCGTGGCAGCAACCTCGAACTCATGTGCGTCGAAGCCGCGCTGTCCCTTGTTGTTGTCAGTAAGGGTGAGGGTAATTTTCTTGGCACCAGTCTTGCCCATTGCCGTCTCCACGTTCTTCTCAAGAGCCGTCTCGTAATCGGATGCCACTGCAGAGGCGAGATACTTGGTATCACGGTTCACGCCTTGCGCGTAGTACATATAATACCATGGGAACACCGTTGCATTCTTGTTGTACTCTGGGAACATATACTGCTCACCTGTCGTCCAGTCGCTGAGTGACGTAGGAGCAACGGATGCCTTGGTGTCAGTGGTGCTATTGAAACGCTCCGTCCACCACAAAACGGTAGAGCTGCGGCGCGGTGTGCCCACGAAACGGTTGTGACGCACAAGCTTGTGGGCAGCGACGTACTTTTTGCCAGTACCATCGTCCTCCACATCAGAAGATGTATAGTTGACATAGCGCTTGGTACTGCTGTATGTAGCATCGGCAGGAACATAGTAATTACTGCCTTCCGCCGTAGGTGCTCCAAGGGTATAATACAGTCCTATCTTGTAGTCACCGTATGACCATGAAGAAGATGCACTGCGCTCCACCTCGTCGGTGTTGCTCTCATACTCGCCGCCATAGTAGCCGATTATGTGGTCGTAGGCTGGACTGTTGTCCTGTGTGGAAGCAAGACATGGTGCCACAACGGCAAAGGGTGCGAATATCTTACCTGTGAAATAGAGATTCTCAGGATATTTGTGAGGATTGCAGCAGACACCGATGACACCGCCAACCATGAAGAGGTTGCGGGCATAGTTGCCTACCACGTCAGGCTGGTAGGCAGTAAAGTCAATGTTGGAGCTGGAGCCTGTGACACCACAGTTGTTCACTGTAGATGTGGTGCTTACAGTGTTGTTGCTGCTATACATATAACCAACTACGCCACCGAAGAAGAAGCGGACGTTGGAGTTGTTAGCACGATAGGTCAGCGTACCAGTCGATGTCACCGAAGGATTCTTCACCACGACATTGTTGACATGCATGCCGACATTGTTCTGACTGTAGGCAATGCCGGTACTGGTGTACCAGTTAGACTGCTGGCTTGCCTTGAAGGTCATGACAGGATGGTCAATGATGATGTTCTTAAAGTCAGAGTAGTTGTGGACATTACCCATAAGGAAGCCTATCATGTGGTCATTGGAGCTGTGAGCGCCTTCGATTTCCACTACAGGGTCCTTGAGGGTGAAGTTCTTCATGACCGCAGGCTTAGCAAGGCTGACACCGCGAATGGCACAGAACAGACCATAACGATACTGATTGTTGTATGTAGGGTCGGTGCTCCTTACCACAATCTTCATGTCGCTGATGGTGTGACCATCACCATCAAACACAGCCTGAAGACCCTGAGAGCGCGCCTCACCGAATATCCACTCATGTTCATCGCCATTGAGGTCAACGTCAGTGGTAAGCTTGAAGTAGCCGTAGAAATTGTTACCGCCAGTCATGACATGACCGCACAGATAGCCAAACGTAGCAAACTCCCTCGCAGTGCGAATGGTATAGGGGTCAGCCTCTGTACCTGAGCCACCGAAGTAGTTGCCAAGCTGCAAAGCATTGGGAGCAGCTGTTCCGTTGGCAGGTTTGTCATACGTTCCGTCCCATACGCTTGTATCCGCCTGCGCGTAAGAAAAAACGCTGAGGAACATCAACAGGGAAACAATACTGCGCGTCAGCCAACTCTGGAAGAGCTTGCTGGCAGCCCACGTCTTGCAGGTCGTTTTACCGTCGTAAGAATTAGTAGTGTAAAATCTATTCATAAGCCTGATCATAGCTTGTTAGTAGTCTTCTATTGTGCAAAATTACACATTATATTACACATACGCAAGGAAAACGGAAAAATACTAACGTTTTCCACCAGGTTTTTTGCAAAAATAAACATTCTTTAACACGGGGGTGTTTTTATTGTTTTTTTATTCACCTTAATCGCACACGCGCGTGAAAATTTTGAAAAACAAACTAAAATCCTCCACTCCTCCTCGGGAAGTCGCTTGAATACAGGGGAAGGCGAGTGGTGGAGGATAGGTGTAGAGTGGAGGTTTTTTGCTAAAATCGCGAAAAAAAGTTGGGGGAAAACTTGCGAAATTGAATATTTTTTTGTAATTTTGCATATGAAATGGGGACAATAAACTGTTACCATAGAAGCATAGCTAGAAGGTTGTAGAAGCATAGCTACAGCATGCCCTAGCATAGCAAGGGCACGTAGAAGCTAAGCACCCGCATCTGGAAGCAAAGCAACCACAGAAAGGAGATAAATTATGATGAAAATTACATTAACAAAAAGACAAAAGGACAATGTGACCAAGGTGTCAACATTGGCATTGGAGAGATTCGTCGAACGTATCAAGACCGATACGAAGGGCGGAGCAGTAACGCGTAGGAGAAGAAGTCTGGAATTGGGTGGCGACCTCGAGTCGTACGACCGCATCTATCCTCCAAGGATGGTATATCCTCACGCAGAGTTTGACAAGGACGAGAGCGACAACCTCACGATGAAGTCGTTCAACGGAATCGTGACACTGACGATAGACGGCCTGGAGTCACAAGCGGATATCGATGAGGTGAAGAGGGCTGCCAGGATGCTACCATCTACGCTGGCAGCATTCTGCGGAGCAACAGGCCATGAGGTGATAACCATGGTCAGGATATCGAGGGCTGATGACGAAAATATGTCGCAGATGACTGAGGAAGAGGCCAACAAACTATGCCAGCAGGGTGGCGAAGTGGTCATGAGGCTCTATCAGTCTATCATACCTCGCACCATCCGGGGCGAGAAGTTCTCTGTGCATAGTAATTTCTGCATGCCTCTCGACCCCTGTCCGTACTACAACACGAAAGCCATAGCGCTACCCATAGAGGAAAAGCCGCTGAATCTGCCCGAAAAGGAGGTGGAAGCGAAAAATGACGATTCCATCGATGACAACGAGGCTGTAGAGGTAACGAAAAGGGAACAGAAATTGGTGAACTATCTCAAGACGCACTACAGGCTCCGATATAACAGCATCATGGGCTACACAGAGTGCTGGAATAACGACAAGAAGTATCCCGACTGGACGCCCGTAGATACCAGAGTGCTCAATGGTATGGCGGTGAAAGTCAAGACGGCGGGCATCAATGCCAGCAGTCATGATGTCAGAAACTATGTACAGTCGGACCTGATAAAAAACTACGACCCTATCGGTGATTATCTGATGAACGTCAGCGACAAATGGGACGGAAAGGATCACATACGACAGTTGGCAAAGAGGGTGCCAACGGACAATCCGTACTGGCAGGACTGGTTCTACACATGGTTCCTGGGGATGGTGCACCAGTGGCAGACGAGCAATCTGGCCATGTATGGCAATCAGACCGTGCCTCTGCTCATCTCCAAGCAGGGATGGAACAAGAGTACCTTCTGCAGACTGCTCTTGCCACCCGAACTCAGTTGGGGATATACCCAGAACCTACAAATCAACGATAAGCGTCAGGTGCTACAGCAAATGTCACAGATGATGCTCATAAATCTCGATGAATTCAACCAAATCTCGCCAAAGATACAACAGGGTTTCCTGAAGAATATCATCTCCCTGTCATCACTCAAAATCAAACGACCGTACGGCCGTCACGTCGAGGACTTCCCACGTCGTGCCTCCTTCATCGCCACCACCAATCAGAGCGACGTACTCGCCGACCCCTCTGGCAGCCGTCGTTTTCTGGGTGTAGAACTGACTGGCCCCATCAATACCAGCAAGAAGATAAACTATGAGCAGCTATATGCTCAGGCAATGCACGCCCTACGCCAGCATGAGCCATACTATTTCGATGAGAAGAGGACACAAGAGATTATAGAGTACAATACACGATTTGATGTCAAGTCTGAAGCAGAGCAGTACTTCTATGACTTCTTCGAACCTACAAATGACGAGGCACAGGGACAGTGGATGACTCCCACCGCTATCATGGCATATCTAAAGAAGAAGGTGGGCGTCAGCCTGCTCAAGAACACATCTGTCAACGGCTTCGGACGTAAACTCACCAATATGCCTGGCATAAAGAAAAAAATGTCAAATCAGGCCGCTTTATACCTCGTAAAAATTATTTTACGAGAGTAGTGCGAGTCTGAAGGACGGTCTCACCTGACTTCACTACACAATAGTAATAGCCTGGCTTGTCAGCAGAAATCTCCGCTCCATATCCTGCATGCTTGTACTTACCCTTCTGTGCGGCCTTTTTGTTCTTCGCCCAGAACCACTGGAAATGAGGCTTGACTCCGTCATTGCCCATAGCGTTAATGGAAAGTTTTGCACCTACTCCGTATTCTGGCAGCAAGTCACGTGATAGCATGATTTCCTTATCCGTCTGATACATGCGCTCGTACTCCGTAGCTGCGAGGACGAAACCGCCCAGCACCTTACCCTCGGTATAGGTGTTGCGCTGTGGTACATCAGGGCCGAGCAGATAGTACTCCTTCGAACCGTCACGCTGCTCCTTGGCACCAAGACCTGCGGAGGCGCAATTGTGTATCAATTGTACAGTTCCATCGGGCATTTGCATCATAAACTCATTGACAGCACCTTCGTAGGCTTTCTTGGCTACGGACTCGTACTTTGCTTTATCGAGGAGACCGAGACGGATGCCTTTGATATAGGCTGCTGTGAAGATAGAGGTGCATGAGGATTCGAGATAGTTCTTCGTTGCAGGATAGTCCTTACCGCGATACTTCGTAGCCACGAAATCGTCGGTTTCATCGAGCAACTGATACCAGCATCCGCTCTTCTGGTCCTGACGAGCCGCGAGGCCTGCTGCAAGCTCGTTGAGATAGAATCTCAATGTACTGTAGTTCTGTGTATTCTGCAAACCTGCTATCTGCATCTGTTCGAGGATGTCATCGAGAGCGAGGAAGTACCAACCGCAGGCTCTGCCCCAGTAGGCAGCAGAGTGGAAGATGATGGTCTGGCTACCGTCAGGGAGTCGCTGCTGTCCTACCCCAGCCCAGTCCTTGGAGGCTTTATTGTCAGGGTCAGCAGTGAAGGCGTGCCAAAGGAGTTTCTTATTGTCATCCCAGAGGTATTTCCAGGAGACAGCAAACTGACGAGTCAGCAGATCCCAGTCCTTCTCTGCTGAGCCAGTGACATAGCCCGCCTTCTGGTAGTTAATCATCTGAGAGAGGAGAGCTGCGCCCATATAGAGCCCGTCGCACCACATCTGGTCAACATAGCTTCCCTTATGCCACCAACCGCCAGCAGCACCGACGAGGGTGGTGTCCTGAATGACGTAGTTCTTATTGAGGTCACGGAAGGCACGACCGATATTGCCGATAGCCCATTCCGCATTAGAGACGGTCTGGCTGTTGGCGTACTTCTTATAGGAACCATTGGCGAGGGCGAGAAGTGGGAAGTACATCTTGGCAGCATTCATATCGTCCTGACTCTTACCAATGGAAGGAGCAGAATCGTAGCAGTTGTTGGCATACTGCTCTACTGAATAGTACCAAGGGCGCGCCCACGACTGTTTGTCGTAGTAAGCAGCAGCCTCGATGATAGCCTTGGCGACAAGGCCTGGTACATAGTCGAAATTGCTGACGCCGAGACTGTTCTTCACCTTGTTGCCCTTAGCATCAAAGGCGATGAAACCGCGATCTTTCGCATTAGCACGGAAGTCGGTGATACGGGAGTCGATGACCCACTGAGAGTATCTGACTCCATCATTATACTGCACCGCCGTCCAGTCTGAGGGGATGACGGTAGTGTCTTCTGCCTGAGCGCTGGCTGCTGACAGAGCAGAGGCGAGGATGAGAATAAAAAACTTTTTCATGATGCAAAGATAAGAACTTTTTTTGAATATACAAAGAAAAAGAGGCTAAAACATAAAGTGGAGGGCGAAACGTATGCCACTCTTGCGAGCGTTGGGGATGTTGCGATATGTGAAACGATGGACGTACTCTATCTTGAGGACATTGAAGATATTGTGCAGACCAATGACACCCTCTATGTAAGGACGCTTCTCATCCATGATGTTATACCCAGGAGGCAGGTCAGGGCGTGAGTCGTCATTGAGAGCGGGGTTATTCTTATCTGACAGGGCGCCCCAGAACATGCGGATGCCGAAATACTCCTTGAGGCGAGCGCGACGGATAGGACGGATGGAACCGAGGAAATTGCCGTTTGTCTCCCAAGAGACAAAGAGTTGGGTATAGCGGTCATTGATAAATTCGTTAGGATTTACGAGGGCAAAGGACTCATCATCGATGACGTAAGACATATTGGTGGTAGGTGAGAGCATGAGACAGTAAGGCACCCTGCTCCATACTACTCCCGACTTGAATATAGTCTTGGAGATACCCAGATTACCGAGAAACCAGCGTTTTGTAACCTTCAATTCCGTAATGTGGTAATTGTATTCGCCACCAAAGAGTCCCTTGATGCCCCACTTGTGGGAGAGACCTATATTGGGGGCTTCGGAGTTGACGGGTATCTGCCTGTTTGCTACATAGTAATACCCCATAGAACGGTTGTACTGCAACTCAAACTGCAGTTCCGAGGTCTGCAAAGTACCGAAGGTGTGAATACCAAATGCCTTGTCTCTCTCCACACTGACGCCACTCATGTAGGATATGCCACACTTCTCATCTCTCTGAAAACCAATGCGATACTGACGGAACCACATACGACTGAGATTCTGCTGCCAGTGAACAGAACGGAAAAGGTCATCATGGTCGCCCTTATTGCTACGCTCACCCACGTCACAGATGTCGAAACGTGATTCTATAAATATATTACGGTGAGGATACTCGTCTGCCTGATACTTCTTGTCAACAAAGGAATAGGTAGCACGAGCACGGTAGTATAACTTCTGCGACCTAAAACCGTATGCCACATAACCATCGAGGAAGAATCGCTGATTTAATCGGGCTGTTGTAGTACCACCGAAGCGCAGACGCAGACCATCTATATCATTGAAAGAGATTAGGGCACGAGTGGGTGCTATAATAAACTTGGAGGGATTCGCCGTCGGAATGAAGTTGTTGAGATAGGCCTTCACTATAAACATAGGGATGCGAAGGCCCGGAACATCCTCTGCATAACCCAGAAGTTCATTGAGACGCAACTTCACCGTTCCCGTAACCTCATACGGGTTGACAGGCGTCAGAGCTCTGTTGATACTGTCTATGCGGAGAGAATCAGCAGGGATATTGTGAGCGTACCTCTCCCAGAAGTAGGCGTCACGATAGTCTGCCTTGGGATCATAACGGAAGGCGTTACGCCCCCTGAGTATCCTTGCATCGATGGAATCGGTAGAAAAACCTGAATAACGCTGTGTCTTGATATAGGTAAGTTTGCCCCATGTGCCCCACGGCCGCAACTGAGCCATGACATCATTGCGAGTCATCATCCAGTCGCCTTGCTGTGTATTGGCAAACTCCTGAGTGATGAAGAGATTGTCGAGAGTGCGCAGATTACTCTTGTGAGGCAGCATCATACGAATATACTTCACACGAGGGATGGAGTCGTATATGACGATTAAATCGCCAGAAAATGTATTCTTATCGTCCTTCTTTCCGCGATAGATGATATGATAGACATCCGTGGTGTCAGTATGCGCCTCCGAAATCACCTCGTAGTCATAGTGATTGTGAGCCTCACTGCCCAAGGGAGAGTAAATAGTCTGGCGGTCCATACGATAGCGTTTGTCGTAGATGTCAATATCGCCATACTTCTCACCAATAAGCACCTGAAGGATGTCGCTGGTTTCAAAGATATTATTGATGCCATCACGCTTGATACCAGTGACGACGGAGAGTTCGCGCTTGGGGTTTTGACGCCAGTAATGCTCTTCCACACGCTCGTCAGTCATGATGGGCACATCAAACTTGTTATCCAGGTCGTTATTCTCTATAAACTTTCGGAACCATCGGTGTTTTTTTATATAACGCTGTTGGACATTGAGAGGGTCAACATCATGAATGGTGATATTACGATTCTCGTACTTAGTGTAGTGATAAAAGGGGTAGCGATGATAACTGGAATCCTCCTTCTGAGTAAGCAGGGAGATGATACTGTCTATGGAGACAGTTAAATTATCGCCCGCGCGTGCAAGCAATACAGTAAGGAGAAGGACTATGACCAGACTACATCTTCTCATATCGAGTTAATCCATGTTTCAAGAAACTAACGTACTTGTCCACATCCTCGTCGTAGCCACAGGTATGGGCAAGGGGTTTGCCATCGGGAGTAAGGAGCACATAGAGGGGTTGAGAGATGCTACCAAACTTGTAGCTCTCCAGATAGCTCCACACATCACCCTGGGTGCGCAATATGCGTTCCTTGCCATTGACCATCACACGCTGTGGCTCATCAAGCGGGGTGCGGTCATCTACATGGAGCATTATGACGAGATAGTCCTCGTTGATAAGCATATTCACCTCGTTAGCACCCCATACGACAGACTCCATCTTACGACAGTTGACACATCCATAACCAGTAAAGTTGAGCAAGACTGGCTTGCCCATCATCGCTGCAGCCTCCATGCCTTCTTCATAGTTGGTGTAGTGCAGAGGAAGCTTGTGCCCTCCGTCATCCTCCAACTCCGACGTCAGAGGCCCTTCCTCCGCGGGAGGAGCAAAGGCAGACACAAGGTGGCACGGCGCACCCCAAAGACCTGGAATAAGGTAGATAGCAAAGGCGAGAGAAATAACAGCAACAACCAGTCTCTGCCAAGCTACGCAACGGAAGTGGAACCACTCAGTAAGGTAGGCAGCGAGCATGATGGCGATGATAATCCACAGAAGAAGGAAAAGCCAACGAGGAAGGATACCCCAACCATATGCCATATCTGCGACGGAGAGAAACTTAAGGGAGAACGCCAGTTCTATGAAACCGAGCGTTTTCTTTATGTTATCCATCCAATAGCCTGAGCGAGGAAGGCGTTTCAGTACCGCAGGGAAAGCAGCAAAGAGCGTGAACGGCAGAGCTATGGCAAGAGAGAAGGCAAACATACCTATCGCAGGAGCCAGGATACTGCCCTGCACAGCAATCTCTACCAGGAGGTATCCCAAGACTGGTACGGTGCACGAGAAACTAACCACCACGAGGGTGAGCGCCATGAATGCCATACCGATGAAACCACTATGGGCATCGGTCTTGATATTCAGCTTGTCTGCCCATGACTGTGGCAACTGTATCTCGAAGAAACCGAGAAAAGACAGTCCGAAAATAACAAGGAGAAGGAAGCACAGCACATTGAAGACTGCATTGGTGGAGAGAGCATTCATAGCATTGACACCAAAGAGAAGCGTCACCACAATGCCGAGGAGCATGAAGAGCACGATGATGGCAGCGCCATAAATGGCTGCATCACGCACACCAGGAAGTCGGGAGTACTTCTTCAGAGTATGCCATATCTTAGAGGACAGTGATGCAGTATCCTCCTCTTCTGCGAAGGAGGAATAAGCCTCACCCCATCCCTCCCCCGCAGGGAGGGAACTCAGATGGTGGGGGGCTTCCGCCCTCTTGATGAAGAAGGACACCGTGAGCGGGATGATAGGCCATACACAAGGGGTGAGAATGGTAAGCAATCCTCCTAAGAAACAAATAAGAAAAACCTCAAAGAGACTGCGCTGAAGAGGTATCGGAGACTCACTAAGTTGCTTCAACTCCTCTACGATAGGTGTCCACAAAGGGGAGTTAGCACGCTCGAAGAGGGAGAAGGCAGTAGCAGGAGGACTAGAGAGACTAGAGAGACTAGAAGTACTAGAAGGACTAGAAATACTAGCCTCTCCCACTCGGGGGAGCTGGTGGGGGGCTTTATACTCAAACTCCACCGACTCTGGTGCCAGACACTGCTCATCGTTGCAGGCGTAATACTCCAGGTAACCAGAGAAAGAATATTGGGAAGAAGTGAGAATGATGCGCTGCTCATAGACATCAGGTCGTATTCCCTTAAGCGAGCCCTTCAGCCTGATACCCTCCTGACGCTCAAAAACCAAGTCTGTAGTGAGATGATAACCTTCCTCTATCTTGCCCTTGAAGACGAGAGACAACTCACGTTCACTGACACGAGAGATGTCAGTGGTAAAAGAAACTTGTCCCTTCATCAGGGTGGTGAAGAGCAACAAGAGCAATATGGAAAATTGCCGATTCAAGGCGTTATTTTTTGCAAAAGTAATAATTTATTCCGAAAAAAATGCTAACTTTGCAAAGAAAATTAACCTTTTTGTATGAGAAAAGTCGTGATTACATCAGTGGCCGTATTGCTAACCTGCCTGATGACCACATGGACGTGGGCATTGATACAGGATGACGCACCTGCGATAGCACCCGACTTTACTCTGCCTGATTACGATGGAAACACTTTTACCCTATCCAGCATGAGGGGCAAGTATGTAGTGCTGGACTTCTGGGGCACATGGTGCAAGATATGCCTGAAGGGTATGCCGAAACTAAAGGAAGCCCAAAAGAAGTACAAAGGAAAGTTTGAGATTATCGGTGTAGATTGCGGCGATAAGACGGTGAAATGGAGACATTGGGTGGATTCTCTGAAAGAAGAAATGCCATGGAAGCACGTCATAATGGGTAGAAAACTGGAAGTGCAGCGGGATTATAGGATAAAGGGCTATCCCACCAAGATTCTCATAGACCCAGAAGGCAGGATAGTGAGGAGTTTTGTGGGAGAGGACCCGAGGTTTTACCTCCTACTGGAAGAGACCTTTAAATAGTTAAGAAAATTAAAAACTTCCCTATATAATAATGTGTATAGGGATTTTTTATATACCTTTGCACCCCGAAATTCTAATTAGAGTATAAAGTATAAAGTAGATAGTATAAAGATGCAAGACAACTTAGTAATTGTGGAGAGCCCTGCAAAGGCTAAGACCATCGAGAAGTTCTTAGGGAAGGACTACAAGGTGATGTCAAGTTATGGACACATCCGCGACCTGAAGAAGAAGGAAATCAGTATCGACCTGAATAATCTGGAGCCAGAGTACGAGATTCCGGACGAGAAGAAGAAGGTGGTGGCTGACCTCAAGAACAACGCTCAGAAGGCCAAGAAGGTATGGCTGGCTTCCGATGAAGACCGCGAGGGAGAGGCTATCTCATGGCACCTCTGCGAGGTACTGGGACTGGACGAGAAGAACACCAACCGTATCGTCTTCCACGAAATCACCAAGAACGCAATACTGGAGGCCATAGAGCACCCACGCCATCTGGATATGAACCTGGCAAATGCCCAGCAGGCACGCCGCATGCTGGACCGTCTGGTAGGTTTCAATCTGTCACCAGTGCTGTGGCGCAAGGTTAAACCACAGTTGTCGGCTGGTCGCGTGCAGAGCGTCGCAGTACGTCTCATAGTGGAACGCGAGCGCGAGATACAGAACTTCAAGTCTGAGCCTTACTACAGGGTAACGGCAACGTTCCTCATCGACGGCCAGGAAGTGAAGGCAGAACTCGACCAGCGATTCTCTACGCACGAGGAGGCTCTGGCATTCCTGGAGAAGTGTAAAGATACTAAGTTTACTATCGACTCCATACAGAAGAAACCGCTGAAGCGTACTCCTGCACCTCCTTTCACCACATCGACACTACAGCAGGAAGCAGCCAGAAAACTCGGTTTCACCGTGAGTCAGACCATGATGGTAGCACAGCGCCTGTATGAGAACGGTCACATCACATATATGCGTACCGACTCTGTCAACCTCTCCAAACTATGCATCGGAACAGCAAAGGAGACGGTGACAAAACTCTTTGGCAAGGAATACAGCAAGTCACGCAACTACACCACACACTCTAAGGGTGCTCAGGAAGCGCACGAGGCTATACGTCCTTCGTACATGGAGAACCAGACGATACCCGGCACGGCACAGGAGAAGAAACTATACGAACTGATATGGAAGCGCACCGCTGCTACACAGATGGCAGACGCCGAACTGGAGAAGACAACGGTACACATCGGACCTTTCGTGGCTACTGGTGAGGTAGTGACATTCGACGGTTTCCTGAAGGTATATACCCCATCTAACAACGACGACGAGACAGAGAACGAGAGCACCAATGCCATGCCTGCTGGTATCAAGAAGGGTATGGTGGTGGAGGCAAAGGATATCGTCTCTACACAGAGATTCTCACAGAGCCCTATGAGATATACCGAAGCCAGTCTGGTACACAAACTGGAGGAACTCGGTATCGGTCGTCCTTCTACCTACGCACCTACCATCTCTACCATACAGCAGAGAGAGTATGTGATAAAGGGTGACAAGAAGGGTGAGGAACGCAAATACACCATAGACACTCTGGTTGGTCAGAAGATTAGCACAAAGACCAAGAAGGAAACCACTGGCAACGAAAAGGGCAAACTGATGCCAACAGACATCGGCATGGTGGTGACAGACTTCCTGATGGAGTATTTCCCTGATATCATGGACTATAACTTCACAGCAAACGTGGAGGAAGAGTTTGACTCTATAGCAGAGGGCAAGATGGACTGGCACAAGATGCTGAAGAAGTTCTACAAGGACTTCGAACCTACCGTAGAAAAGACCATCAAGACACGCAGCGAACATAAGGCTGGCGAACGTGTGCTGGGCGACGACCCAAAGACGGGTAAACCCGTACTGGTGAAGATTGGTCGCTTCGGTCCTGTAGTGCAGATAGGTTCGGCAGATGACAAGGAGAAACCCCTCTTTGCACAGTTGCCAAAGGAGAAATCCATGGAGGCTCTCACACTGGAGGAGGCTCTGGAACTCTTCAAACTGCCACGCACACTGGGAGAATTCGAAGGCAGCGACATCAGTATCGGCACCGGTCGTTTCGGTCCATACGTGCTACACAACAAGAAATACGTCTCTATACCTAAGGGCACAGACCCTATGGAGATAACCTACGAAGAGGCCGTAGCCCTGATACAGGGCAGCAGGAAGGCTGAGCAGCAGCGTCATCTGAAGTCCTTTGAGGAGGATCCTAAGCTGGAGGTAATGAACGGTCGCTACGGTCCTTACATATCGTATGACGGCAAGAACTTCCGCCTGCCTAAGGCTATGCATGAGAAGGCTACGGAACTGACGTACGACGAGTGCATGAAGATAGTCAATAAATGACAAGGGTAATCCTCATAGGATACATGGGCGCTGGCAAGACGACGGTGGGTAAGGAACTCGCCAAACGTCTTGGCGTGACATTCTACGACCTCGACTGGTACATAGAGACCAGAATGAGGAAGAAGGTGAAACAAATCTTTGATGAAATAGGCGAAGAGGGTTTCCGACAGATAGAGCACAATATGCTGCATGAGGTGGCTGAATTTGAGAATGTCGTATTGGCATGCGGTGGCGGCACCCCCTGCTTCTTTGACAATATGGACTACATGAATGCCCGAGCTGACGTGGTATATCTACGTGGCACACCAGATGTACTGTTCCGTCACCTGAAGATGGGCAAGGGCGTAAGGCCTCTGTTGCTGGGCAAGAGCGACGAGGAACTCATGGAGTACATCACCGAACAACTCAAGAAACGCGAGGAATACTATCTGAAGGCGAAACACATCATTGACATCCCCTGCATGGAGGATGAGGACATAATTCAAGACACCGTGAACAAGGTATATGAAAAAGTGGACAATAGAAGACTCTAAGGAGCTGTACAACATAGGCGGCTGGGGAACATCATACTTCGGCATCAACGATAAGGGACATATGTACGTGTCTCCACTGAAGGATGGCGCACAGGCTGACCTCAGAGAGATTATCGATGAGTTGCAGTTAAGAGACATCTCTACACCTGTTTTGCTGCGCTTCCCTGACATCCTGGACAATCGTATCGAGAAGACGGCTTCCTGCTTTAAGAAGGCGGCAGAGGAATACGGCTACAAGGGTGAGAGCTTTATCATCTATCCCATCAAGGTAAACCAGATGCAACCCGTGGTAGAGGAAATTATCTCCCACGGAAGGAAATTCAATATCGGTCTGGAAGCCGGTTCAAAACCCGAACTGCATGCCGTCATCGCAGTGCAGTGTCAGAGCGACTCGCTAATCATCTGTAATGGCTACAAAGACCAGGCTTACATCGAACTGGCACTGCTGGCACAGAAGATGGGCAAGCGCATCTTCATTGTGGTGGAGAAGATGAACGAGATAGACATCATCGCCAAGGCAGCAAAAAAGATGGGCATAATGCCTAATATCGGCATAAGAATAAAACTGGCGTCCTCTGGTTCTGGCAAGTGGGAAGAGAGCGGCGGCGATGCTTCGAAGTTTGGCCTGACAGCATCAGAACTATTGCAGGCTCTCACAAAACTCGATGAATACGGTCTGCACGACTGCGTGAAACTGATACACTTCCACATTGGTTCGCAGATAACAAAGATACGTCGCATACAGACTGCCCTGAAAGAGGCCGTGCAATTCTATGTCAATCTGCACAAGATGGGGTACAACATAGAATATGTGGATTGCGGTGGCGGACTGGGCGTCGATTACGACGGCACTCGCAGCAGTAACTCTGAATCTTCCGTCAACTACAGCATACAGGAGTATGTCAATGACTGCATCTACACCTTTGTGGATGCTGCCGACAAGAACGAACTCCCCCACCCTAACCTCATCACGGAAGGCGGCCGTTCGCTGTCAGCCCACCATAGTGTGCTGGTCATCGACGTGCTTGGCAACACCTCACTGCCTGAGATGCCTGAGGAGTTTGAGGCAAAGGAGACAGATCATCAGTTGGTAAGGGAATTGTATGATATATGGTGCAAGATAAACCAACGTTCGCTGCTGGAGGACTGGCATGACGCAGAACAGATACACGAAGAGGCACTGAGCCTGTTCTCTATGGGCATGCTTGACCTCAAGACCAGAGCAGAGATAGAGTCTATGTACTGGAGTGTATGTCGCGAAGTGCTCACACTCACCAAGAGCATGAAGCATGTACCAGAAGAACTGCGTGGCATCGACAAACTGCTGGCGGATAAATACTTCTGCAACTTCTCTCTGTTCCAGTCGTTGCCTGACACATGGGCTATCGACCAACTCTTCCCTATCGTACCTATACAGCGTCTTAACGAACAACCTACTCGTCAGGCTACCTTGCAAGATATTACCTGCGACAGCGATGGCAAGATAGCACATTTCGTGACTGGTGGCTACACATCAAGTACGCTGCCCGTTCACAGACTGAAGAAGAACGAGCCCTATTATCTGGGTATCTTCCTCATAGGCGCCTATCAAGAGATTCTTGGTGACCTCCACAACCTCTTCGGCGATACCAATGCCGTGCATATCTCCATGAAGGACGGCACATACCACATCGACCAGATACTCGATGGTGAGACCGTAGAAGAGGTGCTCGACTACGTGCAGTATAACCCTAAGAAACTGGTGCGTCAACTGGAGATATGGGTAACGAAATCAGTGAAACAAGGTAAGATAAGCCTGGAGGAAGGCAAGGAGTTCCTCTCTAACTACCGTTCGGGACTTTATGGATACACGTACCTGGAATAGCATAAGGAAGGATTTTCCGATTCTATCGAGAAAAATCTATGATAAGTACCCATTGGTGTACCTCGATAATGGTGCCACCACGCAGAAACCACTCTGCGTGCTTGATGCCATGCGCAATGAGTACCTCAATGTCAACGCTAATGTGCACCGTGGTGTGCACTATCTCTCCCAGCAGGCTACCGACCTGCATGAAGGGGCTCGTGAAACGGTAAGGCAGTTCGTCAATGCAGCCTCAACGAGCGAGATTGTCTTTACACGAGGTACTACGGAAAGCATCAACCTGCTGGCTTCCAGTTTTGTGGAGGCATTTATGAAGAAGGGCGACGAGGTGATTATCTCCACTATGGAGCACCACTCGAATATCGTACCCTGGCAATTGCAGGCAGAGCGCAAGGGCATTGTTGTGAAGGTGATACCTATGAGCGATGACGGTATCCTCGACCTTGATGCTTACAAATCACTCCTCACGGACAGGACAAAACTGGTCAGCGTGACCCACGTCAGCAATGTGCTGGGCACCATCAACCCTATAAAAGAGATTATCCAGATAGCACATGAGCATGGAGTGAAGTGTGCTATCGACGGAGCACAGAGTGCGCCACACATGCAGATTGACGTGCAGGCCCTCGACTGCGACTTCTACGCCTTCTCCGGACATAAGATGTACGGCCCCACTGGCATCGGAGTACTGTATGGCAAGGAACAGTTGCTTGACCAGATGCCTCCATATCAGGGCGGTGGTGACATGATAGGCACGGTGTCCTTCGAAAAGACCACCTACGCCGCTCTGCCCTATAAGTTTGAGGCTGGCACACCAGACTATATCGCCACCCACGGACTGGCAAAGGCAATAGAATATATGCAGGGCATTGGTCTCAGCAATATCGAAGCATACGAGAAGGAACTCACCCGCTATGCCCTAGAACAGATGCAGACTATTGATGGCATTCGTATCTTTGGACCGAAGAATGCAGAGAAGCGCGATGCCGTCATTTCCTTCTTAGTTTCTTCCCCCCTTGGGGGGGACCAGAGGGAGGTTATCCACCATCTTGACATGGGCACCCTACTCGACCGTCTCGGCATTGCCGTTCGCACGGGACATCACTGTGCTGAGCCCCTTATGAACCGCCTCGGTGTCAATGGCACGGTACGCGCTTCACTTGCCTTGTATAATACGAAGGAAGAGATTGATGCCCTCGTCAGTGGTATCAAGCGTGTCTCACAGATGTTTTAATGAAGAAGACCTCTATCATAGAGATGAACCGCCTCACGGTTGATGAATTCCGTGAAGCAGAGAAGATGCCTCTCATCGTCGTACTCGATGATGTGAGGTCACTCTATAATGTAGGTAGCGTATTCCGCACCTCCGATGCCTTTCGCGTGGAGGAGATAATGCTGTGTGGTATCACTGCCACACCGGACAGTTCTTTGAAGGCTTCGCAGGAGATTCACAAGACCGCACTCGGTGCAGAGGATAGTGTCAAGTGGACTTACTACAAGACTGCGACGGAGGCCGTCAGCGAACTAAAAAGACGCGGTTTCATCGCGCTTGGCGTAGAACAGTGTCATGGTTCTACTATGCTGGGCGACTTCCACCCAGAGGCTAATCCGGAGGCCGACAAAAAATACGCCGTTGTCCTCGGCAATGAGGTCAAAGGCGTACATCAAGAGGTTATCGATATGTGCGACGGCTGCTTGGAGATTCCTCAGTATGGCACTAAACATTCGCTTAATGTTTCCACCACTGCTGGCATCATTATCTGGCACTTCGCCTCACTTACAAATCTTGCATGTTCCGCAACGCCCGTCCTTTGACAGACGGCGGTCAACGAGCAGATGGAGTTTGTCACGAAAAGCACCCCACTTCATCTCTTCCACCACATTTGAGATAAAGGCATTCTTCAGGAGCATACGAGCTACGTCCTCGGGTATGCCACGCTGTTCCATGTAGAACAGAGCCTGCTGGTCCATCACACCTACCGTAGAACCGTGGGCACATTTCACGTCATCGGCATATATCTCCAGCATCGGTTGAGTGTACATACGTGCATCTTCTGAGGTACACATATTATTATTTGTCTCCTGCGAGTATGTCTGCTGTGCATCCTGTCTTACGAGTATCCTGCCGGCAAAGGCACACACCGCCTTATCGTCGAGCACGTATTTGTACAGTTCGTTGCTGGTACAGTGTCCCACCTGATGGTCTATCAGCGTATTGTTGTCCACATGTTGCGAACGGTCAGCTATCACTGCGCCGTTCATCACCACCTCAGAGCCCTCACCCTGTAGTCTTACATCAATGCCGTTTCGCGTTATGCCATTGGTGAGTGTTATGTTGTTATGCCTTATCTCACAGTCCCTACCAGCATTAATATAGAGATTACTAAACCTACGACACTCCTCGGTGGTCTCCTCCATCTCGTACATATCGAGATGCGCACCATCCTTACATACCACCTCAATGACCTGAAGAGTGAGGAATAAAGGGAGGTAGAGGGGAGGTAGAGGGGAGGTAGAGGGGAGTGTAGAAGGGGTCTTGTGATCCACAAACAGGATTGTTGCCTCACTTAGCTCCTCCATGATAATCAGTACACGGCGCACCACCATCACGGCAACTGGTTCACCCCCTCCTTGGGAGGGGGGCTGGGGGAGGTTTAGTATATTCTCTATACGTATCGGCATCTTCGCCTTTTCACCCCTAGGCACATGCACCACGAGGGTATCGTGACACAGCGCGGTGTTGAGGGCGGTAAGGGCATCACCCTGTGAATCCGCTATCTTGTTATAGTAAGGAGTAACATCAACGGGTGCATCCTTCACACTATATACGTAGGGTACATTCTTGATGGTCAACGGAGCCAATGACAGACCATAGTTTGGCGCAAAGGCTTCCTCCACGTTGGTGTAACGATAGCGCTCCACCTTTTTCGTAGGGAATCCCATACGCTGGAAAGCCTGCATCGCCTCCTCGCGCTGAGCATTCAGCACGGGACTCGACACTGCATCCAGTTGATCTCTTATCTCGTTATATAGTTCTACGTACTGATTCATAATTATGAATTATGAATTATGAATTATGCATTATGAATTATGAATTCAAATCCCTCGTTCTCAATTTTCATGGCCAGTTCCGGTCCACCAGTCTTGACCACCTTGCCATCTATGAGCACATGCACCACGTCAGGCACGATGTATTCCAGCATCCTCTGGTAGTGAGTAATGATGATGCCTGATGTATCTGGCTTGCGAAGTTTATTGAAACCATTGGCTACGATGCGCAGGGCATCGACATCCAGGCCAGAGTCTGTCTCGTCAAGGATGCAGAAGGAGGGTTCGAGCATCGCCATCTGGAATATCTCATTGCGCTTTTTCTCGCCTCCTGAGAAACCCTCATTCACGGAACGCTTCATCAGTTTCTGGTCTATCTCCACCAGTTCGCGCTTCTCCTTCATCATCTTGATGAAATCGGCAGTTTTGAGAGGTTCGTCACCACGAGCAGCACGACGGGCATTGACAGCAGCCTTCATGAAGTTTGTCATCGACACACCTGGTATCTCCACTGGCATCTGGAATGACATGAAGATACCTGCATTGGCACGCTCTTCGGGTTTCATCTCCAACAGATTCTGCCCATTGAAGATTATCTCGCCCTCTGTCACCTCATAGCGCGGATTGCCTACTATGACGTTACAGAGAGTGGACTTACCTGCACCGTTGGTGCCCATCAGGGCATGTATCTCACCGTCCTTGATGGTGAGGTCTATGCCTTTCAGTATTTCCTTTTCTTCTACCCTTGCGTGAAGGTTTCTTATTTCTAGCATATTTTTTCTAGTATTTCTAGTCCATCTAGTACTTCTAGCCTACCGAGCCCTCGAGGCTCACGCTCAGCAGTTTCTGAGCCTCTACAGCAAATTCCATCGGGAGTTTCTGCAATACCTCTTTGGCGTAGCCGTTTACTATCAGCCCTACAGCCTCTTCCGTGCTGATGCCACGCTGGTTGCAGTACAGGAGTTGTTCCTCGCTTATCTTCGATGTCGTAGCCTCATGCTCCACCACTGCCGTATTATTGTGGATATCCATATAAGGGAAGGTGTGAGCACCACATTTGCTTCCCAGTAGCAGAGAGTCGCATGATGAGTAATTGCGTGCCCCGTCTGCCTTCGAAGTGGCACGTACCAGTCCTCTGTATGAGTTCTGCGAATGACCTGCCGAGATACCTTTCGATATAATGGTAGATTTGGTATTCTTACCCATGTGTATCATCTTCGTACCCGTATCAGCCTCCTGATAGTTGTTGGTCAGCGCTACACTGTAGAACTCCGCTACGGAATTGTCGCCACGCAGTACGCAGGAAGGGTATTTCCACGTTATCGCCGAACCAGTCTCCACCTGTGTCCATGAGAGTTTAGAATTGACTCCGCGCAAATCACCACGTTTCGTCACAAGGTTGAGGACACCGCCTTTGCCGTTCTCATCACCTGGGTACCAGTTCTGCACGGTAGAGTACTTCACCTCTGCCCTATCCTTCACCACTATCTCCACCACAGCGGCATGGAGTTGGTTTTCGTCTCGCATCGGGGCCGTACAACCTTCGAGGTAAGAAACGTATGAGTCGTCATCGGCGATTATCAGCGTTCTCTCAAACTGTCCCGTTCCAGCGGCATTGATGCGGAAATATGATGACAGTTCCATAGGGCAACGGACTCCCTTTGGGATATACACGAATGATCCGTCAGAAAAGACAGCAGAGTTCAATGCCGAAAAGAAGTTGTCTCTGTATGGCACCACGCTACCCATGTATTCCTTCACGAGGTCGGGGTGCTCCTTCACTGCCTCACCTATAGACATAAAGATAATGCCCAGTTCCTTAAGTTTCTCCTTATATGTGGTCTTCACACTGACAGAGTCCATGATAGCGTCCACCGCCACTCCGGATAATGCCAAGCGTTCTTCCAGTGGTATGCCCAGTTTGTCGAATGTTTTCTCCAGTTCAGGGTCGATAGTCCCTTTCTCTCCCCCTTGGGGGGAGCGGGAGGGTGTTGGGTCAGCATAGTAAGAGATAGCCTGATAGTCTATCGGTGGCACATTGACGTGTCCCCACGTGGGTTGCGTCATCGTCTGCCAGTGACGGAAAGCCTTAAGGCGAAATTCCAGCATCCAGTCGGGCTCACCCTTTTTCTCAGAGATGAGCCTGACCACATCCTCCGTCAGTCCCACGGGGATGATGTCGGTGTGCACGTCAGTGGTGAAGCCATACTCGTACTTCTGCTCCGCCACCTGCTTTACGTATGCGTTCTTTTCAGCCAATGTTACTTCTGATTAATAGCGCCAACCGCTTCTTCTGTCCAGATACAACCTTACTGTATTGCTGTTATATCTAAATACTGCATCAAGTTTACTGTCATTATCATAAACCCTCCAACTGTCAATCCACACTACCACACGTGGACTTTCATAAACAAGTTTGATGCTGCCATTTACTACCTCATACGCAAATCTACTTTCGGCTACTAATTCACCAAATGCGTCATAATCGCGTTCATAGCCTATTCCTTTGCCATAAGACGAACCTTTTCTAAAATAAAAATCAACATAATTAAAAGTTTCGCTTCTCCAACCAACAGATGTTGCCGTACCTTCCCAGTAACCATCAAGCAACCAAGCATCATAATCATCATTGTTGCACGATGTCAAACTGAGCGAGAACAGGGCTATGAAGCCAATAGTGATAAGAGAGTAAATTTTCTTCATTATTTTATAATGTTTTTGTTTCTAAAGGTGCAAAGTTACTAAAAAAAAACGAAATATGAATATTTTTTACTACCTTTGTAGCGAAAATATGAAAATTGGCAACATAGACTTAGGCGACAAGCCTCTCTTTCTTGCCCCTATGGAGGATGTGACAGACATCGGTTTCCGTAAACTTTGCAAGCGTTACGGAGCGTCGATGGTATATACAGAATTCGTAGCGGCAGAGGCTCTCGTGCGCTCTATCAAGGCAACGGTTCGCAAACTCACCATAAGTGACGATGAACGTCCCGTGGGCATACAGATATATGGTCGCACCACGGATGCCGTAGTGGAAGCAGCACGTATCGTGGAGAGCGAGGCACACCCTGATGTCATCGACCTCAATTTCGGTTGTCCTGTGAAGAAAGTGGCCGGCAAGGGGGCTGGTGCTGGAATGCTGCAAAATATTCCCCTCATGCTCGAAATGACAGAGGCGGTGGTCAAGGCCGTCAATACCCCCGTAACGGTAAAGACTCGCCTGGGATGGAGCGACAACAACCTTATTATTACCTCGCTCGCTCCTCAATTACAATCCTGTGGCATTCAGGCCCTCACCATTCATGGCCGCACCCGTGCTCAGATGTACACTGGCGAGGCAGACTGGACTCTAATCAAACAGGTAAAGGACAACCCCGAAATCAAGATACCCATAATAGGCAATGGCGACATCAAGTCGCTTGACGATGCCGACCGCGCATTCGCTGATTACGGAGTGGATGCCGTGATGATAGGCAGGGCTACCTTTGGCCAACCATGGATATTCTCTCGCGAGGCATCGAAATTGCTCACAAACGCCGATAAAATCGACATTTTATTAGAGCTCCTGCAAATAAACATCGACCGTATAGGCGATGAACACAAGGCAATCCTGCATACTCGCCGCCATCTCGCTGCCACACCAATCTTCAAGGGTATTCCCAATTTCCGCGAGACACGCATAAAAATGTTGAGAGCAGACAAAAAAGACGAATTAATCGATATTTTAAACGAACTCAAAACGCAACTATAATGGAACAACTGAATGTAATTAAGGTTGGTGGCGCTATCGTGGAAGACGAGGCATCGCTCACAAAACTTCTTGACGACTTCGCTTCCCTGGAAGGCAAGAAGATTCTGGTACACGGTGGTGGCAGAAGGGCTACCAAGGTGGCAGCCCAACTGGGCATAGAGAGTAAGATGGTGGGTGGCCGAAGGATTACCGATGCCGACATGCTCTCCGTTGTCACTATGGTGTATGGCGGACTGGTCAACAAGAACCTCGTGGCACAACTGCAGGCAAAAGGTGTCAATGCCCTCGGCCTCACTGGCGCCGACATGGATGTGATACGTTCGCATAAGCGCCCCGTGAAGGATGTGGATTATGGTTTCGTTGGTGATGTGGACTATGCCGACGGCGAGCGTCTCGCCCAACTCATCAATAGCGGAGTGACACCTATTATCGCTCCCCTAACCCACGACGGCAAGGGAAACATCCTCAATACCAATGCCGACACGATGGCGAGCACCGTTGCCAAGGCTCTCGCCAAGCATTTCGATGTAACCCTCACCTTCTCCTTTGAGAAAAAGGGCGTGCTATCCAATCCCGACGATGAGGACAGCGTAATACCTGTCATCACACGCGAACTGTACGACAAATACGTAGCTGACGGCACCATCTCCGGTGGTATGATGCCAAAGATAGAGAATGCCCTCGAAGCTGTCGCTGCTGGCGTTAAGAAAGTTGTAATAGCAGGAACCACAATTCAATGATAAACGACCTCCTCGCACTCAAGAACCCTATGTACCGCCTGGCACTGAGGATTACCCTCAACAGTCAGGAGGCGGAGGATATTGTGCAGGATGTCATAATCAAGATTTGGAAAAGCCCCCCTCAATCCCCCCTGCAGGTGGAAGATGGCGGCGTGACGAACCTTAAGGCGTATGCATTAAAGGCGGTGCGCAATCTCGCCCTCGACCGTCAGCGTCTGAAGGTCAACCAAACGGAGAATATCGATGGCATGGATTTCTCGTCGGGTTCATCCATCGAGCACACTCTCGAACAACAGGAGCGCATCGACCTCATCCGCAAGGCGATGGAGCAATTGCCTGAGAAACAACGCTCTGTCATGCAACTACGTGACTTCGAAGGATATTCATATAAAGAGATTGCAGATATTATGGAGATAAGCGAAGAACAAGTGAAAGTAAACCTTTTTCGCGCCAGACAAAGCATAAGACAATGCATAATTCATAATTCATAATGCATAATTAACTTCTTTTAACGGTGACTGCTGTAACTTTTATCCATACTTATTCGTCTTGCTAATGATGACAACAGATTACAAGTACATAGAACAACTGCTTGACAGGTACTTCGAGTGTGAGACCACACTTGAGGAAGAGCAGATACTGCGACTCTTCTTCCAGAGCGCAGAATTGCCAGTTCATCTGTTGCCTTATCGCGACATGTTCGTGGCCCAGACACAGAAAGAGGAAATGAAGACCGAAATCGAGGTTCCCGTTGACGTTCCCGTTAACGTTGTCAAGCCCAAGATTGTTTCTCTCAATCGCCGTCTGCGTCCGCTCTACAAGGCTGCCGCCTGCGTAGCTGTCGTCCTCTCTATCGGACAGGCTGCCCAGATGCCTTACTATCAGTCTGAGGCAGAGCAGCAGGAACAGCTCGCTCGTTCGCTCGAACAACTTCAGCAGATCCAGAAAGACAAAAATGCTGTGGCACAGAGCGACACGGTTCTCAAATTGAAGATTGAGAATTGAAAAAAGACGACAAATTTTCTATGCTTTAAAATATCCTAGCAATCTAAACAATCAATTAAAACACTGTCTTCTGAAAGCTGCGAAGCTGACAGATAAGGATAAAAAGAAGGTTTCAGCATCCGCTGGAATCTTCTTTTTTTTCTACCCTCCTGCGGGTGCTATGCTTCCAAGTGCGGGTGCTATGCTTCCAGATGTGGGGACTATGCTTCCAGATGCGGGGGCTTAGCTTCCACAAGCCCTTGCCTTTTGCAAAAAACCTCCACTCTCCACCTATCCTCCACCACTCGTCTTCCCCAGTATTTATGCGACTTATCGAAGATTAGTGGAGGATTTTAGGTTATTTTTCAAAATTTTCACGCGCGTGTGTGCGAGAAGCTCGAAGAGCTATCATCTCTCCATTGCGAGAAACAGAAACACAGGAATGTACCCCTGAGCTAAAAAATCTTGTCAAAAACTTGTTAAAAAAACAAAACATATCTACGTTACGCGTAAAAGATGTTAATGCACGCGATGCGTTTGCTACGGTTTTCCGATTTCTTAGTACATTTGTACTATGAACAAGTTTTTTACATACTTCGTAGTACTTGTGGCAACCACTTTGTTTGCCGCATGTTCTGATAACGACATCGCCAGTATTGGCTCATCGGAAGAGGGCTATTCTCCAAAAGTAATCGGCACCATGACAAGCGTTGCCGAGTTCGGTGCTGGCGAGGGTGACACGGATCCATTGGCAGGCAAGTCTGCGCTCTATTACGACCGCAAGAATAGCAAACTGAAGTTCACATGGGCTGAAAGTGATAAGACTGGCGTTTTCGCAGAAGACGATGACGACCAGCAAGTAGCGTTCATAGTAGATCCAGAAAGCATTTCGGAACAGGAAGGGTCTTGCAGTGGCGTATTCAATCCTGTTGACGGGTCAATTAAGCCGATTGTAGCAAATGAACTGTACTACTCATACTTTCCGCACAATAGTGGAATGTTTAGATACACCGCTGTCCCTGCCACTTTCAGAGGTCAGGTGCAGACGGCAAATGAGCGTATGCGTCTGAATTGGGGAGAGAGAAGCACAGAAGAACTGGCTACATTCCTTCAGTCAGAAAAGGATGCAGCAGCACATGTGGGAGCATACGACTACATGGCAGCATCAGCAACTGCTACGGCAGCTGCTCATGTGCATTTCTACTACTGGCACCTTGCCACTCTCATTCGATTCTACATGTATTGTCCAGGTATTGAGCCTGGAACAACCACGAAGCCCGAAGATGATTTCTTCATCGACTCCTTACAGGTCGTAAACGATGAGGCTGATTTCATCCTTGATGCCACGGTGGATATCAGCGCAGCAACACCAACGTTCACATCAACAAAGACCTCACACACCATGTCGCTGAAGTTTAATCCAAGCATTGACATGTCAAACGTTCTTGAAGATGACACCAAGGTCACTTACGACTATTGGCGAAAAAGTGCTACTAACAACAAGTACTACGGCTACATCATGGCGTACATGATGATTGCCCCGATAGACCTCACGGAAAAGCCAAACAGCAAACTGTACCTTTACGCAAGGAAAGCCATTTCCTACTATGCCAATGTAGCAGAATACAACGTGGCAAAGAGCGAATCATTGACTGCCGAGGAATTTGCAGAACTTGCAAAGTCTGAGAAGATAAAGACATTCGTACGAAAAGCGTATGTGGCAACACTGTCGCAGATAAAATTCGAGGCAGGCAAGCACGTCCAGTGGAATGCTACCGCATACGACCCGGAAGAGCCCATACATTTCACTCCGGTAACCTTGGAAGACTGGGAAGAAGTAGAAGAAACTATTGATATGAGAGATTAAGCGCTATGATGAAAAAGACAAAATACGGAATAATGCTCATGTTCCTTTCAGCAACAGCTTTGCTGACAGGATGCAGCAATGACGACTTCAACGAGAACGGAAATGGGAACGCTAACGGGAACGCCATCACCTTCGACACCAACCTGCAGCCGTTCCAGTCGAAAGCCTCAACGTTCAATTCCACAACCGACATGCAGACGGAGGGAAGCTTCACATGCACTACGTACGAAGCCAACACCACAACTACCCATATCAGTGCCACGCAGGTTGACTGGAGCGGCATCGACTGGCAGTTTGCAGACGACATCCACTTCTGGCCAACCTCTGGCGACCTCGACTTCTTCGCCTATATGCCGAAGTCTGGCAGTCTGCCTTCATACATCAGTTCCGTCACCTACCCCTCTGCCCGCAGTGCGCAGCTCGTTTGCAGCGACATACCTATGACAGAAGCAGAACAGGACGGTCTGAAGGAATTCATCTGGGCGCTGTCAACAGGCAAGAACAAGAGCAACAGCTCAGCCGGAGTGGCAATGACCTTCCGTCATCCCTTCGCTAAAATCACTTTCAGGGTCGGCAATCCAGCCTCAGACGGCATCACCATCAACACCGTAACGCTGAGTGCGCTCAAGACGGGCGGCACATGTTCTTTCGACGGAACCACCAGCACCTGGTCTTCACAAACAGGCAGTGAAAACCTTGTCGGCACAGCTGACACACCATATATTATTATACCGTACAACTACACAAGCGGTCTCACCATCACAGCCAACGCAACATGGAGCAACATCAGCAACGCAACGGCAGACACTAAAGCAGTTGCCGTAGCTGCAGAGAAATGTAACTTCCAGCCTGGCTACTCCTATATATATACGTTGACTCTGGATGGCACAGCCTTGAAAGTTGACGTTGACAAATACACCGTTGAGCAATGGTAAAATAGCATGAGAAGAAACACAGAAATGAAGCCAAATAACATGTATATGAACATTAAGCGACACATACA
>CAJODK010000020.1 GCA_905233245.1 uncultured Prevotella sp. | reverse complement strand
ACGACATCCTCGGTCGCTATTGGTGTGCACTGATAGAACTGACCTTCAGTGGTGTCGAAGTTGCTGTAGGCAGAACCTCCCTTAGTCGCTGTAACGGAAGAAGGAACTTGCTCGTCACGTGAGGTCACCTCGTAGAAGTCAAGACCATATGTGGTGGCTGTATTTTGATTGAAATACGATGTGGCTCCTTCGATATGGTTATTATAAGCCTTGCACACACCGCCTTCTTCACCTGTCATGACACCCTTTGACTTCGTACCAGCCTTCTTCAGCTCTGCCACATGCCAGAGGTCAGAACCCTGTGCTGAGGAAACGATAGGGTAACGGCAGTTGCGGAAGTAGTTATTCTCAACAAAAGCACTTGATGCAGAGGCAAGACCTACGCCATAGAGTCCGTTGCCGTCATAGTAATTGTTGTATATGTGGAAAGCTTCTCCATGACGGAGGCGAGGCAAACGCTGGTCGGCATGGTCAAACCAGTTGCCACAATAAGTCAGACTGCTGGCATAAAACGTTCCTCTATTATCACCGGCATCAACAAGACAACACTTGCCACAGTCGAAGTAGTGATTTGAGGATATGGTACAATAGCGTGAGTCCTTGGTATCTACAGCGCCATCGCCCTTTACCTTGTCACTCTCACCGCCTGTCTGTCCATAGAACAAATCCATATTATGAATCCAGATATTGGTATTATAACGCGATATTTCAATACCATCGTCAAGACACAGCATGATACCGAGGTTACGGACTTCTACACCGATAGCGTTGCTAATCTGCATTCCGAAACCATAGATAGTTGCATCCTTGCCTACACCTTCTAACGTCAGCGGCATATCAACATTTGAATCATTTTGCGCCTGAGTTTTTATGTGCAGTCCCTGACCTGATGCCATCTTATCACAATCGCTGTATTTGACAGTTCCAATGATACGAATGCAGAGCGGCTTCTTCATTCCCCCTCCATCGATACATTTGCGGTAGCCATCAATGACATCATTCAAACCTGTCCATGTCACTGGAGCTTTGCCCTCATAACGCGTCCAATTGACGGTGATATTTTTTGCATTCTTTGATGTTACATACAGAACGACAGCATCATCCTTCAGCGTGCCGTCATTCTTGTATGCTCCCACGCCTTCAGTCCAACCACTTGTCGGACGGTTCATGTGCGCAAAGCCTTGGCGATTGTGAGCACGCACCTCAAGACTCTCCGTCACCGACGCCTCATCTTTCATCTCGCCATTGCTGCTTACTGGCACCACCTTCAGTTGGTAATTGCCCGCCTTCAGACCGAGCGCATCAGCACGACCATACGTGCCGTAGTTGCGTACCAGTTCATTGTCAAGTCTGGTCCACGAATCTTGCCCTGCAGAACTTACATATACATTATAAGCCAGTGCAGAATTTGTATTAGTCCACTCTACCCAAGCAGTTTCAAGCCAACCTTCTGCCTTGATTATGCTTACGGCTGCTGATGACTGTAAAGCTGAAAATATTAAAAATGTGAACGTAAAGAAAGTTTTACGTAAAGTAATCAATTGGGTAGAATTGTTCATATAATAATAGTGTTAGTTAGCAGATATTGAATTGTCGGTACAAAATTAGTGTTTTTTGTGTACGTACACAAATATATGAGAAAAAAATGCTTTTTTTATATAAAAAAAAGAAAAAATGACACCACAATGGCATCATTTTTCCTCTTTTGTTAATCAGCAAGCTGTCAATCTGTTTTATTTACTTAGTCATCTGACCAGCAACATTGTATGCTCTATCGCCCTTCTTGATTACGAGGCGACCAGCCTCAATGACTTTTTCAACGGATTGAATGTTCCCGTTAGAGTTCCCGTTAACGTTATTTACGCCTGTGGCAGTGTCTGATGCTTCACCAAGACCTCCCATCTGGTTTGCGACGCGGATAGAGTAAGACGCTGTCTCGTCGGTGACGACATAGCTCGTGGCGGTTGTGAAGTCTATGACTGCGCCGTCCTTGCACACTGCGTAACAGTAAGCGCCGTCAACGGCAGTCCAGCTAAGGGTTGTTCCGCTTATGGCGGGTGCAGATGCCGTGAGCTGTGCTGCTATGGCTTGCGGTGTCCATCCTTCAAAGGTTGAGGCAATAGTGTATGTTGCAGCTTCCGCTTCAGTGAGCACAGGATTATCAGAGTCAATTGTTCCACTGAGGGCAGAAATGCTTCGTGGGTTAAGGTTTATTACATTATTCTCTGCATCCTTTGAACCGTATTCGTGGAAGCGCAGCTTGCAACCTGTTGTCATGGCGTGCCAGCCTGCAGAATTGGGCAGGTTGTTGAATGTGGTGTTGAGGTATGTGGCAGCAGGACTGTCGCCCCATGGACGCCCGAGGTAGAAGTCTCCTTCGGCGTTAGGCGCGTCAACTGTACAGTTGTTGAACACCATACCCACATAATTGTCCTGCGTGTTGGGAGCGGTAATATATCCCGTGTTGCCGATATGATTGATATTACATCCTTCAAACCATGCAGTGCCGTCACCATAGATGTAGTCTGTAGTGCCGTAGATAGAGCTGGTCTCAAAATATGCGGTTGCATCGCCCTTGTTAAGGTAATATGTGTCCTGTATGCCTTGCAGTGCCACATTCTTGTATATGGTGTGCTTACCGCGCTGGCGCATTGCCAGTGCCTGTCCTGTGGATGTCTTTGACTCCCAGTCAATGGCATTGCGTATCGTCACGTCCTGGATATAGACCTCATTTTGGTTTTGGTCAATGAACAGGGTGGGGGTAACGTCAGCCCTGTTTGTGCTTGTAAGCGTGCTTGCTGCAGGGGTGTTCACTATCAGAGTGCCATCCATGCTTTCGCCAATGATGGAGGTATAGGCAGGAATGGCGGTCTTTACGGTGGTGCCAAGGTCGTAGGTTGCGTTATGCAGGAATATGGTTACTGCGCTTTGCTGCGGCTTTGAGTGCCACCTTCAGTTCCTCCACGTTCTTAACCTCGGCATCATAAGGAGAATTTTCTTTGAAGATGTCGGTATACTCGCTCAGCGCCTTGAAGTTAGCCGTGAGGTTCATATCGCTCTCCATTGTGAAACTGATTGTAGCGTCAGTAGAGTAGGTGGCGCCGCTCTCTGTAGTCCAGCCGGTGAACAGATAGTCACTGTTCTCTAAAGCAGAGATAGTAACAGTTGTGCCCTCAGCTATGCTGCTTGTTGAAGGATTGCTGCCTACTGTTCCACCATTTTCGGGACTTGCAGTGAGGTTTAGTGTGTAGTAATTTATCTGTGGGCTGCCTTCGTATGTACCTGTAAGTGCAACAGAGGCTAAAGAAATACCTTTGGTTGTGCCTACTTTATAAGGGTAAAAACGCACGGTGATAGGTTCGCTTGAAGAACCATTTGTCAGATCAAATGAGAAGTCCTGAGCTGCATCGCGTGCAGGATCGAGTGCTGTGCCCAAAGTTTGCTCTGCTCCGTCGCCATATTGTATAGTAACATCGAAACGTGGATTATCAGTTCCTATTTTTCCAGCTTTAAATGTTAACTTCTTCACATCTATGGCAATGCCATTAGTGGGTTGTGCGGTGAAGGTTATTACGTGGTTAACATTTTTAGATGAAACCTCCGTTGAGGGATAGAATTTTGTGCCCCCAGTTTTGTTGCATGATGTATAGTTGAGAACGTCGCTCTTCGTCACGGTACCTGTTGCATAAGCCTCAGGTGTGGCAACGGCGTTGGTGAGCACGCCGCCGGTCAGTGGCCATGCCACGGTGAAGTCACCCGTTGTTGGCAGTGCTGTTGACTCGAATAGCTTGATGGCGTGCAGTCCTACCTCCATGCCTGCGGAAGCTGGTGCCATGTGTATCATGTATGACTTGCTCTTGTCAAGTTCTATGTCGATAAGTCCGGGAACGTTCTTCTCCATTCCAACGCTCTGGATGTTCTGTGAGCCAGAACCGTCGTTTGGCACCACTTTGACATTCATGACGTTGGTAACAGAAGCACCGCCAGAGATAAACAGACGCACCTTCTCCGTACCCTTAACGAATGCATCAACACTACCGCTGTTGGCAGCCTTGAGGCGCAGTCCCTTGATTCTGACAATAGTAGCCTTGTCGTCTTTCTCAGGGTCGTAGGTGTAGCCTGCTGCATCAGAGTAAGAACCAACCTTTACCCATGCCGGTCTTATAAAGTCGTCACCAGGCGTGAGGAGCAGTTCGTATGATGTTCCTTCACCACACACCGGTGCGTGATAGGTTGCCGTTGGGTCAGCCTTGAATGGCAGTACAACTGTCACGGTCTCCACGTCGGCAGCGTTGGTGAGTGTTATTGTCTTGGTTGTTACGTCGTCGGTAACGTCATACACCGTTTCGTTGGTGCCATCATATACTGTTATCTTGGCTCCCTTTGATGCTGGTACGGTAATTGCCGATGCGTTGTAATCCAGCTTGACGTCAATGGTGGCAGTGGTGAGTTCTGCCTGTGTCACGTATATGCCGCTGCCGCTGCCAAGCTTCGGTGCCTTGGAATTAGTGAAATCCCACACGATGGTGTAGTCGTCCTTGCTGTCTGTGAGGTTTTCGCCGTTCGGTGTGAAGGCAGGTGCCAGGGTGAGGTCTTCTATTCCCGTGAATGATGCACCGAGGCTGTATGTCTTGCTGCCGCTTGACCAACCAGACAGCGTGAATCCTGCCTTATAGAGCGAGGTGTTATTAGCTGGCATGGTGAAGGTAGAAGCGTATGCCTGTGTGAGTGCTGTAGGCACGGTGCCCTCTGCACCGCTGCTGCCCTTGGTGAAGGTAACCGTGACAGAAGCAGGTACATTGCCTGCCTCGCCTGATGGAACCTGCACTTCTGAGGTCTCATAGTCTGCCTTGTTGAGCGTTCCGTCGACAATGCCGTTAAGGTAATTCTCAAGGTTGGTATAGCCGTTGCTTGCTGTCGCTGCGCCGTCGGAAGCATCGTTCTTGTTGAAGCCCTTCGCATCTTCGTAAGCATCGGGCATACCGTCGCAGTCGCTGTCCACGATATACTTGTCACCTTCTTGAAGTCCGAGGAATGGATAGTTGGTATATTCCACACCGTCAACGGTGTATGTGTCGTGATTTTGCAGTATGATGTCGTCAGGAGAGTCGATGATACCATACTGTCCCTGCTCTTTGAGTGTCTCGCCTACAAACTGAGGGTTCTGCGTGCCGGCAGCCTCGGCAAGCAGTCGGGCGTCAACCTCGTCATAGCGTGGCAGGGCGCAACCTGCCTGTGTGGTGACCTTGTCGAAAGCAGCCTCTGCACTCTCGTAAGTCAGTCCGCTGAGTGCGTATGGTATGGTCGCAAGTTTGTATTCATCGGCAAGGCTGATGCCGCTGAAGTTGTCGTTGTTCTTTGTCTCGAGCATGTCCTGATCCCACAGTGAGGAATAGGTGCCGCCCTTCTCAAACTTGTTGCCGTTCAAGTACCACTGTCCGTAGGGAGAGTCAGGACGAGTGAAACTGTATGCACTCTCCTTTACCGAACACGGACCGGCGCGGTAGAAGTTGTTAATCATATAGACGCGGTTGTAGCCCGGGTTATTCGCATCATACCATGTGGTGTTGTTTACTTCAGGATTAAACTCGCCGCCATAGCTGAGACCCCAGTTGAATACCACGTTGTTGGCAAACTCTGAATCTACCTGGTAGTCATGGTCGCCCTTGTTGGTGCTCTTGTTGCGCACACCGTTGAAGCGTGGTGAACGACTGTGGCTGTTTGTCAGCAGTGTGTGGTGCATGGTAGAGTGCTCACCGCCCCACTGTGTGGCGTATGCACGTGCGCCCTTTGAGTTCTTCGAGTTATACAGACCTTCACCGATGATACTCCACTGCACGGTGGTGTAGTCGGTGTCGTAAGCCGTGAGACATTCCTCCATTGACCATGTGATAGAGCAGTGGTCTATGATGACGTTCTGCGCATTCTCAAGGTCAAGACCTGTCAGCGACTGGTTTGGTATGTCGCCGGCACGGAAGCGCATGTATCTTACGATGACATTGCTCACACCGTTGATTTTCAGCGGATAACCTGCCACGCAGACACCGCCACCGGGTGCTGTGTGTCCTAACAGTGAAGTATTCGACTTGATGGTGAGTGCTGAAGTCAGATATATGGTTCCCGAAGTTTCGAAGAGAACCGTTCGTGGTGAGTTGTCGCCGTCACGCAATGCCCAACGCAGGGTTCCCTTGACAAGGTTGTTGTCAGGGCAGTCGTCATTGCGGGTCACATAATAGACCTTGCCTCCGCGCCCTCCTGTGTGGTGTACTTGCCATAGCCGTCAGCACCAGGGAAGGCAATTAGTCCGTCAGCTTGTGCTGTCACTATACTCATCATCATGAGCATCAGTGTGATTAGTAGATTCTTTTTCATTTTAGTTATCATTTTTGTTTTTGTCTATGTTATCGTTACCGTTCCCGTCAAAGTTGCCCCGCTTCCACCATTCTCACCACCCGTTCGGTCAGTTTATCCTTTCCTTCAGGGTCATATACTTTCTTCAGCGATGCTCCAAACATCCATGCAAACGACTGATAGAACATTGCTCTACCTGTACCGAAGAACACTTTCACAAGGTCGTAAGTGCTGGAGTTTGTCTCTCGATAAACGAGTTTTATGAGTAGTTTGCCCTGTGTCAGGGTGAGTTTCTTCATCTTCGGTGTGTATTCCGCCTTGATACTTTTCTCCACGAATTTCATGTGTTCACGGCGTGCCTTGTCGTCAGGCAGTGTCTCCAAATATTCGTAAGTCTCAATGATGGCGCGATTCACCTCCTTAGCTATCGGTAGCACTTTCTTGACGTTATACACCGTGCGGTCATACGTCCTGCGCTGTTTCTCGTTCTTGAATTGCAGGGGGGCATAGACATATACGTTGTTCATCTCCACATACTTGATGCTGTCGCCATTGTCAAGCGCCTTACCCACTTTCACCATTGGCACGAAGGTAGGAGCCTCCCCCTGCCCCTCCCGCAGAGGGGTGTTGTTGTCCTGAGCCATAGCTGTTGTGAGCGTCATCAGCATGCTCACCATCAAGAGCATATACCTTGGCTGATATGTAAAAGTTTCAAACACATTGCAAAATTACAAAAAAATATATGAAACAACAAAACTTTCAACCTTCAACCTTTAACTTTCAACTTTTTTTAGTACCTTTGCAGTCATGAATACTATCAACAAGACACTAGCATCGTACATCTTACCATGCCTCACAGTACTGGCGATGGTGGGTTGTCAGAAACAGGGATTCAGCATCAGCGGCACCATCAGTGAAGCCAAGGACTCCGTGCTCTATCTTGAGAACATGAGCCTCGATGGCCCTGTGACCATCGACTCCGTACGTCTCGACAGCGATGGCGAATTCTCTTTCTCTGGCGAGCGTCCCGAGGCTCCCGAGTTCTATCGCCTGCGCATCTCAAGTGGCATAATAAACCTTTCTGTCGATTCCACCGAGAATATCGAAGTAAAAGCCTCCTACCCCACCATGTCCACACAGTATGAGGTGAAGGGCAGTGAAAACTGCGAGAAAATCAAAGAACTCTCTCTCCTTCAACAGCAACTTCTCTCGCAGGTTCTCCTCGTCAGCGACAATCCTACTCTCGGCGTACAGCAGACGGTAGACAGCATACGCACTCTGATAGATACATACAAAAACAATGTACGCACCAACTATATTTTCAAGGAGCCGCAGAAGGCATATGCTTACTTCGCTTTGTTCCAGTCTCTCGGTGATATGCTTATTTTTAATCCCAGAGAGTCGGAGATAGACGTCAAGACCTTCGCTGCCGTCGCCACCTCATGGGATGCCCACTATCCTGAAGCGCTGCGAGGTAAGAATCTCCATAACATCGCTATTGAGGGCATGAAACAAATACGAATCCTCAAGGCTCAACAGAAACCATACGAAGTGGATGCATCCAAGGTATCACAAGTGTCACTTATTGACATCCCTCTTATAGATAATAAGGGACGCCATCGTTCCCTCACCGAATTAAAGGGACAGGTGATACTTCTCGACTTCCATGTCTTTGCTTCCGACCACAGCACAGAGCGTATTATGGCGCTCCGCGCACTATACGATAAATACCATGCTCAGGGTCTGCAGATATATCAGGTTTCGCTCGATTCCAACGAGCATTTCTGGAAGACGCAGACGGCTGCTCTGCCATGGATTAGCGTACGTGACAATGACGGTCCTCAGTCGCAGTATCTCGTGCGCTATTACGTACAGCAACTCCCCTCTTATTTCCTCATCGACCGCACCAATACGCTCTATAAGCGTAGCGAACAAATCAGCGATTTAGAAAGTGAAATCAAGTCACTCCTATAATAATATCCCACGACTCTTGCTCTTTGACTTCGGTCAGGTCATAGTAAGCCTCAACAAACAGCGTTGCGTTGATGCCCTTTATAAGGTGGGGTGCGGAGCCATCGCGGGCTACGTAGATGAGCACCGTTCCGAGGATCTCTTCCATGAGATAGAACTCGGCGGTTCCACCGAGAGATTCTGCGAAGAAGCTCGTCGGCAGTCTGCCAGCACTACATCTGATGAGGACATCATCTGGGCGTGGAACGAACTCCTCACTGGCATACCACTCGAGAAACTCAAACTCATAAAGCACCTCAAGCAGGACTTAGGTTATAAGACTGCTATCCTCTCCAACACCAACTGGATGCACTGGAATAAGTCCGTCGAAGATTTCTTCTGTGTGCCAGGGTATGGTGTGGAGGATTGTTTCGATTATGTATTCCTCTCCTGCGAACTCGGCATAGTAAAACCAGACCCTCGCATATATCAGCACGTCATTGAGACCACTGGTGTACAGGCAGAGGATATTCTTTTCTTCGATGACTCCGCCAGAAACTGCGAAGGAGCACGCCGCTGTGGCATCCACGCTATCCATGACCCTGAGGGTAATGATTGGATGAATAATCCCCTCCTGACTTCCTCTATAAGTGGCACTGTGGCTTGTATAGGCAATTTCGACGGAGTGCACAGCGGACATCGCTACATTCTCAGTCGCCTTAAGGAAGTGGCTAAGGAGAAATCGATGAAACCGCTTGTTATCACTTTTGACCATCACCCCCGCGAACTTTTCGACGAGAACTTCACACCTGCCTTCCTCACCACTCTCGACGAGAAGGTAACACTGCTGCGCAGAGAGGTGGAAGATGTTCTTGTTATGCCATTCACCAGGGACTTTGCACAGATTACTGCCTACGACTTCATGAAGGACTATCTGCGCGATGAGATGGGGGTAAAGGTTCTCCTACTCGGCTATGACAATCGTTTCGGCAAACGCAACAACACTGAGGATTTCAATACCTATCGTGAATACGGCGAGCAACTCGGTATTGAGGTTCTCCTGGCTAATCCCGTTGATGTCGATGGCGTAAGAGTGTCCTCTTCACAGGTGCGTCACGCTGTTGCTGCAGGTCGTATGGAGGAAGCGTCTATCTCTCTCGGTCGCCCCTACTCTATCACAGGCACGGTGATAGAAGGTCATCATGAAGGTCGTCGCATCGGTTTTCCCACCGCAAATATCCTACCACCCGCAGGCAAACTTATCCCACCTCGCGGTGTCTATGCCACTCAGGTTAGGATTAATAATCATCTCTACAGGGCAATGACAAATATCGGTGTCCGTCCTACTTACCACGATAATTCCATGGACACCATCACAATAGAGACAAATATCTTCGATTTTATCGGGGATATCTATGGGGATATCATCTCAGTGGAATTCCTCCGCAAGGTGCGTGATGAACAACAATTCGCCTCGCCAGAAGAATTGAGGCAACAGATAGAAAAAGACAAACAGACAATTTTAAAGTGAAAAAATCCTTACTCTTCCTTTTCATCTTCATTGCCCTTCAGGCTGCAGTAGGTCTCATCTCAGGTCTCTTTACCAAAGAGCTACTCATACCCACTATCATCATCAATGCTATCATCGTGGTACTCTTCCTTGCTATGAGATGGTACGAGGTGGATAGACGTTACATACAGAGTCGCCCTTGGCTCGCTATCATCTGGACAGTGCTTCTATCTATAGGTATTATCCTTCCTATGGCGTACCTCGAAGAACAAATCCCTGAGTCGTGGCGTCCCGATGTCGCTGGTGAGGCCATCTTCCAACTCCTCAAATCCCCAGAGGGCTACTTTGCCGTATGCCTCCTCGCACCTCTCGCAGAAGAGATTGTCTTCCGCGGTGCTATCATCACTGCTCTGCGAAAATGTCAATTGTCCATTGTCAGTTGCATAATAATATCATCCCTCTTCTTCGCTGCCATACATTTCAACCCTGCCCAGATGCCCCACGCCTTCATCATGGGTCTGTTGCTGGGGTGGCTCTTTGTGCGTACCGACAGCATCCTATTGTGCTTCCTTGTACATTGGATTAACAATTCCTTCGCCTACGTCATGGTAAAACTTTTCCCTTCTCTACCTATGGATGCACCTCTCGCAGATTATTTCGGTGGCAGTCAGATGGCGGTGGCGCAAGCTATCCTCTGTTCGCTGATGATAGCTATTCCCTCACTCTATCAACTCAATAGAATCCTGAAGAAAACCACTAAACCACTAAATGACTAAACGACTACAACTTCAGTAATGCCTGAAACTCCAAATCCGTACAGTGTCGGGAGAATATCATCCTCTCAGCAGTACCTATGGTATTACGGTCAAAATACCGAGTGTGAGCCACCTTGCCCAATAGAGTCAGCCATCCAGTGATGCTGTAGCGGGCAAACAATGCGGAACGAAGGCCCTTACCATAGTAAGATGACGAACCAAAGGAATAGAGCATCCCTCGCTCATAGACGTAGAGGCGAGAGTCGTAATCATCTGTATTGAACCACGCCAAGTGAGCATAGAGTTCGAAGCGTTCCCTTAATTTATAAGATACAGATTGGGAAAGGAGAATACCCTTGGAGCGCTCGTCAGAGGATAGTGCAGTAGCCTCAACCTGTGTGCGCAGGGACCACTTGCTACCGCCATACTGAGCGAGTATGCGCAACCGATGTTGTTCCTTCTTCGTACGATAGCGGAGCGAGATTTTCCAGTCACCTCTGGTCAGCGTACCCATTACGCTATTGTCCCACACATAAGACGAACTATTGACACGATATCTAAAGTAAGGGAAGTAGGCTATATCTGAATATCCCTCTAGCGTCACGCTGCGACTGACGTTCCACTGGGCACCGAGGTAAAGGCCACTCTCATTGCGCACCTCACTGTTCTCTCCAAAACTATTGCCGTAGAGTGCGCAGTATTTATAACTGTAGTAGCGTTGTAATGCCATAAAGGTGACTCCCCATGGCGAACGCCAAGTAAGATTGTTGATGGTAGCAGGATTACCCTTACCATCCACTGCCGTCTCGCCAGAGAATGCCAGTTCGCGCCACTGATAACGATAATCCACACTGGCATTCCAAAACCTGTCGCCACGCGGATAATAGAGGCGATATAGCTTACCTTTCGTCACATTGCCTGATTTGCTATACGTAGGATTGATATCTCTGTTCAGCCCAGTATAGATTACTCCGAGTCCCACACTCATCATGTGTCTGGATTTCCCCTCCCCTGTATTCTGTATCGAGAAGTCGTACCCTGCATGCATGCCTGCCGTGGTCTGAGTGGAGTTATTTTTCTTTGCTATCTCCAGTTCCGTACGGTGATACCCCGATGTCAGAATCGTTAATATTGTTCCATCAGCATTGAGCGTGGCGTCTATATTACGATAAGAGAGGAACGCTGCCAGATTTAGTATCCCTTTGGCACCTGTCAGCCGCATAGTAGCTGCCACGCCCTGCAGATGCTTGGAATCCGTCGGACTACTATGAGGAATAAAGGTTGTGGCACGACGTCCCATGGATGCCAACATTCCCTGCTTACCCATAGCAAAATTGTTGTTAAGGATAAGCCCCATACCAAACTGTCCACGAAACTGCCCTGCTACGATGTGTGAGAATCTGCCCAGATTCTTTATGCTGACATTATAGGCATACTGGTCGTAACCCCACTTATTGCGGTTTTCGCCAAAGGGTTCGCCGGCCGTCTTGCCCCCAGAGAGATTAAAGGTAATATTGCTACCCACCGACAGGGAATAGCGCAGAGAGTGCTTCAGAGGGTCACCCATGTATTTGCCTGCATATTTGTTCTTGCCAAGGTAGGTATGCAGAGGTGCATTCCTGTCACCTGCACGATAATATGTCGGAGATTGCAAAGTAAAAGCAAGATTGTGATGCAAGTAGAGATGCTTATCCTTATCGACACCAACTGTAAGAACCTGTGAGAGAACAAGCCTCAGACGACGGTCTATGCTGGGTATCATGGCAAGTTCCTCGATGGAACGCAAGCGACCGTAGCGATAGCGATACTCCAGAATGTCATTTATCTGATACTGCGTAAGTCCGGGTATCTGCATAAGGTCCTCTTGCGTTACCTTATTTATATCAAGAGGCTGCTGTGACAGTTCGGTAAGGACCTCATAGGCCTCTTCCATGTGCACAGCAGCCTCTTCATCGTTTTCATATAAATTATTTAGGTGTAGTTGAACGTCATTGTCTTGCGCCCTCATCGTTGTGAAGAGAAGGGAATGAAGAATGAAGATTAAGGCTATCTCACTACGCATATTTCTTCAGCGCACGAACCACACCATTAGCCCAGGTGTCAATACCTCCGTCCATCTCCAGCGAGGAGACGAGTTTTATGACATTGTTGATAGGCATGCCATAGCGGAGAACTCCGGAGATGAGCTTTGCATAATTCCAGTAGATAGGATTGAACTTCTCTGACAATCCCTCTACGGTAGTCTTGTATCCACGACGATTCTCAAACTGGAAGTCATAGCGTTTGGTGCCATCTGGATTTACGTGCTTGATAATCTTGCCACTGTTAACGCTCTTGGGTAGGATGAGTCCTTCCTCATCGTCCTGCAAACCAGTGAAAATCTCATAGGGCTTACCGTTAAGAAGCCCTACAAAAGCCATCCACTTCTCTTTCTCGTTTTGGAATCGCACCACGTCGCACTCTAACACTTCGGGGCGCTTCATGTATTGTTCTTCGTTCATATTTATCTGTATATTACATTTACGGGTTCACCATTGAAGTGCAGGGGTGAATAAACAGCCACCTTGCAACCTCGTGGGAGGATGATGGCCTTGAGCACACGGCAGTCACGCAGGTCGAGTTCCTTGAGTTGACGGCAGTGGCGCAGGTCTATGGTGTCTGCCTGGGATTTTCCAACATGGAGATACTCCAAATTAGGGAAATGCTGTAGGTCATCATAAGAACGTATGGAACGCACTGCATTGCGATAATCCACGAGTGTTAGACGCTTGCATGCACGAGCTTCCTCTACCGAGATGACACCATCCTTATTCGTATCGACCTTGCTCTTCATACAATACTGGCGGATAGTATCGTTGACAAAGTGCAGTGTGTCAATGGGCAGATTGTCCTTGGCACTGACGCTCATAGCGGATGCCATGAGAACCAACATTATCATCCAATTCCACAAATAAGTCATACAATGAAAATTTTTGCAAAGTTAATAAGAAATTTTGAAATACTCTCGATTTTTTTTTGTAATTTTGTAGCCGTTATGCACAATTTTATTCACCTACACACTCATACTCACTACTCACTACTAGACGGACAGAGTAAAGTGTCTGACCTGGTGCAGCGTGCCGTAGCAGACGGCATGAAGGGTATGGCAATAACGGATCACGGCAATATGTTTGGCGTGAAAGACCTTTTTGACGAGTGTAACAAGGTGAACAAACAGTTGAAGAAGGAGGGCAAGGAACCCTTTAAACCTATCTTCGGTTGTGAAATGTATGTAGCGCGCCGTGGTATGGAGCGCAGGGACGACAAGATTGACCAGAGTGGCTGGCACCTCATCGTACTGGCAAAGAATCTCAAGGGCTATCGTAACCTCATCAAACTGGTGTCGCGCTCATGGGTGAACGGATTATACTACAGACCACGTACCGACCACGCCGACTTGGAGAAATACCACGAAGACCTCATCGTGTGCTCAGCATGCATCGGTGGTGAGATTCCCAAACTGATACTGGCAGGCGATATAGAAGGAGCGCGGAAGGCTGTGGAATGGCATAAAAACCTGTGGGGCGAGGACTTCTATCTGGAACTTCAGCGCCATGAGGTGACAGACCCCAACCAGAGAGCAAACCGCGAGACGTTCCCCATGCAGCAGAAGGTGAACAGACAACTTATAGAGTTCTCGAAGGAGTATGGCATCAAACTCGTCTGCACCAACGACTGCCACTTCATAGACAAGGATGCGGCAGAAGCTCACGATCACCTGCTATGTCTGAGCACAAGCAAAGACCTCGATGACCCTAACCGCATGCTCTACACCAAACAGGAGTGGTTTAAGACGCAGCAGGAGATGAATGACATCTTCTCCGACATCCCAGAGGCACTGGAAAATACATTGGAGATACTCAATAAGGTAGAGACCTACAACCTTGAGTCTGATCCTATCATGCCATTCTTCCCCATTCCAGCGGAGTTTGGCACCGAGCAACAATGGCGTGAGCGATTCACGGAGGATATGCTGTATAAGGAGTTTACCTCCGATGAAAACGGACAAAACCAACTTCCAGAAGAGGACGGACGCAAAAAAATCCAAAAATTGGGTGGTTACGATAAACTGTATCGTATAAAGTTTGAGGCAGACTATCTGGGCAAACTTGCTTACGAAGGTGCTTGCCGTATATACGGAAACTCCCCCTCGGGGGAGATTGAGGGGGGCCTGCAACCTGATGAATTATCCCAATGGGCAGCAGAGCATGGGATAAGCAAGGAGGTCGATGAACGCGTGAGATTTGAACTGCACATCATGAAGACGATGGGCTTCCCTGGCTACTTCCTCATAGTGCAGGACTTCATCAATAGCGCCAGAAAGGAACTCGGAGTATGGGTAGGACCTGGCCGTGGTTCGGCAGCTGGCTCCGTGGTGGCCTACTGTCTGGGCATCACGAAACTGGACCCTCTGAAGTACGACCTGCTGTTCGAACGTTTCCTCAACCCCGACCGTATCTCTCTGCCTGATATCGATACCGACTTCGATGACGACGGCAGAGGAAAGGTGCTGCAGTGGGTTATGGACAAGTATGGCCATGAGAACTGCGCACACATTATTACATACGGTACGATGGCTGCCAAGAATGCCATCAAGGACGTAGGCCGCGTGGAGAAGGTGCCACTGTCGGTGGTCAATGCATGGTGTAAGGCGATGCCTGACCGTCTGCCCGATGGTATGAAACCCAAACTGGTGAATTATCTGAAGTGCACTCCCGAACTCCAACAGGCGGAAGCATCACTCGTGCCTGCAGAGGCCAATACCATCAAGTATGCCAAGATGCTGGAGGGAACTATAAGGAACACGGGCATACACGCCTGCGGTTTCATCATCTGTCGTGACCCTATCAGCGACCATGTCCCTGTGAGCACGGCCGACGACCCCGACTTCCCCGAGATGAAGACTGCCGTAACGCAGTATGACGGTCATGTGATTGAGTCAACAGGACTCATCAAGATGGACTTCCTCGGACTGAAGACTCTGTCAGAGCAAAAGGAAGCGGTGAAGAACGTGAAACTCACACGCGGCATCGACATAGACCTCGACAATATACCTATCGATGACGAACTGACCTACCAACTGTACCAGAAGGGACAGACGGTGGGAACTTTCCAGTTTGAGAGTGCTGGTATGCAGAAATACCTCAGAGAACTGCATCCTACTGTCTTTGAGGACCTCATCGCCATGAACGCCCTCTACCGTCCTGGTCCTATGGACTACATCCCGTCATTCATAGCGCGTAAGAACGGCCGCGAAGCTATCACCTATGATATAGACATCACGGAGAAGTACCTGAAGGACACCTATGGCATCACGGTATATCAGGAGCAGGTGATGCTTCTGTCACGCCAACTTGCCAATTTCACCCGTGGTGAGAGTGACGCCCTGCGTAAGGCGATGGGTAAGAAGAAGAAGGACATCGTAGATGCGATGAAACCGAAGTTTATCGAGGGAGGAAAGAAGAACGGCCACGATGAGAAGGTGCTCGAAAAGATATGGGCAGACTGGGAGAAGTTTGCTTCCTACGCCTTCAATAAGTCGCACGCCGCATGCTACTCATGGGTGGCATACCAGACAGCATACCTCAAGGCACACTACCCCGCAGAATTCATGGCGGCACTATTGACACGCCGTCGTTCGGATATCAAAGAAATCACCAAACTGATGGACGAATGCAAGGCACTCGGCATACCTACGCTGGGACCTGATGTCAACGAGTCTTTCGACAACTTCGGTGTGAACAAGAAGGGTGAGATACGATTCGGTTTGGCTGCTATCAAGGGCATGAGTGAGGCGGCCACGGTAGCCATTATAAAGGAGCGCGAAGAGAATGGTCCATACAAGGACGTATATGACCTAGTGGAGAGAGTGCCTTCATCAGCCATGAACAAGAAAGCACTGGAGTGCCTCGCCCTCTCGGGAGCCCTCGATGGAATGGGCGGTATCACTCGCGAACAGTATATGGCGGAGTGTGGCAAATATGCCCAATTCATCGATGCCCTCTCTATCTATGGCAACCAATATCAGACAGCGAAGTCAGAGGCCAAGAACTCCCTCTTCGGTGATTTTGATAGCATCGAAATAGCAAAGCCACACCCGGGCAATGCTGAACAGTGGAGCGACATCGAACGACTGAACCGTGAACGTGACCTCGTAGGCATTTACCTCTCAGCACACCCGTTGGACGAATTCTCTGTAGTGCTGGAGTGCATGTGCAATACCAAATGCCAAGACATAGCACGCGATGCTGACCGTAAGGAACTGGCAAAGAAAGATACACTGACACTTGGTGGCATCGTGACCAACGTCAACGCACGACTTACTAAGACGGGAAAGCCTATGGGTATCGTGACAATAGAAGACTTTGAGGGTATGGGCGAAATAGCTATGTTTGGAGACGACTGGGCTAACTGGTCAGGCAAGCTCCAGATGGGATACTCCGTATATGTGAAACTGAAATGTCAGGAACGATTCCAGCGTGGTTCAGGCATCTATGACCTGAGAGTGCAGAGCATAGAATTCCTGCAAGATGTGGTAGATAAGTACATGGAGACGGTGACGATACATATCAACCTTAACGAAAACCCTAATCCCAACGATGAAAACGAGGAGGAAGAAGAAGTGAGGGAAGAGGTAAACCTCGCTGACCTCGCCACCATCATCACCGAGTCACCAGGCAAGACCAGACTGCAACTCTCCATAAGAGACAATAACCTCAGCTCTGTGCCTGTGATGATGACATCACAACTGCCAGGCATCAAGGTCAACAGACGCTTGGTTGACTACGTAAAAACACACAAGGGAATGAGCATCACACTATAAGACGTAGCATAGCAACAGCCGGCCCCTGCATAGCAATAGCGCGCCCTTGCTAAGCAAGGGCATTTTTTATGTCTTAAGGCTTATTGGGCAAGGACCTGCCTGCATCAATCCTGAGGAAGATAAAGAGCAGGAGGGTGAAACCCCAAAGGGAGGAACCTCCGTAACTGAAGAAGGGCAGGGGTATGCCGATAACGGGAGTGAGACCAAGCACCATGCCAACATTGATAAAGACATGGAAGAGGAAGATACTCAGTACGCAGTAGCCGTAGATGCGCCCAAAGGTGTGCGTCTGGCGTTCGGCAACGTAGATGAGCCTCCAAATAAGAAACATGAAAAGCACCAGTACCGTAGCACCGCCAAGGAATCCTTCCTCCTCACCTACGGTACAGAAGATAAAGTCAGTATCCTGTTCGGGCACAAACTTCAACTTGGTCTGGGTGCCGTTGAGAAATCCCTTACCCATCAAACCACCTGAACCGATGGCTATCTCACTCTGATGTACGTTATATCCCGCACCGGCAAGGTCTTCCTCCAAGCCCAAGAGCACATTAATACGTACTCGCTGGTGGGGCTCCATCATCTCATTGAGCACAAAGGAGGAACCAAAGAGAAACAGTGCCGAACCAGCCGTGAAGAGTGCTATGAGGATGTATTCCCTGAGCGCCGTTTCATACCACAGATATATCAGATATCCTACCAGCACGATAGTGGCGAGAACCTGCACCCAGACGACATTGAAGCGTATGACATACTCCGAGAAGAGCAGACCAAGAATGGTAGCACCCAAGGTGCCAAGCACCATGAAGACCGACTCACGCTCTGCCTTGCAATAACCCATTACAAGGACCGCCGTAAAGACGTGGATAATCATCATGACGACAAAAGGACCTACGTGGGTCGGGGTGTCCATAATGGTGGGGGCAGCATAACGGATGCCTATGACGAAATAAATCACCATGGCTAGACCCGTGAAGAGGAAAGAACCCGTCATGCCCTCACGGTAGAGCATGAGGAAGAATGCAATATAGACAAGGGCGGAACCTGTCTCCTTCTGCATGATGATGAGCAACATGGGGGTCACTATCATCGCCACGACACGCAGGAAAAGACGCCAATTATTCATGGTGAAGTAGTAGGAAGACATGAATTTTGCCACGGCAAGGGCGGTAGCAAACTTGGCAAACTCGGCTGGTTGGAGTCTAACGGGACCCAGGACAAGCCACGAACGCGAACCCTTGATTTCATGCGGATTGAAGATAGTGGCAAAGAGCAACAGGAGCATGAACCCATATATAGCGTACGCGCACGTACTATATAATCTGTCATCAAGAAGCAGTAGTACTGTACCCAGCACTATACTGGTGCCTATCCAAATAATCTGCATGCCCGAACGAGTGTCCAGGGAAAATATGTCAGCATTGTCAAACGAATAACTTGCTCCGCAGACGCTAATCCAACCAAAGGCCAGAAGCGCCAAATACAAAGCAATCGTTGTCCAATCTATGGATTTAAGTACTGAGGATTCCTCTTTCATGGCTGCAAAGGTACGAATTAAAATAGAGATTTTAAGGTCAGTTAACATACTTTAATGTTTCACTTTTACATTTTCTTCCATTTTTTTAGTAATTTTGCATCCGTATTTCTATTAACGTATTAACAAACTACTGATTTCTATATATGCTAATAAGGTGGCATAAAGGGACATTAGCGGCGCTGAGACCTCGTTTGACGGTGTTGGCGTGCATATTGTTTTTGTCTCTCACTGCATCGGCACAGGTAGCAGATAATAGTCGCAGAGTCGATACCCTGTCACTGGCGGAGCGCATCTCGGTGCGTACCAACCTTGTGGACTGGGCTCTGTTGGTGCCAAACGTCGGCGTGGAATTTGACATACGCAATACAAACTGGAACCGTTGGGCAGTGAATGCCAACTTCAGATACCGTCCTAAGACCAGCAGTACCTACGTGAGAGGTATCGTATTTAATATCTTTGAGGCAACACTCGAAGGACGTGTGTATTGGCGTGAGCGCAAAGCTACTGCTACGGGTTATCTGTCGCCACACCGACACTGGTGGGACAAACTCTGGTCTTGCCGCAATATGATGCCAAGCCATCCCAACTGGGTATTCTACCGCGGCGGCTATGTGACATATTCTAAATACTCCATGCTATGGGGAGGCAGTGAGGGACGCCAGGGCACAGCTTACATGGCAGGTCTGACATGGGGCTTCGTAAAGCCTTTCCTCGCCTTCCAGAACGGCAATTCCGTGGATATGGAGTTTGGTATCTCTGCCGGCGTGATGTACAACAAGTACGACACCTTCACCGCTGACCGTGAAAACAACTGCTATCCTAAGACAGGACATGTAGATGGAAAATGGGGACCAATGCTGCGTGACTTGCATGTGGCACTGGTTTATCGTTTTGGCAACTACCCTCTGCAGAAAAAATACCGCTGGCGCTACGACGTAGATATGGAATTCCGCGAGAGAAAGGACTCCATCTACAATGCCTGGCTCACAGAACGCGAACAGAAGTACATACGTGACTCTATCTACCGCGTAGTAGCTCAGGAGTTCAAGATGCTCTACGACTCCTGTGTAGATGTACGCCACCGCGAACAGCAGAAGGCTATCGACGAGCAGGCACCTGCTATGGTTCCACACTACACACCTAAGCAACTCGCTAAGATGCGTAAGGACTCCATCAAGCAGGCACGTCTGGACTCTATCAACGCCATCAAGAAGGCACGCCGCGACTCATTGGCAAAGAATGATCCAAAACTCGCCAAGAAATATGCCGAGGAGGATGCTCGTGAGGCTAAGCAGCAGGCTATGCGCGAAAAGATAGAGAAGCGTAAGGAGAAACTCAAGGAAAAGTCCAAGGACGCACAGGCTACCATAGAGCGTCAACGTCAGAAGCGCGAGGCTACCAAGAAGGCCGAGGAAGGTCTGACCAAGGAAGAGAAGGCTGCCGCACGCAAGGCTAAGGCACAGGCGGCTCAGGAGCGTATAGCACGCATGAGAGCACGCCGTGAAGCTGCCAAGGCGAAGGCCAAGGAAGCAACTGAGGAAGGAGGCGCAGAATGAGAACCAATGCAATGAGTAAATACAAAAAGGCACTTCTTGCAACTCTCGCCCTCTGTTTCTCTTCTTCTCTCTGCGCATCGAATGCCGATTCGCTCTCTGCACAAAGCAAATCTGCTGCTGCTCAGGCAAAGATAGAACGCCTGCGTCAGAAACGCAAAGCAACTCGCAAGGCAGAAACTGTCATGACCAAGGAAGAGAAACAGGCAGCATACGAGGCTCGCAAGGCTAAGTCGCAGGCTATAGCTGACCGCAAGGCAGAGAAGCGCAAGGCGGAAGAAACAGCAAAGAAACAGGCTGATGCTCAGGCAAAGAAACAGGCGGAAGCCCAGTCTGTCGCGGAACGCAACCGCCAGAAGATAGAGGAAGCTCGCAAGGCGGAATCTGCCAGGACTAAGGAGGAGAAGCAGGCAGCGTACGAGGCACGCAAGGCAAAGTCTCAGGCTATAGCTGACCGCAAGGCAGAGAAGCGCAAGGCGGAAGAAACAGCAAAGAAACAGGCTGAAGCCCAGTCTATCTCAGGACGCAACCGCCAGAAGAAGGAAGAGGCTTGCAAGGCGGAGGCTACCATGACCAAGGACGAGAAGCAAGCAGTGTATGAAGCACGCAAGGCTAAGTCACAGGCTATAGTGGACCGTAAGATGGAAAAGCGCAAGGCTGAAAAAGCCAAGGCTGCAAAGAAGCAGGCTGATGCTCAGACAAAGATAGAGCGCCTGCGCCAGAAGCGTAAGGGCACAACGGTCGGAGGAGAGTTGACCAAAGAAGAAAAGGCTGAAGCACGCAAAGCTAAGTCAGAAGCAGCTCAGGAGCGTATAGCGCGCATGAGAGAACGCCGAGAAACTGCAAAGAAAGCAGAATAATCAACAGAGAAAAGTAGCGCAGAATGAAGACCAAAATAATAAGCATATTATGCATAGCCGCATCTCTCGTGACATCATGTGAGGTGAACGAGACTCTGTGTGAAGCCGAACATCCACACAAAGGCTGGGTTCAGTTCCACTATAACTGGGACAAGATGCCTGCCTACTACCAGCAGTACCTCAATAAGGGACTGAACTATCTTGATTCGATGTTCATAATCGGTGACAGGGTAATCAATCAGCGTATATCCTACTTCGGGTATAGCACCCTTAACGATGACGGTTGCTATAAGAGTGACCTGTTCAGGGAATGGACTGAGCAGGGAGAGAACGGCGAGACTCTCTATCATACTGAAAAGACTGGTGACGAAAGGGCAAACATATACCATATCATAGAGAAGATAAATGAGAATGGTGAAAGAGTCTTGGTAGAGCAGACATACGAGAAAAACGAGCACCAAAAGAAATTCTTCCTGCCGTCAGGAGAGTATAAGTTCCTGACAGTAAATATGGATACCAAGGACTACAAGTACACAGGGCTCTCTTCTGCCGATATAGAAAACAGCAATGTGCACTTGGGTGATGTCGTACTTGAGAATGTCACTTATGAAGGTAACAGCGCGGAGGTGGCACATCCGGAAGAATGGACGGATAACAACACAACCTTTGACAAGAATGTATATACCTATGAGGGGACTCCTGCAGGATTCATCCGCAGTTCCAATGAACCCGTAACTGTAGATTCCACAGCCATAATGAAATGGAATGCTGACGAGGTAAAGACCATTGAGTTCCACCCCATTCCCGTAACTCAGAACATTGACGTGTTCTTCGATCTGAAGAAGACCGCCGAGGTAGAGTTCAAGGTCGACAGCGTATGGTGTATCATGTCAGGCGTGCCTCATTCTACCAACGTTGGTACTGGAGCCCTCAATGTTTCGAGCACCGACAAGATAATGTTCCGCACATACTTCGTTGATCCTAACAGTGTTCCTACTTATGATTCACAACATCTGACTGACGAGATAGGGAATACAAATCTGCGTTGCTATGCCAATATCACGGTTCCTGGCATAGTAGAGAATACGGTAACAGATGCAAATACATACATTGGTCCAGGCGTAATGCAACTCATAATATGGACTAACATCACCGACCCAACCCGCACTGGACCGAAACCTGTTAAGATACTGGTGGGCATGGTGAACCTGCATAAAAGCCTTACTGCTGCTAAATTGCAGACATTTGACACAGACCTTATGGTTTGGAAAAAATCCCGTGACCATACCAGTCTGTATCTGTCATTCGACGGAAGCATCACCTATGACATGCTTTACGGCTCAGATGTGGGAGGTATCGTGCCATTTGAAGAAAAAGAAGTTCCAGAGGAATTCGTAATATATTAAAGCTGTTTCATGAAAAAGATCTATCACATAATATCTCTAATGCTGATGGGTGCTGTAGTGCTCCTGGGACAGTCGTGTGGCAGTCTGTATGCTGACAACGAGTATATTCCCGACGGCAACAGCAACCGCAACTATGAGGACTATACCAGCTATCCCATTTATGTGACGCTGAATTATAATTCTCTGATTTATCAAAGCACGGACATCCAGTCAAAGGGCGTGGGCTCCGGAGCCTTTGACAAAGTGAATGATCCTCTGGGCTTTGATAAGCATTATGCAGATGCGAAATTCTATGTACTGGCTTATCGTAAGACGGTGACCAAAGAAGGAGAACTTTCCACTCTGCCTGATTTCTCCAAACTTATGTATTCATCAAACAATGATGGAAAGAAAGACTGTCTGCTCAGCACAGACCGAGAAGTCATCACTGCCACAACACAGCAAGTGGGAAAACTGACGAAGCCAGAGAATAAAGGCGGTGCACTGAAGATGCTGAGGAACGTAACGTGGGAAGATGCGCCAGCAGGTACTGCTGATGCTGACCGCGAAGAGGAAATGACCCATTACTGGAGCAAGACATACGATGAAGTGGGCTACAATTTCTTCGGATACTACATCGACAATGCTGAAGTTTACGATATAGAGCGCACAAGCGACAAGGTGACACTGAGTGTAGAACTCAACGGCACCAACGACATAATGGTAGGAACAGCACCAGAGGTAACTGACAGCATGCTGAAGGTGGACTTCCCAACCAGCGTGCAGGAAGAAAGCGTGCGCAAGGAGATAATAAAGCGCGGCGACGGGGCATACTCCACATACGGAGCCATACACAGCGTAGAACCGCGCATAGACCTGAAACACTGTCTGACTCAGCTAATCTTCAGGGCAAACCTGCTGGATGAGGATAGAGAGGGGAAAATTAGCGTAACCAACATCGAAGTGCTTAGTGAGCGCAAGGGCGACCTTACCGTAGCAGCACGCAATGAAGACGAAATAGGACTTTCCGTAAATGGTGACAAAACATGGACATCAATACCAGATGGCGGAATTGTACAGGAATTAAAATATGAAACACCTGTAAAAATAGGCTCAGGAATACTTTTACCAGAGGCAGAGTCATACGACATAAGCATGAAGGTAATAGAAAAAGGTCTTAAGACCAACCAAAGCGGAACAGAAGAGGAATATATGACCTCAACAAGAGAAGGTACCGTTACCTTTGAAGGAGGATTCAAAGCTGGTGTAACATACTACGTAACAGTATCTGTATATGGTTCTACGGGCATTGACTTACAAGCTACTCTCACACCATGGAAAAATGGTGGCGAGGCTACAGTTGATTTCCCTGACAAATATTGAAAAGAAAAAAAACAAAGATAGAATGAAAAAGTCTTTCTTATACGTAATGGCGGTTATCGGAGTCCTCACAGCATGCTCTGATAGCGATAGCTATTCTGTTTCGGAGAACACCGAGAACAACAATCTTGTTCCCGTTTCCTTCAAAGTGGCTTCACAAGGATTGTCCCAGGACCTGCTTATGGGAAAAGGCACGGGTACAGTGGGTGACACCGTAGAGGAAACCAATGTATGGAAAGGGCAGTATGTGCGCGTCTATATGATGAACAAAGGCACTTTGGAACCTACCACAGTGACTATCGGAACAGTGGAGTCCTCCTTTAACAACACCCTGGTAAAAACTCCTTACGGAGTGGCTACAGGCCCTGCTTATCGCGCAGACGAACGTCAGTGCTACTATCCCGTGACTGGAGCCAGTGACTTCTGGGGATACCGCACAGACGGTGCCGAGACTGGCGATCCAGAAACAACCGACTGCGAAATGCGCGTGCCTTTCAAAATTGATGGAACACAGGATATGATGGCAGGAAAAACCGCTACCGTAGAAGGTGACATCCCTTCCAGCGCTCTCTTCTCTGCCTATTCTGCACGTGAGGGCATAGTGCCCAATATCGTGTTTGACCATATGCTGACACGACTGACTTTCTCAGCAAAGTGCTACGGAGGATACAAACAGTACGGTTCCAATGCTGACAAAATTGCCATCAGCGAAGTGGATGCGGATGACCCTATAGTACTGCCCGACGGAACTGTTACAACAAGTAAGGCCATAGCATACAAGGAAGTGACTCCAGATGGATATGTCAACAAAGGTCTCTACATTGACTCCGTGCTCGTAGAATCTGCTACCAGTGGCAAGATGTACTTCGCCTGGACGCCTATGGCAAACATGAGGGATGATTTAGGCTATGCACGAATTGCATGGAACCAAAATACCGAAGAATTCCTCTCACTTAAACAGCGTCCCACAAAGGCTATGTATTTTAAGGAGCACCCAGAAATGGACCCCAGTGCTCCAGTTGATGTAGATACGCTTGACCTGGTAAACCTCGTTGGTATTCAGCCCAACGAACTGGAAAACGTAAAGATAGGCGAGGCTATGATGGTAGCACCGCAGAACAAATACAAGATAAAGGTCTTTATGCATCAGTATCTGGAGAAATACGACCAGGATGCCCTTGATGCATATTACCAGAAGACAGGACACCGCAGAGAGCAGAGGTACATACTCCAGCAGGTATTGTTCCCCAACCCAGACGTTGCTGAATACTATGAAGTGGATGTAAAGACCGCCGTAGGGGACAACGTAAAGGCTGGTTATTCATACAATATACATCTCAACGTGGTGGGAACCGAGAGGATAGATCTTGAGGCCACCCTCACTCCATGGAAGAATGGTGGAAACACTGACATAGATTTAGAGTAAAAATGAATAGCATTGTTCCTAAAATACTGGCATTTGCAACTATTGGCGCAGCTTTGATGGGGTGCTCTGACGACGTTCTGAGCAACACTGACGGCTATTCGCTTGAGGAGGCAATGCAACCAAGTGAGTACGAGGTGCAACTTTCCGCTTCGTCAGACAACCTTGTGTCAAAAGCTGCTATCAACTCTAATGAAGATGGCTCCTTTAAGACTAATAGTAATGACACTCTCGGCGTAGTGATGCTTGCAATGGGTGTTACTCCATACTACAAGAGCGTGGACTCTAACTGGCAGGCAGATTGCTCTTGGACGAATAGCGGTGATGAGACTCATCGTGCGTCAAGTGCCCTGATGGTACCTATGAACAATGACGAGGCACGCGTTGTATATGATACGGAATCGCTGACAGGCTCCAGCATTAGTCTCTTCAGTGGCAAGCACTATCCCCTTGGCAGTACGCATAAGTACAATTTCTATGCATACACACCAAGGGTGAAAGACAAAGACCTCTATTTTGAGGCAGATAGAGTGCTGGTTAACTTCAACCACCTCGACGGAACCAAGGACATGATTTATGCGTACGCTGCCCCAAGTTCGTCTGACGCACTGTACGAATATGCATGGAGCGCAGACTACTTCCGCTATAAGATGCGTCGTACGGATAGCGACGAACGTTTGGAGAAATACAATCCTGTGATGTCTTTCAAGCACAAGATGATGCAGCTGATGTTCAGGATTACTGCAGGCGGACTTCCTGTTAAAGAACCAAAACCAACAAAACGAAGCTATGACGAGGCATACAATACTCGTTTGATGGCCGTAAGCATTACCAACGTACCTGACTCTGTCACAATGGTATTGGCAGACCGCTATGCCCCAGCCAATAATGGTACGGTGACATACAAGGAGACCAGCCGCAAAGGAAAATACTTCCTGCGCGAATATAAGGTTATAACGGCACACACCGGACAGCAAATCATCCGACCTGATTCTGTGCTTACACCAGTATGTCCTAAGCCTAAATATCAGGAGTATATAGATGCTGCTGAAGAAGGTGAATATTTGAGAAATAAGTACAACGTTCCTGACACTACATTACTCGGATGTCCCGCAGATTATCCTGAGTTGCGTCAGGGCATGATACTGCCTGTACTGACGGAAAATGACCGTCTGAATAATCCCTATTATTTGCAGGTCGTTCTGGAATATCCCGTAAATTCAGGGGAATATTATTACTGTAGCCCAATACGTTTGGATTCTGACGAGAAAAAGACTTTTGAGCCTGGTTGCTCGTACGAAATAACCCTGAAGATTTATGGCCCTAATACTGTCGAAGCCTCTGCTTCTAAGGTGCAGTGGACAACTGTAAGTGAAGAGGATCTGTGGCAATATATCGGAACCAAGGAGCCCGAGAAAAAGGACGAAGACGAAGACGAGGGTGGCGACGATAGTAGCGACAATAACGACGAAGGTAATAACGACAATGACAATAACAACTAAATAGAAAAAAACTAATAATAACAAAAGGATATGAAAAAGATTATTCAAAAAATTGCCTATTGCACGGTTGCAGTATCTCTGTTTACTGCATGTGCTTCAGATGACGGTTTCTCTGCAGAAGAGGCATCCAACTACGTAAAGGAAGCTATGCAGACCACGGGGGACGAAAAGGACGAAATCCTCATTGGAGGTTCTGCTGGTAACACTCTTGCAAATAAGGGCGCTGTAGAATCAACCGAGAATGAACTCTTTGCTACCAGTGGCAACCAGTACTTCGGTATCTTTATGCTTGCCAAAAACAAGATTGCCCCTGATAACGGTGGTGAGAACTACCTTAATATCGACTGGTCAGGTAATCGTGTAGATGTAAATGGTGTATCGACAGAAAATACATGGTCTGTCTATATGGACAATGTCCAGACAGAAGCTTCCTATGCTTACAAGAACGCTGATGGCAAGGTTGTCCCTACAGGTGATGTAACGCAGGCAGACCGCACTCGACTTTATTGGTATGATAGTAAAGAGCGCTACTATCCTATCGGCAACTATCACAAGTATTCCTTCTATGGTTACTACCCATACTTCCAGGACATGAGTACAGGTACTGAGAAACCAACCGTGACCAAAGAAGCAGACTATGTGTATGTTGACTTCGACAAACTTGACGGTACACAGGATGTCATATGGGGTTCCGCAGAACCTGTAGAGGATACAAACGAACCATTCAATCTGGCATATAGTGCTAAGTATTTCCGCTACTTACAGAATCGTGACGAGTTCGATCAGCCTATACCACCAGTAATGAAGTTCAAGCACAAGATGATGATGCTCACCTTCAGTATCACAGCAGGTGGTACACCTATCAATGAAAATATAAAAGATGAAGAAAGGCATTACGAGAAGGCTTACAATACAAAAGTCAAAGAAATAAGTATTACCAACGCACCTTCAACAGTACGTCTGTACGTAGCAAGTAAGGGTACGGCACACGCATCTGGTGAGTTGATTTATTCTCTTGGAACTCGTTCTGCCACCTACAAACTAAAGGATAAGATAAACGGGGTTCCAGATCAGGAGTGGAAAGGAGAATCGCCACAGCCTAAGAAGGATGGCGACCCATACAAGACATTTGAAAACCAGCCTGACACCATTCCTGTAGGTCAGGGTATAATCCTGCCTGCGCTGAGCAATACCGACCGCGAGAAGAATCCATATGCCCTCGGACTGACATTGGAGTACCCCAAAGGCAGTGGCATAACTACTCCTCTGCTTGTGCCTATCCGTCTGGATCAGATACAGAACTTCGACGTACCTTTCCAGCCTGGCTACAAGTACAACATCATCCTGAAGATTTACGCTCCTGAGAAGATTGAACTGGAGGCTACATGTGAGCCATGGAAGGATGGTGACAACCCATTCTTTGTAGATCAGGATGGTACTATACCTATCCACTAAATCATCCATATAACATATAATAATCTTTTTCATATCCTTTCAAAAAACTGAAACAAAATAACAATGAGGAATAAATTCCTGCTCATAATAGCAATGACGATGATGATTACCGCTAAGGCATCTGCACAGATGATAGCGGTGAACACCGACGTTGCAATGGATGCCTGCATGGCACCATCACTTGGCGTGGAACTTACCCTGGGAAAGAAGTCAACCCTCAATATCAACGGCCTCTATGCTGCCAATGCATTGGGCAAGGACATACGCATTGCCGCCATTCAGCCTGAGTGGCGTGTGTATATCTCCGGCCGTCCCATGTTCCGCCATTATGTAGGTGCTATCGGCCTGCTCGCCTCTTACAAGTTCTCTCATCTGGCTGGCAAGGTATATGATGGTGATGCGGGCGGCTTTGGTTTGTCGTATGGTTACGTATGGCCTGTCACACAGCGACTCCTCATTGATTTCCACACAAGTCTGGGTCTGGTGTTCTATCATCAGAAGGAGTACTTCGTAGGTGACAACTACGATGCTCACTATACCAACGAAGATGGTAATCCTTACGCCAATGCTCATGGTTCTCTCCTGATGCCGTTGCGTATAGGTATCTCTGTTTCTTATATACTAAAGTAATATGCGTGGAGTACTACAACATATATTGATGTCTGCGTTGGCATTCCTCCTCTTCTGCCCTACCATCGGCAAGGCACAGAATGAGGCTCTCGATGCTGCCGTCAGCGTAGTGTTTGAGACTGCTGGTACCAAGGAGTATCGTACCGTGCAGTATGCTATCTTCAAGACTGAGCACAAGGCAAACGTCGTAATGGATGCCATGCAGGAAGCTCTATCCCTGCAGCGTGGTGACAAGGGTGCCATCGTGCTCACGGCATGGGATGATGCCTGCGTAAAGAATAAGGTAAAGTTCCGCCAGTCACGTGGTAACGGTGAGTTTAAGGTACATGCCTACCCTGACATGGCTATCCTCGTATGCTCATATCTCCCTGATGACGAACTGACCATCGAGGATGCCCGCATGGCTGTCATCACTCTCAAGCCTGGGCAGACGGAGTACGAGCATATCTTCAAGACCAAGATGGATCAGGGTTCGCACAATATTAGCAATGTCGATGTCCTTGGCGTCAACCGCGATACCATAAGCATCACTGCTGCTCCCGCCATCGATGATGGTAAGAATATGTATTTCAAGATACACCTCGAACTGCCTGCTGGCTATGGCAACGAGAAGGCTCGCCTGATAGTGCAGCCTGCTGCTGTAGATTGCCAGACAGAGGATACCGTCGATTACGTCAACGGTCTCGTCATGGAGGGTCCTGAGTACCATAAGACGCAGAATAAGCGCATGCTCTTCAATTATATGAAGTACGACAAAGTAGCTTACGCCTACGTCGATAAGCCCATGTACTCCGATGAGAAGGTGTACCTCGATACCACCCTCGTCTATGTGAAGCCTAACCGTAAGAAGACCTACAAGATACCTTACACGGTGCAGATAGCAGACCTCAACCATATCTACTTCAACCGCACCGCTGCTACGGGGTCTTGCAACTCCAAGAATATCTTCAAGTTCCTCGACCTCGGACTGGCAGCCGCCAAGATGAATGTCGATGAATTCCGTGTGGATGCCGAAAGCAACTACGACACAAAGAACCAGGACTTGAGGCTCAAGTTCGTCGTGGGTAAGTCTGAACTCACCAACGACTCTATCAACCAGGTGCAGCTCAACGAACTCGTCAAGGAGCTCCGCTCTTACGGCGAGACTCTCATGGAGGTTAACGTTGCCGCTACCGCCTCTCCTGAAGGCGGTCTGGAGTCCAACCGCAAACTTGCTGCCGAGCGTACTCGCGTTGCCGTTGCCAAGGTGCGCCAGTATCTGGGCAATATAGATATCGCCTTCCATACCGCTGTACCACGTGTATGCACTTGGGAGGATGTGGCACACGAACTGGAACTCACTGGCAATACCGGCCTTGCCGATATGGTACGCTCCAAGATGGGCGCCGGCGGCTACGGCGGTGATGCAGAGATAGCCCAGTTGGATGGCTACGAACTCTTCATCGTTCCTATTCTGGAGAAACTCCGTATGATGCGTGTCACCTACCGCTATGAGCGTGAGCACGTCATGGACGCTGCTGAGGTGACCGCTGCCTACTATGCTCGCAAGCGCGACCTCCTTCAGGGCAAGGGTAAGGACCTCTCTGACGGTGACTACTACAACCTCTTCAATTGTATCACCGACTCTCTGGAGCAGGACACCCTGACCATGCTGGCATACCGTCACGTCACGCAGCGTGGTGGCTACGAGCAGATTAAGTTCTCTATGTACGTGGCCAACCGTCAGGCTATCCTCAATCAGAAACAGGGTAAGCCCGACTCTCGCGTGCTCGACCCATTCATCAATAAGCGTCTGCGCGCTGTCACCACTCGCGAGTTGAACGACAAGGCACAGAAGAACCGTCGTGAGATACTCATCAATCAGATTATCACCTACTTCCAGCAGGAGGAGCGTGACAGTGCCCTGAGTTTCTGCGACTACTGGTTTGGCAATGATCAGGACGAGAAGGTAGAGCGCCTTAAGAAGTACATCAAGTTCAAGGAAGGCTTCGTCAAATATGCTACCCACCAGCTCTCTCCAGCTGAGGAGCAGGAGGTGCTCGATGCCATGAACTTCGTCATCTCATGCGCCCCCGACAATAAGGCTGTCATCTACACCGAGGCACGCGATATCCTCAATGTGCCTTACACCGTCTGTCTGGGTCTCATCAATGAGATGGCCGATGACAATCCTAAGAAGTGGTATCTGCGTGGCATCCTCGAGGCTGACAATGAGGAGAAGCGTATCAACGACCGTCACAAGCCCGACTATGTACCTAACTACCTCGCATTCTTCAACCACGCCTTCGAACTGGAGCCATCCTACAAGTGGCTGTACTTCAACGATGGTCAGATCAGCGACGAACTGCGTGAGAAGTACAAGTGGAGCAAGCGCAAGAAGCAGAAGTATCGCGAGCTCTTCGACCGTCTCGTAGTACTCTCTGACAATGCTGCCAAGAGCAATGTTGAGACTCCTCTGGAGATTAGCGGCGATGACGACATTGATGAGAATGGCGAGACCGCTTCTGATGCTATCGACGGTCTCCATACTACTGAGCAATAATATAAAACAAGATGAAGATAACTGATAATATAAGGTATGCGGCAATAATGCTCTTAGCGCTGTTCTCGTGGAGTTCAGCGATGGCTCAGGGCATACGCCAGCAGGACATAGACCCTCTGGACACTCTTGACGAGGAGGAGTTGCAGGCTATCCGTGACACCGTGCAGCTGCCTCGTCGCAATATGGCGAAGTACAAGACAGAGCAGATAGACCTCAAGGAGTACGTGCTCAACGACCGTTACTCTCCCACTCACCATACCTTTGACAAGCATTGGTATGACCACCTCTATGTAGGTGCAGGTATGGGATTCTCCAAGATAGTGCCACAGAATGACAACTATCGCTTCAAGACCATGACCCGGCTCAATATCCACGTTGGTAAGCAGTTTACCAAGCGTCACGGTCTGCGCCTTTCCCTCGGTGGCGGATGGGGCTATCAGCAGGATAAGGAACTATGGCTGGCACAGGCCTCTGCCAAGGTCGATTATCTCTTCAATCTCTCCACTCAGTTCTTTGGCTACAATCCCGCACGCCGTGTCGAGACCTCTCTGATGTTTGGCGTGGGTGGTGCATATACATGGATGAAGGACAGCAAGAAGTACCTTGCTCCTGAAGCCCATTTCGGCGTACAGCTCAAGTGCTTCACCGGTCCTCTCGGTACAATCAATCTGGAGCCTTACGTAGGTATCGGTTCCGACAAGATGGACCTCTCGGGCACTCGCAACTGGCATGGCTACGACATCTTCTACGGACTTAATGTCAACTACTCCTTTTTTTTCGTCGATAATCTGTCAAAGGAAGCGCGACTGAAGCTGCTCCAGTCACGTATGGCAGATGATCGCTTGGTGACGCCTCAGACTCTTGAGAAGTGGCGCACACCATGGTTTGTAGAAGCAGCAATCGGACCTGTCGTGTCTTCCTCCGACTATCTCAGCAGTAGCAAGACGATGGGTCATCAGATTTCCCTCGGCGTAGGTCGCTGGCTCTCCCCTGTCATGGGTTTCCGTCTGTCTGCCGTCAGCCGTTCTACCAAGTGGTATGAAGAACCCGTGGAGCGCACCGTAATAGAGTCATCCAACTATGCCGCTTCCTACAACAAGCACTATATCAGCGGACGCATTGAGGCACTGCTCAATCCGTTCGGCTTCTTCCGTTCCTTCAAGTGGGACGCTCCTTACGGTGCCTACCTCACCTTCGGTGCAGAGTATGGCATGCTGACTCAGTACAAGCCTAAGGAGGATAAGACGCGCGTACACAGCGAAGCCTATGGCGTAGGTCTCCACCTCTGGGGCAAACTCTCCGAGGACCTTCAGGCTTTCGTAGAGCCACGCTATACGTACAATGTATATACCGTGCCTTACAACAATGTCGATATGCGCCAGAAGTTCGGCGAGAACTCCTTCGGTGTCAATATAGGTCTTACGATGCTCATCCGCTCTGAGAAGTTCCATGACCTCTATGAGATGGACCACACTCAGCACTACACCTATCGCAACGTCCGCGGTGTGCGTGTAGGTGTCGCTGGCGGCTTCAGCCTCCTGCAGAAGCGCAATGCCTACTACACTGGTGGCGGCATCAACTGGAATGGTATGGTCTTTGGCGAGTATCGCTTCAATCATCTCCACTCCGTACGCCTGCATGCAGACCTCCTCAATCTCAGCAACAACCACGTCCTCGGCTACACCGTCGATGGTCAGTCGCTGCGTAACAACAATCAGGGACTTTTCAAGGTGCAGAATCGCCTCCTCATCGGAGCCCTCAACTATGAAGTATCTCTCACCAACCTCTGCTCTGGCCGCCTGCGCAACCGTAAGTTTGAGCTCGAGGGCTTCATCGGCCCTGCTGTCGGCTACCTCGTAGAGCAGAAAGCCACCTACGCAGGTATCAACGACTACACCGGTCGCACCGTAGAGGCCAAGATGCAGAAGAACAAGGACGTCATGATAGGTGCTGATGCCGGTCTGAAGCTCACCACCTACGTTGGCAAGGGATTCTCCGTATTCCTCACCCCTACCATCTATCTGCTCAACACCAAGAACGAAGTCATCGGTGCCAATACAGTAGGCATGGGCAAGTTCCGCTTCTATGAGACCATCAACCTCGGTGTGCAGTACAAGGTGGGCAAGTTCCGCCTCAATCCTGTGAAGTCTAAGGCACGCCGTCTGCGTCGTCAGGCTAACTGGACCAACAAGCAGATTGAGAAGCAGCATGATTGGCAGGAGAAGCAGCAGAAGAAGTTTGACAAGCGCCGTGCTAAGTACGAGAAGCGCAGAAGAAGATAGTGTGTTTAGTATAAAGTATAGAGTATAGAGTATAAAGTATATAGTATAATGAAGTCAAGACTCAATAAGATACTGGCATTAGTACTGTTTGTCAATTGTCAATTGTCAATTGTCAATTCAGCCTCAGCCTACGACTACAAGGACCCTGATGCTGTGCAGGCTGCTATGGCACTCCTCATACACCATCAGTCAGCCAATGCTGATACCATAGCCAAGGAGATCTCCACACGCTTCAAGAAGAGCGCTGCCATGCAGACCGCCCTCGGCAGAGCGTACTACCGCAACAATCAGCGTGAGACCACCCGTATGTATCTGGCTAAGGCCTACAAGGCTGATTCCACCTTCGCACCAGCATATATCCTCAATGGTGATATGTATGCTGAGTGGGCTGTCGATTCCGCTTGTATCTTCTATGATAAGGCTATAGCCTGCGACAGCCTCAATCCTGACGGCTATATACGCTATGCCAGCGCTATGTCCATCAAGGATATGGACAAGGCAAAGGCACGCCTGGAGGACCTCCGTCGCGTACTCCCTAACTTCAATGTGGACCTTGAGATAGCCAACCTCTACAATAAGCGTGGCGATGACGCACATGCTGCAGAGGCTATGGCCAATGTCGATGTCAACAAACTCACTATGAATCAGCTCGCCAAGTATGCCCAGAACCTCTATTGGAGCAACAATGACGAGAAGGCCATCGAGATTGCCAAACTTGGTATCAAGCGCTTCCCAAAGAACAAGGGCTTCAACCGCCTCTACTTCTGGAGTGCCACACGCTCGGGAGGCTACCGCATAGCCAAGGAGCAGGGTGACATCTGGTTCCGCAATACCCCTGTCGATTCGCTCAATTCCATCGACCTCTTCTGCATGGGATCCACCCAGCTCGGTCTCGGCGATACCGACAAGGCTTTCAACACCTGGGCAGGCATAGCCAAGAAGGATGACTACTTCGCACCTCAGATGCGTGGTCAGATTACCCGTGTAGTGCGCAAACTTGTTGATGAGCGCAAGAAGGAAGGCAAGTGGGACGACGCTGTCGATATGTTCAGCCGCTTCATGCAGACCTACCCATCCAACAACGAGGCATACCAACTCTATCAGTTCTCCAATATCTACCGCGACAAGGCAGCAGAGGAGAATGGCGAGGAGAAACTCGCTACCCTGCGCAAGATGTTCAACGTCTATGAGCAGATTGAGACCAAGTACCCCAACTGGGAGAATATCCACTACGTGCTCTACACACACGCACGCTACCTCTACTCCTACTTTGACCGCGACAACAGTCAGGGTCTCGGTCGTCCTTACTACGAGAAGCTCTATGAGTTCCTCAGCCACAAGGATGAGAACACCGAACAGGAGAAGGCTATGCTCGTAGAGTCATGCCAGTACCTCGGTTCATACCACTACTTCCAGAAGCACGACCTCAACGAGGCCCGTGTATGGTGGCGCCGCATCCTCCTCTTCGATCCTGAGAATGAGAATGCCCGCAACGCTCTGGATAAGATTAAGAAATAAAATTGTTTATACAAAAATAAAAATGCAAGAGGTTATTCCTCTTGCATTTCTTTTTTCAGCGCCTCATACTCCTGCTGCCTACCCAGTATCTTGTAGCACTCCAGCAGTTGCTCGCCCCACAGGTCGTAAGCATCAGGCTTCAGCGCCTTCGCCATTCGCAGGTACGTCTGCGCATTGAAGTAGTATGTCTGCACCTCTGCCAGGTCCTTCTGGTACGACGACTTCTTCCTCGTCTCGTTCATGCCAGAGAATACAGAAGCAAACATCCCCTTACGCCTCAGTTCCACCACATCCCGTATGTACGTGTTTCCCATCGCAGCACACGCCTCCGCATGCTCCTCGTCCAGAGCTATCGCCTTGCTAAAGCAGGTGCGCGCCTCTGTGTTAGCGTTAGGGTTATCCTTATCGTTAAAGTACAGTACCCCCTTGGCGTACCACAACTCCGCATTCTTCGGATTCTGTGCTATCAGTTCATCCAGCCCTGCCTGAGTCTTCTGACTGTCACCCTGAGCAGTGTAGTACTCCATCATCTTGTCCACGAAACTGCTGTTGTCAGGAAATTTCGTTATCGCCTCCCTCAGCAGTTCCAGATACAGGTCGTTCATGCCCTTCTCCTTCGCCGCCTCCATTGAGGTCAGATACACGTTCGTGATAGGTATGCTCGTACGACGTCCGTATGGCAGTGTCTTCAGCACACCGTCCATATCCCCCACCGAGTAGAAGAGGAACATCGCGTTCACCGCTGCCTGGTCATACACCACTCTGTCCGCCATGTACAGCGAGTCCTGCTGCGCCTGTGTCATGCCCCTCTTCTGAGGCTCCTCCAGATACAGCAGAAAGTTCTTTGCAGCTCCCGCCTTGTCGCCCTTCTCGTGGCAGCGATACGCCAGATAGTTGTAGTAGTCTATCTTGTCAGGAGTCTTCTCGCGCGGCTGCGCCGTCATCATCGTGGCACTGGCACCCATCATCAGTGCCATGCCCATTATTTTCATCTTCTGTTTCATATCTACATCTAATTTAATTTTTAAGCGCATTGCGACTTACACCAATCACAGTAGCTAATGACTCCATGACAGGCTTGAAAGGATATCCATAATCTTTATATTTTTGGTGCAAAGATAATAAAAATGCACTAAAACAGTGCATGAAATTAAAAAAAATGCACTAAAAGAGTGCTAATTTTCTTGTAGCCGCTATGCCCCTATCTGTGGAAGCATAGCACCCACACGTGGGCGCTAAGTACCCGCAGATGGGCGCTAAGCGCCCGCAAATGGAGAAAAACCTCCACTCTACACTATCCTCCACCACTCGCTCAGCCCAGTATTCACGCGCCTTCCCGAAGACGAGTGGAGGAGTGTAGGTTTTTTCTTCAAAAATTTTTTTTTAGCGCAGCGATGTTTTTTCTGCTTTTTTCGGTATAAAATTTGGAGATTTCGAAGAAAAGTTGTAACTTTGCCACTGCATATTGGTGTATTGTGCCCATGCGCGGGCACTCCAGAGCCCAATTTGCTAACATATTATTTGCTTTAATTCCACGACGAACTGCGACCTCAAACTGGAAATTTAAGAAGCGAATTTACAACTCGTTGAAGTACTGTTGCGCAGTCTTCAAACATACGAGTTGTAGAGGTTGTCGCAGACCTGTCGTGGAGTATGTGAGGGTCTGCGCACTTTTTGTATATCTATACTCCAAGTCCTCCCCTCCATTTGAATACAGAATGTTTGCCCGAGAGGGTCAGATTTTATTTTTTCATTAGCTCCTCATGTAGGGGCATGTTAATAAATTAATTAGTTAATAAAAGTTTGTACTCTCCTTGCTCGTGAGAGTCGGGAGAGGTTTTAGAGAAGCTTCACGCACGAAAGCGCATAAATATATAAATGTATGAATACAAAAATATAACAAACAACTTTATTTACAAACTAAATTATTTAATTATGAAACAAAAACTATTTACTCTACTTGCTTTACTGCTATGCGCAGTAACGAGTACGTGGGCTGCTGACATTACTTATAGTATTGGCACAGACCTCATTAAGCAAAGTGACAACATCACTTACAAGTGGCAGGCTGGCACTGAAATGAAGGCAAAGAGCAAGGTCGTATGGGTTGAGGTGCCTGGCAACAATGTTCATGGTAGTATTACCTTCTATGGTTCTTCTACAAAGACTGATCGTTATCTTTACATTTACAAGACAAATGGTACTGTAATGGATAACACTCGTAAGGCACAGATGCAGGCTAATAGCGATGCAGCAGGTACTATTGACTACACTTCTGATGATATTTTGACTGATAATAGCAAGTATTATCTTGTGTTCAGCACCTCTGACGACTTCAAGGCTAAGAACATTGACTACACAGCAGAGGTAGATGCTAGCGAAGACAAGCCTACTATCAAAACTCAGCCACAGGGTGCAATTTATCAGGTAGGCGCAACACCTGCGGCTCTTACTGTAGAAGCTACAGCTTCTGCTGGCACACTGACTTATCAGTGGTATAGCACAACAAGTGATGCTGCTGACCCAGACAACGATACTGCAATAGATGGTGCTACTACTGCTACTCTCGCTGCTGGAAATATCTCTACTGCAAGTGTAAACACTACAAACTACTATGTTGTAGTAACAGATGACAATGGTTCTGAGATATCAGATCTTGCAACTATTGAGGTTGTAACTGAGGAGGCTCCAGAAGTTAGTGCAAGTGCTTCTGCAACGGTAGTACGTACAGGCACAGAGGTCACTCTGACAGCTACTTTGACTGCTGGTATTCCTACCCCTACACTTCAGTGGTATTCTTGCGATGATGCAGATGGTACAAATGCTCAGGCTATTGATGGCGAAACAGAATCTACTTTTGTATTCACTCCAAGTGCAGTAGGAACTCTATACTATCTTGTGAAGGCATCAAACTCAGCACAGGCTGATGTAGCTTCAAACGTCATTACAATCAATGTATTTGCTGGTGGTACTGCAGGTACTGTTGACGACCTTGTAGCAGTGTCTGAGGGTTATGTGTTTGTTGCAGATGACGTTACAGGAAACGGTACTCTCTCTCCAACTGCTAACACTCTCTATGATAATAATAAGATCTTCACTTCTGGCGCGCTCACTGTAGCAACCAACAAGGGTAGTAACACCTTTGCTGGTGCTTCTCACCTCAACTCTATGCGTCTGAAGAATACATCAGATTACATAGCCTTCAAGGTTGATGACGCTTGCGTAATTACCTTCTATGTTGAAAATCCTGACAAGAGCCGTGTATTCAAGGTAGGTAGTGCAGCAAATGATGATACATATGGTACCATAACGGATGCTGATGAGGAGCATACTATAACAATACCTGCTGCTGGTACAGTTTATGTAACAGGTTCTGGTGGTGACCGTTATCTTGGTGGTTTCATCGTTAGTGCGGTTTCTCCTGCTACAGAGAACATCGCATTCTCTGGCGTTACAACATACGTAACACAGAACGCTCTCGACTTCTCTGAGGTAACAGAGCTCAGCGCATACGCAGTAACACAGATCAAGACCACATCTGTAGCAACAGAGAAGGTAGGTCAGGTTCCAGCAGGCACTCCTCTCCTCATCAAGGCTGACGGTGCAGTTGACGTTGACGTTCCTGTAATTGAGAGTGCTGAGGCTATCACCAACCTCCTCCTTGCTTCTGACGGCAATGTAACTGGTGACGGCGAAACTATCTTCGCTTACTCTAAGAACAGTCTCAAGTTCAAGAAGGTTGCTTCTACTGTAACTATCCCTGCAGGTAAGGCTTACCTCGTGATTACCACTCCTAGTGCTGGTGATGCTCTTGACGTTGACTTCGAGGGCGAGGCAACAGGCGTAAACGGCGTAGCTGAGGCTAAGGCAGAGGTTGCTCCAGTTAAGGTTATCAAGAACGGTCAGCTGTTCATAGGTAACTACACAGTTGCAGGTGCTCGTGTTAAGTAAAGATAGTCTAGACAACCAAACCACTAAACAACAAGACAATGAAAAAGAAAGAATATATACAGCCAGAGGCTAAGGAAATCAAGCTGAGACTGCAGTCTGTAATCCTTGCAGGTTCAGAGCAACTCGATCCCACAGAGACCATCACAGAGGAGGAAGACATCGCTTCATTCGATGCAGAATTCGAGGATGACTTCTAAGAATTATACGTGCTCCATTGGAGATAGTATAATTGCCCTTCAAAAAATAAGCAACTAAAATGTATCGGATGTCTCGGCCACAGCGGTGGTCGGGACATCTATTTTCTTTTTAAGCGGAAAATTTGGTAGTTTCAAAACTAAATCGTAACTTTGCAAATGGATGCTGAGGAAATGGATATACATACCAGTGCTCGTAATGGTGGCGATGCTGTCGATGACAGGCTGCCAGCAGAGGCGACCTACAGATGATCAGGGCAGAACGAGTGGATGCTGGGTGTATGCCATGCTTACCTGCATAGAGCACGAGGCAGCAAGGAGGCACGACAGCGTACAGCTATCCAGAGAATGGCTGCTGGCGAAGGAACTGCAGGAGGAAACGGAGAGGGCGTATTTCTACGCCCACGATACGCCTAAGGACTACGATAACAGGATTACTCTGCGGGGTGTGGGACCTGAGGTGCTGAGACTGATAGAGAAGTACGGTATGGTGCCTTACCAGAATGAGAAGACGCAGATAAATAATGGCAGAGTGCTGGAGAGGAAACTCTCCCTGCTCGCTCAGCAGACGATGTCGATAGGGGAACTGAGAGAGAGGATGCAGGACCTGTTGCCACGCTTTACACTATCGCGGAGCGAGGCGTTCTACTACCTGTCAATGAGATATAATCCTCACCAGTTTGCGGAGAGCATCATGTACTGGCAGAACTGGGAATTCCTGACCTCGGTACCGTATCATCCCTACGGGGAGAGGATGGCGCTTGAGGTGCCTGACAACTACCGTCATCATGAGTATCTCAATGTGCCTGTGGACACGCTGGTAGCGAGGGTATTGGCATCACTAAGGGCCGGACATGCTGTATATTGGGAGTATGGCAGGAGAACTAAGGACGGTCTGGTGAGCAGTGACCATGCTATGGCGATAGTAGCCATCAACGGGAATAAGTTGGTGTGCCAGAACTCGTACGGAAAGAAGTGGGGCAAAGGGGGTAAGTGCCTGGTGAGCCTCAAGGAGTTTAGGGAGAGAACGTGTAATGTGGGAATACTAAATAATAAAAAATGAGACTATGAAAAAGAGTATGTTATTGATGGCCGCGATGGTAATGGCGACAGCGGCGAGTGCTAAAATCTATGTAGAACCTAAAGACACCACAAAGACGGACACGGTGAAGACGGATACGATAGATCCTAACAAACCTGTCTTCACCACACTGATGGAGGTGCCTATCACTTCTATCAAGAATCAGAATAAGAGTGGCACGTGCTGGGACTACTCTACCCTATCATTCTTCGAGGCTGAGATACTGAAGAAGAGTGGCAAGACGTACGACCTGAGCGAGGTATTCGTGACCAACAAGAACTACATGGACAGAGCCACGCTGGTAGTGCGTATGCATGGCGATGCTCAGTTCTCACAGGGTGGTTCGGCATACGATGTGCTGTACGTGCTGGAGCACTATGGTATATGCCCGGAGGATGCGATGGCAAAGCCTGGCGAGATGATTGGCGATACGCTGAACAACTTCAATGAGTTCTTCAAGGTGATGACACCATACGTGACATCTATTGCGAAGAGCGACTCCAAGAAACTCACACCAGCGTGGAAGACAGGCCTGCATGGCATACTGGACGCTTATCTGGGCAAGTGCCCTGAAAATTTCAAGTACGAGGGCAAGACATACACCCCGCTGACCTTCGCCAAGAGCCTGGGCCTCAACTGGAGCGACTACTACAGTTTCACATCATACACACATCATCCGTTCTACACGGAGTTCCCTGTAGAGGTGCAGGACAACTGGCGTCAGGGTATGTCATGGAATGTACCTATGGACGAACTGGAACAAATAATAGACAACGCTCTGGAGAAGGGCTATACGATAGCATGGGGTGGCGACGTGAGCGATGACGGCTTCACACGCGACGGACTGGCTATACTGGTGGATGTGAAGAAGGTGCAGGATAATGAGGGCAGCGACATGGCGAAATGGCTCAAGCTGTCAGCATCAGAGAAGAAGTCTAAGCTTCAGAAACTGGGCGTCAACGTGCCTGAATGGACTCCTACCCAGGAGAAGCGTCAGGAGCAGTACGACAACTGGGAACTGACTGACGACCACGGCATGCTCATCTATGGCAAGGCGAAGGACCAGAACGGCCGCCTTTACTACATGGTGAAAAACTCATGGGGCGAGTCTGGCGAGTACAAGGGTATATGGTACATGTCCAAGAACTTCATCATCGCCAAGTGTATGGACATCCTGGTGAATAAGAATGCAGTACCTTCTTCTATACTGAAGAAGTTAAAGAAGTAAAGAAGTTAAAGAAGTTAGAGAGAACAAGAAAGGCTCCCGATTGGGGAGCCTTTCTTGTTATGCTTCGAAGAACTTAGCAAACTTCTCTATGGCGCGACCACGATGGGAGATGGCATTCTTCTCTTGGTCGGTCATCTCAGCGAAGGTCAGGTGGCGCTCCTTGCCTCCGAAGGTAGAAGTGGCATGCTTGTCATAACGGTAGTTGGATGGATCAGGAGCGAAGATAGGGTCGTAACCGAAGCCCTCTGTACCATGCTTCTCCGTAGTAATCTCACCCTGTACCTCACCCTCGAAGAAGTGCTCCTCACCATGGAAGATGAGAGAGATGACGGTGCGGAAGCGTGCCTTGCGGTTGTCCTTGCCTTCGAGTTCGGAGAGGAGTTTCTGCATATTCTTCTCGCTGTTATGTTGTTCACCGGCATAGCGTGCGGAATAGACGCCTGGTGCGCCACCAAGAGCCTCTACCTCAAGGGCTGTATCATCAGAGAAACAGTCATAACCGTAGCGCTCATGGATATAGCGCGCCTTCTCGATAGAGTTTTCCTCGATGGAATCGTGGGTTTCTGGTATCTCATCGTAGCACTTGATATCCTCCAGCGAGAGTATCTCAAATCGCTTGCCCAGTATCTGCTTAGCCTCACGGAGTTTGTTCTGGTTGTTGGTAGCAAAGACGATGACTGGCTTCATCATACGATTGAGCATAGGACAGAGGCAGAGCAGTACGATGCTGGCCAGACCTGCAGTACAAGCGAAGAATATGAAGAAGTCAGAGAGGGTGACTATCTGGATGCCGAAGATGCTGGCTGGCTCCTTGCCTGGAGCAGGGAGCAGGGTAGCAAACTGACCAGCGAGGATGTTGGCTGTGGCATTACTCATAAACCATACACCCATCAGGAGGGACGCCAGATGAACGGGCGAGAGGCGAGTCACGAGGGACAGACCGATAGGCGAGAGAGAGAGTTCGCCGATGGTGTGGAGGAAATAAAGTACTATGAGCCACCACATAGCAATCTTAGCCGTAGCATCGATACCATGCACACCCCAAGCGATGACGATATAGCCGAGGGAGAGGAGTCCCAGACCAAGTGCCTGCTTGACGGTAGAAGGCACGTTGAGACCGTGCTTGAGAAGGAACTCCCACAGCATCGCCATGATAGGAGCAAAGGTCACCACGATGATAGGATTGATACTCTGGAACCATGGCGTAGGAATCTCGAAGTCGCCCACATGACGGTCGCACTGCTGGTCGGCTATGATAGTGAGCGATGAGCCTGCCTGTTCGAAGGCACTCCAGAAGAAGATGACGAAAACGGCGATGATATAAATGACGGCGATGTGCATCTTATCTGCCTTGGTCAACTTATTGTCCGTGATGATGAAGACAGGCAGACCTATCGAGATGCTGTAGATGGCAGCAGAGATGTAGTCATTGAATATCTCTGCCCTGTGAGCAAAGAATGCAAAGATGGCGAGGGAGAGGAGACATACCAACAATATGCGACCCCAGTTAGTCTTTCCACCTTGATTCTCTTGAACACTCTTTACCTCTTGAACCCTCGCTGCAGGCTTTCCACCTATCTCCTTACCCTCTGGTGTGACAAGGTACTTGTCCTTCAGGGCTACGAATACTGCCAGCGATACGAGCATGGCGCAACCAGCAGCGAAGAAGCCCCACTTGAAGCCACCTGGGTCTGCCCAGTTGCCGTTGCCCAAAGGACCGCAAATGAGAGGAGCTATGAAGGCGCCCACATTGATACCCATATAGAATATGGTGAAGGCTGAGTCACGTCTCTGGTCGTATGGGTCATAGAGGTCACCCACCATCGTTGAGATATTGGGCTTGAAGAAACCATTACCCATGATAAGGGCAGTAAGACCACCAAACATAAGCCAGAGGGATAATTGGTTGTTGACCTCAGGACTGATGCCTGCGCCCTCGCTCATGATACTCTGATTGACAAAGCAGGCAGAGGCGAACATCAAGAACTGGCCAACCGCCATCATCAAAGCACCAGCGATGATGGAACGGCGATTGCCCCAGTAACGGTCAGAGATATAACCACCGAGCAGGGGAGTAAGATACACCAGTCCCGTGTAGGAACCATAAATCTGGCTCGCTTCATCATTGGTGAAGAAAGCGGCTACGAGATAAAGCACGAAGAGGGCACGCATTCCGTAGTAGGAGAAGCGTTCCGCCATCTCTGTGGCAAAGAGCAGGTATAAACCTTTTGGGTGACTCATATTAGTTAAAGGTTGAAAGTTGAAAGTTTTTACCATGCGGTAAAATGCAGACGCATGGACTTATCTTCGTTGAGCAGTATCATCTGACTGCTCGTCAGTTGTTCTACGGTGAAGGTCTCTTCAAAGGTGTTATTACCCTCGTCCTTCATGTATAGCATCTGGGGTTCGAGGGTGGGCAGGTCTTTCTCCCACAGCAGGGTATCGCCCTTGTTACGGCTGTGGGCACGGGGCTCATAGACACGCAGCGTGCCTCCCTTGTGCTCAAAGCGATAGAGGTGCTTATTCTTGCCACCGCCCTCTGTCTGCATGAGATTGCCGATGTAACTCCAGAATATCTTCTTGGTAGCCACACTCTCGCTGGTGCCCGCCTCGATGTCATCAACCTGACGGAGATACCACCAATTGTCGAGGTCACCGTTGTCGCTGGAGTGAGTTTCGCAGCTTATTAACGATAACCCTAACGTTAACCCTAACACTATTCTATTTATGAACTTCATATAATATCGTCATTTGTACGCCCGAATTATTGCCACGGAGGTCACCCCAGTCAGCACCATAGCCGAGGGTGGCGGTAAAACCGCGAAGGGCACTCTTCATGGGGAAACGGTAACCTGCCTCAAGCAGCAAACTGGTATTCTCCTTGGGGTCTATGTAAGGATTAGCGTAGGTGCCCCAACCCTTCTGCCAACTGAGTTTGGCTCTGTAGTGCAAACCCTCGATAGGATCGCCGGCGAGAGCAAAATGCCACGCCTTGAAACGATTGCACAGAGGACCTATGTAACCATTACTATTATACATAGGCGAGAGATAGAGCGGATTGCCTATAAACTGGCCAAAGTGCTGCCAGCCAGGCATAGAACCGTGACCGTAGTAACCGTCACGACCACAGATATGGTCGCTCACACCCTTAGAGTGGTCATGGTAGATAGGTCCACTCTGATAGCGAGTGGTCATATACTCCACCACGGCCTGATTGACGTAACGGAAATTCTTCAGTTTCACATCGACGCCCATCAGGTAATCCTTGAAATCATAGCGGAAATAGCGACTCTTGACCCTCTCATTCCACTGAGCGCCAGAGCCGTAACCGTCGTAGTCGAGGAGGAGCATAGAAGAGTGATCCTCGAAGTAGTGGTCGATATAGTAACCTACCTCCCAAGACTTGCCCTTCCAATTGAGGCGCATCACCCAACTGCCCAGGTGGTCGCCCTCAGCATTCTGCCATTCCGTGCCTTCCTCCTTAGCATCGGCACCAGTGCCGGTGAAGGCATGCCAGTAAGCATCAAGGTCATTTTTCACCTTGGTGGATACATAACTGCTGGTCTTGGAATCGTACTTATATTGCGTACCACCAAACAATGCCGCCATCTCAAGACCGATGGTCAGAGTGAGGGGGAATATTTCCTCATTACCAACGCGCAGATATCCCGCCTTCTGGTGGTAGCGCGTATGTTTGTTGTATTTGTTGTGGGAGCCCTTAGTAAACTCCTCCTCCCAATTGCCGTCCACCATCACGCCATAAGCCATGTGAGCCTTTACAGAGAGCCATTTCTTGGTGTAAGGCACGTTCCAGTAGTCATTAAGACCTATACGCACCTGAGGTACGGGGCGGGCATTGATGCCCAATGTCTGAGCACCAGAGGAGAGTTCGTTATTGACCACCTCCATAGGACGGTGCTTGGCACCGACGGTGAGTTGACCGAGTTTGTAGTTGACCTCAGCAAAAGCCTGTTGCAAGATGAGGTGACTGGTGTAGTGCTCCTTGTAACCCTGACTCTTGTATCCCACGGGAACTATCACGTCGAGACCAGCATTGACATCGAGTTGCTTGGAGAGGAACTTCTTGTCCCACGCTCCGATGCCACGCACGTAACCATTCTGTGCATTGAGACTGCTGATGCCGTATTTATTGGCATTGAGCCATAGAGGCGTCTTCTGATTGCTTAGCGATGCCTGCATCTCTACGTCAAGAGCCCAACCATCGTCAGCAGAAACCCCGAATTCTTGTGCCAACGCTATTGTCGGCACAAGAATCGAGAGAAGTATTATGAAAAGATGTTTGTTCAAAACAGATTAGATAAATGCAACTGTCAGGCCAGCCATTACGATGCTGACCATAGACATGAGTTTAATGAGGATATTGAGTGATGGACCAGAAGTATCCTTGAATGGGTCACCAACGGTATCACCAACGACGGTAGCCTTGTGGCACTCTGAACCCTTACCGCCGAAGTTGCCTTCCTCTACCATCTTCTTGGCATTATCCCAAGCACCACCAGCATTACTCATGAAGATAGCCAGTGTGAAGCCTGCTGCCAGACCACCTACGAGGAGTCCGAGCACACCACCTACACCGAGGATGAGACCTACAAGGATAGGGATGATAATAGCAAGCAGTGAAGGGAATATCATCTCACGCTGAGCAGAGCGAGTAGAAATCTCCACGCAACGGCCATAGTCCGGAGTTGCCTTACCCTCAAGGATGCCAGCAATCTCACGGAACTGACGACGAACTTCCTTCACCATGTCCTCAGCAGCACGACCTACAGCACCCATGGTGATACCAGAGAAGAGGAACGCTGCCATAGCACCGATGAATACGCCTACGATAACCTTCGGGTTCATCAGGTTGACCTGGAAATAGTCCATGAAAGCTGGGATATCCTGTATGTTATTGTAGACCTCCTGCATGTGAGCGTCACCAGCATTAGCCAAGCGCTGTACTGCCTCCTTAATCTCCTCGATGTAAGATGCGAGCAGAGCAAGAGCAGTGAGGGCAGCAGAGCCAATAGCGAAACCCTTGCCAGTAGCAGCAGTAGTATTGCCCAGAGCGTCGAGGGCATCAGTACGCTTACGTACCTCCTCACCCAGTTCGCTCATTTCAGCATTACCACCAGCATTGTCGGCGATAGGACCATAGGCGTCAGTGGCCAGTGTGATACCCAGAGTAGAGAGCATACCTACGGCAGCGATACCTACGCCATAAAGACCCTTGGAAAGAGCCTCAGCATTGACATCCGTACAGAAACCATTAGCAAAGAGATAAGAGAGCAGGATAGCCACGGAGATGGTGACTACAGGTATCATAGTAGAAATCATACCAGTGCCCACACCCTTGATGATGACGGTAGCGGCACCTGTCTGAGAAGCTGCGCTAATCTCCTGAGTTGGCTTATAGGAGTGAGAAGTGTAGTACTCCGTAGCCTGACCGATGATAACACCTGCCAGCAGACCCACGATGACAGAGCAAGACACCCATGCCCAGTTAGGTATGCCGAGGAGATAGAGTATCACGAATGTAGCCACAGCGATGAGAGCTGCACTGACATTAGTGCCAAAACCTAGTGAACGGAGGAGTTCCTTCATCGTAGCACCTTCCTTAGTACGAACAAGGAAGATACCAAAGAGAGAGAGGAATATACCCACAGCAGCGATTATCATAGGAGCTATGACATAGCTGAGCTGCAATTGTGTGCCGAGATAAGCAGTAGCACCAAGTGCTGCAGTAGAGAGAATAGAACCGCAGTAACTCTCGTACAGGTCTGCACCCATACCAGCTACGTCACCTACGTTGTCACCTACATTGTCAGCAATAGTAGCAGGGTTGCGAGGGTCATCCTCAGGAATGTCTGCCTCTACCTTACCCACGATGTCGGCACCTACGTCAGCTGCCTTAGTGTATATACCACCTCCTACACGAGCAAAGAGAGCCTGGGTAGAAGCACCCATACCGAAGGTCAGCATAGTGGTGGTGATGGTGACGAGACTCTCTACGCCTGCAGCGTTGAGCACTACAAACCATATAGCAATGTCAAGCAGTCCGAGACCTACCACTGTAAGACCCATCACGGCACCAGAACGGAATGCCACCTTAAGTCCTGCATCGAGACTCTTGCGAGCAGCGTTTGCCGTACGAGCAGAAGCGTAAGTGGCTGTCTTCATGCCGAAGAAACCTGCCAAACCAGAGAAGAAACCACCAGTGAGGAATGCGAAAGGCACCCAGGGATTCTGCAACTGGAAACCATAAGCCATGATAGCGAATATCACGGCAAGTACCACGAATACAATCGTTACTACCTTGTACTGCTGCTTCAGATAAGCCATAGCACCCTTGCGGACGTGCTCGGCTATTTCCTTCATGCGCTCAGTACCCTCATCTGCCTTCTTCATCTGCAGGAAGAAGTACAGAGCCATGCCTAGCGACACCACTGATGCCACCGGCACGAGCCAAAATACACTTGGAATGTTCATAAGTTAGCCTGTTTTTTAGAAAAATCGTGACAAAATTACTAAAAAACTTTGATATATTTGTATATTTCGCTCTTTTTTTTTAACTTTGCAAGGAAAGACTAACAGAAGCACAATGGGCGAAAAACTCAACAAACTAAAGAAAATTAAGAAAGTAAAGAACATTCGCTTTCACCACGAGGGTATTAACACGCTGATTTATAGTGCGATGATACTCATTGCCATTGGTGTTATACTGTGGCGTTCGTTCGATAGTCACATACCATTCTACGTATTTGCCGTCATATTCGGTTCGATATGGTGCGTGGTGCTCAATTTCTTCCGTTGTCCTATACGCCGTTTTCCTCAGGAGGATACGGACAATCTCGTCATTGCCCCTGCCGATGGTCATGTCGTGGTACTCGAGGAGGTAATGGAGGATAAGTACTTCCATGAGAAGAGGAAGATGGTGAGCATCTTCATGAGTTTATGGAACGTACACGCCAATTGGTTCCCTATAGACGGCACGGTAAAGATGGTGAAGCACCAGAATGGCCACTTCCATAAGGCGTGGTTGCCTAAGGCGGCAGAGGAGAACGAGATGACGGACATCATCATCACCACTCCAGACGGCAGGGATATACTGTGTCGCCAGATAGCAGGGGCGATGGCGCGACGTATCGTGACATACGCCAAGGAGGGCGATATATGTTACATCGACGAGCACCTGGGCTTCATCAAGTTTGGCTCACGCGTGGACCTCTTCCTCCCTCTCGACACTGAGATTAAGGTGACGATGGGACAATCTACTACTGGTAACCAGACTATCATCGGAATACTGAAGTGAAAAAGCACATTCCAAATACCATAACATGCTGCAACCTCGTTTGTGGTTGCATCGCGACAGCATACGCCATCACGGGACAACCTGCGATGGCACTTCTGTTTATTATTCTTGGTGCCGTTTTTGACTTCTTTGATGGCATGTCGGCACGCCTGCTTGGGGTGTCAAGCGAGATAGGCAAGGAACTCGACTCACTGGCTGATGACGTCACCTTCGGAGTGGCACCAGCATCGATTATATTCTACGAACTGGAGGTGTTGGGTATCTTCCCTTACATCGCTTTCCTCGTAGCAGCACTGAGTGCCGTAAGACTGGCAAAGTTTAATCTCGACACTCGTCAGACAACCTCCTTCATAGGACTTCCCACCCCTGCCAACGCCCTTTTCTGGGGTTCACTGATAGTGGGCTTCGGTCCCGTCTTGGAACAATACTCTTGGTTCCCATGGCTCATCATCGTGGGCATCTTCCTATCATCGTGGATGCTCGTTGCCGAGGTGCCCATGTTTGCTCTGAAGTTTAAGCATTGGGGTTTCAAGGGCAATGAAATAAAGTATCTCTTCATCATCTTCTCTGCCTTGGTGCTCATTATCTCCATCGCTACCGGCATAGCCACTGAGCAGTACAATCTCTGCTACTCAGGCTTCTCTATCATAATCGTTGCCTACGTTCTGGTAAGTTTGTATGACGGACGAAGAGTACATGCGTAAGGCCTTGGCCGAAGCGGAGCAGGCAGCACGAGAGAACGAGGTGCCTATAGGTGCCGTAGTAGTGTGCAGGGGAAGGATAATAGCTCGCACGCACAATCTCACAGAGACCCTGCACGATGTGACTGCTCATGCTGAGATGCAGGCAATAACGGCAGCTGCCAATGCTCTGGGAGGCAAGTACTTGCAGGACTGCACGATGTACGTCACGGTAGAACCTTGTCCCATGTGTGCCGGAGCTCTGGGGTGGTCACAGATAGCCCGCATAGTGTATGGCTGTAAGGATGAGAAGAGAGGCTTTCGCCAATATGCTCCGAAGGCTCTGCACCCTAAGACCGAAGTGACAGACGGAGTGCTGGAGGGAGAGTGCCAGGAGATTATGCAGGATTTTTTTCGCAATAAACGATAACCTATAACCAATAACCGATATGTCATTACCTATTATTTGGACAATCGTATTCTTTGGCTGCTTGATAATAGAGTTAAGCAGTGGTGATTTCTATTTCGTTTGCTTCGCATTGGGAGCACTGGCATCGCTGATAGCAGCAGCCCTTGATGTGCCCCTACTCTATCAACTGCTCATCTGGGCTGTGGCGAGCGTGGCATGCCTCGTCTTTGTGAGACCTTCACTCATCAAGCGCCTGCATAATAGGAAGGAGCGCAAAAGTAATGCCGATGCCCTGATAGGCAAAACGGGCATAGTGACGGAGACCATCCCTGCTGGTGGGCATGGCTACGTACAGATAGACGGCGACCAATGGCGCAGTGTGAGCGCAGAGGACATAGAGATACCCAAAGGCGCTACAGTTACTGTCACAGCAAGGGAGAGTATAGTACTAACAGTAAAATAAAAAATTTTATGGAATTCTTCACAGGTTTAATCATCGTGCTGCTCGTGTTGGCAGCCATTGTCTTGAAAAAGACCATCATCATCATTCCTCAGTCAGAGACAAAGATAGTCGAGCGACTAGGTAAGTATTACCAGACCCTTGACCCTGGTATCAATTTCATCTTTCCCTTCATCGACAAGGCAAAGGACATGGTGTCGGTGAATCGTGGCCGTTATGTAATGACTGACCGCATAGACCTCCGTGAGCAGGTGTATGACTTCGACCGTCAGAACGTTATCACCAAGGATAACATCCAGATGGAAATCAATGCCCTGCTCTATTTCCAGATTGTTGACCCCTTCAAGGCTGTCTATGAAATCAACAACCTGCCTAACGCCATAGAGAAGTTGACGCAGACCACACTGCGAAACATCATCGGTGAGATGGAACTCGACCAGACGCTGACCTCTCGCGACACTATCAACACCAAGCTACGCGCCGTACTTGACGATGCTACCAATAAGTGGGGTATCAAGGTGAACCGCGTAGAGCTGCAGGACATCATACCGCCATCAACGGTACTGCAGGCTATGGAGAAACAGATGCAGGCAGAGCGCAACAAGCGTGCCACCATCCTCACCTCTGAGGGTGAGAAGCAGGCTGTCATCCTGAAGTCGGAGGCTGACAAGACAGCAGCCATCAATCGTGCTGAGGCAACGAAACAGCAGGAGATTCTGCGTGCTGAGGGTGAGGCACAGGCTCGCATCCGCAAGGCTGAAGCAGAGGCCATTGCCATAGAGAAGGTGACGGAGGCCGTGGGCAAGACGACCAATCCTGCCAACTACCTCTTGGCACAAAAGTACATACAGACTCTTCAGGAGATAGCTAAGGGCAATGATACGAAGACCGTATATCTGCCTTACGAAGCTACCAACCTGATGGGGTCTATTGGCGGAATAAAGGATTTGTTTAAGCAGGGATAGTATCCAGCACCTCGTACTTAGAGTGCTGAGAACGGTACTCTGGTACTATCTCTTTCATCTTCTTGACGATAGCCATATCATCATATCCGAGGGAGAGCTGATAGAGCTCTTCCTCATTTTTTAGTGCCACGTCATAGTCATACTCTCTGACTGCGGCTATCTTAATCTTAGGATGATGTGTGGGCTTGGTCAGTTCCTCGTCGTTGAGAACCTCCTCATAGAGTTTCTCACCATCACGCAGACCGGTAAACTCTATCTTGACATCCTTAGCTCCACTGAGGTCTATCATGCGCTGAGCGAGGTCCACGATGCGTACTGGCTTACCCATGTCAAAGACGAATATCTCGCCACCCTTGCCCATCGTACCTGCTTCGAGCACCAACTGGCAAGCCTCTGGTATGAGCATGAAGTAGCGTATGATGTCTGGATGGGTTACGGTGAGAGGACCACCATTCTTTATCTGCTTACGGAAGAGAGGAATTACTGAGCCGTTGGAACCCAGCACATTGCCGAAACGCGTGGTGATAAACTGCGTACCGTTACCGTTAGGGTTAAGGTTAGGGTTAGCATTATTCAGACTCTGGCAATAAATCTCACAGATACGCTTAGAGCAGCCCATGACGTTGGTCGGATTGACAGCCTTGTCCGTGCTAATCATCACAAACTTCTTGGTGCCGTACTTCACTGCGAGGTCAGCAATCACGCGCGTACCATATATATTATTCTGCACTGCCATGGCAGGATTGTCCTCCATCATAGGCACATGCTTGTAGGCAGCAGCGTGGAAAACGTACTCAGGTCTGTGAGCCTCGAAGAGACGTTCCATGTGCCCCCTGTTGGTGATGTCACCAACGATTGTCTCACAAGGTATCTCCGGGTACTTCTTTTCCATGTAGAGTCTGACGTCATGCATCGGCGTCTCTGCCTGGTCTATGAGAATGAGACGGGCTGGGTCGTAGCGTGCTATCTGCTTGACCATCTCGCTGCCTATCGAACCCGCAGCACCCGTAATCAGTATTCTCTTGCCACAGAGCATGGCACCTATGGCAGGCATATCAACCTCTATCTTGTCGCGTGGCAGAAGGTCTTCGATCTCCACCTCCTTCAACTGTGCTGAATTAATAGCCTTCGTAGGATTCCAGTCCTCCGCCTGTGGCACCACCATGATGCGGATGTGAGACTTGATGAGGTTTTTCTGCAGTTCCAGACTATTACGGAAACGGTCCTGCTGACTAGGGCTCACGATGAGCACCGAAGCCCCCGACTCGCGCATGTGGCTGATAAGGTTCGGGCCATCACGTCTCACCTTGAGTCCCATCAGGTACTTGGACTGCAACGTTCCGTCGATACTCACGAATCCCTTCAGCGTATATTTGCTGTTAGGCTCAGTAAACGACTGAGCGATGGCAATAGCCTCATCCTGAGCACCATAAATGAATACGCCCGTCTTGCGGTTGGAGATGTATATAATCTCGTAGAGGTACTTCGCCAAGATACGCACAGCCCACTGCCCCATCATCGTCAGCATCAGCATCACGAAAAATGTCAGCAAACGCATGCTGGCTATGATGGTGCCTTGGGGGGCCAAAAAATGACATAGAGCCAGTATCACTCCACCCGCCAGTACCGAGTAGCCTATCCTTATGAGGTCCACCGTTGCCGTATAGCGCATCAGACCGCTATATGTGTGGAACAACTTCATACCGATGATAAAGCATGGCACAGCACACAGCCACGTCTTGACATGATGCCAGAAGTGACTCGCCAGACTGCTGCCGCCAGTCACGGCATACGTAGCCAGCATGCCAGCTATCACTACTATAATACAGTCAATGAGGATGATAGTCCAGTAAGGCAAAGAGCTCCTGCTGAAATATCTTATGATAAGCTTATTTCTCATTGTGGTTCCTTTCTTTTCATCGTTGCAAAATTACAAAGTTTCAGAGAAAAAAGAGTGCACTCCTTTGTTAATAAACATTAAAAGCCTTAAAACTTTCAACTTTCAACTTTCAACTTTCAACTTTTATTACTACCTTTGCACCCGCTATTTTGATGATGGCGGGATAGCTCAGCTGGTTAGAGCGTCGGATTCATAATCCGGAGGTCGAGGGATCGTGGCCCCCTCCCGCTACACTTAAAAATCAAGCAGTTACGTACATTGTAACTGCTTTTTTGTTTTAAAATCTGAACAAAACCTGAACAAATCAGACTCTTTTATACATACTTGCACATACTTCATATAATAAAATATTGCGAACAGGAAGACCACATAACAGTATTACACCCGTATGGCGTAACAAAGCAGCCATCAAAGTGAGAATCTATCGTTGGATAGAGGGCGATAGTGCTACTAAGATAGGTTGCGCCAAGACCATGAAGATATCTCGTACTACGGTTATTAAGTGGTGGAACACTATGTGTTGGACTAAAGAAGATGAAGAGCGTTATAAGGCAATCAGGGAATGGGTCATCAGCAAATATGGAGACCCCTGCCAATATATTCCTGAAGTATGCGCTAAAGACCTGGGCTATGAACTTGATAAGGTTAAGTTGGATATGGAAATGTTGAAAATAGAGCCTAAATATATCTTGCCATAGTTAAATAATCTAAAATCGTACTGTACAAATTAATTGCTAAATTGGCAATTTCTATTTTCCATATATGTAATCATATAGACATTTATCGCGCGCGCGAGGCGAAATTTGGAGAATGTACTTTTTTTTATAATTTTGCATCTGGTTAAAATATTATGTCGTTATCAATGTGATAAAAGATAAGGCAGGAGGCATCTTAACCTGAGAAAATGTCGCCTAAACTATTTTCCGAGATGCCAACTGCCATTTTTTTTACAAACAAATGAAAAAAAATAAAATAAATTATATACCTTTGCAGACGAATAATAATGAGAAGTGCTTCTCAACCTGAAAAAACGTCGCCAACGTAATATAGTCCAGAAGCACAGTTTTGAGCAACCTGCTATAACGGGCTGTTCACTGTCTGGATTATGGGTTTATAGTTTGGCGACGAAATTCCCTCAGGTTGCGCAGTGGCAGCCCGCTTCTTGTATTCAAAATA